>JBKJIN010000005.1:0-31950 GCA_046598425.1 Marmoricola sp. | reverse complement strand
CGTGGTGCTGGACCGCACCTACCAGCTCAACGTCGGCGGCAACATGGACTTCAAGAACATGCTCGAGCGTGAGCGCCTGGAGTCCAAGAAGGTCTCCAAGACCCAGGCCGTGACCTCGAACCTCACCGGTCCGCTGTCCGGCAAGGTCAACGACCGCAACGTCCACATTGGTCCGTCGGACTACGTGGCCTGGCTTGACGACCGCAAGTGGGCCTACGTCCGCCTCGAGGGTCGTGCGTTCGGTGACGTTCCGCTGAACCTCGAGTACAAGCTCGAGGTCTGGGACTCCCCGAACTCGGCCGGCATCATCATCGACGCCATCCGTGCGGCGAAGATCGCGCTCGACCGCGGGATCGGCGGCCCGCTGCTCTCGGCGAGCTCCTACCTGATGAAGTCCCCGCCGGTGCAGCGTCCTGACGACGAAGGTCACGCCTCCGTCGAGGCGTTCATCCGCGGTGAGGTCGAGCGCTAAGCAGCACCTGGAGTCTCCTCCAGCATCAACTGATTTCGGCGTCGAGCCCCGGACCACCGGTCCGGGGCTCGACAGTTTGCCGGGACGGCGCAGCCGGTTGCTCCGGGGTCGCGTTCGTGTTTCATCTCCGACAAGGGGATGCGCTCGTCGGTGGACATCACTACCGTTTCGGGCATGAGCGATGACACGACACCTCCGCCGCCGTCCGAAGGGGCGGTTCCCCCGCCCCCGCCGCCCCTGCCGTCGTACGGGTCCGTCCCGCCGCCGCCGGGTGGGTACGGCGCCCCGGTGCCCAGCACGCCACCGTCCGGGGCTCCCGCCGAGTGGCTCCAACGAGTCCTGGCGACGCTGATCGATGCCGCCCCGATCATCGCCATCGTGATCGTCGAACAGATCCTGTTCGCGATCATGCCGGGGGTCATCGACGTCCTGGTGGCGCTCGCCGCAACCGCGGCGATCATCGGTTGGTGGGTCTACAACTACGGCATCCAGCAAGGCACCACCGGCTACACCCTTGGCAAGGGGTACGTCGGGATCAAGCTGATCGGCGAGCAGACCGGCCAACCGGTCGGCACCGGCATGGCGATCGCTCGCGGATTCGTGCACATCATCGATGCGCTCCCCTGCTACATCGGCTACGTCTGGCCGCTCTGGGACGAGAAGAAGCAGACCTTCACCGACAAGGTCCTAAACCACGCTGTGATCACCGCACCCAAGGCGTAGACGACGACCAGATCCGGCAGTGCCCCGGTCACGCCCGGCATCCCACCTAGGATGCCGGGCGTGACTGTTCCCGGCCCCGCCCTGACCCGAGGCGCCACCCTGCGGGCGGGCTGGCGGTTGGTGGCCGGGTCGCCGGACCGAGTCCTGGTCGCGACCCTGGCGATCAGCCTTCCTGCGATCGTCGCGCACGTCCTGCTCCAGCACCTGATCAGCACCGAGGTCGCCGGCACCTCGACGTGCGTGCGGGACTACCTCGGCATCGTCCTGTACGCCGAGTGCCTGCCCTCCGACGCCCGGGGGCAGCTCGGCGTCCTAGTCGGCCTCTTCGTGCTTTTCCTGCTCGCGCACGTGGTGGTGGCCGGGATCAACCGGGCCGTCCTCGACGTCCTGGACGACGTACCGGTCCGCGGTCCGTACGCCGGGTGGCGGCTCCGGACCGTGCTGCCCACAGCCCTGCTCCTCGCCACCGCGCTGACCGTGGCGACGGTCTTCCTGGTGGTGCCCGGGATCGTGCTGATGTTCCTGACCCGTTACGCACTGCTCTTCGTGGTCGACCAGGACCTGAACCCGTTCGAAGCCGTCGTCGCGAGCGTCCAGCTGGCCGCGGGACGCTTCACCAGCGAGCTCGGGTTCGCGGTGCGGTCGGTGCTGCTGATGCTCGCCGGCGCCGTGGCCTGCGGGATCGGCCTGTACCTCGCTGTCCCGGTGGTGCTGGCCGCGCAGGCGCTCCGCTACCGCGAGCAGGTGCCCACGACCCCCTAGCGCGGCCCGTGGGTGTTGAGCCAGAGGACGGGTCCCGGCAGCGCCGCCCCCAGGTCGCGGATCGCGGCGAGCGCCTTGCCGGTGTACACCGGCTCCAGTTCCATGCCGACCTCCCGGGCACGGCCGACCATCTCGTTCGAGGCCGGCGTCGGGTCGCCGTACGTCGTGCCCAACCAGTCGTCGGCGGTCGTCAGGTCCGCGGCCGTGATGGTCGGGACGTCGATGGCTCCCCGGGAGCCGAGCAAGTCGCCGGTGTCGTTGGCGAGGCGGGCGATCACCGGGGCGTCCAGCGGGAAGGCGTCGTTGACGACCGCCCCGAAGACCCGCGTTCTTAGACCTGCGATCCGGAAGCCGAGGGCCAGGCCGGCGGCGGTCCCGCCGGAGCCGATCGGCGCGACGACGGTCGCCGGCTCCGGCAGCTCCCCGGCCACGACCTGGGCCGCGATCTCCAGCGCGGTCTCGACGTAGCCGAGCGTGCCGACCGGGTTCGACCCACCGGCGGGCAGGTACCAGGGGAGCCGACCGCCGCGGACGTTGCTCACGATCAACCACGGCGCGGCCAGCTTCAGTCCGCGCACCGAGGAGTACCGGTGCAGGCTGGCTCCGGAAGCCTCCAGCCGGGCCAGCTGCTGGCGGACGTGGTCGTCGACCGGCTGATCGACCAGGCCGAGCACGGTGCGGAACCCGTGCTCGCGGCCGTAGAGCGCGCAAGCCAGGCCCCAGTGGGTGCCGATCCCGCCGACGGTGAACAGGGTGCGGACCCGGCGACGCTGCGCCTCGGGCAGGATCCACTCGAGCTTACGGACCTTGTTGCCGCCCCAGGCTCCGTCGCCGAAGACGCTCTCGTCCTTCAGCCAGAGATCGACCCCGTCGACCAGACCCTCCAGGCGCCGAACCGGCGTCGGCGCCGTGCCCAACGCGACGTGGCCCAACGAGAGTCCGGGCCAACGCTGGTGGAGCAGGGGTTCGCGGGTCATCCGCGCAGGCTACTGCGGACTAGTTCTCGACGCTCGCCTTGATCTTGGCCAAGGTCACGCCCATGTCCGACTGGAGCCGGTCGCTGAACTTCGGGACGCCGCCGAAGGCGACCTTGGTGAGACCCACCGAGATGTCGGAGATGCCGTCGGGGGCCTCGCGGGTCGAGGTCAGGGTGGTGCCGCCGTCGGCGTTCGGGGTGAGCTTCAGGCTCCAGATCGTGTAGTTGTCCTTCACCCGCCAGGAGATCTCGGTGTTCTCCTCGTACCGAACCACCTTGGAGCGGGTCGGCCAGACCAGCGGGCCTAGGCGATTCACGTTGACGAGCCTCGCCCCGAGGCCGTTCTCCCCGCGCAGGAACGACTTGGCGGTCTGTGGGCTCCACTTCGCCATGTTGCGCAGATCGGAGACCTGGGCCCAGACCTCCGCGGGCGGCGCGGCGATCTCGATCGAGGCGGAGAGCGGGGCGACGTCGGTGAGCGGCATGCGGGACTCCTGGTCCGTGGGGAAGTTCCGGTGATGCTACCGAGGAATAGTCGCAGGTCGGTGTGACTGCGGTCACGCCTGGTTCTGGTCCGCCGCCCAGGCAAGCAGCGCGGCCTTCGCGTCGTCGTACGACATCGGGCCGTTGTCCAGACGCAGCTCCAGCAGGAACCGGTACGCCGCCCCGACCTCGCGGCCGGCGCCGATCCCGAGGATCTCCATGATCTGGTTGCCGTCCAGGTCGGGCCGGATCGAGGCCAGCTCCTCCTGCTCCGAGAGCCGGGCGATCCGTTCCTCCAGCTCGTCGTAGGTACGACGGAGCCGGTCGGCCTTGCGCTGGTTGCGGGTGGTGCAGTCGGCCCGGGTCAGGATGTGCAGCCGCTCCAGCAGCGGCCCGGCGTCGCGGACGTAGCGCCGGACCGCGGAGTCGGTCCACTGCCCATCGCCGTACCCGTGGAACCGCAGGTGCAGCTCGACCAGGGTGGCGACGTCGTTGATCTCGTCGTTGCTGAACTTCAGCGCCTGCATCCGCTTCTTGGTGATCTTGGCGCCGACCACGTCGTGGTGGTGGAAGGTGACGGTCCCGTCGCCGGCGAACTTCCGGGTCCGCGGCTTGCCGACGTCGTGCATCAGCGCCGCGAACCGCGCCACGAAGTCGGGGCCGCCCCCGGGCAGCCGGTCCTCCAGGTCGATCGACTGTTCGAGCACCGTCAGGGTGTGCTCGTAGACATCCTTGTGCCGGTGGTGCTCGTCGCGCTCCAGGGCCAGCGCCGGCAGCTCGGGGAGCACGTGCTCGGCAAGACCGGTCTCCACCAGGAGCAGCAAGCCCTCGCGCGGACGCGGCGAACAGATCAGCTTCACCAGCTCGTCACGGACCCGCTCAGCGGAGACGATCGTGATCCGCTCTGCCATCGCGGTCATCGCAGCGCGGACCTCCGGCGCGACGGTGAAACCGAGCTGGGAGGCGAACCGGGCGGCGCGCATCATCCGCAGCGGGTCGTCGCTGAAGGAATCTTCCGGGCGGCCCGGCGTGCGGAGCACCTGGTGGGCCAGGTCGACGATGCCGCCGTACGGGTCCTCGACGTCCTTCCCGGGCAGCGAGACCGCCATCGCGTTGACGGTGAAGTCGCGCCTACCCAGGTCGCCGACGAGGGTGTCGCCGTACGCGACCTCCGGCTTGCGGCTCTCGGCGTCGTACTTCTCCGAGCGGTACGTCGTGATCTCGATCTGCCACTCGCCGCGGCGGCAACCGATGGTCCCGAAATCGCGGCCGATGTCCCAGATCGCGTCGGCCCACCCCTTCAGCAGCCGTTCGGTGACCTCGGGCCGGGCGGAGGTGGTGAAGTCGAGGTCGTTCTGGAGCCGCCCCAGCATCGCGTCCCGGACCGGGCCGCCGACCAGGGCGATCTGCTCCCCGGCACCGGCAAAGCGGGCGCCGAGCTCATCGATAACGGGCGCGATCCGCAGCAGCTCGGCGACGGCGCGGGCCTGCACCTGCGACATGTTCAGGGGCCCGGAAGTCGGGACGGAAGGGGGTGCAGGGGACACAGGAGGTCACTCTATCGGCGCCTGGTGCTCGGCCCCGCATCCGAACAGCCGCGTCCGGCACCCGCAGGTCGCGCGTCGGGAGCACCCGCCGGACTCGTTAGCATCGCGGGTGTGAGTCGTCCCTGCAGCGAGCCCGGATCCCGGTCCCGGCTGGGGCGACTCCGGCCGCTGCTCGCTACAGCGCTGGTGGCGGTGCTGCTCCCGGTGCTCAGCCCCGGGCCGGTGAACGCCGCCGAGGAGGACGAACCAGCCGCGCCGCTGACCGTAGACCTGAACCGCCTGGTGCCGGCGGCGATCCCGGAGACCGGCGACCTGACCCTTGCCGGGACGGTTACCAACGACTCCGACGAGACCTGGATCGCGGTCAACGTCCACCCGTTCATCAGCGCGAGCCCGATGACCAGCCGTGCCGAGCTCGCCGCTGCGGCACTGACCCCGTTGTCGACCGAGGTCGGCACCCGGCTGGTGGAGGCCGGTCAGTTCGAACCGATCGGGGACCTCGCCCCCGGGATGTCCCGGGCCTTCCGGATCTCGATCCCGGTCGAGCAACTCGGCGCCGAGATCACCGGTGCGGAGGGCGTCTATTGGATCGGCATCCACGCCCTGGGACAGAACACGACCGGACGCGACGACATCGCCGACGGCCGCGCCCGGACCTTCATCCCGCTGGTCCGCCAGGCCAAGACGACCTCCATCGCGGTCGTCGTACCGGTGCGTGAGCGAGTACGACGCGACCCGTCCGGACGGGTGCTCGGCACCACCGGCTGGTCCGACGGCCTCACCCTCACCGGGCGCTTGGGCCGGCTTGGGGGCTTCCTCGGCACCGCGGGCAACCAGGCCATGACGATGCTGGTCGACCCCGCCGTACTCGAGGCCGTCGCCGACCTGAGCGTCAACAACCCGCCGCTCTCCCTCGGTGACGGCGAACCGGCCGAACCGAACCCGACACCGACGCCGGCCTCGCGCACGGCTAACCGGCTCGAGCCGACCGACCGGGCCAACGCCGAGGCCTGGGTGCAACAGGTCCTCGCCGCCGCCCGCCGGCACACCGTCCTGCGCCTCCCGTACGCCGACCCAGACGTGAACGCCCTCGCCCGCCGGGCGCCGAGCCTGCTCGAGCTCGCCGGGACGCTCTCCGCCCAGACCTTCGAGCGACTCGAGATCGTTGCGGCGCCCGTCGTAGCACCGCCGGACGGCTGGCTGGACGACGCGCTGCTGCCGCAGGTCGGTACCGAACCGCTCGTTCTCGTCTCCGACCACGGGGCCCCCCGGGCGCGGACCCAGTGGAAGACCACCGACGGCCAGGACCTGGTCTTCACCGACGAGCAGGCCGCCGCCGGCGGTCCCGGTCCCAGTGAGCCGTTGGACGCCCTCTCGCTGCGCCAGCGGATCGTCTCCGACGCCGCCCTGCGGCTCGGCCGGGTCTCCAGCCCGCTCGTCGTCGTCCTCCCCGACGACTGGGACCCGGGCCCGGGTTGGCAGCTCGCCGACTTCTTCGCCGGTCTCGACCAGCCCTGGCTGGACCTGGTGCCGCTGCGCCGGCCGGAGCCGGGGACCCCCACCTTCCAGCCTGCGCTGGACTACCCGCCCGCCCAGCTCTCCCAGGAGGTGCCGCAAGTCAACGTCGACGCGACCCGGTCGCTCCTCCAGACCAAGGATTCGCTGGTCGAGCTGATCCGGTCGGAAAACGACGTCGCGCACGACCTCGCCGGGATCGCCGTCACCGCGGTCTCGATCCATGCCCGCGGCGACCGTGCCCGGGCTCGCGGTCAGGTCCTCGCGACCGACGCGAAGACGCTCTCGCGCCTCGGGCAGGTCGAGGTGGTCGGTACCGACTTCGTCACCCTCTCGGGCGGCTCGGGGACCCTGGCCGTCACGGTGGTCAACGGTCTCGACCAGCCGGTCACCGTCGGCGTCGAGGCCCGGACCGCCGCGTCCGGCGTCGAGATCGAGTCAACGGAGCCGTTCGAGATGGCGCCCGGGCAGCGGACGGTGCTGCGCCTGAAGGCGAAGGCGTCCGGCGTCGGCGTCAACCAGGTTGTCCTGAGCGCCGTCACCGCGGTAGGCACCGAGGTCGGCAAGCCGCTGGTCTTCAGCCTCCGGACCAGCCAGGTCGGCAACCTGGTCTGGGCGATCCTCGGCGCCGGGGCGCTACTGCTCGTCGTGATGATCGGTCGACGGATCCGGCGCGGCTTGCGCGAGCACCGCTGGCGGCGCGGATGAGGGAGTCCCGATGACTATCCCCGATGTACCGGACGAGCAGCCAGAGGAGCCGCAGCAGCCGACGGTGATGCGCTCCAGCGCCCTGATGGCCGCCGGCACCATCGTGTCCCGGCTCTCCGGCTTCGTCCGGGCGGCGCTGCTCGCCGCGGCGCTCGGGACCGGGCTGCACGCCGACATCTTCAACATCGCCAACACCGTGCCGAACATGCTCTACATCCTGCTGGCCGGTGGAGTCTTCAACGCGGTCCTGGTGCCGCAACTGGTCCGGTCGATCAAGAACGACCCGGACGGTGGCGAGGCCTACACGAACCGGGTGATCACCCTCGGCGCGCTCTTCCTCGCGGTCGTCACCGTGGTCCTGGTGATCGCCGCTCCGCTGGTGATGCGGGTGCTGGTGAACCCGCTGTACTTCACGACCGAGTACGCCGCGGAGCGCGAGGCGATGAGCGACTTCGCCCGGTACTGCCTACCGCACGTCTTCTTCTACGGGATGTTCGTCCTGGTCGGCCAGGTGCTCAACGCCCGCGGGAGCTTCGGGCCGATGATGTGGATGCCGATCGCCAACAACGTGATCTCGGTGGTCGTGGTGGCCTCCTACCTGGTGACCATCGGGACCGCGTCCGTGGCCGAGCAGTCCGGACCGTACTCATCCGGGGCCGAGGCCCTGCTCGGCATCGGGTCGACGTTCGGCATCGCGATCCAGTTCCTGCTGCTGATCCCGTACCTGCGCAAGTCCGGCTTCCGGTTCCGGCCGCGCTTCGACTTCCGGCACACCGGGCTGGGCAGGACGCTGCGGCTAAGCATCTGGACGGTCCTCTTCGTAATCGTCAACCAGGTCGCCTACACGGTCGTGGTCCGGCTGGCGTCCGGCGGAACCGCGGCCGGGACCGACGGCACCGGCTACACGATCTACTCCAACGCGTTCCTGCTCGTGCTGGTCCCGCACTCGATCATCACCGTCTCGCTGGCGACCGCGGTGCTGCCCCGGCTCTCGGCGTACGCGCACGACGGCGACCTGCGCGCCCTCGGCGCCTCGGTCACCTCGACGATCCGGTCGACATACGCTCTGGTGCTGCCGGTGCTGGCGCTGGTCCCGGTGCTCGCTCCCGACCTGGTCGATCTGGTGTGGAGCTACGGCTCGGCCGAGGACACGGCGTCCGACTTCGTGCCCTCGGTCTCGCTCTTCGCCATCGGGATCCTGTTCTTCACCACGCACTACCTGGTCCTGCGCGGCTTCTACGCCCTGGAGCGGACCCGCCAGGTCTTCTGGAACCAGTGCGCGATCGCGGCGGTGAACATCGGTGCCGCGATCGCCTTGACCCGGGACATCGATCCCGCCGAGACCGCCCCCCGGCTCGTGGTGGCGTACGCCGCCGCCTACGCGCTCGGGGCCGCGCTCTCCTACCGCCAGCTCTCCGGAATCGTCGGCGGCCTCGGTGGCCGCGACCTGCTCCGGTTCGCGGTCCGGATGGTGATCGTGGTCGGGCTCTCGATCGGGATCGCATGGTCGATCCGGCTCGGTCTGGACGAGACCGTGACCGGGGACGACACCATCACCACCCTGCTCCGCCTCGCCCTCGTCGCCGGCGGCGGCCTCGGCAGCTACCTGCTGCTCGCACGGCTCTTCCGCCTCTCCGAGGTCACCGAGGTGACCTCCCTGGTCACCTCGCGTTTGCGACGCTCACGGTGACGCCGCCCGTACGATGGCCCGGTCGACGAGGGCAAGGAGGGCTTGAGCAGTCATGAGCGACCAGCTCCCACTGGCCATGAGCCCGGGTTCGATGCTCGACGGGCGGTACCGCCTCGAGGTGCTGCTCTCCGAGCACGGCGGCGCCCGGTTCTGGCGCGCCACCGACACGGTGTTGGCGCGCAACGTCGCGGTGCACGTGGTGGCCAGCACCGACCCGCGCGCCCCCGTCGTCCTCGAAGCAGCCCGAACCTCGGCCCGCGTCACCGACCCGCACTTCCTCCGCGTCCTGGACTGCGACGACGTCGACGGGATCACCTGGGTGATCAACGAGTGGGGTGAGGGCACCTCGCTCGACGTGATGCTCGCCCAAGGTCCGCTGCCGCCGATGCGGGCCGCCTGGTTGACCCGCGAGGTCGCCGAGGCGATCGCCGCCGCGCACGCCCAGGGTCTCCACCACGGTCGGTTGAACCCGGAAGCCGTCCTGGTCACCGACTCCGGTGCGGTCAAGATCATCGGGTTCGTCGTCAACGCCGCCTTCGAGCGGACCTCCCCGACCGCCTCCGCGACCGTGGCGGCCCCGTACGGGGTGATCAGCGAACGCGAGGCCGACGTCATCGACCTCGCCGGCATCCTGTACGCCGCCCTGACGGTGCGCTGGCCCGGGGTCGCGCCGTCCGCGCTGGCACCGGCACCGCGGGAGGGGAACCGCCCGCTTCGACCCCGCCAGGTCCGTGCCGGCGTCCCGCGGACCCTGGACGCAATCTGCGACCGGGTGCTGCACAAGGAAGCGTCCCGGCACGTCCTCCCGGTGGAGACGGCGCACGACATCGTCGCCGCGCTCAGCGACTACGTCGGCGACCCGGCGGCCGCCGCCCCGGTCGACGTGCCGAGCATGCACGACGACCCGGAGGCGCCGGTCCCGCCTGAGGACACCTCCGCGGACCTGCCGGCGGCGCCCGTCGTCCCGGTGGTCACTCCTGTGCCGGTCGCTGAACCGGTCGCCGAACCGGTCGCTGAGCCGGTCGCTGAACCGGTCACTGAACCGGTCGCCGAACCGGTCGCCGAACCGGTCGCCGAACCGGCTCCGGACCCGACGGTCGACCCCGAAGCGACGATGGCCGCGCCCTCGCCGTTCTCCCCCTCGGGGATCGAGCTGATCGAGCCCGAGGAGTGGGAGCCGTCCGCGCCGCCGCCGGCGTTCGAGGCGCCGGCCGCTCGGCCGCTGTTCGCCGAGGTGGCGCGCCGGGTACCGCCCGGCGCACCCGTTTCGGGCAACGGCACCGATCCGGCCTCCGGTTCCTGGCCGTTCGCCGACGACGAGCCGTCCGGCCCGGCGTACGCCGACGAGCCCCGGCGCCGGATCTGGCCGCAGGTCCTGCTCGTGCTCGTCCTGCTCGCAGCAGTCACCGTCGGCGGCTACCTGCTCTACCAGGACCAGCAGGGCGCCGAGCAGGAGCCGGTGCCCCGGACCTCATCCAGCCCGACAACCACCCCGCCCACACCGGTGACCGGAGCGCCGATCGCAGTCGTCCAGGCCGGGGACTTCGACCCGGAAGGCGATCCGCCCGAAGAAAACCCCGAGCAGGTGCCGAGGGCAATCGACGGCAAGTCGGCCACCGCCTGGAAGACCAGTGTCTACACCCAGGCTCCGCTCGGCGGGATCAAGAGCGGTGTCGGTCTGGTCCTGGACCTCGGGTCCCAGCAGGAGATCGGTTCCATCGAGGTCCAGCTCGTCGGGGCGCCGACCGAGATGGAGTTCTTCGCGACCCCGGCCGGCCTCGACGACGCCCCGGCCGAGCTCGCGGACGCCGACCGGCTCGGCGCCCTGACCGCGGAGGGACCCACAGCGCTCTTCCGCGTCGAGCCCGCCACCACGACCCGGTACGTCATCGTCTGGCTGACCAGGCTCCCCGCCGTCGAGCGCGGGTTCCAGGGTCAGATCGCGGAGATCACGGTCCGGTCGTGAACGGGTCACCCCCGGGCCGGCTCGACGACCTCTCCGACCACGACCTGATCCGGGCGCACGGCGACGGCGACCCCGATGCCTTCGGGGTGCTCTTCACCCGGCACCGTGACCGCCTCTGGGCGGTGGCGCTGCGCACCACCGGGAACCCCGAGGACGCGGCCGACGCCCTCCAAGAAGCGCTGATCTCGGCGTTCAAACGCGCCGGAGCGTTCCGCGGCGACGCCCAGGTGACGACCTGGCTGCACCGGATCGTGGTGAACGCCAGCCTGGACCGGCTGCGCCGCAACAAGGTCCGCGCCGCGCAACCCCTTCCCGACGACCTGGAGGAGTACGCCGGTCGCGGTGCGGTCCTCGGTTCCGCGGACCCGGCGCACGACCCGGAGGAGGCCGTCATCCGGTCCGATCAGCGGCTCGCCGTCCGGGCCGCCCTGGCGACGCTGCCCCCCGATCAGCGGGCGGCCTTGGTCCTGGTCGACATGGAGGGGTACCCGGTCGAGGAGGCCGCCCGGATTCTCGGGTGCCCGGTCGGAACGGTGAAGAGCCGCTGCGCCCGCGGGCGACATCGGCTGCTGGTCCTGCTGAAGGAGACCGGAGTCACCGGAACCGCAACGGCCCGGCCGACGTCAGATCCAGGTAACGCCGACGACACCGGCGCAAGCGCGGGAGGAGGTGCACGATGAACGACCAGGAGAATCCGGAGCACGAACCCGGCTTCGACGACCCCGCTTACGACGAGCTGCGTGCCCTGCTCGCCGGCGTCCGGGTTACCGCCCCGGTCCCGGCCGACGTCGCCGCGCGCCTGGACGCGACGCTGGTGTCGTTGAGCGCCGACCGGCGTGCGGGGACCGCTTCTGACGAGGCCCCTTCCGTCGTCGTACCGCTGCGCCGGCGGTCGCGGGTCGGCAGCCGCCTGCTCGCCGCGGCCGCGGCGGTGATCGTCGTCGGCGCCGGCGGGGTCGGGCTGTCGCAGGTGCTCAGCAGCCAGGACGCCGCCGAGAGCGCCGACGCGCCGGCCATTGCCGACGGTTTCGGCCCGGCAGCGCCGGAAGCCGAAGCCCCCCGGGACCAGGACCTCAACGGGCCCGACCGGCTCGCCGAGCTGACCGAGCGGCTCTCCAACACCCAGGCCGTGCCGCGGTTCACCACCACCGGCTTCGCCCGAGAGGCCGCCGCGTTCAGCGGTCGGGACCTGGCGCTGTCGTGGGGTTCCGGGCTCGACTCGACGGCCGATGAGGACGAGGGCACCGCGAACAGCCCCCGAACGCCCGCGACCCCGACTCCGACAAAGAAGGCGGAGTCGTCTTCCGGAGGCCTCACCTCAGGACAGAGCGGAGCCTCCACCGCCGATCCCCAGACCGGCTACTTCGCCGCGAAAGCCGCCTGCCCCGGCCCGGTGGGCCTAGGTGCCACGCTGGTGCCGATCCTGTACGACGGCCAGCCGGCCGCGCTCGCGGTCTATCCGGTGACCGACGGGACGCAGCTCTACGAGGCCTGGTCGTGCGACGGCCGGACGATGCTCGCCTCGGCACGCGTCCAGGCCTGAGCACGGCTCTCCCACCGGGAATGGAGCATGCCTAGGATCTGTTCTGGCACCGGACCCACTACAGAGCAGGCAAACCCATGTCGAACGCAGGCGAGACCCGCAACGTCATCATCATCGGCTCCGGCCCGGCCGGTTACACCGCGGCCGTGTACGCCGCCCGTGCCAACCTGGAACCGCTGGTCTTCGAGGGTGCGGTGACCGCTGGCGGCGCCCTGATGAACACCACCGAGGTCGAGAACTTCCCCGGCTTCCGCGACGGCATCCAGGGCCCCGCCCTGATGGACGAGATGCGGGCCCAGGCGGAGCGGTTCGGTGCCGAGCTGGTCACCGACGACGTCATCGAGGTCGACCTGACCGGTGACGTGAAGGTCGTCAAGACCGAGGAAGGCACCTTCACGGCCCGCGCGGTCATCCTGGCGATGGGCTCGGGCTACAAGAAGCTCGGCAACCCGGACGAGGACCGCCTCTCGGGCCACGGCGTCAGCTGGTGCGCGACCTGCGACGGCTTCTTCTTCCGCGAGCAGCACATCGCCGTCGTCGGCGGCGGTGACTCCGCCGTCGAGGAAGCCACCTTCCTCTCCCGCTTCGGCTCCAAGGTGACCCTGATCGTGCGCCGTGACGAGCTCCGGGCCAGCAAGATCATGGCCGAGCGCGCGTTCGCCGACCCGAAGATCGAGATCGCCTGGAACTCGGCGGTCGAGGCGATCCACGGCGACGACAAACTCACCGGGGTGACCCTGAAGGACACGGTCACCGGCGAGACCCGCGAGCTCGACGCGACCGGCCTGTTCATCGCGATCGGCCACGACCCGCGCTCGGAGCTGCTCCCCGGACAGGTGGACCTGGACGACGAGGGCTACGTGCTGGCCGAAGGGCGCAGCACCCGGACCAACCTGGCTGGCGTGTTCGCCTGCGGTGACCTGGTCGACCACATCTACCGGCAGGCGATCACCGCAGCCGGCAGCGGGTGCGCGGCTGCCCTCGACGCCGAGCGCTACCTGGCCGACCTGGACCACGCCGCCGCGACGGCCGTGACCGCCGGAGTCTGATCCCGGCACCGCGGGCCGGGGAAGAAACGTCCCCGGCCCCGTGTTGAATGATCCACAAGCCCCGTCCGACAACCAAGGAGCAACCCCATGGCCAACCTTCAGGCCGTCACCGACGCCGACTTCGAGGCCGAGGTGCTGAAGTCCGCAACCCCCGTTCTGGTCGACTTCTGGGCCGAGTGGTGCGGGCCGTGCCGCCAGGTCTCCCCGATCCTCGACGAGATCGCCAAGGAGCACGGCGACAAGCTGCGCCTGGTGAAGATGAACGTCGACGAGAACCCGATCACCCCCGCGCAGTACCGGGTGACCGGCATCCCGACCCTCAACGTGTACCAGAACGGCGAGGTCGTGAAGCAGATCGTCGGCGCCAAGCCGAAGGCCGCGCTCCTGCGCGAGCTCGCCGACATCATCGGCTAAAACCCGATCGACGAACGACCCTGCGCGTCCGGAATCCTTGGTTTCGGACGCGCCGGCTTTTACGTTGACTGTGCTTCAGTTGACCTGCGACGGCCGCTCGGGAAGGCTCGACGCTACGCGACACGAATGGGGAGCTGCGTGAACACGATCTTCCGAAGCGGCGACTCCGGTCCCGCCGTCACGCAGATCGTCGGGCTCCTCTCCCAAGTCGGGCTCCTCGACCAGGAGCCGCTCCCGACGTCGTACGACGACCGCGTCGAGCTCGCGGTCCGGGCGTTCCAGCAGCAGCGCGGTCTGCGCGTCGACGGCGTCGTCGGCGTGGCAACCTTCCGCCGCCTGGACGAGGCCCGGTGGAACCTCGGCGACCGGATCCTCACCCACCTGCCCGGCAACCTGATGGCCGGCGACGACGTCTTCGCCCTCCAGCGCCGGCTGCTCGAGCTCGGCTTCAAGGTCGGCCGCGTGGACGGGTACTTCGGCCCGGAGACCGAAGCCGGCCTGCGCGACTTCCAGCGCAATGTCGGCATTCCGGCGGATGGCACCTGCGGCCCGTTCACGCTCAAGATGCTCGCCCAGCTGGCGCCGATGGTGAGCGGCGGTGCCCCGAACGCGATGCGCGCTCAGGAGCGGATCCGCGACGCCGGCCCGCAGCTCGGCGGGAAGATCGTGGTCATCGACCCCTCCCCCGGCCACCACCTCCCGCCGGAGTACGCCGACGCTGCCGCCGAGATCGTGCACGACCTGGCCGCCCGGATCGAGGGACGTCTGGTGGCCACCGGCGTCCAGGCGTTCCTGACCGCCTCCCGGTCCGGTCGGCACCGCGCCGCGGCAACCGTTCCGCACGTGGAGGACGTCGAACGGGCAACCTTCGCCAACCGCGCCAACGCGCACCTGTGCATCTCGTTGGCCGTGGACGCGTCGGCGAACCCGGACGCCTGCGGCGTCGCGACGTACTTTTTCGGCTCCGAGAAGCACAACACCCGCTCCTCGACCGGCGAACGGTTCGCGAGCCTGGTCCAGCGCGAGATCGTGGCGCGCACCGACCTGATCGACCTGCGCTGCCACGCGAAGGCCTGGGAGTTCCTGCGCCGGACCCGGATGCCGGCGGTGCAGCTCGACGCCGGGTACATCTCCAACCCCGGGGACGCCCGCCGGCTGGCCAATCCCGGGTTCCGCGACGTGCTCGCCGAGGCCGTGGTGGTCGCGGTGCAGCGGTTCTACCTCAGCCCGGAGTCCGACGCGCACACCGGCATCCTCCGCCTCAGCGAGCTCCGCTCGGCGTTGGGGGCCGACGGGGGCTGAGGTCCGGTCGTGACAGCGCGCGCGGCATCGGGCCGGGCGCAGGCTGGCGGACCGGACGGGTGACCACGCCCAGGATCCTCTCCGCGGCCGCCTCGAACTCCTCCTTCCACCGCACGGTGGTGCGCAAATCCATCCGCATCCGCGGGTACCTCGGGTGGGGCCGGTGAGTCTTGAAGCCCACGGCGAGCAGGAAGTCGACCGGCAGCACGCACTCCTGCTCCTGCGGACGATGCGTCCCGAAGGCCTCGACGGCGCCGATGCCTCCGTGCTGGATCACGTCCTTGGCCATCGACTGCACCAGGATCCGCCCGAGGCCCTGACCCCGGTACGCCGGATCGACATAGGCGCTGCCCAAGAGGACCGCATCGGTGCTCACCGGTGCGGTGGCGAAACCGTCGCCGCCGGGCAGGTGCAGCGCCGGTGCCCAGATGAGGTGGCCGACCGGTTCGTCGTCGATCTCCAGCACCCGGCCGACGGAGCCCCACTCGCGCAGCATCGAGGAGAGCCAGGAGGCCTTCTCCTCGGCCTCGTGGCCCCGGATCTGGTCCCGGCGTACCGGGTCGAACTCCCAGAAGGTGCAGGACGCGCAGTGACCCGGCAGCCGGACCAGGTTGTCGAGCGTCAGTCGGTCGACCTTGCGCACCATGGGTCCAGCGTAGGTCGGCTCCGGAGCGCTGTCAGCGACCGGCGGCGCCCGGGGTGCGGCGCCCGGGGTGCGGCGTCAGGTGCGCAGTGTGTCCAGGAAGTCGCTGATCCGACCGATCGCCTCGGTGAGGGTGTCGACGTCGGGGAGTGTCACCAGGCGGAAGTGGTCCGGTTCGAACCAGTTGAAGCCGGTGCCGTGGGTGACCAGGATCTTCTTCGCCCGGAGCAGGTCGATGACGAACTTCTCGTCGTCGATGATCCCGAACACCTCGGTGTCGAGCTTGGGGAAGCAGTACAGCGCACCTTGCGGTTCGACGCAGGTGACGCCGTCGATCTCGTTGAGCAGCCGGGCGGCGAGCTTGCTCTGCTCGTAGAACCGGCCGCCGGGCGCGATGTACTCGATGATCGACTGGTAGCCGCCGAGGGCGGTCTGGATCGCGTGCTGGGCAGGGACGTTCGAGCACATCCGCATGTTCGCCAGCAGGGTCAGGCCCTCGAGGAAGTCCTCGGCCATGTGCTTGGGGCCCGACACCATCACCCAGCCGGCCCGGTAGCCGCAGACCCGGTAAGCCTTGGAGAGGCCGCTGAAGGTGAGGCAGAGGACGTCGTCGGCGGCGAAGGTCGCGGTGTGGTGGTGCACCGCGTCGTCGAACAGGATCTTCTCGTAGATCTCGTCGCTGAAGATCACCAGCTGGTGCCGGCGGGCGATGTCGACCAGACCGCGCACCGTCTCCTCGCTGTAGACCGCCCCGGTCGGGTTGTTCGGGTTGATGATCACCAGCGCGTGGGTGTTCTCGGTGATCTTGGACTCGATGTCCTCGAGGTCCGGGTTCCAGCCGTTCTCCTCGTCGCACTTGTAGTGCACCGGGACGCCGCCGCCGAGGGTCACCGCGCCGGTCCAGAGCGGGTAGTCCGGCGCCGGGATCAGGATCTCGTTGCCGTCGTCGAGGAACGCCTGTAGCACCAGCGAGATGAGCTCGGAGACGCCGTTGCCGATGTACACGTCCTCGACCTGGGTGTCGGTGAGGCCGCGGCCTTGGTAGTACTGCGCCACGGCCGTCCGTGCCGAGTAGATCCCGCGGGAGTCGCTGTAGCCCTGGGACTCGGGGAGGTTGTGGATCATGTCCGCGACGATCGCCTCGGGGGCCTCGAACCCGAACGGCGCCGGGTTGCCGATGTTGAGCTTGAGGATCTTGTGGCCCTCGGCCTCCAGGCGCTGTGCCTCGACCAGGATCGGACCGCGGACGTCGTACCGGACATGCTGGAGCTTTCGGCTCTGGACGATGCGGCGCATGGGGCCAGTCTCGCAGAGCGGCAGCCCCCGGCGCGCCCCAATATCGCGTGACCAGGCGCGCCAGAGGTAGCGTGCGCGTGAAACGATCGGCTCGACACTCCCCCGGCGTTTGAGGACGGCCTATGCGTGACTTCGTGTACCCCGTGGTGGTCGCCGCGGCCAAGACCTGGTTCAAGGTCGGCGCGGTCGACATCCGGATGACCGGGATGGAGCACATTCCTTCCGAGGGCCCAGCGCTGCTGGCGGTGAACCATCTGTCCTTCGTCGACTACATCATGGCGGGGTACCCGGCTGTCGAGCGCGGCCGGCTGACCCGTTTCATGGCGAAGAAGGAGATCTTCGACCACGCCATCGGCGGACCGGTGATGCGCTCGTTCCACCACATCGCCATCGACCGGGGCGCCGGGCGGGCGGGCCTCGACACCGCACGGCGCTACCTGGATGCGGGCGAGATCGTCGGCATCTTCCCCGAGGGCACGATCTCGCAGTCCTTCGAGCTCCAGCCGTTGAAAACCGGGGCCGTCCGGATCGCCGCGGATGCGGGGGTGCCGCTGGTCCCGATCGTGCTGTGGGGCACCCAGCGGTTCCTGACCAAGGGTCGGCCCCGCGACTTCGGCCGCCACAAGACCGTCAGCATCGAGGTCGGCGAGCCGCTGCACCCGACCACCGCGGACGACGCGACGGCTGTGACCGCGGACCTCGAAGCCCGGATGCGGGCGATGCTCGACCGGCTGATCACGTCGTACCCGCCCGAGGAGCAGCCGCCGGGGTCGTGGTGGCTACCGGCGTCGTACGGCGGGTCCGCGCCGACCCCCGAGGAGGCCGCGGCGATGTACGCCGAGGAGCGCCGCCTGCGTGCCGAGCGGAAGGCCGCGAAGGCCGCGGGCGCGAAGACGCACAGGCGCTGACCTGGAAGACCCGGCCAGCGTCTCATCTCGGGGTCTGGGTCAGTAGTCCAGGAGCGCGGTGCACCGTTTCGCTCCGCTGGGCCCACTAGGAGTGGCTGCATCACGGCCTGGCCAGGCTTCTGACCTGCATTGATACCGAATCAAAGATCTATAAGGGTGTTAGTAACTTAGTCGCTTTATCGACTTATTGTTAAATCAGGGAGTCTCTAAATCGGTCTGTCGTCACGGTTCCGCGGGTCGATGACCCCGACGATCCGCTCGAGGTCCGCCAAGGACGCGAACTCGATCGCGATCTTGCCCTTGGACTTGCCGAGGGTGACCTTGACCCGGGTGTCCAACCGGTCCGACAGCCGGTCGTCGAGCTCCGCCAGCCCAGGGGCGGTCGGGCGGTTCGCCTTGAAGCGGACGGTCTCCCCGTCTTCGTCAGCGACCCCCACAGCGACGATCTCCTCGAGCCCCCGCACCGAGATGCCCTCGGCCACGACCCGAGCGGCCAGACGGTCCTGGGAACCGGCGTCGGAGACCCCCAGGAGAGCGCGGGCGTGCCCAGCCGAGAGCACGCCGGCAGCGACCCGTCGCTGGACTGCCGGGGAGAGCTTGAGCAGCCGAAGCGTGTTGCTGATCTGCGGCCGGCTCCGGCCGATCCGGGTGGAGAGCTCTTCGTGGGTGCAGCCGAAGTCGTCGAGCAGCTGCTGGTACGCCGCGGCCTCTTCCAACGGGTTCAGTTGGGAGCGGTGCAGGTTCTCCAGGAGAGCGTCCCGGAGCATGGCGTCGTCGTCGGTCTGCCGGACGATCGCCGGGATGTTCTCCAGGCCGGCCGCAGCGCTAGCGCGCCAACGGCGCTCCCCCATGATCAGCTCGTACCGGTCGTCGCCCAGGCTGCGGACGACGATCGGCTGGAGCAGGCCCACCTCGGTGATCGAGTGGACCAGCTCGTCCATCGCCTCCTCGTCGAAGACCTGTCGAGGCTGCTTCAGGTTCGGCGTGATCGCGGCGATCGGCAGCTCGGCGAAGTACGCCCCGGCCACCATCTCGGGGGCGCTCCCGGCGGCCACCGTGCCCGTTCCAGCGTCGATCTCCCCGGGTTCCGGCTGTGTGGGGATCAGTGACCCCAGTCCGCGTCCGAGTCCGCGTCGCTTCTCGCTCATGCCCGTCCATCCTTCGCGCTGCCCTTGATTGCCATCTCACGCGCTGCCTCGGTGTAGCTCAGCGCTCCCGGCGAGCCAGGATCGTATTGCAGGACGCTCTGCCCGTAGCTGGGGGCCTCCGAGACCCGCACCGAGCGCGGGATCGCGGTGCGCAGCACCTGGTCCGTGAAGTGTTCCCGAACCTCCTCGGCGACGCCGGCTGCGAGTTTCGTGCGGGCGTCGTACATGGTGATGAGGATGGTGGAGATCGAGAGCTCGTGGTTGAGGTGCGCCTTGACCATCTCGACGGTCTCGATGAGCTGACCGAGGCCCTCCAGTGCGTAGTACTCAGCCTGGATCGGGATTAGCATCTCCACGCCCGCCACGAGGGCGTTCAGCGTGAGCAGCCCCAGCGAGGGCGGGCAGTCGATCAGCACGTAGTCCAGTCGGTCCTCGGAGTCGCTCCCGATCGGCTCGTACGCCGCGAGGGCCTTCTTCAGGCGGCTTTCGCGGGCGACCACGCTGACGAGCTCGATCTCGGCGCCAGCCAGGTCGATCGTCGCCGGGACGACGAACAGGCCTGGGATCTCCGGGTGTTCCTGGACCGCCTCCGCCAGAGGAAGTCCGTCCACGAGCATGTCGTACGACGAAGGGATCCCCCGGTGGTGCTCGACCGCCAGGGCGGTGGACGCGTTGCCTTGAGGATCGAGGTCCACGACCAGGACCCGAAGTCCACCCTGAGCCAGGGCGACTGCCAGATTCACCGTCGAGGTGGTCTTGCCGACACCGCCCTTTTGGTTGGCTACAACCATGACGCGGGTGCGCGGCGGGCGCGGGAGCGGGTCGCTGAAGCTGATCCGTTCCCGGGCACGCAGCTCCGCCTCGATGGCGCGAGCCAAAGGGGTCGAGGTGTCGCTGTACGAGGTCGGGGTGGCCTCGAGGTCCGCCGCCGTCCTAATCGCGGGCAGGTCGGTCGTGCCGTTCTGCCCTTGGTCGGGGATCTGTTCCTGCTCGGTCACGCTTTGCTCCTGGGGCGATGTTTCACGTGAAACAGGCGCTGGGCCTGTGGACAACTAGGTCTGTTCTGTGGATATTCACGCTCGGCACGACGTCATGATCGGTGGATAACCACGGGATCGCCAGCTCGTCCAAGCACTGCGCAACGGCGCGGAGATCACCGTTTTAGAATCCTGACAACCCGCACCGGGGGTACCAGGAAGTCGGAGCCGAGTTCGAGCACGGCCTCAACCTGACCGCGCTCCTTGGTGATCACCTTGCCGGCGGTGGCGATCTCAGATTCTGCCGAGGAGCCTTTCATGGCCAGGAACGACCCGCCAGACCTGACCAGCGGCAAAGACCAACGACTCAAGCGATCGAGGGGCGCCACAGCGCGGGAAGTGACCACGTCGAACAGATCGGAGCCGTGCAGCTCTTCGGCGCGTCCCCGGCGTACGACGACGTTCGTCAGCTCTAGCGCGGAAACAGCCTCGCAGAGGAAAGTGGTCCGCCTGAGCAAGGGCTCCACGAGCGTGACCTGGAGATCAGGGCGCCGGATGGCCATCACCAACCCGGGAAGGCCGGCGCCGGAGCCGATGTCACAGACCGAGGCGCCCTCCTCGACGGCGTCGGTGACGACGGCGCAGTTGAGCAGATGCCGCTCCCAGAGGCGCGGAACCTCCCGCGGTCCGATCAGACCGCGGATGATGCCCTCAGTCGCCAACAGATCCGCGTATGCGACGGCCGTCGGAAGCGCATCCGAAAACACCCTCTGCGCCACGTCGGGCACAGAGGGTGTTTCACGTGAAACATCCGAAGAGTCGATCACGCTGGGAGAACGACCACGTAACGTCGGGGCTCCACGCCGTCGGACTCCGACTTGAGACCGGCAGCGGCCACGGCGTCGTGGACGACCTTGCGCTCGAACGGGGACATTGGCTCCAGCGACACCGGCACACCGGACGCCCTGACTTCGGCGACGACCACGGCGGTCTGCTCCTCGAGGGCGACGCGCCGGGCCGCGCGGTGACCGGAAACGTCCAGCATCAGGCGCGACCGCTCACCGGTCTCGCGGTAGACCGCGAGACGGGTGAGCTCCTGCAGGGCCTCGAGCACCTCGCCGTTCTCGCCCAAGAGCTGAGGCAGGTTCGCCCCGACGATCGAGATGGTCGCCCGGTCCCCTTCGACGTCCATATCCAGGTCGCCGTCCAGGTCGGCGATTTCGAGGAGCTCCTCGAGGTAGTCGGCCGCGATCTCGCCCTCCTGTTCGAGGCGCTTGGTGCGCGTCGGACGCGGTGCACCCTCCTCAGCATCGATCTCGACCGAGCTGTCCTCGTCCAGATCAACCTCGTCACTCACAACGCTGTCACTCACCACGTCGTCTGCCTCGACAACCTCGTTGGTGACGGTCTCGGTCTCGCTGGTCTCGCTCAATTCTCTTCTCCCTGATCGGTGCTTTCGCCAGATGGCGAGGGGTTCTTGGGTGCCTGGGCACGGCGCTGCTGACGCGTCTTCTTCTTCGGCTGCTGGCGCTGCGCGGGACGGCGCTCCTCCTCGGGTTCCGCGACCAGAGTGTCGCCTTCCGCCGGGGGTAGACCCTTTGCAGCCGCCTTCGCTGCGTCGCGCTGCTGCTTGGCCTTGAAGGCCTCGGTGTTCGGTGCCGGGTTGTTCCGGATCACGTAGAACTGCTGACCCATCGTCCAGAGGTTCGACGTGGTCCAGTACAGGAGAACGCCGATCGGGAAGGCGATACCGCCGACCGCGAAGACCACGGGCAGGACGTAGAGGAGCATCTTCTGCTGCTGCGCGTACGGTCCGGTCAGCGCATCCGCCGGCATGTTCTTGCTCATTAGCTGACGCTGGGTGAGGAAGGTTGTCGCGGTCATCGCCAGCACCAGGATGATCGCGATGATCTGGACCGTGGAGTTGTCCGCCTTCAAGAACGTCGAGGAGATCTCGCCGCCGAAGAGCTTCGCGTTGGCCAACTGGTCAGCACGCTCATCACTCAGGACGCCGTGGCCGCCCTTGCCCTTCGCGGCCTGGTCGAGCAAGCGGAACAACGCCAGGAAGATCGGCATCTGCACGATCAGCGGCAGGCACGAGGAGAACGGGTTCGTCCCAGTGTCCTTGTAGAGCGCCATCGTCTCCTGGGTCAGACGCTCACGATCGTGGCCGTACTTCTTCTGCAGCTCCTTGACCTTGGGCTGCAGCAGCTGCATGTTCCGGCTGGACTTGATCTGCTTCACGAACAGCGGGATCAGCGCAGCACGGATGACGACGGTCAGCCCGATGATCGACAGTGCCCACGAGGCACCGGACTCGGGACCGAAGACCGAACTCCACAGTTCGTGCCAGCCGACCAGCACCGCGGAGACCGCGTAGTACAGGGGCGTCATGATGAAGCTGCCGATATCGCCGAGGAAACCCACTCAGACTCCTTGAGTCGTGTTCACAGCGCCCAGCTCCTGCTGGTCACTGGTGTCCTTCTTACCCGGGACCGGGTCATACCCTCCGGCGGTCCAGGGGTGACAACGGGCGACCCGCCGTACGGCGAGCCAGCTGCCCTTGATGCTTCCGTGCACGGTGACTGCTTCCAGCGCGTACGCCGAACATGTCGGGTGGTACCGGCAGACCTGGCCGTACAACGGGCTGATCGCGAACCGGTAGGCCTTCAGCAGTCCGATCAGGAGGTACTTCATGCCCGGTCCAGACAACGATCGAGCTCGGCCGCGAGGCCTCGCGAATCCGCATTCGCTGCTTCGGGAAGCGCGCGTACGACGAGCATGCTTCCGCCGGGGAGCGTGGTGATCCGCTCCCGCATCAGATGGCGCAGACGTCGCTTCACACGATTCCGGGTCACGGCCGGGCCGACCGACTTAGCAACGACGAACCCGACCTTCGTCGGACTATTTGTTGCTTTGTCGACATTCGGCACCACGAGATGTACGACCATCAACAGTCCGCCTTTCCGGCGGCCACGACGGACCACGTGCCGAAAGTCCTCGGCAGTAGTCAGACGGTTCGTTGAGGGGAGCACATCAGGCCACGGTCCTCAGACTGCGAGGCTGTTGCGGCCCTTGCGGCGACGGGCGGACAGGATCGCGCGACCGGCGCGGGTGCGCATCCGGAGGCGGAACCCGTGCACCTTGTGACGACGGCGGTTGTTCGGCTGGTACGTACGCTTGCTCATGAAAATCTCCACGCGCTTCAGTTGGGAATGCCGGTCTAGGGAAAAAGGCACTGCGGAACGTGTCCACCACCGGCTCGCACGACGCAGAACGTCGCCAGTCGGCCAGGAGCTCCGAGATCAGCTCCGTGACAGGTCAACTGGCACCGCCTGCCCGCGCGAAGGACCCAGAAGGGCCCGGTCGTGGACATGCGGCACCGGTCGAACCGGTTTCGACCTGCCAACGGTACGTGCCGAGCGCCGGAAGGGTCAATTCGCGGCCCGACCGGCCAACCCAGTAGGCCACAAAAGTCACGATGGTGCACCTCCTGGGCCCCACAATCCCGCCGACACGCCGACGAATCACGGAAACCTGTGGACAACCGGTTGATCCGGCACCGCTTGAGTTGTTAGGTTCCGCTGACCGGCCCACCTGAAAAAGCGGACAAGCTCGCTCAATTTCACGCTCGCGCACCCTGCACAACCTGTGGACAAAGGTGTGGACCGGACAACCAGGACGAGGGGAGTGCGACGCGCACGTGGAGTCAGCAACAGGTAGTACGGGTCCAACGGGTCGCGAGCTCGATGCACTCTGGCCAGCCATCCTCGACAGCCTGGCCCCGAACCAGCGGGTCTGGCTCGCCTCCAGCAAGCCGGTGATGCTCGCGGAGTCGACCGCTGTGATCGCGGTACCGAACGAGTTCACCCGCACCCAGCTCGAAGGTCGGCTGCGCACCCGGCTCGAAGACGCACTGAGCGACAGCCTCAACCGGCCGATCAGGATCGCGGTCAGCGTCGACGAGACGCTCACGCCGGCCGACACCGGCACCGCCGGCGGTGGGCTCCCCGAACCGGCAGAAGACTCCCTCGACTACGAGATTGATGAGGACCTGGGTGATCTTGCCCCGGAGTACCCGCCGGGATCGCCCTTCAACCCCCGACCACCAAACTATACGTCGCCTTATGGTCAAAACGCTTTGTCGACAAATATCCAGGGTGGCGCATCGCTCACCACAGGGATACCCGACAGCCCGCTCAACCCCCGGTACACGTTCGAGACCTTCGTCATTGGATCGTCCAACCGGTTCGCTCACGCCGCCGCCGTAGCGGTCGCGGAAGCCCCGGGCAAGGCGTACAACCCGCTCCTCGTGTACGGCGACTCCGGCCTGGGCAAGACGCACCTGTTGCACGCGATCGGGCACTACGTCCGGAGCCTCTACACCGGGGCGAAGATCCGGTACGTGTCGTCCGAGGCGTTCACCAACGACGTCATCAACGCCATCAAGGACGCCAACACCGCCGCCCTCCAGCGTCGGTACCGCGACGTCGACGTTCTCCTCATCGACGACATCCAATTCCTCGAAGGCAAGCAGCAGACCCAGGAGGAGTTCTTCCACACCTTCAACACCCTGCACAACGCCAACAAGCAGATCGTGATCAGCTCCGACCGGCCGCCCAAGCGCCTGACCCAACTGGAGGACCGGTTACGGAACCGGTTCGAGTGGGGCCTCCTCACCGACGTCCAGCCGCCCGACCTGGAGACCCGGATCGCCATCCTGCGTAAGAAGGCCGCTGCCGATCGGTTGCATGCGCCGGCCGACGTGCTGGAGTTCATCGCGAGCCGGATCCAGACCAACATCCGCGAGCTCGAAGGTGCCTTGATCCGAGTCACCGCGTTCGCGAGCATCAACCACCAGGAAGTCGACATGACCCTGGCGGAGATCGTGCTCAAGGACCTCATCCCCGAGGGTGGTGAGCCCCAGGTCACCGCAGGGCTGATCATCGCGCAGACCGCGTCGTACCACTCGTTCAGCATCGAGGACCTCTGCGGGCCGAGCCGGACCCGAGCCCTGGTCACCGCCCGGCAGATCGCGATGTATCTGTGTCGCGAGCTCACCGACCTTTCGCTGCCGAAGATCGGCCAGCAGTTCGGCGGTCGCGACCACACGACCGTGATGAACGCGGAGCGACGCATCCGCAAGGAGATGCCGGAGCGCCAGACCGTCTACAAGACCGTCAACGAGCTCACCATGCGCATCAAGCAGCAGGCGAAACAGTCCTAGGAAGGTGAGCGTCGACCTGTGGTTCACCGGGCCCTTTCTCGTGGACACCGTGGGGACAGCCTGTGGAGAAGCGGACACCAAGCCGCACAGGGCACATCCCGAACCACAGGACGTTGTCATTACTCCCCATCTCCTCCACAACCCCTGGGGATCCGAAAAGTGTCGGTGACCTGCGGTTTCATCAGTTCTCCACAGAATCCACCGCCCCTACTACGACGACTAGATCTCTAATTAACCTCTCGCCGAATAACAACCGGGACGGACCTAAGCATGGGGACAACCTCCCGGCCGACGCACGAGCGTGGCAGGATGCCCAGTCCCAAGGCATGAGCCCTCGCACCTTGAGCCAGACCCGCAGGAGGAAACACCCGTGAAGTTCCGCGTCGAGCGCGATGTCCTCGCCGATGCCGTCGCCTGGACGGCTCGTGCTCTCCCCTTGCGTCCCAGTGCCCCTGTTCTTGCCGGCCTCCTGATCGAAGCCGGCGCTGTCGACACCGGAGGTTCTGGATCCGGTGCCGACGGCCTCCAGCTCTCCACCTTCGACTACGAGACCTCGGCACGAGCCACACTCAACGCCGACGTCTCCATCGAGGGCCGCGCCCTGGTCTCCGGCCGACTGCTGGCCGACATCTGCCGCAGCCTCCCGAACAAGCCCGTCGAGATGTCGATCGAGGGATCGAAGGTCACCTTGACCTGCGGCTCGGCTCGCTTCAGCCTCCAGACAATGCCTGTCGAGGACTACCCCACGTTGCCTGCGATGCCCGAGGCTCGCGGTCGGGTCAAGAGCGAGCTCTTCGCTCACGCGGTGGGCCAGGCCGTCACCGCGGCCGGCCGCGACGACATGCTGCCCGTCCTGACCGGTGTCCGACTCGAGCTGGACGGCTCGTCGATCTCGATGCTCGCCACCGACCGATTCCGCCTTTCCCAGCGCGAGCTCGAGTGGGATCCCGGCACCCCAGACATCTCCGCCGCTGCGCTGGTTCCGGCCAAGGTTCTGGCCGACACAGCCAAGTCCCTGACCGGTGGCTCGGAGATCTCGATCGCGCTCTCATCCTCCGGCACCGGCGAAGGCATCATCGGCTTCGAAGGCTCTGCCGGAGGCGGCATCCGCCGTACGACGACCCGCCTCCTCGACGGTGAGTTCCCGAAGGTCCGCTCGCTGTTCCCCAGCGAGCACCTGACCCTGGCGCGGGTCGACCGCTCTGTCCTCATCGACGCCGTCAAGCGGGTCTCTCTGGTCGCCGAGCGCAACACGGCCGTCCAGCTCGCCTTCGGTGACGGGGTGCTCACCCTGGACGCCGGGTCCGGTGAGGAAGCGATGGCGAGCGAGTCGATCGAGGCCAACATCACCGGTGACGACCTGACCACCGGCTTCAACCCACAGTTCCTGCTCGACGGCCTGACCGCCCTCGAATCGCCCTTCGTGGAGTTGGCCTTCACCACCGCAGCGAAGCCCGTCGTACTCTCGGGAGTGGACTCGCTCGATGGGGGCAGCACCGCCTCGGACGCGAGCTTCAAGTACCTCCTGATGCCCAGGCGCCTGCTCTCCTGACGGACGGTCGGCGACAACGAGTTTCAGCGAACGACCAGGGCAGCCAACTCTCACCGGGCTCCGGCAGCAGAAGGACGGACGGAAGGCTGAGCAATGGATCTGGGAATCGTTGGACTCGGCAAGATGGGTGGCAACATGCGCACCCGGCTGCGCAATGGCGGCCACACCGTTGTCGGCTTCGACCGAGATCCTGACCTGGCCGATACCGCCAGCCTGGCCGAGATGGTCGACAGGCTGCCCAGTCCGAAGGTCGTCTGGGTGATGGTTCCTGCCGGCGCCGCGACAGACGACACGATCGTTGAGCTCGCTGACCTACTCGGACCCGGCGACGTCATCGTCGACGGCGGCAACTCGCGGTGGACCGAGGACCTGCGCCACGACGAACTGCTCGCGGCCCGGGGGATCGGGTTCGTGGACTGCGGAGTATCAGGCGGAGTCTGGGGCCTGGAGAACGGCTACGCGCTGATGGCCGGCGGCCGTCCCGAAGACGTCGCGAAGGTCCGGCCGGTCTTCGACACGCTCAAGCCCGAGGGCGAGTACGGCTGGGTCCACGCCGGCAAGGTCGGCGCCGGGCACTTCTCCAAGATGGTTCACAACGGCATCGAGTACGCGATCATGCAGTCCTACGCCGAGGGCTGGGAGCTCCTCGAGGCGGTCGACATGGTCGACAACGTCACCGAGGTCCTCCGATCCTGGCGCGAGGGCACGGTGATCCGGTCGTGGCTGCTGGACCTGCTCGTGGCTGCTCTAGACGAGGAGCCGGGCCTGGCCGGGATCCGCGGCTACGCCGACGACTCGGGCGAGGGTCGCTGGACCGTCGAGGCGGGGATCGAGCACGCCGTCGCAACTCCTGCGATCACGGCTGCGCTGTACGCGCGGTTCGTCTCCCGGCAGGACGACAGCCCGGCGATGAAGGCGATCGCCGCGATGCGCAACCAGTTCGGCGGCCACGCCGTGCACGCTTCCGGGCCCATTTCCGGACAAATTTCTGGGGACACCGAGCCGCCGCCCGGCGGGGACGTCGACACCCAGTAGCCCACCATGTACGTCGCCCATCTCTCCCTGTACGACTTCCGGTCCTACCCGACCGCCGAGGTGGAGATCGGTCCGGGGGTGACGGCCTTCGTCGGCCGCAACGGGCAGGGGAAGACCAACTTGATCGAGGCGATCGACTACCTCTCCAGCCTCTCCTCACACCGGGTCGCAGCCGACGCGCCGCTGGTCCGCCGCGGCGCGGACCAGGCGATCATCCGGGCCGCAGTGGTCCGCGACGACCGCCGGGCGGTGCTCGAGATCGAGATCAACCCGGGGCGTTCCAACCGCGCGCGCATCAACAAGTCCCCGTTGCCGAAGGCGAAGGAACTCCTCGGACTGGTGAAGACGGTCGTCTTCTCCCCCGAGGACCTGGCGCTGGTGAAGGGCGATCCCTCGGACCGCCGACGTTTCATGGACGACTTGCTGGTCCAGGTCTCGCCCCGCTTCGCGGGGACCAGGGCCGACTACGACCGGGTCCTCAAGCAGCGCAACTCCCTGCTCAAGACCAGCCGGGTCAGCCGGCGCGCCCGGGAGAGCGACGAGACTCTCATGTCGACCCTCGCCGTCTGGGACGCCCGGCTGGCTGAGCTCGGTGCCGAGATCATGCGCAAGCGGATCGAGCTCGTCGACGACCTCACTCCCCTGACCGGCAAGGCGTACGAGCTCGTCGCCCGCGGCGCGACCCGCGACGAGGCCGTCCTGACCTACAAACCGAGCCTGGAGATCAGTGAGGCGGCCAACCTCGAGCAGGCCATCCTGGCCGAGCTCGAGCGGCGCCGTACCGAGGAGCTCGACCGCGGACTCACCCTGGTCGGGCCGCACCGCGACGAGGTGCTGCTGACCCTGGGCGACCTGCCGGTGAAGGGCTACGCCAGCCACGGCGAGTCCTGGTCGTTCGCGCTCGCCCTCCGGCTGGCCTCCTACGACCTGCTCCGATCCGAGGGCGACGACCCTGTGCTGATCCTCGACGACGTCTT
The DNA here is from genome assembly GCA_046598425.1 of Marmoricola sp. GTDB lineage: Bacteria > Actinomycetota > Actinomycetes > Propionibacteriales > Nocardioidaceae > Marmoricola. The sequence continues at coordinate 3,037 of JBKJIN010000005.1, read as the reverse complement.
CGCCGAGCTCGACACGGGCCGACGGATTCAGCTCGCCGAGCTGGTCGCCGGCGCCGAGCAGGTCCTGATCACCGCCGCAGTCCCCGAGGACATCCCCGAGCAACTCCAGGGTCGACGGTTCACGGTCGCCGACGGTGAGGTGACCCTCGATGAGTGACGACGACGCCACGGTGGGCGACGAGGTTTCGACAGGCTCAACCAGCGGGGCTGCGGACTCCGCCGGGCCGGGAACCCCGGCGCCCCCCGAGCCTGCGCACGACGACAGCGGGCTCGACCTGGCCCGGAGTATCGCTCGCGGCCTCGCCGGCAAGACCGGACCGCTGCGTCGCAAGGGGCGCAGGCAGCCGTTCGTGCCCCGGTCGAGCTCGGCGCACCCCGACGACCGGGACCCGCAGACGCTCGACTCGACGCTGGGCCGGTTCGTCACCGAGCAGGGCTGGCAGACCGAGCTCCGGGTGCATGGCGTCTTTACCCGCTGGCCGGCGATCGTCGGGCGCGAGGTGGCCGAGCACGTGACCCCCGAGTCGTACGCCGACGGGCGGCTCGTGGTCCGGACCGACTCAACCGCGTGGGCTACCCAGATGAAGCTCCTCGCCGCGACCGTCGTACGGCGGCTCAACGAGGAGCTCGGCGACGGAACCATCGAGGTGATCGACGTCCTCGCACCGCAGGCGCCGAAGTGGACCAGTGGCCGCTTCCGGGTCAAGGGCCGCGGACCGCGCGACACCTACGGTTAAGCACGAGGCCGCCCCTGGGCCGAGATCCCGCCAGGGGCGATCTCCGGGCTTCACAGCCGTACGGGACCTCATCGGAGGCCCTGAAATCGGGTCCAAGGGACGCTCGGGGGCCTCTGAGGACATATTTTCGACCAAGATCCCCCCAAACCTGTGGGCCCATCCGTGATTTGAGGGCCCTGACGGGTAGACTGAGGCTTCGGTCGTCCGAGCTGCGCGACGGCCGTTTCTGTGCCGCGAGGGCGTACGCCTTCCGCACCTGTCACACCAAATGAAGAGGAAGCCGTGGCTGACGCAAGCCAGACCGAAACGGGGCAGTCCGAGGTCGGGACCAACGGTTCCGCCGTCGAAGCAGGGAACTACGACGCCAGCGCGATCCAGGTCCTCGAAGGGCTCGAAGCGGTCCGCAAGCGGCCCGGCATGTACATCGGTTCCACCGGTGAGCGCGGCCTGCACCACCTGATCTGGGAGGTCGTCGACAACTCGGTCGATGAGTCGCTCGCGGGCCACTGCGACAAGATCATCCTCACCCTGCAGGCCGACGGCGGCATTCGGGTCGAGGACAACGGTCGCGGCATCCCGACCGACATCCACCCGACCGAGGGCATCTCGGCGCTGACGATGGCGCTGACGATGCTGCACGCCGGCGGCAAGTTCGGCGGCGGCGGTTACAAGGTCTCCGGTGGTCTGCACGGCGTGGGCATCTCGGTGGTCAACGCGCTCTCGACCAAGGTGATCGCCGAGGTGAAGAATCGCGGTCACCTGTGGCGGCAGACCTTCACCGTCGGCGTACCGGACGCGGACCTGGCCGGGGTCCGGCCGATGGAGGCCGGCGAGCGAACCGGTACGACGATCACGTACTACGCCTCCCCCGATATCTTCGAAACCACGACGTACAACCTGGAGACGGTGACCAACCGGATCCGGGAGATGGCCTTCCTCAACAAGGGCCTGGAGATCGTCGTCCGCGACGAGCGTCCGCCGGCCGAGGGCCTCGAGGACATCCTCGACGACCCGATGCAGAGTGACGACGTCGACGCCCAGATCGATCCGATGACCGACGACGAGCAGGACACCGCCGAGGGTGCCGAGGAGGCTCCCAAGGGTGGCGTCCTGGAGCGCCGCTTCAAGTACGACCGCGGACTCGTCGACTACGTCGAGCACCTGAACCGCCGCAAGGTTGTCGCGAACCAAACCATCATCAGTTTCGAGGCCGAGACTCCGGAGAGCTCCGAGAACCACATGAGCCTCGAGCTCGCGATGCAGTGGAACACCTCCTACCAAGAGTCGGTGCACACCTTCGCGAACACGATCAACACCCACGAGGGCGGTACCCACGAAGAAGGCTTCCGAGCCTCGCTGACCACGCTGGTCAACAGTTGGGGCGAGGAGTGGGGGCTGATCAAGAAGCGCGAGGACCGGGTCTCCGGTGACGACATCCGCGAGGGCCTGACCGCGATCATCTCGATCAAGCTCGGCGAGCCGCAGTTCGAGGGCCAGACCAAGACCAAGCTCGGCAATACCGAGGCCAAGGGCTTCGTGCAGCGGATCGTGAACGACCAGCTCGGTGCCTGGCTCGAGCAGAACCCGGCCGAGGGCAAGGAGATCATCCGCAAGTCGCAGGCTGCGGCGCAGGCTCGGATGGCTGCCCGCAAAGCCCGCGACCTGGCCCGCAACCGCAAGGGCCTGCTCGGCGGCGGCGGTCTCCCGGGCAAGCTGAGCGACTGCCAGTCGACCAACCCCGAGGAGTGCGAGGTCTTCATCGTCGAGGGTGACTCGGCCGGTGGCTCCGCACGTCAGGGCCGCGACCCGCGGGTGCAGGCGATCCTGCCGATCCGCGGCAAGATCCTCAACGTCGAGAAGGCGCGGATCGACAAGGTCCTGGCCAACACCGAGGTCCAGGCGATCATCTCCGCCCTCGGCACCGGCATCCACGAGGAGTTCAACCTCGAGAAGTTGAGGTACCACAAAGTCGTCCTGATGGCCGACGCCGACGTCGACGGTCACCACATCAACACCCTGTTGCTGACCCTGCTGTTCCGGTTCATGAAGCCGCTCATCGAGCACGGCTACGTCTACATGGCCCAGCCACCGCTCTACCGGATCCGCTGGAACAAGCCGAACGAGCATGAGTTCGTGTACTCCGACGCTGAGCGCGACGCGATGATGGCCGACGGGATCGCCCAGGGGAAGAAGCTCCCCAAGGAGAACCCGGTCCAGCGCTACAAGGGTCTCGGTGAGATGAACGCCGAGGAGCTGTGGGACACCACGATGAACCCGGACGCACGGCTGATGCTCCAGGT
>JBKJIN010000083.1:0-24717 GCA_046598425.1 Marmoricola sp. | reverse complement strand
GAGCGACCCCACGAAGATCAGATGGAGGTGCATCAGCTCGTGGATGTATGCCGAGTGGAGCGATGCGTCGTACCAGCCGGAGAAGTAGAGGGCCCACGGCGAGACGACGTACAGCACGAATGCCAGCGGCGCGAACGACAGCACCTTCGCCACCCGCGAGTGCAGCACCACAAGCAGCCAGCGCCGGGGACGACGCGGAAACGTGCGAAGGGCCAGGGTCACCGGGGCGCCGAGGGCCAGGCAGAGCGGCACCAGCATCGACAGCACCATGTGCTGGACCATGTGCACGCTCAGCAGCGTGCTGTCGTAGGCCGCGAAGCCCGACGACGTGATGACGTAGAAGGACCCCAGGCCGACGACCACGAAGGAGAAGGTGCGCGCCCAGGGCCAGGCATCGCCACGCCGGCGCAGGGTGCTCACACCGAGCAGGTAGAGCCCGGCCCCACAGACCGCGACGACCAGGGGCACCGGGGCCAGGCCCCACTGGCTGAGCACCGTGTCCAGACCCAGCGGCGGGAGCACCGGGGCGTCGTGCGGCCCGGCAGAGGCGAGCACCGTCGACGTCGTCACCGGGTGGGTCGAGAACACGCTCCGAATCTAGCCCCCGGGCGGGTACGACGACGCGCTGCGGGGTGGGGGTGGTCGGGCCTGGTGGCCGGGGCATAATGGGCCACGTGGCGACCACAGCGACGATCCCGGCCTCCCGCCTCCACGGGCACCACGACCGACCCAGCATGGTCGCCGTCGGCACCATCATCTGGCTCTCCAGCGAGCTGATGTTCTTCGCGGCGCTCTTCGCCGCCTACTTCACCATCCGCTCGGTGAGCCCCGAGCTCTGGGCCCAGAACACCGAGCTGCTCAACGTGCCGTTCGCCCTGGTGAACACCACGATCCTGGTGCTCTCCTCGTTGACCTGCCAGCTCGGCGTGTTTGCCGCCGAGCGCGGCCAGGTCGGGCGCAGCGGCAAGCTCCTGCAGTTCCGCCAGTGGGGCCTGCGGGAGTGGTTCATCCTGACGTACCTGATGGGCTCGGTCTTCGTGGCCGGCCAGGCCGTCGAGTACGTCGAGCTGGTCGCCGAGGGCGTCACCATGTCGGCGTCGGCCTACGGCTCGGTGTTCTACCTCACGACCGGGTTCCACGGCATGCACGTGGCCGGCGGCCTGCTGGCCTTCCTGCTGGTCCTCGGGCGCACGTTCCTGGCCCGCAAGTTCACTCACGAGCAGGCGGTCAGTGCGATCGTGGTCTCGTACTACTGGCACTTCGTCGACGTCGTGTGGATCGGTCTGTTCGCGACGATCTACCTGATCCAGTAGCAAGTCCCTCCGAGCAAGCACCACCGCAACTCCTGCCGCCGAACCTCTGCCGCCGAACCCCGACCCCGATCCTGAGGACCCATCGTGCGTCTGCTCAACAGAACCGCCGGCCGACTGTCGCGGCACCGCCGTCGCCCGGTCGCCGGGCTCCTGGTGCTGCTGCTCGGCCTGTTCGCCACCGGCACCTTCTACGCCGCCTTCGCCCCGGCCCAGGCCGAGACGACCGCCAGCGACGCCGCCCAGGTCGAGGAGGGGCGCGAGCTCTTCCTCGTGGGCTGCGCCTTCTGCCACGGCACCAACGGTGAGGGCGTCCTGACCGAGAGCGGCACCCAGTACGGCCCGGCCCTCGCCGGCGTCGGCGCCGCCGCGGTCGACTTCCAGGTAGGCACCGGCCGGATGCCGCTGGTGCAGCCCGGGCAGCAGGCCCCCCGCAAGCCCGTCATCTATGCCCAGGAGGAGATCGACGCCCTCGGGGCGTACGTCGCCTCGTTGGGCCCCGGCCCGGCCGTCCCCGAGGAGTCCGAGTACTCCGTCGAGGGCCTCACGGCCGCGGAGCAGGAGGAGGCCGTCGTACGCGGCGGTGAGATCTTCCGCACCAACTGCACCGCCTGCCACAACTTCGACGGCGCGGGCGGCGCCATGCCGCGCGGTGGCTACGCCCCCAGCCTCCAGGGCGTCGAGCCCAAGTACATCTACGAGGCGCTGCTCACCGGCCCCCAGTCGATGCCCACCTTCTCCAACGGCAACCTGGCGCCCGAGGACAAGCGCGACGTGATCGCCTACCTGCAGGAGTCCGAGGAGCAGCCGACGTACGGCGGTTTCGGCCTCGGCAGCATGGGTCCGGTCGCCGAGGGCCTCTTCGGCTGGGTCGTCGGCATCGGTGGCCTGGTCGCCTTCGCGATCTGGATCGCCGCCCACAGCACGCGTTCGCTCAAGCAGAAGGGCACCCCGCAGTGACTCCCGACGACCCGCACACCGACGGTCAGCACCAGGCCGTCCCCGGCACCACCCCCGGCTCCTCCCCCCAGGGCGGCGTCGTGCCCGACCACCGCGGCGAGTTCACCCCGGTCCGCACCGACACCCCGGTGGCCGACCCCGGCATCCCCGCCCACCAGTGGCGCCCCACCGACGTCGACCCCCGTCTGGAGAAGCGTGCCGAGCGCCAGGTAGCCGGCCTCTTCGTGGCCGCCCAGGTCTTCGTGGTCCTGTTCGTCGTCAGCTACTTCGTGTTCGAGATCGGTGGCGACGGCGACGCGATCCTGGGCCTCGGTGCCTCCACCGTGACCCTGGGCCTGTGCCTCGGCATGGCGCTGCTGCTGATCGGCGTCGGGATCATCCAGTGGGCGCGCAAGCTGATGGGCGATCACGAGATGATCGAGATGCGTCACCCGGCCCGTTCCTCCGACGAGGACCGCGAGGGCACCCTCGAGGCGCTCCGGGTCGGCACCGAGGAGTCCGGCATCGCGCGTCGCCCCCTCATCCGCAACACCCTGCTCGGCTCGGTGGGCCTCCTCGGCGTTCCGGCCGTGGTGCTGCTCCGCGACCTCGGCCCCACCCCGTCCCAGGTCGCCACCGAGCAGCCCTACGAGGGCGCCGGCCTGGCCAACACCGTGTGGGCCGACGGCATGCGGGTGGTGCGCGACGTCATCGGCACCCCGATCCGCGCGGCCGACCTCGAGATCGGCGACCTGGTCAACGCGACCGCGGCCGCCCTCTACGAGACCAACGAGGAGGGTGAGCTGGTCCTCGAGGGCGAGGAGCGGCTGATCGCGAACGCCAAGGCCCCGGTCATCGTGGTGCGGATGGAGCCCGACGAGATCCAGGACGTCGAGGGCCGGGAGAACTGGACCGTCGACGGGATCATCTGCTACTCCAAGATCTGCTCCCACGTGGGGTGCCCGATCTCGCTCTACGAGCGCACCACCCACCACGTGCTGTGCCCCTGCCACCAGTCGACGTTCGACCTGGCCGACGGCGCGAACGTGATCTTCGGACCGGCCGCCCGGGCCCTCCCTCAGCTCGCCCTTGCGGTTGATGACGAGGGGTATCTTGTAGCACAGAGCGACTTCGACGAGCCCGTCGGACCAAGTTTTTGGGAGCGTGGCTGAAGATGACGATCGACACCAGCAAGGTGGCGACAAGCACCACCGGCACCGCTGCCACGGCGCCCACCCGTACCGGAGCGGTAGCCAACTGGGCCGATGAACGCCTCGGCCTCGGCACCGTGATGAAGAAGAACCTGCGCAAGGTCTTCCCCGACCACTGGTCGTTCATGCTGGGCGAGATCGCCCTGTGGAGCTTCGTGGTCCTGCTGCTCACCGGCGTCTTCCTGACGCTCTGGTACGACCCGAGCATGGCCGAGACCGAGTACACCGGGTCCTATGCCCCGTTGCGCGGGCTCGAGATGTCCCAGGGCATGGCCTCGACGCTGCAGATCTCCTTCGACGTCCGCGGCGGCCTGCTGATGCGCCAGATGCACCACTGGGCGGCGATGCTCTTCATCGCCGCGATGATGGTGCACCTGCTGCGGGTGTACTTCACCGGCGCCTTCCGCAAGCCCCGCGAGCTCAACTGGGTGATCGGCTCGCTGCTGCTGCTGCTGGGCACCCTCGAGGGCTTCACCGGCTACTCGCTGCCCGACGACCTGCTCTCCGGCACCGGCATCCGCGCGGCGGACGGCTTCGTGAAGTCGATCCCCGTCGTGGGCACCTACGTCTCGTTCTTCCTCTTCGGCGGCGAGTTCCCCGGCGACAGCATAATCCCGCGCCTCTACATCGTCCACGTGCTGCTGATCCCGGGCATCCTGATGGGCCTGATCGCTGCCCACATGCTGCTGCTCGTCTACCACAAGCACACCCAGTGGCCCGGACCCGGCCGCACCGAGGAGAACGTCGTCGGCTTCCCGATGCTGCCGGTCTACGCCGCCAAGGCCGGCGGGTTCTTCTTCGTCGTCTTCGGCGTGACCGCGATCATGGGTGGGCTGCTGACGATCAACCCGATCTGGAGGTACGGCCCCTACGACCCGACCAAGGTGACCGCCGGCTCCCAGCCGGACTGGTACATGGGCTGGCCGGACGGCGCGTTGCGGATCATGCCGGGCATCGAGTCCGAGCTGTTCGGCTACACGCTGTCGTGGAACGTGCTGATCCCGATCATCATCCTGCCCGGGGTGATGTTCACGATCCTGCTGCTGCTGCCGTTCATCGAGAACTGGATCACCGGCGACAAGCGGGACCACCACCTGCTCGAGCGTCCGCGCGACGCGCCGACGCGGACGGCCCTGATGGTCGCGCTGATGACCTTCTACGGCCTGATGTGGGCGGCGGGCGGCAACGACATCATCGCGATCCGCTTCGACCTGTCGATCAACCAGATCACCTACTTCATGCGGGTCGCGGTCTTCGTCGGTCCGGTGATCGCCTTCATCATCGCCCGCCGCTGGTGCATCTCGCTGCAGCGCAAGGACCGCGACGACGTGCTGCACGGCTACGAGACCGGCGTCATCATGCGCTCGCCCGAGGGCGGGTACTCCGAGCGACACGCACCGCTGCCCGGGGAGCACGTCTACACCCTCACCTCGCGTGAGGACACCAAGGCGTACGCAGCACTGCCGGCCACCGACGCCAACGGTGTCGACGCCCCCCATGGGCGCGTCGACCGGGTCCGGGCCAAGTTGTCCCAGGCCTGGTTCGCCCACGACGTCGCCCCGCCGACCCGTGAAGAGCTCGACGAGGCACACCACCACGCCGAGCACGAGCACCAGCTCCAGGGCGCGCTCGACGGCCGCTCGGCCGACGGTCACCAGTACGACGGCAAGCACGCCATCGAGGGTGACCACCTGCGCAAGGACTGACGCACCACCCCGCACGATCAGGACGGTCCGCCGCGCACCCAGCGGCGGGCCGTCCTGCATGCCGAGATGACGCTCGCGGGCACCCGAGATTCCACATGCGGGCACGCGAGCTACCGGTGCCGGCTCAGGACTGTCGTGCTCCTGGGCACCACACCACCACGGCCCGGTCGCGACCGTCATCTCGGCCGGTCGCGACCGTCATCTCGGCCGGTCGCGGCCGTCATCTCGGCGGGGGTCAGCCGAGGGCCGAGCCCTCGCGGTAGTCCGCGAAGGAGGCGTTCCAGTCGCCGTACCCGTTGTCCAGGGTCATCGGGCGGTCGGTGCCGACGTACTCCACGACGTCACCGCGCCGGGTCATGTCGAAGAGCCAGGCGGCGTTCGCGGTGCTCATCCCGGTGCAGCCGTGGGACACGTTGGCCGAGCCCTGGGAGGACACCGACCACGGGGCGGCGTGAAGGAACTCGCCGGAGTAGGTCAGCCGCATGGCGTACTGGACGTCGGCGATGTCGTAGGCCTCCGCACTGCCGGCTGCGATGCCGACCGTCTCGGAGTTCATCCGGCGGCTCTCGAACATCTCCATGATCACCTTGGTGCCGGAGCGCGTGGTGAACCCCTCCTTGCCCGTCGTGATCGGGATCGTCCGCAGCAGGTCACCGCCGGAGAAGACCCGCATCTGGTAGGTCTCGGCGTCGACCTCGTAGACATGCGAGTCCCCCACGGTGAACCCGATCTCACGGTCCTCCTGGCCGTAGATGCCGTTGCCGGCGTGGACCCCGTTGACGTCGACGTCGACGTCGACCGACGTGCCGGGCTCCCAGTACGCCCTGGGGCGCCAGTGCGCCTCGTTGTCACTCATCCAGTGCCAGGTGCCCGGCTGGGCCGGGCTGGAGGTCACGGTCATCTGCTTCTCGACCGCTGCGCGGTCGGTGACCGGCACGTCGAAGCTGACGACCACAGGCATGCCCACGCCCACCGTCTCCCCGTCGAGCGGGGCGACCGAGGCGAAGGTCTGCTGGTCGAGGGTCAGGGGGTCGGTCGTGAAGGAGCTGGTCTCGGTCGACCTGCGCCCGTCGGCCCCGGTCGCGACGGCCCTGAGGTCGTACGTGGTCCCCGGCTCGAGCCGCTCGGCGGCCGTCCAGCGGGACCCGTCGTCGGACGTGGCGCCCGGCAGACGGCCGGCGGGCGAGGTGACGGCCACCTCGGTCAGCTCGCCGTCGGCGGCGCTCACCTCGACGGTGGTGTCGACCGGCACCCCCTGGGCGCCGCCGGCCACGTTGGTCCTGACGCTCGGGCGGGCGACGGACTGCTCGGCGCCCCGGGCACCGTCGACGACGCGGGCTGCCGCCGGCCCGGTGCCACCCTTGGTCGCCAGGTCCTCCGAAGCGGTGGAGCAGCCTGACAGGCTGCCAGCGAGCACCGCGGACGACGCCAGCGCGACGACCCGGAGGCGGCGGGAGGAGGGACGGGACGAGAAGGGCATGCACGAGCTCCCGGAGCGGTGAGATCAAGCGGAGCGGACCGGAGTCCTCCGGCCCCGCACAGCCTAACAACCGTGTGCGCACAGCCCGGGATCCACGCAGGTGTGCGTGGGGGCACGGGACCGCTCAGTGGGCGTGCAGGCCCCGGTAGTACTCGAAGACCAGGCCCATCAGGGCGATGGCCCCGAGGACCGCTCCGATGACGAGCAGCCACCAGGCGGCCATCGCGGTGGCGAAGACGATCGCACCGACGGCCGAGGCGCACCACAGCGGCCACCAGGAGTACGGCGGGAAGAAACCGAGCTCCCCGGCGCCATCGGCGATCTCGCCGTCCTGGCGGTCCTCCGGGCGGGGGTCCATCCGCTTGGCGTGGAAGCCGAGGTAGAAGGTCACCATCGCTGCGAGCAGCGTCGTCATGACCAGGGCCGAGGTGCCGGTCCAGTCGCCGCCGGTGTCGCCGGCCGCGGTGATCAGCCAGTACGCCGGCGTGACCAGCACCAGGAAGATGCTGCAGATCCCGAAGATCCAGGCCTCGGACTTCATCGCTCCTCGGCCCCCTGGCGTCCGGTCCCCCGGCGACCGGTGCGGTCGTTGATGACCTCCTCGCGTCCGGCCATGTCCGGGGCGTCGGCGGACTTGCCGTCGCGGGCGGCCGGGTTGTCGTCCAGCTCCACCGCGACGACCTCGGGGTGGTGCAGGTCGAAGGCCGGCGACTCCGAGCGGATCCGCGGGAGGGTGACGAAGTTGTGCCGCGGCGGCGGGCAGCTGGTCGCCCACTCCAGCGACCGGCCCCAGCCCCACGGGTCGTCGACCTCGACCAGGGGTGCGTTGCGGGAGATGTAGACGTTGTAGAGGAACGGCAGTGTCGAGGCCGCCAGGATGAAGGCACCGATCGAGGAGATCTGGTTGAGGCCGGTGAAGCCGTCGATCGAGAGGTAGTCGGCGTAGCGACGCGGCATCCCCTCGGCACCCAGCCAGTGCTGGACCAGGAAGGTGGTGTGGAAGCCCACGAACAGCAGCCAGAAGTGCAGCTTGCCCAGGCGCTCGTTGAGCATCCGCCCGGTCATCTTGGGCCACCAGAAGTAGAAGCCCGCGAACATCGCGAACACCACGGTGCCGAAGACCACGTAGTGGAAGTGCGCCACCACGAAGTAGGAGTCCGACACCGCGAAGTCGAGGGGCGGGCTGGCCAGGATGACCCCGGTCAGGCCACCGAAGAGGAAGGTGGTCAGGAAGCCGATCGACCACAGCATGGGGGTGTCGAACGACAGAGATCCCCCCCACATAGTGCCTATCCAGTTGAAGAACTTGACGCCGGTAGGCACCGCGATCAGGAAGGTCATCCCGGCGAAGAACGGCAGGTCGACCGCGCCGGTGACGAACATGTGGTGCGCCCAGACGGCGACCGAGAGGATCGCGATACCGAGCGTGGCGGCCACCAGACCGACGTACCCGAAGATCGGCTTGCGGCTGAAGACCGGCAGGATCTCGGTGACGATGCCGAAGAACGGCAGCGCGATGATGTACACCTCGGGGTGACCGAAGAACCAGAACAGGTGTTGCCACAGGATCGGTCCGCCGTTGGCGGCGTCGAAGACGTGGGCGCCGAGCTTGCGGTCCGCCTCCAGCGAGAGGAGAGCGCCGGCGAGGATCGGGAACGCGATCAGGACCAGCAGGCTGGTGACCAGCGTGTTCCAGACGAAGATCGGCATCCGGAACATCGTCATACCGGGCGCACGCATGCAGATGATCGTGGTGATGAAGTTGACCGCACCGAGGATGGTGCCGAGGCCCGCGAGCCAGAGGCCCATGATCCACAGATCGCCACCGATGCCGGGCGAGTTGATCCCGTCGGAGAGCGGCGTGTAGGCGAACCAGCCGAAACTGGCTGCACCCGACGGGGTCAGGAAGCCTGCGGCCGCGATCAGACCACCGAAGAGGAAGAACCAGTAGCTCAGCATGTTCAGCCGCGGGAACGCAACGTCCGGCGAGCCGATCTGCAACGGCATCACCACGTTGGCGAAGCCGAAGAAGAGCGGCGTCGCGAACAGCAGCAGCATGATCGTGCCGTGCATCGTGAACAGCTGGTTGTAGACCTCGTCGTTCACCACCTGCTGGCCCGGGAAAGCGAGCTCGGACCGGATCAGGAGCGCCATCACGCCGCCGACCATGAACCAGACGAACGAGGTGATCAGGTACAGCTTGCCGATGAGTTTGTGGTCGGTCGTCGTCAGGATCCGGACGACCTGCTGCCCCAGGGTGCGGGTGGGGGCACCCACAGCGGGGGCGTCAGCTACCGCGGTCACTCTTCTCCTCCGTTGCTCAGGCCGAAGAGGCCGGCGATCAGCGAGTCCTCGATGCCCGGGATATTCGGGCCGATGTTGCCCTGGTCCCGCAGCTTCTGCATGTAGGCGTCGAACGACGCCTGGTCGGTGACCTTCACGTTGAAGAGCATCCGCGAGTGGAGGGTGCCGCACAGCTCGGCACAGCGGCCGTCGTAGGTGCCGGCGCGGTCAGGGGTGACCGTGAAGTGGTTGGTCGACTCGCGCCCGGGGACGACGTCCATCTTGAAGAGGAAGTTCGGGACCCAGAAGGAGTGGATGACGTCCGGCGAGTAGAGGTCGATCGAGACCGGCTGGCCCTCGACCAGCCACAGCGTCGGGATCTTGTCCGGCGTACCGGCCTCCCAGAGCGCCTTGTCCGTGCCGATGACCTCGCTGCCCTTGGTGTAGTTGAACGTCCACGACCACTTCTGACCGACGACCGTGACGTTGACCGGCGCCTCGGCATTGGCCGTGGCCAAGTCCTTCGGCGCGTGCAGGATCTTGTCCTGGGTGTCGACGGTGAAGAAGAAGAAGACGATCACCATCATCACCGGGGCGATGGTGTAGAAGATCTCGATCGGCAGGTTGTACCGGGTCTGGACCGGGATCTCGGTTTCGCTACGTCGGCGGTACTTCACCGAGACGTAGAACATCAGTGCCCAGACGATGACGCCCGTGATCATCGCGGCGAGCCAGGCCCACGCCCACAGGTCGAAGGTGTGCTGAGCTTCCTGGGACGCCGGCACCGGCATCGCCAGACGGTTGATGTCTGAGTCCTCGTCGACCGAGCAACCGCTGAGGAAAAGCAGTGCCGAACCGGTAATGACACCCAGTGCCAGGTTCCGCGCACGCTTGGGGAGTTCCAGACCCACGAACGAGCCCTCTCTCTTGACCGAACACCGACTTGAGACGGACAAGCGAAACCCTACTACTGAGCAAGCCCTTGCTGTGGCCCAGGTGGCGGTCTTGACACGCGTGGGTTTCGACACGTCCCCGGCGCCCGCGGCCAGGGGGCTAGTTTTCACCTGTGGACACCCCTGGGAGCACCCCTCCGGCTACCTACCTGGACACCGCCTCCGGGGAGCCTTTGCACCCGGCGGCCCGGGCGGTCTTGGAGCAGGCGCTCGAGCACGGGTACGCCGATCCGCGACGCTTGCACGGACCCGCCCGAAACGCCCGGTTGCTCCTCGACAACGCCCGCGCGGCCACCGCCGAGGCGTTCGGCGTCCGACCGGACGAGGTCACCTTCACCCCGAGCGGCACCCATGCCGTGCATCTCGGCGTGCTCGGGCTCCTCGCCGGCAGCGCCCGCCAGGGTGACCGACTGGTCGCCTCCGCGGTCGAGCACGCTTCGGTGATGCACGCAGGGCGCTGGCACGAGGCTCGCGGCGGGTCGTTCACGACGGCACCGGTCGACGCGCACGGCCGCGTGCTCACCTCCGCGCTTCCGGAAGCGACGGTGCTCGCGGTGCAGTCGGCGAACCACGAGGTCGGGACCCTTCAGCCGGTGGCAGAGCTCGCCGACCAGGCGCCGCTCTTCATGGACGCCTGCGCCTCGGCCGGTCGGCTCGCGCTGCCAGAGGGCTGGGCCGCCGCAGCCGCGTCAGCGCACAAGTGGGGCGGTCCCACCGCAGTCGGGGTGCTCCTGGTCCGCAAGGGCGCACGGTGGCGCAACCCTTTCCCCGGCGACGACCGGGTCGACGAGCGCTCCACCGGCATGGAAGACGTCGCCGGCGCACTCGCTGCCGCAGCCGCCCTCCAAGCCGTGGTCGCCGAGCGCAGCGAGGTGGCCGCCCGCCAGGCCCGGCTCATCGACAGGCTGCGGGCCGGTGTCGCTGCGGTCCCCGACACCGAGGTCGTAGGCGACCCGGTCGACCGGCTCCCCCACCTGGTCACCTTCTCGTTCCTCTACGTGGACGGCGAAGCGATCGTCACCGAGCTCGACCGCCGCGGCTTCGCCGTCGCCAGCGGTTCGGCCTGCACGGCGAGCACGCTGGAGCCGAGCCACGTCCTGTCCGCGATGGGGGCGCTGACCCACGGGAACCTCAGGGTGTCGCTGGGCCGCACCACCACCGAGGGCGACGTCGACCGCCTCCTGGCCGCGCTCCCCGGGATCGTGGCCGACATCCGCCGCGAGGCCGGTCTGTGAGCCCGGACCTGCTGCTGGACTGCCGGGGAATGCTCTGCCCTCGCCCGGTCATCGAGCTGGCCCGTCACCTCGGTGACGTCCCGGTCGGGGGGACCCTGGCGGTCGCCTCCGACGACGTCGCGGCCGCGACCGACGTACCCGCGTGGTGCCGGATGCGCGAGCAGGAGTTCCTCGGGGCCGAGAACGCCGAGGACGGCGTACCGGTCTACCTGGTACGCCGCCTTTGTTGAATCCGGCCTGGTGGTCCCTCGAGTCGGGCGTGATGGCGCTTTGTACCGACCACTACGCCTGTCTCGACCGACCACAAGGCCGGAATCAACGTCAGTTCAGGTGCTTGCCGACCTCGGCGCCAGCCTCGTCGCCGTAGGTCGCCGCGAGGCGGGTCACGAACTCCTCGCGGGTGAACGTGTACTCCTGGGTGCCCACGGTCTCCACCACGTACGCCGCGAGGGTGCAGCCAACCTGCGCTGCACGCTCGTGCGACAGGCCCCAGTCGGTGGCGGCGAGGAAACCGGCCCGGAAGGCGTCGCCGACCCCGGTGGGCTCGACCGCGTTCACGTTGTCGAGCGCCGGCACGAAGACCGGAGCCTGGTCTTTGGCCACGATCTGGACGCCGTCCTTGCCCAGGGTGATCACCTGGGTGCCGACGAGCGCGAGGATCTCCTCGGCGCTCCAGTCGGTCTTCGACTGGATCAGGTGCGACTCGTACTCGTTGCTGAACAGGATGTGCGCGCCGTCGATCAGTTTGCGGATCAGGTCGCCCTCACCAAAAGCCAGCTGCTGGCTCGGATCGGCGATGAAGGAGTAGCCGCGCTGACGGCACTCCTCGGTGTGCCGGAGCATCCCGTCCGGGTCGTCAGCACCGATCAGGACGAAGTCCGGGGCGCCGACGCGGTCGACGATCGGACCGAGCTCGATCAGCCGGGCCTCGCTCATCGCGCCCGGGTAGAAGGACGCGAACTGCGCCATCGTGGTGTCGGTCGTGCAGACGAACCGCGCCGTGTGCTTGGACTCCGAGACGTGCACCGACTCGCAGTCCACGCCGTGCCGCTCCAGCCACGACCGGTAGTCGGCGAAATCCTCGCCGACCGCACCGACCAGGACGGGGTCGAGGCCCAGCTGGCCGAGGCCGAAGCAGATGTTCGCCGCGACACCGCCGCGGCGGATCTCGAGGTCGTTGACGAGGAAGCTGACCGAGAGCTTGTCGAGCTGCTCGACGACCAGCGAGTCGGCGAACTTGCCCTCGAAGGTCATCAGGTGGTCGGTAGCGATGGAACCGGCGATCAGGAGCGGCATGGGTCCTCAGTGTGGGGAGAAATGGCGACGGGATGTTGTGCTCGGATGAGCGCTTTGTGAACTCTGGAGCCTACCGGCCAGTACAACTAGGAGTACTCGAAAGTAGCCAATACCGTCGAAGCCATGAGCTACGAGCGCCTTGCGTACGACGACCAGGACACCACCGTGAAGATGCACACGGACTGCGACGCTGCCGCGTCCGAGATCGGCATTCCCGAGCAGCGGGTCGAGGTCAGGGTGCTCGCGGCCGAGATCACCGCATCCGACCGGACCTCCGAGATCACCATCAGCGCTGCGGCCGCAAACCTCGCCGAACGGCACCTCGCCTGAGTTCCCCGTACACAACGAAGGGCGGCTCCCCCGGTGGGGTGCCGCCCTTCGTGTTCGGGGAAGGTCGCGGTGCAACCTCCTCGATAACGATCAGTGGAAGCTGTCGCCGCAGGCGCAGGAGCCGGTCGCGTTCGGGTTGTCGATCGTGAAGCCCTGCTTCTCGATGGTGTCGACGAAGTCGATCGTGGCGCCATTGAGGTACGGAACGCTCATCCGGTCGCAGACCACGCTGACGCCGTCGAAGTCGGTGACCACGTCGCCGTCGAGCGTGCGCTCGTCGAAGAAGAGCTGGTAGCGCAGTCCGGAGCAACCACCCGGCTGGACGGCGATGCGGAGCGCAAGGTCGTCACGACCCTCCTGCTCGAGGAGGCTCTTGACCTTTGCGGAGGCGGTCGGGCTGACGTTGATGCTGTCGGTCCGGTGCCCGGCGACGGGCTCGGTGGCGGTCTCGACCTGCTCGGTCATGGTGCTCTCCCGGGGTGTGTTCGTGGGGCCTGCTCAGGCCTACCTACAGGGTCAATCTTCGCACACCCGTGGATATTCCCCGGACCGGTCGAGCAGGTTCAGCGCCCCCAGGTGCGGGCGACCCGTTCGGCCAGATCCGCCAACGACGCGGCCGGAGCCGCGAACGCGCGCTCCTCCCCCACCCGATCGACGACCGAGTACGCCGCCTCGATGCCGAGCGCTCGCATCTCGCGGGACCCGACGAGCACCTGACCGGCCAGCGCGATGCACGGCACCAGCGCTGCGGTCGCCACCTGGGCGACGCCGTACGGGACCTTGCCGGAGCGCGAGGAGAAGTCGAATGCGCCCTCACCGGTGACCACCAGGTCGGCACCGACCAAGGCACCTGCCAGGCCCACCGCCGCGGCGACGACGTCCACGCCCGGGGTCCGCTCAGCACCGAGCAGCATCAGCGCGAACCCGATCCCGCCCGCGGCCCCGGCCCCCTTCTCTGCGGCGAGCTTGCGGTCGGTCTTCTCCGCGAAGGACTGCAGTCTGCCGTCCACGACAAGGAGCTCCTCGTCGGAGAGACCTTTCTGCGGGCCGAACGTCTTGGTGGCTCCGACCAGACCCAGGAGCGGGACGTCCACGTCCGAGGCCAGCACCAGCTCGACGCCCGCGAGCCGGGCCCGAGCCGGGCCCAGGTCCACCGATTCCAGGCCGAGCAACCCGGCCGGGCCGGCGTCCAGTGCGGCACCATGGGCAGTCGCCCCGAGCGCCGCCAGCAGACCCGCGCCGCCGTCGTTGGTCGCCGTCCCGCCGGCGCCGATGACGATCGTGCGGGCCCCGGCATCGACTGCCGCGACGATCAGGTCCCCGACGCCCCGGCTGCTGCCGACCATCGGGTGTCGCTCCGTGGAGGCAGTCAGGTGCAGGCCAACAGCCTGCGCGGTCTCGACGTACGCCGTGGTGCCGACCAGCAGCAGCGTCGCGGGCACCGGGACGCCGTACGGGTCGGGGACCGTGACCGCGACCAGGTCGCCACCCAGCGCGGCGTGCAGGACGTCCACGAACCCCGGCCCACCGTCCGACATCGGCACAGTCACCAGGGTGGCTTCCGGAACCCGTCGCGACCATCCCTCGGCGATCGCGGCCGCCGCCTCGACTGCGGTCAGGGTGCCGGCGAACTTGTCCGGCGCGATCACGACGCGCATCCGACCATCCTGCCCTAGCCGCGGAATGCCGCACCCGTCGGACTGGTTCGACCTACAGGAGCCTCGCGACCGCGCCGCCGATCTGCATGGAAGGATGAGGACATGACGATCGACCTGCCGCTGCTGCCCCTGGGCAAGGGCAAGGACCTGTCCGCCGAGCGTGGGGTGGAGTGCCCGGGCGATCTGCCGGCCGCCTCCGACCCGGACCTGGTCGCCCGCGCGCTGGCCGCCAAGGAGGCCTTGGGGTCGAAGGTCTTCGTTCTCGGCCACCACTACCAGCGCGATGAGGTCATCCAGTTCGCCGACGTCACGGGCGACTCCTTCAAGCTCGCCCGCGACGCAGCCGCCCGGCCCGAGGCGGAGTACATCGTCTTCTGCGGCGTGCACTTCATGGCCGAGTCAGCCGACATCCTCACCGGGCCTGAGCAGAAAGTGATCCTGCCCGACCTCGCCGCCGGCTGCTCGATGGCCGACATGGCCCGGCTGGGGCAGGTCCAGGACGCCTGGGACGCACTCGCTGATGCTGGGGTCGCCGACCAGGTCGTGCCGATCACCTACATGAACTCGTCAGCCGACATCAAGGCCTTCTGTGGCGAGCACGACGGAGCCGTCTGCACTTCGTCGAACGCCGACGTCGCCCTGGAGTGGGCCTTCGCTCAGAAGGGACCGGAGACCAAGGTCCTCTTCTTCCCCGACCAGCACCTGGGCCGCAACACCGCGGTCCTCAAGCTCGGGTTCCCGCTGGACGACTGCATCGTCTGGAACCCGTTGCTGCCCAACGGCGGCAACACCGTCGAACAACTCCGGGACGCCCGGGTGATCCTGTGGAAGGGGCACTGCTCGGTGCACGGCCGTTTCTCCGCCGAGGTCGTCGACGAGCTCCGGGCCACGGTTCCCGACGTCCAGATCCTGGTGCACCCCGAGTGCGCCCACGAGGTGGTGCTGAAGGCGGACCTGGTCGGCTCGACCGAGTTCATCATCAACACCATCGAGGCCGCACCCGCAGGCTCCACCTGGGCGATCGGCACCGAGCTCAACCTGGTCAAGCGACTCGCCAACGCGCACCCCGACAAGAACATCGTCTTCCTCGACAAGACCGTTTGCTACTGCTCGACGATGAACCGGATCGACCTCCCGCACCTGGTCTGGGCGCTGGAGTCCCTGGTGGCCGGGACGGTCGTCAACCAGATCGAGGTCGACGGCGACACCGAGAAGTGGGCCAAGGTCGCGCTCCAGCGGATGCTCGACCTGCCCGGCCGCTCGCACAAGGACTGAGCAACACTCAGGGAGCGGCGGGCAGCTCGAACCAGAGGGCGGCGCCTCCCGGCGGCGCCTCGTCCAGGCCGTGTCCCTGGACACCGCTCTGTCCCCGTACGGTCAGTCTGAACACCTTCCGTTCTTCCTCGGCCTCCCGCTCCAGATCCCGCCTCATCTGCACCGACACGGACCAAGTGCGGCAAAGCGGACCACCCGCCGTACGCCGTTCGGCGGTATTCGATTCCGGGACGCCGACGCAGCTGCGGCACAGGTCGCCGGGTAACCTGCAGTCGATCTGTCCCCCCGCTGATAGGCATCAACGTGTTCGGTCGTACCGAGAAGAACCAGACCCCCGTGGAGTCCACGGAACCGGTCGCCGGCAAGGGCCGCCCCACGCCGAGCCGCAAGGAGGCCGAGGCCGCGGCCCGCGAGCGTGCCCGGGCGAGCGTGGACAAGAAGGCCGCCCAGAAGCTGCTCCGCGAGCGCCGGGCCGACGCCAACCGGAAGATGCGCGAGGGGATGAAGGCCGGGGACGAGAAGTACCTGCCGGCCCGTGACCAGGGACCGGTTAAGCGGTACGTCCGGGACTGGGTCGACTCCCGGCTCACCTTCGCGGAGTTCCTGCTGCCAATCCTGATCCTGATCATGATCGGGTCGAGCTTCGGCAAACGCGGCTCGACCATCGAGGCGCTCGTCGGCTACGTCTGGACGGCCAGCATCCTGCTGCTGCTGACCGACACCGTGCTCCTGCGCTTCCGTCTGAAGAAGGCGCTCAAGGCGAAGTTCCCGGACGAGAGCCTCAAGGGCACGACGTTCTACGCCTACATGCGGATGTTGCAGATCCGCTTCATGCGGATGCCGAAGCCGAAGGTGAAGTTCGGCGAGCGTCCGGTCTGAGGGGTTTCCAGGCCGGCTGGGTTTCGAGGCCGGCACTAGCGCGCCGGCACCTCAACCAGCGCTGAGCGACATCGGGCCGTACACCTCGCGGTCGCCCTCGAAGAGGGTGACCGCGGCCACGCCCTCCTCGGCCAGGTCGGCCCAGAACTCCCCCACCCACGACTCGGCGTCGCTCCGCGTCGGGAACTCCTGCCGGCCGTCCTTGGGTTCCAGGACCCGCCCGTCAGCGTCCAACGACTGCCACCACCAGGGGACCGTCGTGGCCGGGCTCGGGAACGCAGGGGGCTCGGGGGCGTTGGTCATGGCTCAAGCCTCTCGTACGCCGGGCTGGACGAACGGCGGCTTGGTCACGACGAACACCTCGGACCTGCCGCGGACGTCGACGGTGACCTCGGCGCCCTCGCCGACCTCCGTGCTGATCAGCGCCAGGGCGACGCTCTTCTTCAGGGTGGGTGAGAAGGTCCCCGAGGTGATCTCACCGATCGGCTGACTGTTGGAGTCCTGCACCTGCATGTGCGGGCGGGCGATACCGCGGCCGCTGGCAACCAGACCCCGCAAGGTCATCGCAGGACCACGCTCGCGCTCGACCTCCAAGGCGGCCTTCCCCCAGAACGCGTCCTTCTTCCAGCCGATGGCCCAGCCGAGCCTCGCCTGCACCGGGGTAATGGTGAGGCTGATGTCCTGGCCGTGCAGCGGGTACCCCATCTCGGTCCGCAGCGTGTCCCGGGCGCCGAGCCCGCACGGCTGCAGGCCGTACGCGGCGCCCGCTTCGATCAGGGCGTCCCACAGCGCGGGGGCAGCCTCGTTCGACGCGATCAGCTCGTAGCCGCGCTCGCCGGTGTAGCCGGTTCGGCAGACCACCACGTCGACGTTCCCGTACGGCGCTTCGATGAAGGCCATGTATCCCAAGGGCTCTGCATCAAGCGGCACCGCGCCGTCGCCGACCGGGAAGCCGAGGGCCGCGAGGACCTCGTCGGACTTCGTGCCCTGGACGGCGAGGACGCAGTGCGACTCGTGGTGGTCGGTGATGGTGATTCCCTCGGGCGCCTTCGCCCTCAATCGACGGGCCACCTCGGCGGTGTTCGACGCATTCGGCACCAACAGCAGGTGGTCGTCGGCCTTGAGATAGACGATCAGGTCGTCGACCACGCCGCCGGTCTCCTCGTCACAGCAGAGCGTGTATTGCGCCTGGCCCGGCTCGATCCGCCGCAGGTCGTTGGTGAAGCAGGCGTTGAGGAACTCCAAGGCCCCCTTGCCGCGGACGACCAGCTTGCCCAAGTGGCTGACGTCGAAGACGCCGACCGCTTCGCGAACGCAGTTGTGCTCAGGGACGACACCGGCGTACTGGAGCGGCATCTCCCAGCCGCCGAACTCGGAGAACTTTGCCCCCAGGGCCACGTGACGGTCGTGCAGTACTGACTGCTTGAGAGACATGCGGAGAAGTTACCGCAGCCAGATCCTTCGCCGTCACCGCCCGCTAACCTCGACCCGTGACGACCTACACACTGCGCAAGGGCTCGGCCGACAAGGTCCGCACCGACCTCGTCGTTATCGGCGTCTGCACCGGCAAGGGCGGCGCCCTCGTCGCGGCGCCGGGAGGCGAGCCGGTGGCAGCGTCGTACGGACGGGGCTTCGCCCCGCTGCTGTCGTCGTTGGGGTTCACCGGCTCATTCGGCGAGACCGCCCGGGTCCCCACGCACGGGCACCTGAAGGCAGGCCAGCTGCTCCTCGTGGGACTCGGGGAGCGCGACGCGCTGACCGCCGAGAAGGTCCGGCGGGCAGCGGGGGTCGCCGCGCGCAACGTCGGCAACACCGCCTCGGTCGCGTTGGCGCTCCCGGCCACCGACGGCGAGCACGTCCGCGCAGTCGTCGACGGCTTCACCTCCGGCCTCTACCGGTTCACCGCCTTCACGTCGAAGTCGAGTAACGCGAAGCCGGGCACCGGCGGCGTCGTCGACGTCGTCGTCCTCAGCGACGCCGCACGACGTGCCGACGCGATCGCCGCACTACGCACCGCGACCGTCCTCGCCGAGGTCACCAGCTCGGCCCGCGACTGGGTCAACACGCCACCTAACGCCTTGGTCCCGACAGCGTTCGCGGCGGCGATCAAGAAACTCAACGCCACCTCGGCGGTCGGGTACGAACTGCTCACCGCTGCGCAGCTGAAGAAGCTCGGCGCCGGCGGCATCCTCGGGGTGGGCCAGGGGTCCGCGAACCCGCCGTGCCTGGTCAAGCTCACCTGGACGCCGAAGGACCCGCGCGGATCGGTGGCGCTGGTGGGCAAGGGCATCACCTTCGACTCCGGCGGACTCACCATCAAGCCCGGCGGGTCGATGCCCGCGATGAAGTCGGACATGGCCGGTGCCGCTGCGGTCGCTGCCGCGATCCACGCGATCGCCGAACTCGAGATCCCGGTGACCGTGACCGCCTACCTGCCATTGGCCGAGAACATGGTCGGCGGGTCGGCGATGCGTCCTGGCGACGTCCTCACCATGCTCTCGAAGCAGACCGTCGAGGTCACCAACACCGATGCGGAGGGTCGGCTCGTCCTGGCCGACGCACTCACGATGGCCGTCCGTGACCAGCCCGACGCGATCATCGACGTGGCCACCCTCACCGGAGCCTGCGTGGTCGCCCTGGGCGACCGGATCGCGGGGCTCTTCGGCGACACCGACACCGTTGCCGCGATCGAGGACGCCGCCCGACGGACCGGCGAGCTGTACTGGCACCTGCCGATCCCCGAGGAGCAGCGTCGCAGCGTCCGCACCGAGAGCAAGGTCGCCGACCTGCTCCAGGCGAACTGGGTCCGCTGGGGCGGAGCGCTGTACGCAGCAGCCTTCCTAGAGGCCTTCACCGCGGACGTGCCCTGGGCGCACCTGGACATCGCCGGGCCGAGCTACAACACCGGCGGCCC
Organism: Marmoricola sp.; assembly: GCA_046598425.1. Lineage (GTDB taxonomy): Bacteria > Actinomycetota > Actinomycetes > Propionibacteriales > Nocardioidaceae > Marmoricola. Next base: position 5,248 of record JBKJIN010000083.1, on the reverse strand, counting down.
CTGGGGGCAGATGCCCAGCGGGGCCACCGGTTTCGCGACCAGCACGCTCGTCGAGTACGTCGCCTCGATCGCTGGTTGACCCAGCTGGCTTAGCCCGCGGGTGGCGGCGAGGAGAACGGGTTCGGGGCCTTCTGCGCCTTCTGCCGGCTGTTGAAGTCCCGCATCCGCTGCGGGATGCCGACCACGGCCGCGTCGTAGGAGGGGATGCCGAGCTTGTTGGCGAAGTCGTGCGCCCACTGGACCGACTGCACCCGGCGACGGGTCCACTCACCGTCGTGGGCAACCAGGAGCAGCGTCACCTCGCTGACCGTCGTGCGAGGTTCCACGAAACCTTCGACGCCACGGCGGCTCGAGATCCACTCCTTGAGGTGACGGACATCGGCCGAATCCGACGCGCGCACGGTCGATCCAGTAGGTCCGCCACGGGTCAAACCCTCACGACGGCGGAATCGATCGAACAGGCCCATGCCGGCAATTGTGCGGCATGGGCGGTGAAGGCACCCCACCGACCATGCGATGCGCGTGTCGGCCCCGTGGTGGACACGGCCGGGAGAAGTGCAAGGATGACCGGGTCAACACGCGAGCGAGCGGAGGGACCGTGGCGGACGCCAACCACGTCGATGTGGTGATCCTGGGCGCAGGGTCCGGCGGATACGCGTGTGCGCTCCGCGCCGCGCAGCTCGGTCTGACGGTCGTCCTTGTCGAGAAGGACGACCTCGGCGGCACCTGCTTGCACGTCGGCTGCATCCCCACCAAGGCGCTGCTGCACGCGGCCGAGGTCGCCGACGCCGCCCGTGAGTCTGAGCAGTTCGGCGTTCGCGCCACGCTCGAGGGCATCGACATGGCAGGCGTGAACGCGTACAAGGACGGCGTCGTCCAGCGTCTCTTCAAGGGCCTCACCGGCTTGATCAGCGGCCGCGGCATCACCGTCGCCGTCGGCTCGGGTCGCCTGGTCGCGCCGAACACGGTCGAGGTCACCGGCGCCGACGGCGTCACGTCGTACGTCGGCAAGCACGTGGTCCTGGCCAGCGGCTCGTACTCGCGAAGTCTGCCCGGCCTCGAGATCGACGGCGAACGGGTGATCACCTCCGAGCACGCGCTGAAGCTCGACCGGGTTCCCGCTTCCGTGGTGGTCCTCGGCGGTGGCGTGATCGGGTGCGAGTTCGCGAGCGTATGGCGCTCCTTCGGCGCCGAGGTCACGATCGTCGAAGCTCTCCCCCGCCTGATGGCCGCCGAGGACGTTGATTCCTCCAAGCACCTCGAGCGAGCGTTCCGGAAGAGGAAGATCAAGGCCCTGACCGGGAAGCCGTTCGAGAAGGTGGAGCTGACCGAGACCGGTGTCCGGGTGCACGTCGCGGGCGCCGAGCCGATCGAGGCCGAACTGCTGCTCGTCGCGGTCGGACGCGGGCCGACCACCGAGGGCCTCGGGTACGACGAGCAGAGCGTCGCGATGGACCGCGGCTTCGTCCTCACCGACGAGCGCCTGCGGACCAACGTCCCTGGCGTTTTCGCCGTCGGCGACATCGTCCCGGGTCTCCAGCTCGCGCACCGCGGCTTCGCCCAAGGGATCTTCGTGGCCGAGGAGATCGCCGGCCTGGCGCCGACGCCGATCGACGAGTCCGGGATCCCCCGCGTCACCTACTGCGACCCCGAGCTCGCCTCGGTGGGCCTGACCGAGGAACAGGCCCGTGAGCGCGAGGGCGACGACGCGATCGAGACCCTGGTCTACGACCTCGGCGGCAACGGCAAGAGCCAGATCCTCAGGACCCAGGGCAGCGTCAAGCTCGTACGCCGCAAGGACGGCCCCGTCCTCGGCGTCCACCTCGTCGGCGCCCGGGTCGGCGAGCTCATCGGCGAAGCCCAGCTGATCTACAACTGGGAGGCGTTCCCTGCGGACGTCGCCCCGTTGGTTCACGCCCACCCGACCCAGAACGAAGCCCTCGGCGAGGCCCACCTGGCCCTCGCCGGCAAGCCACTGCACGCACACTCCTGAGCACAAACTCCTGACCCGAAGGACCCACATGTCGACTCCCGTCACCCTTCCCGCGCTCGGCGAATCCGTCACCGAGGGAACCGTCACCCGCTGGCTCAAGCAGGTCGGCGACACGGTGGCGGTCGACGAGCCGCTGCTCGAGGTCTCCACGGACAAGGTCGACACCGAGATCCCCTCGCCGGTGGCCGGCGTGATCATCTCGATCGACGCCGCCGAGGACGAGACCGTCGAGGTCGGCGCCCAGCTCTGCGTCATCGGCGACGCTGGCGAGTCCGGCGAGTCCGGCGGAGCTGCTCCCGCTGCGGCCGAGGCCCCGGCCGCTGAGGCTCCTGCTCCGCCGGCACCTGACGAGCCGCAGCCCCCTGTCGCCGAGCCTGTCGAGACGACCGTCGCCGAGGCTCCCGCTCCCGCCGCACCGGCTCCGTCCGGCGGCGGTGCCGACACGTCGGTCACCCTGCCGGCCCTCGGCGAGTCCGTGACCGAGGGCACCGTCACCCGTTGGCTAAAGCAGGTCGGTGACCCCGTCGCCGTCGACGAGCCGCTGCTTGAGGTCTCCACCGACAAGGTCGACACCGAGATCCCCTCGCCGGTTGCCGGCACGCTGCTGGCGATCAAGGTCAACGAGGACGAGACCGTGGAGGTCGGCGCCGAGCTCGCCGTGATCGGTGCGGCCGGTGCCGCGGCACCCGCGCCCGCGGCACCCGCGCCCGCGGCACCCGTCGCGGAAGTGCCCGCTCCCCCGGCGCCCGTCGCGGAAGTGCCTCCTCCCCCGGCTCCTGAAGCTCCCGCGCCGGTGACCCCTGCCGCTCCGTCCGGCGACGGCGGCGGGAACTACGTCACGCCGCTGGTCCGCAAGATGGCGACCGAGCACGGCGTCGACCTGGGCTCGATCTCCGGCACCGGAGTCGGCGGCCGGATCCGCAAGCAGGACGTCCTGGCTGCGGCCGAGGCCAAGAAGTCGGCGGCACCGGCCGCCGCTGCTGCCCCGGCCGCCGTACGGGCGACCCCGAGCCCGCTGCGCGGGACCACCGAGAGCATCAGCCGGCTCCGCAAGGTGATCGCCGAGCGGATGACCGAGTCGCTGCACATCTCGGCCCAGCTGACCCAGGTCATGGAGGTCGACGTCACCAACGTCGCGCGCCTCCGCGAGTCCGCCAAGGCGGACTTCCTGGCCCGGGAGGGCGTGAAGCTCACCTACCTGCCATTCTTCGCCAAGGCGGCGATCGACGCCCTCAAGTCGCACCCGAAGCTGAACGCCCACCTGAACCTCGAGGCGGGCGAGATCACCTACTTCGACCGCGAGAACGTGGCGTTCGCGGTGGACACCGAGCGCGGCCTGCTCACCCCGGTCGTCAAGGACGCCGGAGACCTGTCGATCGCCGGCCTCGCGAAGAAGATCTCCGACCTCGCCGAGCGGACTCGGACCAACAAGATCACCCCGGACGACCTGACCGGCGGAACGTTCACGATCACCAACCTGGGCAGCTTCGGGGCGCTCTTCGACACCCCGATCATCAACCAGCCGCAGGTGGCGATCCTCGGTCCCGGCGCGGTCGTGAAGCGACCCGTGGTGATCGACGACCCGAACTTGGGCGAGACGATCGCGATCCGACACATGGTGAATCTGGCGCTGACCTACGACCACCGCCTGGTCGATGGCGCCGACGCCGGCCGCTTCCTCCAGGACGTCAAGGCGCGCCTGGAGGCGGCTCAGTTCGAAGTCTGAGAGGTCTCGACACGCTCGACCAGCGTGGGTCGAGCCTGTGACGCGACCACCGAAGGCTCGTCAGCGCCCAGCGCGAAGCGCCCAAAGGCGCAGCATCAGGTGGCCCGGCCACAGGATGGACCTGTGGAGCGCAGCGATCAGAGGTTGATCCTGACAGGTACGGGCTGGAGTCCAGTCCGTACCTGTCGGGAGTAGCCGGGTTTGGCGCTTGAAACAGCGCGTGACAGTTCGGGCATAGAAGCGTCAACTCCGGTCTGTTCAGGGGTGGTCTGTTGTCTTTTTGTTGTCGAAGTTCGTTAGTCAGACGGCAGAGCAAACGCCCAGATTGGACGGCATGAAGGTCAGAACCTGTTGCGCTGCGACCAGGGCCAGCCAGGACAGCCCCCTGACAATTAACTCATGAGGTCACTCGCACAGGCACAGCTAAAACGGACTCGCGCTGTCGAACTGCTCGCAGCGGGCTACAACTACGACGAGATTGCCCGACAGGTTGGTTTCTCCAACCGTGGCTCCGCTCACCGAGCAGTCACAAGGGCACTCGCTGAGCGGGAAATCGAGGCCGTAGACGATTTGAGAGCGCTCGAGCTCGACCGGCTCGATGCACTCCACTCGGCTTTCTGGCATCAGGCAATCGGCGGCGACCACGCCGCGGCAAGGGTCATTCTGGAGGTCAGTCGCCAGCGCCTCCGGATCTGCGGGACGGTCGAACGCAGGGCGGGCAGCCCGCACTCTATGACGAGCGTCTTGGTTCAGCCCTGGCTTGAAGGCAACCCAGGAGAGGCAACGGAACCGGTCGCTCTCTTCGACGAGCCGAACACCGTCTCGGCGGGCGGTACGGCAGGTTCTGACGGCTTGGTCAGTCGGTCCAATGACGCGCCGAAGGAATGGGCCTCATGAGCGATTCCAAGTCCGCGGACTTGACCCGAATGATCCGCTTGCCGCGCCGGTAGGCGCGAAGCTCCCCTGCCGCGATCCATTGGCGCACGGTCTTGACCGACACGGAGAGCGTGAGCGCAGCATGTTGAAGACTGACGTACTCGGGCGCGGCCGGGTCTTTAGTAGAGCCCCGGTGGCTGATCTTCTTCGCGCTCTCCAGGGTGCGCGCACGCACGGGGTGCGCCGCACCCTCGCTGTACGTAATCGGCGCGCCGCATTGGCTGCAGAATTTTGGTGGTTCGATCGATGTTCCGCACCCGCCACAGACGTCGCTCATGACGCATTCTCCGAGACTCTGCGGACCCCGGTCCACTAGTCAAAGTTCTAGACAACCACTGGGCAATGCGCATCTCGTGGGTCTGCTGCACGATCAGGGGACTTCTAACTACGCTGCCTGATCGGCGGCTTTGCTCATGATGAGTTCGAACTCGATCGGGGTCAATCTGCCGAGGCGGTCTTGGCGTCGGCGGCGGTGATAGGTCCGCTCGATCCAGGTCACGATCGCAATCCGGAGTTCCTCGCGGGTCTGCCAGGTTCGGCGGTTCAGGACGTTCTTCTGGAGCAGCGAGAAGAAGGACTCCATGGCCGCGTTG
>JBKJIN010000041.1:0-4688 GCA_046598425.1 Marmoricola sp. | reverse complement strand
CAGCGCGCCGGTGGCGGCCGCGGTGGCCGCGACGGTGGTCGCGGTGGCCAGCAGGAGAAGAGCCAGTACATCGAGCGCGTCGTCGCGATCAACCGCGTCGCCAAGGTCGTCAAGGGTGGTCGTCGCTTCAGCTTCACCGCCCTCGTGATCGTCGGCGACGGCGACGGCATGGTCGGCGTCGGCTACGGCAAGGCCAAGGAAGTTCCCGCGGCGATCGCCAAGGGTGTCGAGGAAGCCAAGAAGTCCTTCTTCAAGGTTCCGCGCATCCAGGGCACGATCCCTCACCCGGTCCAGGGCGAGAAAGCCGCCGGCGTCGTCTTCCTGCGCCCCGCAGCCCCCGGTACCGGTGTTATCGCCGGTGGCCCGGTGCGCGCGGTTCTCGAGTGCGCCGGTATCCACGACGTCCTGAGCAAGTCGCTCGGTTCGTCGAACCAGATCAACATCGTGCACGCGACCGTCGAGGCGCTGCGGATGCTCGAGGCGCCGGAGTCCGTGGCTGCTCGCCGTGGCTTGACGGTCGAGCAGGTGGCTCCGGCCGCCCTGCTGCGAGCCCGTGCAGAAGGCATCGCCGCTGCGGCGACCGCGGAGGTGACCCTCTGATGGCTCAGCTCAAGGTCACCCAGAAGAAGGGCCTCGTCGGTCTCAAGCAGAACCAGCGCGACACCTTGCGCTCGCTGGGTCTCAAGCGGATCAATGATGTGGTCATCAAGGAGGACCGGCCGGAATTTCGCGGCATGGTCAACACGGTCCGTCACCTGGTGACCGTTGAGGAAGTGAACTGACATGCCGCTCAAGCTGCACCACCTGCGTCCGGCCCCTGGGGCCAAGACCGCCAAGACCCGTGTTGGTCGGGGTGAGGGCTCGAAGGGTAAGACCTCGGGCCGTGGAACCAAGGGCACCAAGGCGCGCTATCAGGTTCCGGTCGCCTTCGAGGGTGGCCAGATGCCGATCCACATGCGTCTGCCCAAGCTCAAGGGCTTCAAGAACCCGTTCCGGGTCGAGTTCCAGGTCGTCAACCTCGATCGTCTCGGGGCACTGTTCCCCGACGGCGGCGCGGTGACGGTCGCGGACCTCGTCGCCAAGGGCGCGGTTCGCAAGGGCCAGCCCGTCAAGGTCCTGGGCCAGGGCGACATCGCCGTCGCTGTCCAGGTCACGGCGAACAAGTTCTCCGCCTCGGCCAAGGAGAAGATCGCGGCTGCCGGTGGCACCGCGACCGAGCTCTGAGGCCTGATCAGGCATTCGGTCGAAGCGATCGATGAGGGGTGCCGGACTCACGGGTCCGCCACCCCTCAGCCTGTTTTCGTCGTGACACCGAGCCGACCTGCTCGGCCCCCCGGGGCTGTCAGGGAGCCCCCGGGTTATCAGCTTGGTTGACGCAACCGCCCCGGGTTCTGCCTGTTACGCTTCCACGAGCCTCCCTGTGGTCACTGGACCGGTGAGGGCCCCAGCCTGAGAAAGAGGATCACGTGCTTAGCGCGTTCGCCAACGCATTCCGGACCCCTGACCTGCGCAAGAAGCTGCTTTTCGTGCTGCTCATCGTTGCGGTCTTCCGGCTCGGTTCGCAGATCCCCGCACCCGGTGTGCACGTCTCCAACGTCCAGGAGTGCTTCGACGTCGCGAAGAACGACGGCATCTACGGGTTGATCAACCTGTTCTCCGGCGGCGCCTTGCTCCAGCTGACGATCTTCGCGCTCGGGATCATGCCCTACATCACGGCCAGCATCATCCTGCAGCTTCTCGTCGTGGTGATCCCGCGGCTGGAGACGCTGAAGAAGGAAGGCCAGTCCGGCCAGGCCAAGATCACCCAGTACACCCGCTACGTCACCCTCGCCCTTGCGATCCTCCAGGCGACCGGCATCGTGGCACTCGCGCGCAACGGTGCCCTCCTGCAGAACTGTGAGCTGCCGCTGCTGCACGAGAACAACTTCCAGACCGCCGCGATGATGGTCGTCACCATGACCGCCGGCACGGCTGTGATCATGTGGCTCGGCGAACTCGTCACCGATCGTGGCATCGGCAACGGCATGTCGATCCTGATCTTCACTCAGGTCGTCGCGACGTTCCCGGTCGCCCTGTGGAACGTCCAGAAGTCGCAGGGCCCGTGGGTCTTCGGCGGCGTCCTGGTGGTCGGTCTAGTCGTCGTGGCCGGAGTCATCTTCATCGAGCAGGCGCAGCGACGGATCCCGGTGCAGTACGCCCGACGGATGGTCGGCCGCAAGATGTTCGGCGGGTCCTCGACGTACATCCCGTTGAAGGTGAACCAGGCCGGCATCATCCCGGTCATCTTCGCCTCCAGCCTGCTCTACCTGCCGGCGATGGCGGTCCAGTTCAACCAGAACTCCGACTCCGCGATCCTCACCTGGATCAGCCAGAACCTGGTCACCGGCGACCACCCGATCTACATGGCGCTGTACTTCGCCATGATCATCTTCTTCACCTACTTCTACGTCGCGATCACCTTCAACCCGCAAGAGGTTGCCGACAACATGAAGCAGTATGGCGGTTTCATCCCCGGGATCCGGGCAGGAAAGCCGACGGAGGAGTACCTCAACTACGTCCTTTCCCGCATCACGCTGCCGGGAGCCCTGTACCTGGGCCTGATCGCCCTGATCCCGTTGATCGCACTCGTCCTGGTCGACGCCAACCAGAGCTTCCCGTTCGGCGGCACCTCCCTGCTCATCATGGTCGGCGTCGCGCTCGACACGGTGAAGCAGATCGAGAGCCAGCTGCAGCAGCGCAACTACGAAGGCTTCCTCCGATGAGAATGATCCTGATGGGCCCGCCGGGCGCGGGCAAAGGCACCCAGGCCAAGTACGTGGCCGCGCGCTTCGGCATCCCGGCGATCTCGACCGGCGACATCTTCCGTGCCAACGTCTCCTCCGGCACCGCACTCGGCGTCGAGGCCAAGCGCTACATGGATGCCGGCGAGTACGTGCCCGACGAGGTCACCAACAAGATGGTGCGCAACCGGATCGACGAGGACGACGCCGCGCCGGGCTTCCTGCTCGACGGGTACCCGCGGACCCTCGCGCAGGTGACCGAGCTGGACGGCATGATCGAGTTCACCGGCCACTCCCTGGATGCCGTCGTGGTGCTCACGGTCAACCAGGACGAGCTCGTCGAGCGGCTGCTCCAGCGAGCGAAGACCGAGGGCCGTGCGGACGACACCGAGGACGTGATCCGCCGCCGCCAGGAGATCTACACCGAGCAGACCGAGCCGTTGATCGAGGTCTACCGCGGCCGGGGCCTGCTCATCGAGGTCGACGGCCTCGGCCAGGTCGACGAGGTCACCGAGCGCATCTTCGGTGCGCTGGCCTCCGTCCACCAGAGCTGAGTCTTCGGACATGGGCTCCTGAGTGGGATTCTTGGACCGCGGCGTCGAGATCAAGACGCCGGAGCAGATCGCGAAGATGCGGGTCGCCGGCCTCCTGGTCGGTGAGACCCTCGAGGTACTCCGGGGCGCCGTACGGGCCGGGATCAGCACGGGCGAGCTAGACGCGATCGCCGAGGACAACATCCGCTCCGGCGGCGGCATCCCGTCCTTCAAGGGCTACGGCCACCCGCCGTTCCCGGCGAGTATCTGCGCCTCGGTCAACGACGAGGTAGTGCACGGCATCCCGGGGGAGCGGGTCCTCGCGGATGGCGACCTGATCTCGATCGACTGCGGCGCGATCGTTGACGGCTGGCACGGGGACGCGGCCATCACTGTGGCCGTGGGCGAGATCCCGGTCGAGGTGCAGAGCCTGATGGACGTCACCGAGGGGTCGATGTGGGCTGGCTTCGCGGCTGCCCGTCTCGGCGGCCGGGTCACCGACATCTCGTACGCCGTAGAGCAGTACGTCCGCAGCCATGGCAGCTACGGAATCCTCGAGGACTACACCGGGCACGGGATCGGCAGCGAGATGCACCAGCCTCCGAATGTGCCGAACTACGGTCGCGCCGGCAAGGGCCCCAAGCTCGAGCTCGGCCTGGCCCTGGCCGTCGAGCCGATGATCACGTTGGGGAGCGAGAACACCCTGGTGGCTGAGGACGACTGGACGATCGTCACCACCGACGGCTCCTGGTCGGCGCACTTCGAGCACACCTTCACCCTGACCGAGAACGGCCCCTGGATCCTCACCTGCCTCGACGGTGGTGAGTCCAAGCTTGCGGAGCTCGGTGTCCCCTTCGGTGGCCGCTGAGCCCAAGATCTCGCCGGGAAAGCGAGGTTCGTCCCGGTTTGTTGGGTGTTGCTGCCCGACCGCTGCCGCCGATTGGTGATTTCAGCCCAGTTTCCCTAGACTGGTGCGTCGGCCCAACGAGGGTCCGTTGTGTGGTGCCTTACGGCTGCCCGCCCGCCTGCTCGTCGCAGTGATGCGAACGCGCTCGTGTGCGGGGAAAAGGGGCTCACGCGGCAGGCTCACGAGGTCCACTCGTCCAGCTCCGGCCGGACGAGGCGGTTCCCGGGTCAACGGTAGACATCAAGCCAACAGATTGTGGAGGACATGCCGAAGAAAGAAGGCGTGATCGAGATGGAGGGCTCCGTCGTGGAGGCCCTGCCCAACGCCATGTTCCGGGTCGAGTTGACCAATGGACACAAGGTGCTCGCCCACATCAGCGGCAAGATGCGCCAGCACTACATCCGGATCCTCCCTGAGGACCGGGTCGTGGTGGAGCTCTCGCCGTACGACCTCACGCGAGGTCGGATC
>JBKJIN010000092.1:0-19287 GCA_046598425.1 Marmoricola sp. | reverse complement strand
GCGACACCAACCCAGAGAACCTCGACCCCCTCTGCCGACGCCACCACAAAGCCAAACACGCCCGAGCAAGCCAAACCCTCCAACCCGAAATCGAATGGGAATACGCCTACGCCAGCTGAGCTCGCAGCTCGTCGTACGCGGCCGTGCCGCCGCGAGCGCGTTGCTGTAACAGGAGGTCAGCAGCGACCGGTCGGTGTTACCCGCTGCCCGGGGTGGTGACGTCCCCGGAGACCACGGTGATCCGCATGGCTCGATCCTGTCAGCGGCGGCGGCCGACGGCGACCCAGCCGACCAGCCCGATCGCTGCCAGGCCGCCCAGCAGCAGCGGCCAGTTCCGGCCCGACGAACGGCCTGCCTCAGGGTCCTCGACCTGCACCGGTGGAGCGCCGGTGATGGTCTTGTTCGCCAGCTTCGCCTTCACCTCGGCCGGGAGCTTGATCTGGAGAACGTCGCTGTTCTGGCCTTCCGAGCTGAGCCGGATCCGCCCCGATGCGCCGATCGAGACACCCTCGCCCTGCTCCTGGGCCGGCAGGTCGAGGAACGCGACCGGCTTGAACGCCGGGAAGGTCGCGACCAGCGCCGTCCCGTAGCCGCGGACCAGGGCGTGCCGGCCGTCAGGAAACAGTGCCGCATCCGTCGCGAAGATCCCGACCGAGGGGCCGCGGGTCAGCCGGTTCGGACGGTCGGGGTCGAGAACCTTCGGGGCGACGTACACGCTGCCGCCGAGGATGCCTTTGCTGACGATCCGCAGCCGGCCGTCGGGGCCGACCAGTAACGACTCGGCGTCGTGCGGGCCGTCGGGGTAGACCAGGTCGTAGCGCGGGGCAGCCACCTTCCGGTCCCCCGGCGCGACCTCGACTCGGTAGACCTGCACGCTGGTACGGCGCTCGCGGTTGTCGCCGATGTCGGCGGCCCAGACCGTCGTCCCCTGCGGGGCCAGCGCCTCGACGTCGGCGACCTCGTCGGCGTACGTCGTCCGGCCGATCGTCCGGCCGCCCTTGTCAACGACGTAGAGCACCGCGCCGTCCCCCGAGTCGTTGGTGGTCACCATCGTGGCGCCACGGTCCACCAGACCGCTGGACTCATCGATGTCGTCGTCGGCGAAGGAGAAGACCGGGGTCCCGACCAAGGTGGCCGTCGCGACCAGCCCGACCAGGGCTCCGAGGATCCCGGGCACGCCTCAGCCGTCCGCGCCGAGGAGGTCAGCCAGCCGCGGGCGGACCCGCCAGGTCGAGGTCAGGTCGGCGTACTCGTTGTCGCCGCGGACGGCGGCACCGGTGGTGACCGCCCGGATCAAGGTGTTGCGCGGGGTGTGCTCGCTGCCGATGAACTCGACCACGTCGACCCGGTAGCCACGGGCCCGCAGCAGCGATGCCCGGAGGGCGTCGGTCAGGGTGTCGGCGAACCGCTCGCGCAGGATGCCGTCTCGGGTAAGCATCGCGTACGGCGCCGGCGACGGCTGCTCGCGCAGCTGCTGGGAAATGTCCTGGTGGCAGCAGGGGGCCGCCAGAATCAGCGGAGCCTCCCAGCCCACCCCCCGAGCCAGGGCGTCGTCGGTGGCGGTGTCGCAGGCGTGAAGCGCCAGCACCACGTCCGGCCGCTCGGCCAGGACTACGTCGTCGATGCCGGACTTCACGAAGGTGACCTCCTCGGCGACCCCGAGCCGCTCGGCCACGCCGGTGTTGTGGGCGCGGGACTGCTCCTTCACGTCGACGCCGACCACCCGGACGGGGAAGCCGCGGACCCGGGAGAGCCACCCGTGCGCGGCGAACGTCAGGTAGGCGTTGCCGCAGCCGAGGTCGACGATCCGCAACGGCTGCTCCGCGCTCGGAGCGAGCCGGCCGCCAGCGACGGCATCGTCGATGCTGGCGCCGAGCTCGCGGAGGAACTCCTCGACCTGGCGGTACTTGGCCCGACGCGACGGCTTGACCCGGCCCTCGGCGTCGCTGATCCCCAGCGCGATCAGCACCGGGTCGTTCTCCGGCAGCAGCCGGGCCTTGTCCCGGTCGTGGCCCCGGGACGTCGGCAGGTCGACCCCGGCCTGGACGCTCACCGCGGCGCCGCCGCTCTTGGTGACCCGAAGCTGGATCGTCTCGGTGGTGGACTCCACGTGCCAGTTGCCGAACGGCTCGGCCAGCAGCTCGTCGAGCACCGCCGCCGCATCCTCGCCGCGGTGGTTGGAGACGTGCGCCTGGGTGTCGTCGTACCGGGTGACCTGGAGATGGCGACCCGCCTTGATGTCGACGTACCGGAGCTCGATCCGGCGCCAGCGCGGTTGCTGGCCCTTGCGGCGACCGCTTGCCAGCGCCCGGACCAACCCGTCGGGATCCAGGACCCGCTCACGGACCCTGGCCAGCGCGCCGGGAAGTGCTTCGACCATCGCCGGCTATCCGAGGAGCTTGGTCACGAGAACGATGAGGATCAACCCCACCAGGGCACCGGTGATCACCAGGCGTCGGTAGCGGGGATTCATGCGGCGAGTCTAGGGCCCCTGGTGGGCGCCTCAGGTCAGCCAACAGAGCCCGAGGGTCGGCGCCTACCGTTGAAGGTGCTGCGGAGAGCGAGCCGTTACATTGGACCCGTGTCCGAAGACCAGCCCGTTGTCCACGAGATCGGTAAGCGTCGGTACATCGTTGCCGACGTCGATCCGCTCGATGTCGACGGCGTCCGCACCCTCGCCGTCGGGACGGTCTTCTGGGCGGTCGCCTTCATCCTCCTGATCCCGTTCTCCGGGCGTCTGAAGGAGGACGGGCACCTGTGGTTGCTCTGGACCTGCGCGGCCGGCTTCGGGCTCGGCCTGATCGGCTGGGATTACTGCCGTAGGCGCCGGGCCCGGCGGCAGGCGACCGACGCCTAGAAATCCTCGAGGTCCGCGCGGCTGACCGTGTCGAAGACCGGGTCCGGCAGCGGCGGCGGCAGCTGCTTCTTGCGCAACTGCGCCTCCGAGTGCGCTCCGCAGCCGTGCTTCATCGCCACCACTCGACCGTCGTCGTTGGCGAACTCGTTCGCGCAAACACCGAAGTCAGCGGAGAGCGGGCCTGCCAGGCGGATCAGGAAGCCGCACGAGTAGCACTGCGCGGGGGCGGACTGAGCCAACGGCACGTCGGGGCCGTTCTCGCCGTCGTACCAACGCTGCGCGGCGGCGTCGCGCCCCTCGACCGAGAGGACGCGCGAACGCCCGAGTCCGAGCTCGTCGGCGACCGTCTTGAGCTGCTGGCGGTCGGCCAGGGAGTCGGTGGAGTCATCGACGACCTCGTCACCGGGGTCGCCTGCCAGGTACGTCGGCACCAGCCGCGGGTCGTCCTCGTCGACCGGGAGAAGGTCTCCGGGTGACAGGTCGCCAGGCTTGATCCGCTCGCGCCACGGGATCCAGGCCGGCGCGGCGATAGCGTCCGCACCGGGCAGCAGCACGACCTCGTCGACGGTGACCTTGTCCTGGCCGGCGGGCTGGGCGACCGTGACGGCCCACCGCCAGCCCGGGTAGCCGGCCTGGGTGCAGGCGAAGTGCTGGGTGACGACGACGCCCTCCTCGGCGACGCCGGTCTCGACGACCGTCTCAACGTGCTCACCGACGACGGAGCGGCCGACCTGCTCGAGCAGGGCAGCGCGGGCCGCGTCGACAGCGGCCACGGAGAGGTCATCGGTGGTGATCACCCCGGGATTCTCCCTCATCGGGACACCCCGTGTCTCCCCGACCCCGCATCGTCGGGTACCAGTTGGCAGGATAGAGCCATGGATCCGGACCCGAACGCGACGTCGGACGAGCGCGAACCCCGACGCGACGACCGGTCCGCCGTGGTGACCGGCGTCGCGGCCGCCGGACGGGGCGCCGGGCGCGGCGTGTTCTCCGCCGTCCGGCTCGCTCGCCGGGCCGCGAGTGCCGAGGGCGCCGGCGAGTCGGGGCTGAGCCGCCTCATCGAGCTGCACGCGTTCAACGCCGCAGCGGACGCGGCAGTCGCGATCTCGCTGGCGGGGACGATCTTCTTCGCCGACCCCGGCGGGGCCCGAGGCCCGGTGCTGCTGTTCCTCGGCATCACCATGCTGCCGTTCTCGGTGATCGCGCCGCTGCTCGGACCGTTCCTGGACCGGTTCAGCCACGGTCGCCGTTGGGCGATCGGCTTCACGATGGCCTTCCGGGCGTTCATGAGCTGGCTGATGGCCGACGCGGTCGCGTCGGACTCGTTGGCGCTCTACCCGACCGCCCTGGGCTGCCTGATCGCGTCCAAGGCGTACGGCGTCGCCCGCGCAGCGACCGTTCCCCGGCTGCTCCCCGAGAACCTGACCCTCGTGAAGGCGAACAGCCGGATCTCCCTGGCCGGTCTGGTCGGCGCGGCCATCTCCGCCCCGATCGCCGCCACCGCCGCGAGCTTCGACAGCGAGTGGTCGTTGCGCTACGCGTTCGTGGTCTTCGTCGGCGCCACCATCTTCGCGATCCTGCTTCCGGCGGCCTCGGACGCCAGCGCGGGCGAGCAGCAGATCGGACGCCGAGAGCGGCTCGCCATGCCGCCGACGATCATCTTCGCGCTGCGCTGCAACGTCGGGCTGCGGCTGCTCTCCGGCTTCCTGACCATGTTCATGGCGTTCGTGCTGACCAGGAACCCCTTCGAGAGCTGGCAGCACGACACCACCCTGCTCCTCGGCCTGGTGATCGGCGCGGCAGGTCTCGGCAACGCGCTCGGCATCGGCCTGACCTCGGTCCTGAAGCGGATCAACCCAGCGGTCGTCGTCGTGGTCGCACTCATCGCCGACGCCGTGGCCATCGTGCTCGCCGCCCTGTTCTACGGGTTGCTGCTCGCGGTGGCGCTCGGCCTGACCATCGGCGTCGCCCAGGCGATGGGCAAGCTCTCGTTGGACGCGATCATCCAGCGCGACGTCGCCGAGACCTACCGGACCTCAGCCTTCGCCCGCTCCGAGACCGTGCTGCAGCTGTCCTGGGTGGTCGGCGGCTTCCTCGGCGTGGCCCTGCCCTCGGACCACCCGGTCCTCGGGCTCATGCTGCTGGCCTCGATGACCGTGGCCTGGACCCTGGTCGTCCTGGTACGTCGCTCGCAGCCACTGCGGAACGCGAGCTAGCGCTCGAGTTCGTCGGCCAGTGCGCGGAGCAGCTTGGCCGTCGGCGCAGCCGTCTTCCCGTCCGGGTGACGGCTGTGGCGGTACGCCTCCTCGACCCCCTCGAGGAGCTTGATCAGGTCCTCGACGATGCCGACCATGTCCTCGGGCTTGCGCCGGTTCGCCTGCCGCTGGGCCTTCGAGATCGAGGCCGGCTCGTCCAGGACGCGCACCTGGTGGGCCTGCTCGCCCTTGCGGCCGGAGAGGATGCCGAACTCGACGCGAGTCCCCGCCTTGAGCGTGGCGACGCCCTCGGGCAGCGAGGACGAACGTACGTAGACGTCGTCCCCGTCCTCGCGCGACAGGAAGCCGAAACCCTTCTCGGCGTCGTACCACTTGACCTTTCCGGTGGGCACCAGCTCGGCCTTTCTCTCCAGCGTTGGCCGGGCCCGCTGGGGACCCGATGGCGAAGGCACAGAGTACGTGGCCCGCTCACCCGATGGCGAGCGGGTTCACGCCGGCGCGGACGACGTCAGGCGTCGCGGCGCGCGAAGAGGGCCCAGGACACGCCCATCAGTACGACGGTCAGGCCGCCGAAGACGATCGTGCCGCCGAGAGCCGAGAGCGGGTTGGAGAACGTGGAGGTCGGGTCGCTGAGCACCGAGACCATCCGCCGACCCGCGTCGAACGGCAGGAACCGGAGGACGTCGGTGTCGTCGCGCAGGGCGGGCACGAGCAGGAAGAAGACGTTGATCAGCGACTCGATCAGCAGCGGCCACAGAAAGATCGAGACCAGCGCGAACGCCTGCGACCGGGTGATCGAGGTGAACGCCATCGCCAGCCAGGTCAGCAGGACGCCGTACAGCACTTGGCGGCCGATCACGCTCCAGGTCTCGGGGGTGAAAATGTCGGCGTACGCGTGCAGGAAGAGCGAACCGACGACACCGGCGAGCAGCAGGGTGACCGAGGCGACGACCGCGACCCAGACCCCGACCACCAGGTACTTGGCGATCCAGAACGCGCCACGGGAGTTCAGAGCCGTCAACGAGGCGCGGACCATCCCGTGCCGGTACTCGTGACCCCAGGCGAAGATGCCGAGGATCGCGAGGACGAAGCAGATGACGCTCGGGATCGCACCCGTCGCGGCGAGTTGGGTGACCAGGATCGGACCGAGCTCGTCCAGGTCCGTCTCGTTGACACCGCGGGTCGAGAACTCGTGCCGGATGCCCCAGGAGAAGAGGGTCGCGATGCCGACCCCGACCACGACGGCCAGCCCGGTCAGCCACCACGTCGAGCGCAGGGTGCGGATCCGGGTCCACTCGTAGGCGAGCGCGCTTCCCAGCGAGTTCTGACTCATCGCGGACCTGCCTGGAACTCCTCGGAACCGGCTGTTCGTTCGAGGAACACCTCCTCGAGGGTGGCGACCTTCGCGGACAGTTCGTGCAGGCGGAACCCGTGCTCGAAGGCGAGGTCGCCGATGGTCACGGTGCTGACCCCGGTGACGGTGAGCAGCCCCGGCTCGGTGACGGTCACGCCGGCGCCAGCGGCCTGCAGCACCGCCACTAGGCCGGTGGCGTCCGGGGTGCGCACGATCACAGCGTTCTGGTGCGACCCGCTGACAAACTCGGCGATGGCCCCGGTCGCGATCAGCCTCCCCTTGCCGATCACCACCAGGTGGTCGGCCATCAACGCCATCTCGGAGAGCAGATGGCTGGAGACGAAGATGCTGCGCCCCTCGGCGGCCAGCGCCTTGAGGAACTCCCGCATCCACTGGATCCCCTGCGGGTCCAGCCCGTTCGCCGGTTCGTCGAGGATCAGGGTGTGCGGATCGCCGAGGAGGGCGGCCGCCAGCCCTAGGCGCTGCCCCATGCCGAGCGAGAAGCCCTTCGGCTTGGCCCGGGCGACGTCAGCAAGGCCGACCATCGCCAACACCTCGTCCACGCGGGAGACCGGGATGGCGTTGGCCGCCGCCAGCATCCGCAGGTGGTTCCGGGCCTTCCTGGTCGGGTGGTAGGGCTTAGCCTCGAGCAGCGCCCCGACGTGCCGCATCGGCTCCCGCAGGTCGCGGAACGGGCGCCCGTCGAACCGGGTGTCGCCGGCACCCTGGTCGAGACCCAGCATCAGCCGCATCGTGGTCGACTTGCCCGAACCGTTCGGGCCGAGGAAGCCGGTCACGCTTCCGGGCTCGACATCGAAGGAGAGGTCGACCACGGCAGGCTTTCCGCCGTAGCTCTTGCCGAGACCGCGCGCCGAGATCGTTGCCATGCTCCGATCCTGCCAGTCCCCCGTAGAATTGGTCGAATGCCCACGTCCGCAGTGCCGCGCACCCTCGCCGACCAGTTCCGCAGCTGGCCCGACGAGCAGATCGCCACGCTCCTAGACGCCCGCCCAGACCTGGCCGTAACAGCCCCGACCGACTCCTCCCAGCTGGCCTCCCGCGCGGTGGTCCGGGTCTCCGTCGTACGGGCCCTCGACCTTCTCGACCGGCTCCAGCTCGAGACGCTGCTGGCCGTCGTCCAGACCGGTCCGGCCCCGGTTACCGCGCTGTACGACGTCCTGCACGCGGACCCCCCGTCGGTCGACACCGCCCTGGAGCGGCTCGCCGACCTGGCCCTGGTCTGGGGGACCCCGGAGTCGTGGCGCCCGGTGACCGTCGTCGCCGAGCTGGTCGGCCTCCCCGCAGGCCCGCCCGAGGCCGAGATCGCCGCGTCCCTGGAGGGGATCGACGACCAGGCCCGGGCGATCCTCGACCACCTGGACGCAACCGATTCCGCGGGCACGGTGGCCGATGCGCGCAGGAGCGTCCGGAAGGCCGAAGCCGGCACCCCCACCGAGCACCTGCTGGCCCACCGGTTGCTGATGGCCCGCGACGACCGGCACGTGGTGGTCCCCTGGACGGTCCGGCTGCACCTGCGCGGCGGCCGCTC
The DNA here is from genome assembly GCA_046598425.1 of Marmoricola sp. Lineage (GTDB taxonomy): Bacteria > Actinomycetota > Actinomycetes > Propionibacteriales > Nocardioidaceae > Marmoricola. The sequence goes on along the minus strand of JBKJIN010000092.1, from coordinate 11,311 downwards.
GACGCGGGAGCGGCTGGACGCCGTACCGGGGCTGGCCGACGGACCGCGCGACCCGGCGCTGATCGACCGGACCGCGGCCGGTGCCGCGTTCGAGTTCACCCGGCGTACTGAGATGCTGCTCGAGGCCTGGGGCACCAGGCCGCCGGCTGGCCTGCGCGGTGGCGGTCTCGGCGTCCGCGAACTGCGCGCTGCTGCCGAACTGATCCACGCCGAACTCCCGACCGCGGCCCTGGTAATCGAGACCGCCACGGCCGCGCACCTGCTGGCCCTCGGGATGAACGACGACCTCGACTCGGCCTGGCTCCCCACCGAGGCGTACGACGCGTGGTCGCTGCGCCCGACCGGCGAGCGGTGGTCGGTGCTGGTCAACGCCTGGCTGGAGAACCCCCGGCTGGTCTCGGCGATCGGCGGACGCGACGGCGACCGACCGATCAACGCGCTCTCGGCCGGCCTGGAGCGGGCCTGGCTTCCCAGCGACCGCCGCAGCGTGCTCGGGACCCTGACCGACCTGCCCGAGGGGCGGGTGCTGGCGTCGGGCACCGGACTGCCGTCGTTGGTCGAGCGGCTCCGCTGGCGGCACCCGCGGCGACCGGCCGGCCGGATCGACCTGACCGGGACGATCCTCGGCGAGGCGGCGGCCCTCGGGGTCACCGGGCTGGACGGCCTCCCCGGCTACGGCCGCGCGCTGCTCGCCGGCGCCGACCCGGTCCCGGCTCTGGAGGCACTGCTGCCGATGCCGATCGACCACGTGCTGATCCAGGCCGACCTGACCGCGGTGGCCCCGGGGCCCCTGGAGCGGCAGTTCGCCCGCCGGCTCGGTGTCCTGGCCGACGTCGAGTCGCGTGGTGGCGCGACTGTCTACCGGTTTACCGTCGACTCGGTCCGCCGCGGCTTCGACTCCGGCTGGTCCGCTGTCGAGGTCAAGGACTTCCTCGCGTCCGCCTCACGCACCCCGGTGCCGCAGGCACTCGACTACCTGGTCGACGACGTCGCCCGCCGCTTCGGGACCCTCCGGCTCGGGGTCGCCGAGTCTTTCCTGCGCAGCGACGACGAGACCGCACTGACCGAGCTGATGCACCACGCATCGGCGGCATCGCTGCGGCTGCGCCGGATTGCGCCGACGGTGATCGTCTCCGACGTACCGCTGCAGGTGCTACTGCCGCGGCTGCGCGAACTGGGGGCGGCGCCGGTCGTCGAAGCCGCCGACGGTACGGTCCGGGTCGCCCGGCCGGACGAGCACCGGTCCAAGACCCCCCGGTCGGCACCGACCAGCAGCCGCCAGGACGCCCGGCAGGCTGCCCGCTCCGCGGCGGTGGTCGCGGCCATCCGCGCCGGCGACCGGGCCGCGGCAGAGCGCCCCTCCCGCGGGCCGGCGCGCACCCCCGCCGACGTGATGACCGCGCTCCGGGAGGCCGCTGAGGCCGGTACCGAGGTCTGGATCGGGTACCTCGACAACCACGGCACCTCTACCGAACGGGTCGTGCGCCCCCGCGAGGTCGGCGGCGGTCAGGTGACGGCGTACGACGAACGCAGCGACGAGGTCCGCTCGTTCGCGATCCACCGGATCACCGAGGTACGGCGGCCGACGGAGGCCTGAGCGAGCGGCGGCTGAGCACCAGCGTCCAGGCAGCGCCCACCAGCGCGATCGCGGACGCCAGCCCGAACGCCCACGGGATGCCGGCGCCGTCCGCGATCACGCCCAGCAGGATCGGCCCGAGGCCGATCCCCAGGTCCAGGAAGATGCTGGAGGTGCCCGCGGCCGCCCCCCGTTCCGAGGGACCGGCGGTGGCGAAGATCGCGGAGAAGAACGCCGGCGTGCAGAAGCTGACCCCGACCCCCATCACGCAGACGCCGAGGTACATGCCGACCGGCTCGCGCCAGAGCGCCACGACGCCGATCCCGGCGGCGATCGCGACCAGCGAGGCGGCCCCCAGGGGCAACGACGGCAGCCGGTCGGGGAGTTCGGCGAAGACCACCCGGCAGACGACGATCAGCGAGCCGTAGACGAAGAGTGGCAGGCTGACCCGGGCCACGTCGACGTCCCCGGCGTGCAGGGTCGCGAACGCCAGGAAGCCGCCGACCGCGACGAGCGAGGTCAGGAAGGCGACGGACACCGGTACCGCCGGCCAGTGGATCAAGGCGGCCGGTCCGGCGTCCGGGTCCGGTTCCGCACCGGTCTCCGGGACGAGCAGTGCGAGCAGTGCTGCCAGCGCCGCCAACCCGCCGGCCGCCCACCACGCCGCGGTGAAGCCGGACCAGTGCTCGAGCACCTCGCCCAGCGGCGGCCCGAACGCGAGCCCGAGGTAGAGCCCCAGCGAGTTGAAGCTGATCGCCTCACCGATCCGGCTCGCCGGGGCCAGGTCAGCCAGCATCGCGAACGCAGAGACGAAGAACATCGCCTCGGCCACCCCCAGCACCAGGCGCAGGGCGACGACTGCCGCCAGGTGGTCGACGTACGCCGTGGCGACTAGACCTGCGGCGGCCAGCAGCGCGCCGCCGATCAGGAGCGGCCGGCGTCCGCCGCTGTCGGCGAGCCGGCCGACGTACGGACGGAGGACGAGGGCCGAGATCGCGAACGCGCCGAACGCCAGTCCCGCGGCGCTCTCGCTGCCGCCGATCGGGCCGGTGACGAAGAGCGGCAAGGCGTAGATCGAGACGCCGACGGCGGTGAAGTAGGCCAGTTCGGCGACCCCGAGTGCGATGAATGCCCGGGTGAAGAGGGGCTCGACGTCGTTCCGCACCCGCTCACGGTGGCACAGCGCCGCATCCCGGACCAATCCGTGGCCCAGGTCACACCGAATCCCCTCCGTGCGTGGTCGACATCCGACCGCCGGAACTGGAGAAACCGATGAAGAAGACAATCGCCGTTCTGTTCGCGACCGGGGCCGCTGCCGCCGGCCTGGCCATGACCGCATCCCCCGCCTCGGCCGCGCACTGCGCGGACACCGGCCCGGGTCACTCCGACTTCGGCGCGCACGCGGCGGCCCAGGGGCCGGGCGCGCACACCGAGGGCGACCACAAGGGCTGGAGCAGCTGCATCCCGGGCAACCCGAACCAGGGTTTCGTCCGCTGACCGGTCGCTGACCGGCCACTGACCACGGAGCGGCGCCAGCGTCCTCCGTGGTCAGCGCCGTCGGGCACCGCCCGTAAACTCACCAGGTGATCCTCGCTTCGCTCGTCAACGGCATCTCGACCCCTCAGCCTCGAGCAAGCTCGGGCGTTCGGAGCCTCGTGCCGTGAACGACGGCCCCCTGATCGTCCAGTCGGACAAGACCCTCTTGCTCGAGGTCGACCACGAGCGGGCCGGCGAAGCGCGCCGCGCGATCGCCCCGTTCGCCGAACTCGAGCGGTCACCGGAACACATCCACACCTACCGGCTGACGCCGTTGGGTCTGTGGAACGCGCGCGCCGCCGGCCACGACGCCGAGCAGGTGATCGACGCGCTGCTCGCCTACAGCCGGTACGCCGTCCCGCACTCGTTGCTGATCGACATCGCCGAGACGATGGACCGTTACGGTCGGCTGCGGCTGGAGAAGCACCCGGTCCACGGCCTGGTCCTGGCCAGCACCGACCTCGCGGTCTTCACCGAGGTCGTCCGGAGCAAGAAGGTCGCCGGCATGCTCGGGGAAGCGGTTGCCGACGTCCCCGACGCCGAAGCCGCCGTGCTGGTGCACCCCTCCCAGCGCGGCAACCTCAAGCAGGCGCTGCTCAAGCTCGGCTGGCCGGCCGAGGACTTCGCCGGGTACGTCGACGGCGAGGCGCACGCGATCAGCCTCAACGAGGACGGCTGGGTCCTGCGCGACTACCAGAAGCAGGCAGCCGAGTCGTTCTGGCACGGGGGCTCCGGGGTCGTCGTCCTCCCCTGCGGCGCCGGCAAGACCATCGTCGGCGCAGCAGCGATGGCGCACGCCCAGGCGACCACCCTGATCCTGGTCACCAACACCGTGAGCGCCCGACAGTGGAAGGCCGAGCTGCTCAAGCGGACCAGCCTGACCGAGGACGAGATCGGCGAGTACTCGGGTGCGGTCAAGGAGATCCGCCCAGTCACCATCGCGACGTACCAAGTGCTGACGCTGCGCCGGAAGGGTGTCTACCCGCACCTGGAGCTCCTCGACGCCCGCGACTGGGGCCTGGTCGTGTACGACGAGGTGCACCTGCTGCCGGCCCCGATCTTCCGGATGACCGCCGACCTCCAGGCCCGCCGCCGGATCGGCCTGACGGCGACGCTGATCCGCGAGGACGGCCGCGAGGGCGACGTCTTCAGCCTGATCGGACCGAAGCGATTCGACGCCCCGTGGAAGGACATCGAGGCGCAGGGCTGGATCGCCCCCGCCGACTGCGTCGAGGTTCGGGTGACCTTGCCCGAGTCCGAGCGGCTGGCCTACGCGACAGCCGAGCCCGAGGAGCGCTACCGACTGGCGAGCTGCACCTTCACCAAAACCCAGGTCGCCGAGCAGCTGGTCAGCCAGCACGCCGGGGAACAGACGCTGGTGATCGGCCAGTACCTCGACCAGCTCGACGAGCTCGGCGAGCACCTGGGCGCCCCGGTGATCAAGGGCGAGACCAGCGTGAAGGAACGCGAGGCGCTCTTCGCCGCGTTCCGCACCGGCGAGATCAACCTGCTGGTGGTCTCCAAGGTCGCCAACTTCTCCGTCGACCTGCCCGAGGCAGCGGTCGCGATCCAGGTGAGCGGCTCGTTCGGCTCCCGTCAGGAGGAGGCGCAACGACTGGGACGGCTGCTGCGACCCAAGGCCGACGGCAAGACCGCGCGGTTCTACACGATCGTCGTCCGCGACACCGTGGACGCCGACTTCGCCCAGAACCGGCAGCGGTTCCTGGCCGAGCAGGGCTACGCCTACCGGATCGTCGACGCCGGCGATCTCTGAGAGATTCAGCGGAAGCGGTACCCGAGCGGGCTGACCCTGTCCGCGAGCAGCGGTGCCGCCGTCCGGGCGCCGCTCCGGGCCCCCGAGGCTGGCGGCCGCGGATAGCCCGGACACTGGAGGTCGGCCTTGTCCCCGTGCCGCGGCGGGACGGTGCCGTCAGCGAGGTAGTCGGCGATCGCGTTGTCGACACAGGCGACTCCGCGCAACGAGGAGGCGTGCGTCGAGCCGCCCACGCCGGCGATCAGCGACGACGTGGGGAACCGTTTCCGGGCGACCAGCGCGCCGGCGTACGGGGTGGCGCCGTCGTCGGTCTCGTTGATCAGCAGGATCTTCGTCCCCAGGGCGGCCAGCGCGCTGCCGTCGATGTCGATCCGGGTCCGCGAGGGCGCCGGCCAGTTGCGGCACGGAGCGTTGTACCAGGTGTTGTTCCAGGCCAGGTATGGGTCGGTGCGGTGCACGGCCCAGGTCTCCGAGACCCACTGCGACCAGGCCGGCCGTCGGACGTCGGAGCACTGGACGGCGTTGTAGACGGCGTACCCGTTCTCGACCTCGGGACCCATGTTGCCGCCGGTGAAGTAGCCGAGCAACGGACCGCCCTGACCGAAGCGGGCCAGGGAGGCGAAGGCATGACCGAGCTCGGGCCAGGCGTCCACGTCGTACCCGGCGGGGAGCAGCGCATCGGCGAGCTCGTTCGGCCCGAGCTGCTTGTCCGCCGCCGGGTACCGGTCGAGGTTGCGGACCAGCTCGTTGTAGCGCGCCCGGATCGTGGACTGGCTGCTCCCGAGGCGGAAGGTCGCGTTGTTCTGCGCCATCCACCCGAAGAAGAGGTTCAGGTTGCGGTCGAAAGCGATGTCCTGGTCGAGGTTCGAGCGGTACCAGAACCGGTTCGGGTCGACGACGCTGTCGAGGACGAACCGACCGACCTTGGAGGGGAACATCGTGGCGTACGCCTGACCGAGGTAGGTCCCGTAGGAGTAGCCGAAGTAGTGGAGCTTTTTGCGGGCGTTCGCATCCAGCACGCTGGTCGCCTGCGCCTGGTAAGCAGCCCGCAGCCGCTCCATGTCGCGGACGGTGTCGCGGGTCGTCATGAACGGCAGCAGCCGCCGAGCGGTGCTCGCACCGCAGCGCCGCGCATACTCGTCGGTGTGGGCGACCCAGTAGCTCATCAGGCCGGCGTTGCTCGGGATGAAGTTCGGTCGGTCGGAGCCGACGTAGTCCGACCAGCAGTGCAACGACGGGACGCTGCTGCCGACGCCGCGCGGGTCGAAGCCGACCCAGTCGTACCTCTCGGCCGCCTTATCGGGGACGTAGTCGCGCAGGCCGGGCATCCAGGTCCCGGACCCACCGGGACCGCCAGGATTGGTCAGCATCATCCCGGCGTACTCGGCGAGCGGGTTCGCCAAGATCCTGGTCACCGCTAGCTTCACGGTCTTGCCGTTCTCGGGGTGCGCGTAGTCGAGCGGAACGGTCAGGGTGGAGCACTGCATGCCGCCGCAGGACTTCCACGGTGCCAGCGGCACTGTGACAGCCTGCGCTGCCGTGACCGGCGACGGCGCACCCACCGCGGAGAAGACCCAGGACGAGGCGCCGACGAGGGCGGCGCAGACCACGGAGACGACCACCCAGGCAACCCGCTTCACCCGCTCAGCCTCCCTTGCCAAGCCCGGCTTGTCCGGCGAATCAGGAGGAATGGTGCGCTCAGTCGACCGGGACGCCAAGCGCCAGGTGGTGCGCGTCGTCGAGCAGCATCCGCCAGGCCCGGACCGCGCCGGCGTCGACCGACGCCTTGGTCCACGAGCGGTCCTGCCGCACCTCGTCGCCGAGGGCGAACTGCCTGACCCTGGCCCGCACCAGCCAGGGCACGTACTCCGGTGTGAGGCCGCCGGAGACCAGCAGCAGCGCCGCGATCTGCGGGGCCTTCCTGACCCGGGCGAGCAACTCCTCGCCGCCGCCGGCGAGGCCCCGGGTGGATCCGGCCGACGCGACCGCGTCCAGCCCCGGGAGGTCGAGGACGTCGCGCCAGGCCCGTCGACCGTCCAGGGCGGAGTCGAACCCGCGGTGGAAGGTCCAGGGCACCCCGACCAGATCGGCGGCGAGAGCGGAGCAGGTAGGCCGGTCGACCTCCAGGTGGTGGTCGAGGAAGCCGAAGCTCACCCCGGTCGCACCCAGGTCGAGGTAGGTCCGGGCCAGGCCGACCAGCCGGGCGAATTGGGCGCCGTCGGCGCTCAGGCCCTCGTCGAGACGGAGCAGCACCCGGACCGGGAGGTCGGTCTCCCGCAGGACCGCGGAAACGACGCCCGGCTCCGGGGAACGGCCACCGACCTCGGGCTCGGCCAGCACCAGGAGTCGGTCGGCCTCGCCCTCGGTGGCACCCGCAGCGTCGCGCGGGTGGACGACGGCGACTTCGAGCAAGGGAGCCTCGGAAGGCGGGACCGATGAGGGATGAGGGGACACAATGGTCATCGTGGCACTCGACGACCCGATGATGACGGCGCGCGCGCTCGTGTTGCGCGACCTGGAGCGCACCGGGGTGGCCGACGCGGACGCGGTCTCCCTGCTGGAGGAGACCCTCGCCCAGAGGTCCTGGTGGTTGGAGCATTGGCCCGAGGGGCGCGACTTCATCGTCGGGCTGGTCGCCCAGGACGTCCAGGACGGTCTGCTCGAGCGCGCCGGCCGATGGCCGCTCTGCCCGACCTGCGCGGAGGCCACCCACGCCCTGTACGTCGACCCAGACCTCGGCGGCCCGGACCCCCGGTGGGTCTGCGAGGAAGTCGGGGTAGTGGTGGCGCCGGTCGGCGGCCTGTAGCGCTACCTCAGGTGCTCGGGGCGCAGCACCGGCACCCAGAGGGTGTACCGGTCGGCGCGGTAGATGCTCCGGGTCACCTCGACCGCCACCTCGCGGCAGAACGAGCGGCGTGAGATGTGCAGGACCGGAGCACCGGGTTCCAGCTCGAGGTGCTCGGCCTCCTCCTCGGCGGCGACGGCGGCCACGACCGAGTCCTCACCCCAGGTCGGCATCAGGTCCCGGTCGGCGAAGAGGTAGTACAGGCTGGACGGCAGCGCGTCGTCGAGGAACCTCGGGAAGGTGTCGAGGGAGAGGTAGACGTGTTGGATGGCGATCGGTTGGGCGTCGGCCAGTCGGAGCCGCTCCCAGTGCACGATCGGCGCCCCGACCTCGATCTCCAGGGCCCGCGCCAGACCGGGGCCTGCGGTCTCACGGCGGGCCAGCAGGGTGCGCGACTCCGGGACCTTGCCCCGGCGCTCCATCTCCTCGGAGAACGAGGAGAGCCGCATCTGCATGTCGATCAGTGGCTTGGTGACGAAGGTGCCGCGGCCGGGGATGCGTTCGAGGAGCCCCTGCGCGACCAGCCCGTCCAGGGCGTGCCGGACCGTCATCCGGGCGACCCCGAACTGCTCGACCAGGTCGCGCTCGGAGGGTGCCGGGCTGCCGGGCTCTGCGTCGACGATGAGCGAGCGGACATACTCGCGCACCAGCAGGTGCTTTCGCCCCCGCTGGGTGGCCGGAATCCCATGCTCCGCCAAGCCAAGCCCCTCCCTCGCTCCTCGTCACGATACCGAGCACCAACCGGGCGCGACGGTGTTTTCCGCGCATCCGAGTCCCGGTCGGACCCTTAATGGGGTGCGTCGCCCATAGCACCGGTGAAACACTCCGCTCAATGAGCAGCACCGACGACCGCCCCCCGCTCGTCTCCTTCTGGCACGACCTTCCGCGGGAAGGTCGGCTGCTGCTGTCGGTGGTGGCGTTCGAGTTCATCGGGAGCGGGCTGGTGATCCCGTTCTGGGTCGTCTACCTCAACGAGATCCGCGGCTTCTCCCTCGACGTCGTCGGCATCCTGCTCGCCGTGATGTCCGCGGCGGGGATCGCCTCCGCGATGCCCGGCGGCCTGCTGATCGACCGGGTCGGCGCCCGCCGCACAATGATCCTGGTGCTCGGGCTCAACATGGCCGGGCAGACGACGATCGCCTTCGCGGAGGGCCTCCCGGTGACCACCCTGGGCATCGTCCTGATCGGCGCCGGTTTCGGGCTCGGCTGGCCGGCGTCGCAGGCGCTGATCGCCTCAGTCGTGCCGTCCCCGATCCGGGTCCGGTACTTCGGGGTGAACTTCACCCTGCTCAACCTCGGCATCGGCATCGGCGGAGTGATCGGGGGGTTCGTCGCCGACGTCGAGGACGTGGCCAGCTTCCAAGCCCTCTACCTCGGGGACGCGGTCAGCTACCTGCCCGCCCTGGTCCTACTGCTATGGCCGCTGCGGCACGTCGGCCTGCCGGTGCCGGTGTCGGCGCACGCGGCGGCCGACGGGCCAGTGAGCTACCTCGATGTCTTCCGGGCGCCGGCGATGGCCTCGTTGACCATCCTCACCTTCGTGGCCGGGTTCGTCGGCTACGCCCAGCTCCAGGGCGGCTTCCCGGCGTACGCGCGCACGATCGGCGAGGTGTCCACCCGCGGGCTGGGGCTGGCGTTCGCGGCGAACACCCTGGTGATCGTTCTGCTCCAGCTCGTCGTCCTGCGCCACATCGAGGGCCACCGCCGGACCCGGGTGATCGTGGCGATGGCGCTAGTCTGGGCCGCCTGCTGGGCCGTGCTCGCCGCCAGTGGGATCTCTCCCGGGACGACGACCGCGACCCTGTTGGTCGCCGCCTGCGCCTCGATCTTCGCAATCGGCGAGACCTTGATGCAGCCGACCCTCCCGGCGATCGTGAACGACCTGGCCCCCGACCACCTCCGCGGGCGGTACAACGCCCTGAGCGCGGGCTCGTTCCAGCTCGCCTCGATCGTCGGGCCGGTCGTGGCCGGATTCATGATCGACCGCGGGGCGCACCTGGAGTTCCTGGTCCTCCTGATCACCGGCTGCGGCCTGGTCGCCTGGCTCTCCGTGCTGGGTCTCGAGCGTCAGCTCGACGACGTCGCAAACGGGGTTGCGCGGGCCGGGGGGAGCGAGCCCTCGTCCTGATCGAACATCTGTCCGATCTCGGGTCATCCTGGTGAGGTGCCCGACTCGTTCCAGCCGTCGCTCTTCGTCGCGGAGGCCGTCGGCATCCGCCCCCTCCGCGACGTACGGCGCACGCACCTGGTGCACACCTACGGGGCCGGAGAGGACCTCCCCGACCCGACGCTGGTCCAACCATTCGTCACCGCCGGGTGCTGCTACTACCGGGATGGCCGGGACTCGGTCGCCTGGCACGGCGACACCGGCATCGACATGGTCGCCATCGTCTCGTTCGGCAGCCCGCGCAAGCTCTTGCTGCGCCCCCGTGATGGCACCGGCGCGACCACCGGCTTCGCCGTCGGCCGCTCAGCCGGTCGGCCCGCGGATCAGCGTGCAGTTCCGACCGGCGAACGTCCTCTGATCAGGGCGCGGGATCCACGTGGATCGTCATGATCTTCGTGTTGGTCGTGAAGTTGGTGTAGCGCACGGTGAAGGTGTAGTCCCCCGGCGTCGTCGGCGTACCGCTGAAGGTGCCGTAGCCGCTCATGACCACCCCTGGTGGCAACGAGCCCGAGGCGATCGACCACCCGCCGAGCAGGTTGGGCGGCGATCCGCTCATCTGCGCACTGTACGGCGTCCCGACGGTCGCGTCCGGCAGGCTCGAGGTGGTGATCGTTGGCGCACCGGGCATCGCCGTGTGGAGGTTGAGAACCTGGGTGTCGCTCAGACCCGTCACGGTGTCTGCGTAGCGCACTGTGAACTGCCAGTCACCCTCCTCGGTGGGTGAGCCTGTGATCCTCCCGGCCGAGGACAATGAGAGTCCGGGGGGCAGCGTCCCGGCACTCACGGTCCAGGTGCCCGTCCCGGAGCCCCCGGTGGCGGCCAGCTGCTGGCTGTAGGCCTGACCGCGGACGCCGTCGGGCAACGTGGTCGTGGTGATCACCGGGCGGTCGTAGACCGTGATCTGGAGCGCCTTGGTCGCGAACGTGCCCGACTCGGTCTCGGTGAACTTGACCGTGATCGGGAAGTTGCCCAGGGCGGTCGGCGCACCGGAGATCAGGCCGGTGGTCGGGTTCAGGGTCAGGCCGCTGGGCAGCGCGCCCGAACTGATCGACCAGGAGCCGTCGTTGCCGGTCTTGGTGAGCTGCTGGGAGTACGCCGTGTTCTCGATGCCGATCGCGAGCGAGGTCGTGGTAACCACGGGGTTCGGCGCCGCGTTCACGTGCAGGGTGAGCTGCTTGGACGCGAACGTCGTCGACTCGGTCTCGGTGAACCGGAACGTCAGCGGGTAGTCCCCGGCAGCCTGGACTGTCGGCTTGCCCGAGATCACCCCGGTCGCCGTGTCGAACGCCATCCCCCCGGGCAGGGTCCCGGACGTGATCGACCACGTCCCCGCCTTACCGGTCACCTGCAGCTCGAACGGCGTGTAGGTGACGAACCCGGTCGCGTCCGGCAGGGCCGTCGTGGTGATCACCG
>JBKJIN010000043.1:0-44025 GCA_046598425.1 Marmoricola sp. | reverse complement strand
TCGACGCCCAACAGAGCGCGCCATAAGGTGGCGTTTCGCACGCCGTTCTCCGTTCATCGGCTTCTGTTCCTAGACAGCTCAGAAACCTAGACAGGGAACGGCGTGTTCAGCGTCCGGACGCGCTCACCACCCACGGAAGCGTCAGGAGAGCCGGATAACTCGACCGCGGCGGATCGTGTGTGCCTTACCGTCCTGCCCATGGATGTGAGCTCGGACACCCGTGGTCCTGTCGTCGGTCGTCTCGCTACGGTGTGCGTGGCGCTCACCGTCACCCTGGGGCTGTGGGCGCTGAGCGGCAGCGCCGATTCCCTGGTGCCCACCGGGGCGGTTCCCGAGGCCACCTGCGGCCCGGGCTCGCTGCCCGAGACCTCGACCCAAGGTCGCGTCCCGAAGGCGGACTACGACTCCGGCCGAGCCGCTCAGGGATACCGGTGCAACACCGTGCAAGTCGGTCACCAGGGAGCGAGCGGTGGCTTCAAGACGCTGCGCTACACCGATGTGCAGGGGCACACCTGCGGCTTCTACGACTCGACGCTGACGCTGCCGCGTGACGTCATCTCCAACACGCCTAACGGCAATGGTCTCGGTGTCATGGTCCTGGACATGACCGACCCCGCGCATCCCCGCAAGACGGCCAACCTGACCTCGCTCGCAATGCTGAGTCCTCACGAGTCGCTGCTGGTGAACGAGAAGCGAGGTCTCCTGGTCGCGGTGCTGGGAACCGCAGCGACGGCACCGGGCGTCGTCGACGTGTACGACGTGAAGACCGACTGCCGCAAGCCGCGACTCCTTTCCAGCACGCCGTCCGGTGTCCTGGGCCATGAGAGCGGTTTCTCGCCCGACGGCAAGACCTTCTACGGCGCCGGCATCGCCGGCACGCTCGCCGCGGTCGACCTGACCTACCCGCGCCGACCGCGGACAATCTTTACCCAGTTCGGTGTGGTCTACCACGGCCTGCGGCTCTCCTCTGATGGCAACACGATGTACGTCGCCAACGTCGGGCAACCGGGCCCCGGCGGGATGGTCGGAGCCGGCCTGCGGATCCTTGACGTCAGCCAGATCCAGGCCCGCACGCCGAACCCCAAGGTCACCGTTCTCTCCAACCTGACCTGGTCGGACTCGGCTATCCCGCAGGTCGCCGAGCCGTTCACCAGCAACGGCCACCAGTACGTCTTCGAGGTCGACGAGTTCGTCGACCTGATCACCTTCGGGGGTCTCTCGGACCTACCGAACGCGGCGACCGGCGTGGCGCGGATCATCAACGTCGACGACCCGAAGGGCCCGTTCGTGGTGAGCAACCTCAGCCTGACCGTTCACCAACCGGACCAACGCGAGGGCCCGCAGGCACAGGACCCGATGGCCTGGTTCCCGGCGCAGGGCTACGCCAGCCACTACTGCGGGCTGCCAAAGCGCGACAACCCGAAGATCGCCGGTTGTTCGATGATCCTCTCCGGCCTTCGGCTCTTCGACATCCGCGACGTCGAGAACCCGAAGGAAGTCGCGTACTTCAACAAGCCGGTCACTACGATCGACAAGCTCGCGACGATCCCGGCGCTCGGCTCGTACGCGATGTCGCAACCCGCCTGGGACCCGGCGCGGAACTCGGTCTGGTACACCGACACCAACTCGGGCTTCTACGTCGTGAAGCTGACCAACGGCGTGGAGAACCTCCTGCACTAGACGCGGCGTAGCGCGGACCGGTCCGGCTCGTTGGTGAGGCATGGTCCCGTCACCGTCATCCCGCCTCGCCGCCGCCCGCCGGTTGGCCGTCGTCCTCGCCGCCTTCGTCAGCCTGGTCGTAGGCCTGATGGTGGGGACGTCGTCCGCTGCCGACGAGGACGTCTCCAGCGCCGCCGTACCGGTGGCCGAGTGCGGTCCAGGGTCCCGGCCGGAGATGTCGACCCAGGGTCGGGTCCCTGCGGCCGACTTCGACTCCGGACGTGCGCTCGAGGGCTACACCTGCAACACCGAGGAGGTGGCCCACCAGGGTGCCAGCGGCGGGTTCAAGACGCTGCGCTACACCGACTCGACCGGCCGGACCTGCGCGTACTACGACTCCTCGCAGCTCACCGGGCCGGAGGCGCTGATCACGAACTCCCTGAACCGGAACGGGAACGGTGTCGTCGTTCTCGACATGACCGATCCGGCGAACCCCCGCAAGACCGCGAACCTGACCACTCCGGCGATGCTGGCGCCGCACGAGTCGCTGCTCGTGAACCAGGCGCGCGGACTGCTGGTCGCCACCCTGGGCACGGCGGCCACCGCCCCCGGTGTCCTGGACGTCTACGACGTCCGGACCGACTGCCGGACGCCGAAGCTGCTCTCCAGCACGCTCTCGGCAGTGCTCGGCCACGAGAGCGGCCTGTCCCCGGACGGCCGGACCCTGTACGCCGCCAGCACGATGTTCACCCTGGTCGCCGTCGACCTGGCGAACCCGAGGCTTCCCAGGACGATCTACACCGCCCCCAACGTCCAGTACCACGGCATGCGGCTCTCGGACGACGGCAACATCTTGTACGCCGCCCACATCGGGGAGCCGGGGGACAACCTGATCACCGGTGCCGGGCTCCGGATCATCGACGTGAGCCAGATCCAGGCCCGGGTGCCGAACCCGAAGGCGCCGATCCTCTCTTCGATGACCTGGCGCGGGGGGTCGATCCCGCAGGTCGCCGAGCCGTTCACCCGGCGCGGGCACCGCTACGTCCTCGAGGTTGACGAGTTCGCGGACCTTTACACGTTCACGGCGCTCTCCGACTTCGCGAACTCACCGGTCGGGGCTGCCCGGATCATCAACGTGGACGACCCGCGGCACCCCTTCCTGGTCTCGAACATCCGTCTCCAGGTGCACCAGCCCGCCGACCACGCCGGCGAGCAGACGGGCGACCCGGGCGGGAACAGTCCGCTCGGGGGCTACGCGGGCCACTACTGCTCGGTGCCGACCCGCGACAACCCGAAGATCGCGGGCTGCTCGATGCTGCTGTCCGGCCTGCGGATCTTCGACATCAGCGACGTCGAGAACCCCAGGGAGGTTGGCTACTTCAACAGGCCGGTCGACGGCGGTGCCGCGGCGTACTCGCAGCCGGCCTGGGACCCGGCGGGCAGCTCTGTCTGGTACACCGACGAGAAGTCCGGGTTCTACAACGTGCGGTTGACCAACGGGGTGAAGAAGCTGCTCCGCTGAACCGTCAGCGGTAGCTCAGCCCGCGTTCCTCGCGCACCCAGGTGGGGTCGAACGCGCCGGTCTGGAGCTCGCGCTTGAGCACCTTGTTCGTCGCGGTCCGGGGGAGCGCGTCGACGATCCGGACCAGTCGCGGCCAGGCCTTGGTGCCGAGGTCGGCCTGCGCGGCCAGGAACTCCTCGAACTCCGCGGGCGTGATCGGCGCGGTGATCACCAGCGCTGCCACGAGCTGGTCGCCGGAGCTCGGGTCGGGGACGGCGTACACCGCGGCCTCGGAGATGTCGGGGTGGCGCAGCAGGATCCGCTCGATCGGGGGTGCGGCGAGGTTCTCGCCGTCGACCCGCAACCAGTCCGCTGTCCGGCCGGCGAAGTAGACCCAGCCGTCGGCGTCCCGGTAGGCGAGGTCGCCGCTCCAGTACATCCCGCCGCGCATCCGCTCGGCGGTGGCGGCCTCGTCGTTGTAGTAGCCGGCGAACTGGCCCATGCCCTGGGTGTTCACCAGTTCGCCGACGCAGACGTCCAGGTTGGTCACCTGCCCGGAATCGTCGCAGGTCGCGGGTGGGCACTCGGTCCCGGTCTCGGGGTCGTAGACGGCGACCCCCGGGGCCGGCTGTCCCAGCGAACCCGGTGGGGTGCCGTCGATCCGGCTGACCACCACGGCATTCTCGGTAGACCCGAACCCGTCGACGACCCGGCAGCCGAAGCGCGCGGCGAACGCCGCGGTGTCACGGTCCCCGGCCTCGTTGCCGAACACCAGGCGCAACGGGTTCTCCGCGTCGTCCGGCTCGGCGGGGGTGGCCAGAATGTAGGCGAGCGGCTTTCCGACGTAGTTCGCGTACGTCGCCCGGTGGCGCCGAACGTCGTCCAGGAACGCGCTGGCAGAGAACCGTTCGGCCAGGGCGATCGTCGCGCCGTTGGCCAGCGCCGGTCCCCACCCGGCCATCACCGAGTTCGAGTGGAACAGCGGCATCGAGACGTAGTGCACGTCATCGGCGAGCAGCCCGAGGCGTTCGGTCAGGTAGGCCGCCGGGAAGGTGATCTTCTCGTGGGTCACCCGGACGGCCTTGGGCTCGCCGCTGGTGCCGCTGGTGAAGATCAGCATGAACAGGCTGCCGGGTTCTGGGTTCGCATCGGGCACGGGCCCGTCCGTGGCCCAGTCGTAGGTGGCTACGTTGACCACCCGGACACCGGTCAGGTCCAGACCGTGGAGCAGGTCGGCCTGGCTGGGTTCGGTGACGACCACCTGCACCTCGGCCCGCCGGATATCGGCGAGCAGGGCGTCACCCCGGCGGGTGGTGTTCAGTCCGACGGCGACGTGCGCCCCCCACCCCGCGGCGCCGAGTTGGAAGACCATCTCCGGGGTGTTCGCCATCAGCAGGCCGACGTGCGGGGGACGGCCCGGGTCGAGGAGCCCGGCCAGGGAGGCCGCACGTCCGCGGGTCGCGGCGACGTACTCGCGCCACGTCCAGCGGTGATCACCGGCGAGCAGCCCGGGGGAGTCTTCCTCCGCCCGGGCTGTCAGCAGGCTGCGGACCGTGCCGTCGTCGGGCACTGTCTCAGACGGGTTCGGCGGCCAGGAGCGCGCCGATGCGCCGCGCCTGGTCGGTCGTGCCCCCGTGCAGGAACTCACCGAGCTTGCCGGTGGTGAAGTACCGGTGCGCCTCGCCGTCCATGTCGATGCCGACTCCGCCGTGCACGTGCACCGTGGTGTGCGCGACCTTGTGGCCGGTGTCTGCGGCCCACAGCTTGGCGCCGGCGATCTCCTTCTCGGCGGGCAGGCCCTCGTCGAGGCGCCAGGCGGCCTGCCAGAGCATCAGGTCGGCGCCGAGGATGTCGATGTAGCTGTCGGCCAGGCGCTGCGAGACCGCCTGGAAAGTCCCGATCGGTCGGCCGAACTGCTCGCGCGTCTTCGCGTACGCCGCGGTCAGGTCGAGTGCGCCACGGACGATGCCGAGCTCAAGCGCGCAGGCCGCCAGGACCAGTCGCTGCTCGAGCCACTCCATGATCGTGGCGCCGTCGCCGAGGTCGCCGAGCATCTGCCCGGTTGCCCGGTCCAGCTCGACCCGGGCGACCGTGCTGCCGTCGCTGATCCGTTGACCGATGACGGTGACGCCGGCGTCGTCGGGCTTGACCAAGAAGACAGTGACGCCCTCGGGCGTGCTGGCGGGCACCAGGAACGCGGCGGCGACGGTACCCGCGGGCACGACGACCTTGGTCCCGGTGACCAACCACTGGTCGCCGTCACGCTCGGCCGTGGTGGCCGGGGTGGCCGGGACATGCTCGCGCTCCTCGGCGATCGCCGAGGTGAGGACCGCGGAGCCGCTGACGGCACCCTCCAGCCAGGCCGACTGAGTGGCTGCGTCGCCGAACTCCGCGATCGCGAGGGCAGTGGGGAGGTGGGTCGCGAGCGGAACCGGAGCGACCAGGCGGCCGGCCTCGATCAGGACGCTGCAGAGCTCGAGGATGCCGAGGCCGGAGCCGCCGGCGCTCTCGGGCAGGCTGAGGCCGAGCAGGCCGGCCTCGCCGAGCTTGGCCCAGAGGGTCTCGTCGAAACGGCCCTTGTCGGCCGCCTTGAGGCGCTCGGGGGTGCACTCGTTCTTGAAGATCGTCGCGGCCAGTTCAGCGGCGTCGGTCTGGGTCTCGCTGAGGGAGAAGTCCATGGCGGTGTCCTTAGGTCTGGTGGGGTTTCGGCGTGCGCGACCGGATGGAGGTCAGCGCTTTGCGGCAGGCAGGCCGAGGCCGACGTAGCCGATGATGTCGCGCTGGATCTCGTTGGTGCCGCCGCCGAAGGTCATCACCAGTGCGGAACGGTAGAAGCGTTCGAGCCGGCCGCGCAGGATCGCACCGGCCGAGTCGCCGGAGACGACTGCCTCCGGTCCGACGATCTCCATCAGCGAGCGGTAGACCTCGGTGGCGAGCTCGGAGCCGTAGATCTTAGTCGCCGAGGCGTGCGCGGGGGACAGGTCGTCGGCCGAGGACGCGAGCTTCCAGTTGAGGAGCTTGAGCATGTCGACCCGGGCGTGCGCCCGACCGAGCAGCACCTGAACCCACTCGGCGTCGATTACCCGGGTGCCGTCCGGGTTCTTGGTCTGCTGGGCCCATTCGCGGACCTGGGCGACCGAGTGCGTCAGCGGCGCGGCCGAGGTCAGCGCCACCCGCTCGTGGTTGAGCTGGTTGGTCATCAGGGCCCAGCCGCCGTTCAGCCCGCCGACCAGGTTCTCCTCCGGAACGCGGACGTCCTCGTAGTAGGTCGCGCTGGTGCCGACGCCGGCGACGGTGTGCACGGGGGTGTAGGAGAAGCCCGGCGCGTCGGCCGGGACCAGGATCATCGACAGTCCCTTGTGCCGCGGGAGGTCGGGATCGGTGCGGCAGGCGAGCCAGATGTAGTCGGCGTACTGGATCAGCGAGGTCCACATCTTCTGGCCGTTGATAACCCACTCGCCGTTCTCCAGACGCGCCTTGGTCTGCAGGCTCGCCAGGTCGGTGCCCGAGGCCGGCTCTGAGTAGCCGATCGAGAAGTGCATCTCGCCCTTGAGGATCTTCGGCAGGATCTCCGCCTTCTGGGCGTCGGTACCGAAACGCATGATGGTCGGGCCGACCGTGTTGAGGGTCAGGTAGGGGATCGGGACGCCGGCGATGGCGGCCTCGTCGGTGAAGATCAGCTGCTCGATCATCGAGCGGTTCTGGCCGCCGTACTCCTCGGGCCAGCCGATGCCGAGCCAGCCGTCGTGGCCGATCTGGCGGATCACGTCCTTGTAGACGGTCGCGTCGCCGAACTCGCCCATCTCCGCGCCCTCTTCCTTGAACTCGCTGGTCGCGATGGAGAGTCCGGCGCGGACCTCGGGCGTGACGAGCTGGGAGAAGTAGTCGCGGAGTTCGGCACGAAGCTGCTCGTGCTCTTCGTTCAGGGCGATCTTCATGGAGTGATCCTCGCAATGGGCCCCGGGGAGGGCGTTGAATGAGCGGGTGCACCGGAAATGCACGGGACTGGCCTAGATGCGTGTAAAACTATAACCTGTTCTTGTTTTACGGAAGAGTTCGTCGCCCCAATGGGAGGACCACCATGACCGCCGCCGCTAGTACCGCCACCGAGGGCCGCTCGCTCGACCAGGGCGTCGAGCCGAGCCGCTACGCCCGCGGCTGGCACTGCCTCGGTCTGGCCGAGACCTTCCGTGACGGCAAGCCCCACGCGATTCGTGCCTTCGACGGAAAGCTCGTCGTCTGGCAGGACAGCCTGGGCGAGCTCAACGTCCTCGATGCCTACTGCCGTCACATGGGCGGCGACCTGACCCAGGGCGAGGTCAAGGGCGACGAGGTCGCCTGCCCGTTCCACGACTGGCGCTGGGGCGGTGACGGCAAGTGCAAGGCCATCCCGTACGCCCGCCGCGTCCCGCTCCGTGCCAAGACCCAGCGCTACGAGACCGCGATCGTCAACGACCAGCTCTTCATCTGGTTCGACCCCGAAGGGGCCGACGCGGACCGCTCGATCCTGCCGTACCAGCTGCCCGGCCTGGCCGAGGGCGAGTACGCCGCCTGGAGCTGGAACGTCACCGAGATCGAGGGCTCGAACTGCCGCGAGCTGATCGACAACGTCTCGGACATGGCGCACTTCTACTACGTGCACTTCTCGTTCCCGACGAGCTTCCGCAACGTATTCGAGGGCCACCTCGCCACCCAGTACATGGAGTCGACCGGTCGACCGGACAAGGCTGGCGGTTACAGCTCCGCGGGCACCGACCTGTTCCTGAAGTCCGAGGCCACCTACTACGGGCCGTCGTACATGATCAACTGGCTCTGGGTCGACTACAAGGGCTTCAAGACCGAGGTCATCCTGGTCAACACGCACATCGCGACGAGCCCGAACTCCTTCACGCTGCAGTACGGGATCACCGTCAAGAAGCCGGAGGGCATGGACGACGCGACGGTCGCCTTCATCGCCGAGAAGTACACCAAGATGTTCGGTGAGGGTTTCCTCCAGGACGTACACATCTGGAAGAACAAGATCGCCGTTCAGAACCCGCTGCTCTGCGAGGAGGACGGACCGGTCTACCAGCTGCGCCGTTGGTACGAGCAGTTCTACGTCGACAAGGCCGACATCGTCCCGGAGATGGTCGAGCGCTTCGAGTTCGAGGTCGACACCACCAAGGCCAACGAGTACTGGCACGAAGAGGTCGCAGAGAACCTGCGGAAGAAGGCGGCGGACGACGCCGCTGCCGGCCTCCCGGTCCACCACTGATGGCGGCTGGCTGATGGTCTCGTTCGCCCCCACCTCGCCGGAGACAGCCGAGGACCAGCGGCTCTACACCCAGGCGCGCCTGGTCGAGGTGGCGTGCCTGGACTGCCTCGCGGTGGTTCGGGTGAAGAAGAACAGCGAGCACCAGACCTCGATCCAGTGGGACAGCGCAGCGCTGGACCACTGCACCGAGTTCTCCCGGGCAGCGTCCCAGCCCGAGGGACGACCAATCCGCGTCGGTTGCTCACGACTACGCTCCTCGATCGAACAGGCCGTCAAGGACGGTGCGGTCGAGGTCGGGGCAGAGGATGGCTACTGAAATGAGTTCTGGGCATGGCAATTGAGTCCTTCGTCCTGAACGTCGCGGAGGTCATCGCCGAGACCGCGGACGCGTGCTCGGTCGTCTTCGACGTCCCTGCCGATCTCCAGGAGAAGTTCGCCTACACCCCCGGTCAGTTCCTGACGGTGGCGGTTCCCAGCGACCAGACTGGCCTGGCCGCACGCTGCTACTCCCTGTCGAGCTCACCGCACAGCGGCAAGCACCAGATCACGGTGAAGCGCACCGTCGATGGGTACGCGTCGAACTGGATCTGCGACAACCTCAAGGCCGGCGACACCCTGCGGCTGCTGCCGCCGAGCGGCATCTTCACGCCCAAGGACATCAACGCCGACCTGCTCCTGTGGGGCGGAGGGTCCGGCATCACCCCGGTGATCTCGATCGCGCGGACCGCGCTGGAGAAGGGCTCCGGCAAGGTGGTGCTCTTCTACGCGAACCGGGACCAGGACTCGGTGATCTTCGCCGCCGAGCTCCGCGAACTGGTCGCCGAGCACTCTGAGCGGTTCACTGTCGTGCACTGGCTCGAGTCCGTCCAGGGCCTGCCGTCGCCGGAGGGCATCAAGCTCTTCGCGTCGTACTTCACCGGGTACACCTCGTTCTGCTGCGGCCCGGCGCCGTTCATGAAGGCCGTCGCGACCGCGCTGAAGGAGCTCGAGATCCCCCGGGAGCGCCGCCACCAGGAGAAGTTCGTCTCCCTGGGCGGCAACCCGTTCGGCGACGTCGAGGAGGTCCTTGCGGCACAGAAGGTCCTGGCCGAGGCGGACGACGCCGACGAGCCCGAGGACGCCCCTGCGCCGGCGTTCGCCGGCCCGGTGAGCGTAGAGGTCGAGCTCGACGGCCAGCAGCACGCCTTCGACGACTGGGACGGCAGTCATGTCCTCCTGGAGTTCCTTGAGTCCAAGGGCGTCGAGGCCCCGTTCAGCTGCCGTGAGGGCAACTGCAGCTCGTGCGCATGCATCGTGCTCGAGGGGGACCTGGAGATGAAGCACAACGACGTCCTGGACGCCGACGACCTGGCCGACGGGATCCGGCTGACCTGCCAGGCGTTGCCGCTCGCCGAGAAGATCCGGATCAGCTACAACGGCTGACACCCGTCTGGTTGAGGCGGTCGTGCAGCGACCGTCACGAAACTCAGTGCTCGTCGGTGTCGCTCTCGCTGTCGTGGTCGGAGTCACTTTCACCGTCGTCGTCGTGCAGCGGCAGGAAGACCGACTGCTGACGCACGCGCGGCGGGGCGACCGAGTCTTCTCCGAAGAGACGGCGCCGCAGAGGCGCGGTGATGACCCCCAGTGGTGCCGTCAGGACGTAGGCGTAGGCGACGACCAGCATCGTCGCGGCCGGCGTGAGGATCAGCCCGACGACGAACGCCAGCACGATGATGCTGGTGATGATCCTCCCCTGCTGGGTCTGCGGGCTGAGCAGGTTGCGGAAGGACCGAAACCGGACGGTGCTCACCATCAGCAGCGCCGGGACTACGCTGATCACGGCGGGCAGCAGGATCGACGGGCCGACCTTGTCCTGGGGGAGATCGAGTGCGAATACCGTCGCGATCACAACGGCCGCAGCACCCGGACTCGGCATCCCGACGAAGTACCGCTTGTCGGCGTGCGGGTCGATGGTGAAGTTGAAGCGGGCCAGTCGGAACGCCGCGCACGCGAGCCAGAAGTACGCCGCCACCCAGGCGATCACCGGCCACTCCGGGAGCACCCAGGTGTACACGAGGACCGCGGGGGCCAAGCCGAAGGAGATCAGGTCGGCGAGCGAGTCGAGTTGGACCCCGAACGGAGAGGTGGCGCCGACCAAGCGCGCTACGGCCCCGTCCGCGACATCCATGAAGATCGCGACCGTCATCAGGACTGCGGCCCAGTGGCTGTGCCCGTTGAAGGCGAGGGGTACGGCGGAGAATCCGCAGGCCATGTTTGCCGCGGTGAACATGCTCGGGGCGGTTACGCGGAGCCGCTCTTTGGGAGGGACCTGGCGAAGCGAGACGACCTCGGCACCGGAGTGCGAGGCGATCCGGAAGCGGCGGCGCCTCAGCAGCCGGCGCCGAGGTCGGGACTCGCTCATCGCCAGCGTCCGAGGACTGTCACGCCGGCGACGGTGCGGTCGCCCTTCTGGACTGCGAGCTCGACCTCGGGGGGTACGAAGATGTCCATCCGCGAGCCGAACTTCATCAGCCCGATGCGGTCGCCGGTCCGGAGCACGTCACCGACACCGATTCGGGTCACGACGCGGCGCGCGACCAGCCCGACGATCTGCCGGAACTGGACCTGACGGATCTCGGTACCGACGGCCCGTTCGATCGTGATGTCGCTGCGTTCGTTCTCGGTAGCGCTCTCGAACTTGTACGCCGCGTGCCACTTGCCGGGGCGGTACTGGACGTCGGTGACGGTCCCGCCGTACGGGGTGCGGTTGATATGCACGTCGAAGACCGAGAGGAAGATGCTGATCTGCTGCCAGTCTCCCTCGGGGGCGACCCCGGGCTGACCGGGACCGGCGTGCATGACCTTGCCGTCGGCAGGCGCGAGAACCAGGTCGTCCCCGACCGGGACGGTGTCGATGGGCCGCTCGGGGTCGCGGAAGAAGGCCACGATCCCGACCGGGAGCGCGGCCAGGGCGAGCGCCGTACGCCGGTGACCGGTGACGGCTGCCAACAGGGCCGGGACTGCGCCGACGGCCGCTGCCGGCCAGGCCTCGCGGTCGATCGTCGTGCTACTCGTTGCCACGGTGAGCCCCCACAATGTCGGCAGCGCCAGCCTTGCGCTGGATGGTGGCGTTCAGCGCCGGGAACAGGGAGCCGAGCCGGGCGCCGAAGCGGAGCTCGGGCGGTGCGACCACGATCTCACCGCGGTCCTGGGTGATCGACTTCACCACGGCGGCGGCGACCTGCTCGGGCGAGACGGTGCGGGTGCCGGCGGGCACCTCCATGCCGCTCTCGACGAACATTCCGGCATCCCGGACGAAGCCCGGCTCGACGCAGGAAACCCCCACGCCGGTGCCGTGCAGGTCCTGGCGGAGCGCGGCCGCGAAGCCGCGGAGCCCGAACTTGGTGGCGTTGTAAAGGGTGCTGCCCGGCGACGCGACGATCCCGGAGACCGAGCCGATGTAGACCAGGTGACCCCGGCGGCGCTCGGTGAGTTGGGGGAGCAGTGCCCTGGTCAGCATGATCGGGGCACGCAGGTTGACGTCCAGGTTCGCGTCAATCCGGTCGACCGGGAGGTCGGTCAGCAGCCCGACCCCGGGGAGCGCCGCGTTGGCGATCAGGACGTCGACCGGGCCGGACTCGTTAAGCAGCCGGTCCACGCCGTCCGCGGTGCCCAGGTCGGCGACGACGCTCCGGGCCCCGAGTTCGGCGGCCAGCGGGGCGAGAACCTCGGCGTTGCGACCGGACAGAACCAGGGTGGCGCCCTCAGTCTTCAGTCTCCGCGCGATCGCGTGGCCGATCCCGCCGGTGGCACCGGTTAGCAGGACCGTCGATCCATGAAGCTTCACGGCCCTGAACCTACCGGAGTACCCGGCTCGGAGTCGCATGCCGCCAGTGGATGGAGCGGCTGATTCGCGAGTGCAACACCCCGGTCGCGATCAAGGACCGTCCGCGCCCGTGGGTGGCGATCGCAGACCTGTGGCCAGCCGGTCACCGAACTCCCGGGAGTTCGTGCCCCACTTGGACATGATCTCGGACTCGATGCCGCCCTCTGTCAGGTAGCGGCGGCCTGGGACCTGCACGATGTGCGACGCGGCGTCGTCCACTCCTCGGCGGCCAGCCGCTTTCGCGCCAGGTGCAGTCGCTCGACCCGGAGCGTCGAGTCTGTTCCCGTGGCCCGGGTAGAACTAGGTTGTGCTCACCGCGCCACGATGGTGATGATCGCCTATGAACACGCCCTTCGTGTTACCCCCGGACAAGGGGCGCCTGCTCGACCTGGGCAACTTTGAAGCACTGGTCATGGCTGAGGGTGCTCAAACCGAGCAGTCGTTCTCTCTCATCCAGACGCGACGCGAGCCACCCGGGTTCGGACCTCCTCTGCACCGCCACCGGGATGCCGCAGAGGCCTTCTACGTCCTTGAGGGCACGTACCTCATGTTCACGGAGAATCGTCAGGACCTGTGCCCGCCAGGGACGTTTGTCTATGTTCCGCGCGCAGCCCCGCACACGTTCAAGGTCGTGTCCGAGACGGCTGGACGGAAGTTGAACTTGTTCACCCCGTCGGCCATGGTGGGATTTTTCGAGGCGCTCGCAGAGGCGGAAGCGAATGGTGAGGCGACGCCTGAACTTCTTGGCCAAATCGCGGAGGACCATGACATGGAGATCCTGGGACCGGTGCCCGACACTTACCTGTGATCGCGGCTTGAGGCGACTACCAGCGGCGGGCCAGCCATGCGGGAATGCTGCTGCGCTCGGCACCCAACGTGCTGTCATTGCCGTGGCCCGGGTAGAACCATGTCTCGTCGGGAAGTCGGTCGAAGAGGTTGGCCTGCAAGTCGAACATGAGGCTGTCGAAGTCCGCAGGACTTGTTGTCATCCCAGGCCCGCCCGGGAACAGGCTGTCGCCGGTGAACAGGTGCGGGGTGCCGTCCGGGTCGTCGTACAGCAGCACGATCGAGCCGGGGGTGTGGCCGGTGACTCGGATGACCTCGAGCCGGACGTTGCCGAATTCGATCAGGTCTCCGTGCTCGACCGCGTCGTCGACGGCGACCTGGGTCTGCCCAGTGATCGCGGCCGCGTCCGGCTCGCCCGCGACGATCACTGCTCCGGTCGCTTCCGCCACGGCCTTGAGTGCCCGGTGGTGGTCCCAGTGCTGGTGGGTGGTGATGATCTTGGTCGCGCCTGACGAGCCGAGCAGAGTGAGGAGCGTCGGGGCGTCGTCGGCGGCGTCGATCAGGACCTGTTGGTCGGTCGCGCGGCAACGCAGCACGTAACAGTTGTTCGACATCTGCGCGTCGACCGCCACCTTGGTGATGATCAGGTGGCTGAGCTCGCGGGTGTCGGGGGTGCCTCCGGGGGTCACCGTGCCGGTGTAGGTCGCCATGGGGCCAAGCCTAGGAGGCGCCTGGTACGGGTGCTGGGACGGGGGAACGTCGCCATGGTCCGAGCTTCGGCAACGGGTCGCCGCCGGAGGAGAGACCCTCGGCTTGTCCGCGGCCGAGGAGCCACCAGCCCAGATCGGCGCCGGTGCCCCTGATCACGGGTCGTGCTGCCCCGGCGTACCAGGACCGGTCGAGATCCAAGGCATGCACGGCGAACGGGTCAGATTCGGGGGAGTAGGCGTGGTCGCCGGTGACCTGGTCCAGGAGGTGCTCGACGAAGTCGGCGGTCCAATCGGTACGGCTATAACCCGCATCGAGGTCGGCGTGGTGGACCTCGACCTCACGCAGCCGAGCGCCCGGCAGGGCTGCCGCCGGCCAGACTGGACCCTCGGGCAGACGCAGCACGGCGCCTGCCCAATCGCGGGTGCTGAGATGTGCGGTCACGGTACGGAAGTGGCCGGTCGCGGCGAAGAACCGCTTGCGGATGACGTCGTAGTGCTTGTCGGCGAGCGCTTCGATCTCTGCGTCGCGTCGTTCCTCTGACGGATAGATCGGGACCGGGTTGCCCGAACGGAGCCCGTCCAGTGCGTCGGCGAAGGCCTCTGCGTTCAGAGCCAGGTGGGCGACGACATGGGCGCGGGTCCACCCCTGAAGGAGCGAGGCCCCGGCCCACTGCTCATCGGTGAGGGAATCGACTGTCCGTACGGCGCGTTGGTCTGCGTGGTGCAGGGCTTCGATCTCGTCAGTCACGGCCATGGACCTAGTCTGCCGCGTGATCCCGAGGTTGGGTTGTCGGTGCCGCGTGTAATCCTTGCGCAGGCGTGTCCAGACCGCTTAACTGATCCGAACAGACGTTCGAACGAGTCGGGCAGTGCAATCTCTAGGAGCGAAGTGATCGACCAGCTCGTCATCCGTGGAGCGCGGGAGCACAACCTCAAAGATGTCTCGCTCGACCTGCCCCGGGACTCCCTGATCGTCTTCACCGGCCTCTCCGGTTCGGGCAAGTCCTCGCTCGCGTTCGACACGATCTTCGCCGAGGGGCAGCGCCGGTACGTCGAGTCGCTCTCGGCGTACGCGCGCCAGTTCCTCGGCCAGATGGACAAGCCCGACGTCGACTTCATCGAGGGTCTTTCGCCGGCGGTCTCGATCGACCAGAAATCGACCTCGAAGAACCCGCGCTCGACGGTCGGCACGATCACTGAGGTCTACGACTACCTCCGGCTGCTCTACGCCCGGGCCGGTCGGCCGCACTGCCCCGTCTGCGCCTCGCCGATCGAGCGGCAGACCCCGCAGCAGATCGTCGACCGGATCCTCCAGCTCCCCGAGGGCACCCGCTTCCAGGTGCTCGCCCCGGTGATCCGTGGCCGCAAGGGTGAGTACGTCGAGCTCTTCCGCAGCCTTCAGTCCCAGGGGTTCAGCCGGGCTCGGGTTAACGGCGAGACCTACCAGCTTGCCGAGGTCGTCGCCGGCGAAGGGCCGAAGCTCGACAAGCAGAAGAAGCACACGATCGAGGTCGTCGTCGACCGGCTCGCGGCGAAGGCGTCCTCCAAGCGGCGCCTGACCGACTCGGTCGAGACCGCGCTCAACCTGGCATCCGGACTGGTGATCTTCGACCTGGTCGACGCGGAGAAGGGCGAGGTCGCGGAGATGAAGTTCTCCGAGCGGATGGCCTGCCCGAACGAGCACGACATCGACACCGATGAGCTCGAGCCGCGCTCCTTCTCCTTCAACTCCCCGTTCGGCGCCTGCCCGACCTGCCACGGCCTAGGCACCCGGATGGAGGTCGACCCGGAGCTGATCATCTCCGATGAGAACGCGACCCTCGCCGAGGGCGTCATCGGCCCGTGGACCGGGGCGCACGTCGCCGACTACTTCTCCCGTCTCCTCGTGGCGCTCGGCGAGGAGCTCGGCTTCGACGTCGATACCCCGTGGAAGAAGCTGCCGAAGAGGGCGCAGACCGCGATCCTCGACGGTCACCCCACCAAGGTCCACGTCCGGCACACCAACCGGTACGGCCGGGAGCGGTCCTACTACACGAACTTCGAGGGGGTCCGTCCCTACATCGAGCGCCGCCACAAGGAAGCGGAGTCTGACGTCAGCCGGGATCGGTTCGAGGGCTTCATGCGCGAAGTCCCGTGTCCGGCGTGCGCGGGCAGCCGGCTCAAGCCGGTCTCGATGTCGGTGACCCTCGGGGAGCGCGGCGCGGGCGGGCGCAACATCGCCGACGTCTGCGCGCTCCCGATCAACGAGGCAGCGGACTTCCTGAACTCGGTCGAGCTCTCCTCCCGCGAACGCCAGATCGGCGAGCGGGTGCTCAAGGAGATCCAGGAGCGGCTGCGGTTCCTGCTCGACGTCGGTCTGGACTACCTCTCCCTGGACCGGCCCTCGGCGACGCTTTCCGGCGGCGAGGCGCAGCGGATCCGGCTGGCCACCCAGATCGGCGCCGGCCTGGTCGGAGTGCTCTACGTGCTCGACGAGCCGAGCATCGGCCTGCACCAGCGCGACAATCAGCGGTTGATCGAGACTCTGGTTCGGCTCAAGGACCTCGGCAACACCCTGATCGTCGTGGAGCACGACGAGGACACCATCCTGACCGCGGACTGGGTGGTCGACATCGGCCCGGGCGCCGGTGAGCACGGGGGACAGGTCGTCCACTCCGGGACGGTCAAGCAACTGCTGAAACACAAGGACTCCGAGACCGGGAAGTACCTCTCCGGGCGCAAATCGATCCCGGTCCCCGAGGTACGCCGTCCGCGGACGAAGGGCCGAGACCTGGTCGTCCACGGTGCCCGCGAGAACAACCTCCAGGACATCGACGTGGAGTTCCCGCTCGGGCTCTTCGTCGCGGTCACCGGAGTCTCCGGCTCGGGAAAGTCCACGCTCGTCAACGACATCTTGTACACCTCGTTGGCCAAGCAGATCTACAACGCCCGGACGGTGCCCGGCCGGCACACCAAGATCACCGGCACCGAGCACGTCGACAAGGTCATCCACGTCGACCAATCGCCGATCGGCCGGACGCCGCGGTCGAACCCCGCCACGTACACCGGGGTCTTCGATCACGTCCGCAAGCTTTTCGCCTCGACGCCCGAGGCCAAGATGCGCGGTTACCTCCAGGGCCGGTTCTCGTTCAACGTCAAGGGTGGCCGCTGCGAGGCTTGCTCGGGCGACGGCACGATCAAGATCGAGATGAACTTCCTCCCCGACGTCTACGTCCCGTGTGAGGTCTGCCACGGCGCCCGCTACAACCGCGAGACGCTCGAGGTGCACTACAAGGGCAAGACCATCGCGGACGTCCTGGACATGCCGATCGAGGAGGCGGTCGAGTTCTTCGCTGCAATCCCGGCGATCTCGCGGCACCTGAAGACCTTGGTCGAGGTCGGCCTCGGCTACGTCCGTCTCGGACAGCCCGCGACCACTCTCTCCGGCGGTGAGGCGCAGCGGGTGAAGCTCTCCTCGGAGCTCCAGAAGCGTTCGACCGGCAAGACGGTCTACGTTCTCGACGAGCCGACCACGGGCCTGCACTTCGAGGACATCCGCAAGCTGCTGCTGGTGCTGGGACGTCTGGTCGACCAGGGCAACACCGTACTAGTCATCGAGCACAACCTGGACGTCATCAAGACCGCGGACTGGATCGTCGACATGGGGCCGTCGGGTGGCAACAAGGGCGGAACCGTCGTGGCGACCGGGACCCCCGAGGAGGTCGCGGCCGTCCGGGAGAGCTTCACCGGCGAGTTCCTCAAGCCGTTGCTCGAAGGCAGGCGGCGATGAGCGCGTCCCGCGTGGTCCCGCCCGCCCTCGCCGTGCTTTTTGGAGTGGTTCTTCTCGTCGGGCTGAGCATCCTGACGGTCGGGCTGGCCTACACGTACGGCGCCGCAGGCTGCATCGTGCTCGCTCTCGGGTGCTCGATCGTGCTCACCGCCGCCCTGGTCGCGGTTCGGAGGCGCGGCGGCGCCCGCGGCGGCGGGACAAACTGACAGGATCTTCTCAGCCAGGATTGCAGGTTCAACTACTAGGCTCGTCGCCGTAGGCCAGATGCCACGTCGTGGTCAGTGCCGGGAGAGGGGTCAGATGTCCGAGATCGAGACCAGCCGCAGGAATCTGCTTTACGGGCTCGCCGCGGCCGGCGCTGCCGTCCCCGTGATCGCGGCCTGCGGGTCCAGCGACCAAGGTGCTGCTGCCCCGGATTCCACGGGGCTCCCAACCGGGCTCCCAACCGGGATCCCGGCCAGTGACATTCCCGTGGGCGGCGGCGCGATCTATCCCGACGAGGCAATCGTCGTGACCCAGCCGACCGCGGGTTCCTTCAAGGCCTTCTCGACACGATGCACGCACGCGGGCTGCCCGGTCGACACCGTGGCCGACGGCACCATCCAGTGTCCCTGCCACGGGAGCAAGTACTCGATCGAGGACGGTTCCGTCGCGAGCGGCCCGGCACGCGGGCCACTGACGGCGAAGAAGGTCACCGTGGCAGGTGACACGTTGACTGTCAGCTAACCGAGGCCACCGTCGGGATAGGCGCGGGCAGCATCGGCTGACGTTGTCAGACATCGGTCCAGCGCGCCACCGCGGACGAAAGCAGAGCATCCCACCAGACAAAGATCTAGGAGTGCTTGTCGGTCACCGACCGTAGGGTTGTCCCCGTGGCTCATCCGTCGACCTACAAGCCGGAGCCGGGGTCGATCCCGACCCGGCCCGGGGTCTACCGCTTCCGCGACAAGGACGGGCGGGTCGTCTACGTCGGCAAGGCGAAGAACCTGCGCGCGCGGCTGTCGTCGTACTTCCAGGACATCGCCAACCTGCACCAGCGCACCGCGACCATGGTCACCACCGCCGCCAGCGTCGAGTGGACCGTGGTCGACACCGAGGTCGAGGCGCTTCAGCTGGAGTACTCCTGGATCAAGGAGTACGACCCCCGTTTCAACGTGAAGTACCGCGACGACAAGTCCTACCCGTGGCTGGCGGTGACCCTCAACGAGGAGTTCCCCCGGGTGATGGTCGGCCGTGGCGCGAAGAAGAAGGGCGTCAAGTACTTCGGCCCGTACTCCCACGCCTGGGCGATCCGCGACACCGTCGACCTGCTCCTCCGGGTCTTCCCGATGCGCTCGTGCAGCAACGGCGTGTTCAAGCGGTCCGCCCAGATCGGCCGCCCGTGCCTGCTTGGGTACATCGACAAGTGCTCGGCGCCCTGTGTCGGCCGGGTGGACGCCGACGAGCACCGGGAGATCGCCGAGGACTTCTGCGACTTCATCGGGGGCAGGACCGACGCTTTCGTCAAGCGCGTCGAGCGCGAGATGTACGCCGCCTCCGCCGCTCAGGACTACGAGAAGGCCGCCCGGCTCCGCGACGACCTCGGTGCCCTGAACAAGGCCCTCGAGCGTCAAGCCGTCGTCTTCGGTGACGGCACCGACGCCGACGTGATCGCGCTGGTCGAGGACCCGCTCGAGGTCGCGGTGCAGATCTTCCACGTCCGCGCCGGCCGGATCCGCGGACAGCGCGGCTGGGTGGCCGACCGGGTCGAGGACCTGGACACCGCCGGGCTCGTCTCGGAGTTCCTCCTCCAGCTCTACGCCGGCGAGGAGGGCGAGGCGATCCCGCGCGAGATCCTGGTCCCGGTCCTCCCCGAGGACGCAGTGACGTTCGAGCAACTGCTCAGCGAGGCCCGCGGGAGCCGGGTCTCGGTCAGGGTCCCACGAAGGGGTGACAAACGGACGCTCCAGGAGACGGTGGCGCAGAATGCGGCCCAGTCACTGGCGCTGCACCGGACCAAGAGGGCCAGCGACCTGACCGCCCGTAACCAGGCGCTGGAGGAGATCCAGAGGGCCCTCGACCTGCCGGGCGCACCGCTGCGGATCGAGTGCTACGACATCTCCAACCTCCAGGGCACCGAGGTGGTCGCCTCGATGGTGGTCTTCGAGGACGGGCTGGCTCGCAAGAGCGAGTACCGGCGCTTCCTGATCAAGGGGGTCGAGGGTCAGAACGACGTCGCCTCGATGCACGAGGTGATCACCCGCCGGTTCCGCCGGCTCCTCGACGAGCGGATCGAGCGCCCCGACCTCAGTGCCGACCAGACCTGGGGCGGTGAGGTGGACGCTGCCTCCGGCCCGCTGCTGATCGACCCGGACACCGGCAAGGCCAGGAAGTTCTCCTACGTCCCGGGGCTGGTGGTGGTCGACGGCGGGCCTCCGCAGGTCGCGGCCGCCCAGCGCGCGCTCGACGAACTGGGGATCGACGACGTCCCCGTCTGCGGACTCGCCAAGCGGCTCGAGGAGGTCTGGCTGCCGGCTGACCCGGACCCGGTGATCATGGCGCGCACCAGCGAGGGCCTCTACCTGCTGCAACGGATCCGCGACGAAGCCCACCGGTTCGCGATCACCCACCACCGCTCGAGGCGCTCCAAGTCGATGGTGGAGAGCCTGCTCGATGACGTGCCGGGCCTCGGTGAGGTCCGGCGCAAGAGCCTGATTAGACACTTCGGGTCCCTGAAGAAGCTCCGCGCCGCCACCGCCGAGGAAATCGCCCAAGTCCCCGGTATCGGGCCCGCCACCGCGACCGCGATCCTGGACGCGGTCGCGCACCAGGCCGAGTCCCGCAAGACTGTCGCCGTCAACACCGCCACCGGAGAGATCGAGCCAGCTACATGAGGGGAGGCCAGATGTCCGATTACCTGGGCGACGACACCGGTGAGATCCCGGCGATCGGCGAGCTCGGCCAGCTGGTCGTCGTCACCGGGATGACCGGGGCCGGGCGGAGTACCGCGGCCAAGGAGCTCGAGGACCTCGGGTACTTCGTCGTCGACAACCTCCCGCCCGACCTGGTCACCGAGGTCGTCCGGCTGGTCGACGAGCAGAAGGGGCGTGCCCAACCCATCGCGGTGGTTGTCGACGTACGCGGCGGGACCGACTTCGCCGGGCTGCGCGAGCAGATCTCGCTGCACCTGCCGACTCGCCGCGCCTCGCTGATGTTCCTGGAGGCCGACGACGACATCCTCGTACGACGCCAGGAGGCCGCCCGCCGGCCGCACCCGTTGCAGGGGGCGGGCCGACTGCTCGACGGCATTCATCGCGAGCGTGCGGTGATGACCCAGCTCCGCGGCGATGCCGAGGTCGTCATCGACACCACCCGTCTCAACGTGCACCAGCTCAAGGACAAGGTCGCGGCGGCGTACGGGACCCCGGGAGCGGTCGCGCTCAAGGTCACCGTCGTCTCCTTCGGTTTCAAGTACGGCGTTCCGGTAGACGCCGACCTGTTGGCCGACATGCGTTTCCTGCCGAACCCGTTCTGGGTGCCGGAGCTCAAGGAGCTCACCGGCCAGGACCCGGCGGTGGCGTCGTACGTGAAGGACCGCACCGACGCGAAGGCTTTCCTGGAGCGCTACCTCCCGGTCATCGAGACCGTCGGTCAGGGGTACCTACGCGAGGGAAAGCGGTTCATGACGGTCGCGATCGGGTGCACCGGCGGCAAGCACCGCAGCGTTGCGATGTCCGAGGAACTCGCCCGGCGGATCCGCGACCTTGGCTACGAGGCCGAGGCCACCCATCGGGACCTCGGTCGCGAATGACCACCCAGGATCTGTCATGACCTGGTCCAATGAGCCCGCTGTGGTGGCGCTCGGCGGAGGGCACGGCCTGGCCGCGTCACTTTCGGCGTTGCGCCGGCTGACCTCCGACCTGACCGCCGTGGTGACTGTCGCCGACAACGGCGGGTCCTCCGGCCGGCTCCGGGAAGAGTTCGGGGTGCTTCCCCCTGGCGACCTGCGGATGGCTCTGGCGGCGCTCTGCGGCGACGACCGCTGGGGCCAGACCTGGGCCAAGGTGCTCCAGCACCGCTTTGACTCCGACGGCGCGATGAACGGGCATGCCGTCGGCAATCTCTTGATCGTCGCGCTCTGGGAGCTCCTCGACGACCACGTCGCCGGCCTCGACTGGGTCGGTGGTCTGCTCGGCGCCCGCGGCCGGGTGCTTCCGATGGCGGTCACCCCCCTCGACATCACTGCGGACGTCCGGGGGCTGGACGCGGCGGACCCGGAGAGGGTCACGGTCGTGCGCGGTCAGGTTGAGGTCGCCACCACGAAGGGCAAGGTCCTCGACGTCAGCCTCGACCCGCACGACCCGAGCGCCTGCCCCGAGGCGGTCCGCGCGATCCTCGAGGCCGACTGGGTGGTCCTAGGCCCGGGTTCCTGGTACTCCTCGGTGATTCCGCACACCCTCGTCCCAGGGCTGCGTACCGCGCTGGAGGAGACTGAAGCCCGGGTGGTGGTCAACCTCAACCTGGTCGCACAGCGGGGGGAGACCGAGGGGTACACCCCCGAGGACCACCTCGCGGCGCTGCACCGGCACGCTCCCGGGCTCCGGATCGAGACGGTCCTGGCCGACCGTTCATCGGTGCCCGACGAGACCCGGCTCCGCAGCGCGGCCGACGGCCTCGGCGCTCGCGTGGTCCTCTCCGACGTCGCCCTCGACGGCGCTCCCGGACAGCATGATCCGGAAAAACTTGCCCGCGCGTATGCGCTGATCCTCGGAGCGAACTAAGGTGACGCGCATGGCGATGACGGCACAGGTCAAGGCAGAGTTGGCCAGCACCCCGGTCACCAAGACGTGTTGCCGCAAGTCCGAGGTCTCCTCGATGCTTCGTTTCGCCGACTCCCTCCATCTGGTCAACGGCGGGATCGTGGTCGAGGCAGAGCTGGACACCGGGGCAGCTGCTCGTCGGCTCCGCAAGGACATCCACGAGGTCTTCGGTCACGAGTCCGAGGTCGTGATCCTGAAGGGCAACGGCCTGCGTCGTGGCACCCACTACATCGTTCGGGTTGCCAAGGACGGCGAGTCCCTGGCCCGTCAGACAGGTTTGATCGACCAGCGCAACCGCCCGGTCCGCGGGCTCCCGCCCCAGGTTGTCTCCGGCTCGGGCTGCGACGCGGTCGCCGCCTGGCGGGGTGCGTTCCTGGCCCACGGCTCGCTCACCGAGCCCGGACGCTCCAGCTCGCTCGAGGTCACCTGCCCCGGCCCGGAGGCCGCGCTCGCGTTGGTCGGCTCCGCGCGCCGGCTCGGGATCTCCGCTAAGGCCCGCGAGGTTCGCGGCGTCGACCGGGTCGTGATCCGCGACGGTGATGCCATCGGCCAGCTCCTCACCCGGTTGGGCGCGCACGAGTCATTGCTGGCCTGGGAGGAGCGCAGGATGCGCCGCGAGGTCCGGGCCACCGCCAACCGGCTCGCGAATTTCGACGACGCCAACCTGCGCCGCTCGGCTCGTGCCGCGGTTGCGGCCGGAGCCCGGGTCGACCGTGCACTGGAGATCCTGGGCGAGGACATCCCTGACCACCTCCAGCTGGCCGGCCGGTTGCGGTTGGAGCACAAGCAGGCCTCGCTCGAGGAGCTCGGACAGCTCCACGACCCCGTGCTGACCAAGGACGCGATCGCCGGCCGGATCCGCCGGCTGCTGGCGATGGCCGACAAGAAGGCCGAGGAGCTCGGGATTCCGGACACCGAAGCCTCGCTGACGCCGGAGATGCTCGCCGAAGAGGTGTGAGCCCCGGGTTCGCTCCTCAACGACCGGTCGGTCGCCCGGCCGGTGTTACTCGCACGTACCTGGACGCGGGTCCGGCCGATCGGGGCAGCGCGATAAGGTCGACAGAGTCCGTCTTCCGTACACCCAGGAGTAAATCGCTGTGACTGTCCGCGTGGGAATCAACGGCTTCGGCCGCATTGGCCGCAACTTCTTCCGTGCTGTCCGGGCGTCCGGTGCTGACATCGAGATCGTCGGCGTCAACGACCTGACCGACCCCGCTACGCTGGCGCACCTGCTCAAGTACGACTCGATCCTCGGTCGCCTGGACGCCGACGTCACCGTCGACGGTTCCACGATCCTCGTCGGCGACCAGAAGATCATCGTCTCGGCCGAGCGCGACCCGGCCGCCCTCTCGTGGGGCGACCTCGGCGTCGACGTCGTCGTCGAGTCCACCGGATTCTTCACCGACGCGACCAAGGCGAAGGCCCACGTCGCTGCCGGCGCCAAGAAGGTCATCATCTCGGCGCCCGCCTCCAACGAGGACATCACCATCGTGATGGGCGTGAACCACGACCTCTACGACCCGGCCGCGCACACGGTGATCTCCAACGCGTCGTGCACCACCAACTGCCTTGCTCCGATGGCGAAGGCGCTCAACGATGGCCTCGGCATCAACAAGGGCCTGATGACCACGATCCACGCCTACACCGCAGACCAGAACCTGCAGGACAATGTGCACAGCGACCTGCGTCGCGCCCGTGCGGCGGCCATCAACATCATCCCGACCGGCACCGGCGCGGCCAAGGCGATCGGCCTGGTCCTGCCCGAGCTCAAGGGCAAGCTCGATGGCTTCGCACTCCGCGTTCCCACCCCGACCGGTTCGGCCACCGACCTCACGTTCGAGGCTGGCCGCGAGACCACCGTCGAGGAGGTCAACGCGATCGTCAAGGCTGCCGCTGACGGGCGCTTCCTGAAGTACTCGACCGACCCGATCGTTTCTTCGGACATCGTCACCGACCCGGCGTCCTGCATCTTCGACGCGCCGCTGACCAAGGTCATCGGCAACCAGGTCAAGGTCATCGGTTGGTACGACAACGAGTGGGGCTACTCCAACCGCCTCGCCGACCTGATCACGCACGTCGGCGCCACTCTCTGAGATGGCGTCCGTCGCTTCGCTGGCCGCTGACCTCGGTGGCAGTCTCCGGGGGAAGCAGGTCCTGGTCCGCTCGGACCTGAACGTCCCGCTGGACAACGGCCGGATCACCGATGACGGTCGGATCCGGGCATCGCTGCCGACGATCCAGGCGCTCGCTGCCGCGGGCGCCCGGGTCGTGGTGACGGCCCACCTCGGACGCCCCAAGGGCGCCCCCGACCCGGCGTACTCGCTCGCGCCGGTGGCGGTCCGTCTCGGTGAGCTCCTCGGTGCCCCGGTCGCGTTCGCGACCGACACCGTGGGCGCCTCGGCGCAGGCTGCCGTGGCCGGGCTCGAGGATGGGGGAGTCGCACTGCTGGAGAACGTGCGGTTCAACGCCGGCGAGACCAGCAAGGACGACGCCGAACGCGGTGCGTTCGCCGACGGCCTCGCGGCCCTGGCCGACGCCTTCGTCAGCGACGGCTTCGGCGTGGTGCACCGCAAGCAGGCCTCCGTGTACGACGTCGCGCAGCGGCTGCCGCACGCGATGGGCGGTCTGGTGGCCACCGAGATCGACGTCCTGCGGCGGCTCACCGAGACCCCGGAACGCCCGTACGTCGTGGTGCTCGGCGGCTCGAAGGTCTCCGACAAGCTTGCGGTCATCGACAACCTGCTGGAGAAGGCCGACACGCTCGTCGTCGGCGGCGGCATGGTCTTCACCTTCCTGGCAGCCCAGGGCTTCGGTGTCGGCTCGAGCCTGCTCGAGGCCGACCAGATCCCGGTGTGCCAGGAGTACCTGAAGCGCGCGGAGGAGTCCGGGGTGCAGATCCTGCTCCCGACCGACATCGTGGTGGCGCCCGCCTTTAGCGCGGACTCCCCGGCGACCTTGGTGGCTGCCGACGCGATCCCGGCTGACCAGATGGGCCTCGACATCGGCCCCGAGTCCGGTGCCGCCTTCGCTGCCGCGATCCGCGGTGCGAAGACGGTGTTCTGGAACGGGCCAATGGGTGTCTTCGAGTTCGAGGCGTTCTCCGCCGGCACCCGGGCTGTGGCCCAGGCACTGACCGAAGTCGACGGCCTGTCGGTCGTCGGTGGCGGTGACTCCGCTGCGGCAGTGCGCCAACTCGGGTTCGCCGACAACGCGTTCGGCCACATCTCCACCGGCGGCGGCGCGAGCCTGGAGTACCTCGAGGGCAAGGCGCTCCCGGGGATCGACGTACTGACCACCCCTGCTGGTTGAGGAGCGAGCGCTTGCGCGAGCCTCGAAACCCGGTGACAAGGAAGAGTGACTGATGGCCACGACAGCACAAATCTCCGGCCGTACGCCGCTGATGGCGGGCAACTGGAAGATGAACCTCAACCACCACGAGGCCGTGCACCTGGTCCAGAAGCTCGCCCTCGGGCTGGCGGACAAGAAGCACGACTTCGGCAAGGTCGAGGTGGTCGTGGTCCCGCCGTTCACCGACATCCGCTCGGTGCAGACCACGGTCGACGGCGGCCAACTCGCGATCAAGTACGGCGCCCAGGACATCTCCACGCACGACGACGGCGCCTACACCGGCGAGATCTCCGCGGCGATGCTCGCCAAGCTCGGCTGCTCCTACGCGGTGGTCGGGCACTCCGAGCGCCGTGAGCACCACGGCGAGACCGACGCGCTGGTCAACGCCAAGGCCCACAAGGCCGTCGCCTCAGGGATCACCCCGATCGTCTGCGTCGGCGAGGGCCTGGAAATCCGCAAGGAAGGCACCCACGTCGCCTACACCGTCGCCCAGCTCGACGGCTCGCTCGCAGGCTTCAGCGCGGAGCAGGTGGCGAATCTGGTGGTGGCCTACGAGCCCGTGTGGGCGATCGGCACCGGCGAGGTCGCGACGCCAGAAGACGCCCAGGAGGTCTGTGCCGCCTTGCGTGCCCGGGTCGCCGAGACCTTCGGCGAGGACGCCGCGGCCGGCGTCCGGGTCCTGTACGGGGGTTCGGTGAAGGCCTCGAACGTCGCCGGCATCATGCAGAAGCCGGACGTCGACGGTGCCCTGGTGGGCGGCGCCAGCCTGCAGGCTGACGAATTCGGTGGCATCTGTCGGTTCTACGACATGCCCGTCCTCTGACGGTCCCAATAGCCGTTCCGCACTACGAGTCAGTTAGGCTTCCCGCCGTGATCACCCTGTTCAAGATCCTGCTCATCATCTCGAGCCTGCTCATGATCGTCCTGGTGCTGCTGCACAAGGGACGTGGCGGCGGCCTGTCCGACATGTTCGGCGGCGGTGTGTCCAGCGGTCTTGGCGGGTCGTCGGTCGCTGAGCGCAACCTGGACCGGATCACGGTCGGAATCGGCCTGGTCTGGTTCGCCTGCGTCATCGGTCTCGGCCTTCTCCTGAAGACCAACGGCTGATGGCAGGCGGAGGAAGCGCAATCCGGGGCAGCCGGGTCGGCGCCGGCCCGATGGGCGAGGCGGAGCGCGGCGAAGCGGCTCCGCGGCAGAGCGTCACCTACTTCTGCTCCCAGGAGCACCGCACCCTGATCGCGTTCGCGGTCGAGGCGCAGGTTCCGGAGTCGTGGGACTGCCCCAAGTGCGGCCTGCCCTCGAGCGTCGACTCAGAGAACCCGCCGCCGCCGAAGAAGGTGGAGCCGTACAAGACCCACCTGGCCTACGTGAAGGAACGCCGTTCCGACGCCGAGGCCAAGGACATTCTCGAAGAGGCGTTGCAGACCCTGCGAGCGCGTCGCAAGAGCGGCGACGTCATTTTCTGACAGCCCGGCACACTGGGTGTGTGAGTGCTGCTGGTAGACCGCGCGACAGTCCGAACGCGCCTGCCTACCTCGGCGCGATGTTCGGCACCTTTGTCGGTTTCTGGGCCGTCCTGCCGCGTCTCGAGGACGGGGTACTGATCGAGGTGCTGGCGCCGGTCGGCGTCCTGCTGACGATCGCAATCTCCGCAGCACTGCTGTTGCCGGGGGCGCGACGGGTCGCGCTGGGCGTGGGTCTGGGACTCGTCGCAGGGACTGCGGTCGCCCTGCTCACCGGTGTCGGGCTGGTGGCGTCCGGCGCTTAGCCTCCGGCCGCAGCCCGGTCCACGAACCAGGTGACCGACGGGCCGGTGATTCCTCGGGCCGGCGTCTCAGTGGTCGTCCCGTCGAAGGCCCACGCCCGCGCGACCGCGTCCGCCTTCTCGGCACCGGCGACCAGGAACCAGACCGCCTTGCTGGTGTTCAGCGCAGGAAGGGTGAGCGTGACCCGGAGTGGCGGTGGCTTGGGGGAGTCCAGCACCGGTACCGCGAGCGCGGCACCCTCCGTCAGCTGCGAGTGCCCGGGAAAGAGCGAGGCGACGTGCCCGTCCGGGCCCATCCCGAGCATCACCAGGTCGAACTCGCCCACCCCGTCTTCGTGGAACAGCTCGGCGCGCACCAGGTCGGTGTACTGCCGGGCGGCGTCGGCAACGCCGTCGGCGTCCTCGACCGCGGGGGCCTCGTGCACCCGGGTGGCGCCGACGGAATCGAGGAGGTCCTCGCGCGCCTGACCGGCGTTGCGCTCCGCGCTCGACCGTACGACGAACCGCTCGTCGCCGAACCAGAACACCACCCGGTCCCAGTCCACGGCGTACTCCGCTGCACGCGCGGCGATCGCGCGGTGCACCAGTCGGGCCACGGTGCCGCCGGTGAGGGCGACGTGCGGAGTCTCGCCGCGATCCTGGGCAGCACTGATGCGCTCGAGGAAGCGCACCGCGACGGAGTCGGCGACCTCGTCCGGGCCGGGCAGCGTCACCACGTCACGCACGGGTCACTTCTTCGGGTGGAGCTTGAGGAGTCGCTTGGCCGTCGCCTGGTAGACGACGTCCTCGTCTAGGCGGCGCAACTCCTCCGCGAGCAGCGCCGGGACCTCACGGCGACGCAAAGCCACCGGGCGGTCGGGCCGGTCCGGGGAGGAGAAGGTGGCTAGTCGCCCGTCGGTCCGGGTGATCCGGATCGGGCCCTCCGGGGTCTCCAGCACCACCTCGGTGATGCCCGGGCCGGCGGAGTTCGCCCGGTCGACGGGCACCCGAAGCCGGTCGCTGAGCCACGCCTGGAGAAGATCGGCGCTGGGGCTGATCCGTTCGGCGGTGACCGAGGCCCGCCGTACCTTCAGCGGCTGCTGGTCCAGCGCGGCGGCCAGGAGAGCCCGCCACGGGGTGATCCGGGTCCACGCCAGGTCGGTGTTCCCCTTGGTGTAGAACGAGCACTGGTCAAGCATCGCCCGGGTCTTGCTCCGGGTCGCGGCTGCGACGTCGGTGATCCGGCGCTGCGCCAGTGCGCCGAGGGGGTCCGCGGCCGGGTCGAGCGGCGGGTCGGTCGGCCACCAGACGGCGACCGGGGAGTCCGGCAGCAGCAGCGGCAGCACCACCGACGCGGGGTGCCGCACGACCTCGCCGCGGAGGCGGATGATCGCGGTCTCGCCGGTCCAGCTGTCGCCGATCCCGATCTGCGCGTTCACGACGCCCTTGCCGCGGGCGTCCCCCAAGATGACGGCCAGGACCCGGGCCGGGTGCTCTCGGGACGCCATCCGGGCGGCCGCCAGAGCGTCGGTGGAACCGTCCTCGTCGATCACGACAACCAGGGTCATCACCATGCCCATGGCCGGGCTGCCCGCCTTGGTCCGGGCGCGGACGAACTCGGCGGCGATGGCAGCCGAGCTGGTGTCCAGGAGCTCCTTCACGGTCGCCTCCAGGTCCTGCCGTCACGGGCCAGCATCGCGTCCGCGGACGCAGGGCCCCAGGTGCCGGCGGGGTACTGCTCTGGACGGCCCTTCTTCGCCCGGTCCTGTTTCGACCAGTGCGCCAGGATCGGGTCGAGGATCTGCCAGGAGAGCTCGACCTCCTCGTGCCGCGGGAAGAGCGGCGGATCGCCCAGCAAGACATCCAGGATCAGCCGCTCGTAGGCCTCCGGGGACGCTTCGGTGAACGAGCCGCCGTACGCGAAGTCCATGCTCACGTCGCGGATCTCCATCGCAGTGCCGGGCACCTTGGAGCCGAAGCGGATCGTCATGCCCTCGTCGGGCTGGACCCGGATCACCAGCGCGTTCTGACCGAGCTCCTCGGTGGCGGTGCGGGCGAACGGAAGGTGCGGGGCCCGCTTGAAGATGACGGCAACCTCGGTGACTCGGCGGCCCAGGCGCTTGCCAGCACGGAGGTAGAACGGAACGCCAGCCCAGCGGCGCGTGTCGACCTCGAGGGTGAGTGCGGCGTACGTCTCGGTCGTCGACGTCGCGTCGATGCCCTCCTCCTCGCAGAACCCGAGCACCTTCTGCCCACCAGCCCACCCGGCGGCGTACTGGCCCCGGGATGTCGCGAGGTCGATCCGCGCCGGGAGGCGCACCGAGCGCAGCACCTTGAGCTTCTCGATCCGCAGGTTCTCGGCCTCGAAGTCGATCGGTTCTTCCATCGCCACCAGAGCCATCAGCTGGAGCAAGTGGTTCTGGATGACGTCCCGGGCGGCGCCGACGCCGTCGTAGTACCCGGCCCGACCGCCGATGCCAACGTCCTCGGCCATGGTGATCTGGACGTGGTCGACGTAGTGCGCGTTCCAGATCGGCTCGAAGAGGTTATTGGCGAACCGCATCGCCAGGATGTTCTGGACGGTCTCCTTGCCAAGGTAGTGGTCGATCCGGAAGATCGAACCCGACTCGAAGACCTGCCCGAGGATGTCGTTGAGGGCGCGGGCCGACTCCAGGTCGTGCCCGAACGGCTTCTCGACCACGACCCGCCGCCAGGCTCCCGGCCGCGGCTCGGCGAGCCCGTGTTCCTTGAGCTGTCCCGCGACCGCGC
This sequence comes from Marmoricola sp., assembly GCA_046598425.1. GTDB lineage: Bacteria > Actinomycetota > Actinomycetes > Propionibacteriales > Nocardioidaceae > Marmoricola. Next base: position 13,821 of record JBKJIN010000043.1, on the reverse strand, counting down.
CGAAGAACGACGGCGGGATGGCCAGGTAGAACGCGTGGTTGCCCTGGGTGCCTCGGGACTCGTCGAGCTCCTCGATGGTGCGGCGCAGGTTCGCGAACGCAGCGTCGTCGTCGAAATCGCCGGGCACGAACCGGAAACCCTCGGCCAGCTGGTTCCACACCTCCTCGCGGAACTCGGTCCGGGCGTGCGCACGCACCGAGTCGTGAACGATCTGCGCAAAGTCCTGGTCCGCCCAGTCGCGGCGGGCGAAGCCGACCAGGCTGAAGCCCGGCGGGAGCAGGCCGCGGTTGGCGAGGTCGTAGATCGCCGGCATCACCTTCTTGCGGGACAGGTCGCCGGTGACGCCGAACAGGACCATGCCGCACGGCCCGGCGATCCGGGGGAGCCGCCGGTCCTGCGGGTCCCGGAGAGGATTCACGGGCGGGTTCGTCGCGGACCCGGCCGGGCTCATGACCGGTGTGCCCGGTAGTAGGCGATCAGCGACTGGGTCGAGGCGTCCTGCTCCGCCGCAGCAGCCGGGTCCCCGGCGACGGCCGGACCTAGCTGGAGCGAGAGCTGCTTGCCGAGCTCGACACCCCACTGGTCGAAGCTGTCGATCCCCCAGACGACGCCCTGGGTGAAGGTGATGTGCTCGTAGAGGGCGATCAGCTGGCCCAGGACCGCCGGGGTCAGCGCCGGCGCCATGATCGAGGTGCTGGGGCGGTTACCGCCGAAGACGCGGGCCGGCACAATCGCCTCGGGGGTGCCCTCGGCGCGGACCTCCTCAGCGGTCTTGCCCAGGGCGAGGGCTCGGGTCTGAGCGAAGAAGTTGGCCAGGAACAGCTCGTGCACGTCGGTCCCGCCGTCCTTCAGCGGGTAGGCCGGGTTGGCGAACCCGATGAAGTCCGCCGGGATCAGCCGGGTCCCCTGGTGGATCAGCTGGTAGAACGCGTGCTGACCGTTGGTGCCCGGCTCGCCCCAGAAGATCTCGCCGGTGTCGGTCCGGACCCGGGTGCCGTCCCACCGGACCCCCTTGCCGTTCGACTCCATCGTGAGCTGCTGCAAGTACGCCGGGAATCGGTGCAGCAGTTGGGAGTAGGGGAGCACCGCATGGGTGCCGGCGCCGAGGAAGTTGGTGTACCAGATGTTGAGCAGGCCCATCAGGACCGGCACGTTCTCCGCAGCCGGGGTGGTGCGGAAGTGCTCGTCCATCGCGTGCAGGCCCCCGAGGAACTCCGCGAACCGCTCCGGTCCGATGGCGATCACCAGCGACGTCCCGATGGCGGAGTCGACGGAGTAGCGACCGCCGACCCAGTCCCAGAACCCGAAGGCGTTGGCCGGGTCGATCCCGAACGCCGCCACCTTGTCGAGCGCGCTGGAGACCGCGACGAAGTGCTGGGCGACCGCGGCATCGTCGTCCTGGGCGCCGAGGCCGTCGAGCAGCCACGCCTTGCACAGCCGAGCGTTGGTGAGCGTCTCCAGGGTGCCGAAGGTCTTGCTGGCCACGATGAACAAGGTGGTCGCCGGATCGAGGCCGGCGAGCTTCGTCGCGCAGTCGGTTGGGTCGATGTTGCTGATGAACCGGCACTCCAGGCCTTCCTGGACGTACGGTCGCAGGGCCTCGTAGGCCATCACGGGGCCGAGTTCCGAGCCGCCGATCCCGATGTTGACCACGGTTCGGATCGGCTGGCCGGTGGCTCCGGTCCAGACCCCGGCACGGACCTGCTCGGCGAAGGCGTACATCCGTCCCAGGACCTCGTGCACGCCGCCGACCACGTCGTAGCCGTCTACGTCCAGGACGGCGTCGGCGGGGAGGCGCAGCGCGGTGTGCAGCACCGGCCGGTTCTCGGTCCCGTTGACGCGGTCCCCGCGGAACATCGCGTCACGTCGCTCGACCAGTCCGACCTCCTCAGACAGTGACAGCAAGGCCTCGAGCACCTCGTCGTCGACCAGGCCCTTGGAGAGGTCGACGTGCAGGTCGGCAGCCGTGAAGGTGTAGCGCTCGGCGCGCCCCGGGTCCTCGTAGAACCAGGCGCGCAGGTCGGGGGCGAAGCCGTCCGCGACCGCGGCGAGACGCGCCCAGGAGGCCGTGCTGGTCGGTTCGACCGGGTTGTCCGCGGACCCGGTCATGCCCGGGCTCGCTCCAGGCTCGCCTCAACCGTGCCCAGTAGTTCCTCCCACGCGGTGACGAACTTGTCGACACCCTCCTTGATCAGCAGCGCGATCACGTCGTCGTAGACGATCCCGGCCGCGGCCAGGTCGGCCATCGTGGCCTTCGCGTCGGCGTAGAAGGGGCGGACCCGGTCCCCGGCGACCTCGCCGTGGTCGGCGACGGCGGCGAGCGTCTTCTCGGGCATCGTGTTCACGGTCTCCTCCACCACCAGGTCGACCACGTACATGGTGTCGTCGTACTCGGGGTTCTTCACTCCTGTGGAGGCCCAGAGCGGGCGCTGGCGCCGGGCTCCGACCGCGGCCAGAGCCTCCCACCGGGGCCCGGAGAAGAACTGCTCGCACGCTTCGAAGGCCAGTCGGGCGTTGGCCACTCCGGCGCGGCCGAAGAGCCCGCGGTCTGCGCCGGACTGCTCCAGGCGGGCGTCGATCTCGGTGTCGACCCGGGAGACGAAGAACGAGGCCACCGAGTGGAGGCCGGCCAGGTTGTGGCCGTTCGCGAGCGCCTGCTCGAGGCCGTCGACGTACGCGTTCATGACGTCCTGGTACTGCGCGAGACCGAAGATCAGGGTGACGTTGACGCTGATGCCGGCGGCGAGGGTCTCAGTGATCGCGGGGCAGCCCTCGGAGGTGCCGGGGATCTTGATCAGCAGGTTCGGCCGGTCGACAGCGTCCCAGAGCTTCCGGGCCTCGGCGACGGTCTCGGCGGTGTCGTGGGCCAGGGTGGGGGAGACCTCGATCGAGACCCGGCCGTCGACCCCGCTGGTGGCCTCCCAGACCTCGCGGAGCACGTCGCAGGCGTTACGTACGTCGGTCGTAGTCAGCTCGAAGACGGTCCGTTCCACGTCTGCTCCGTCGGTCGCGAGCGACTGCACCTGCTGGTCGTAGCGCTCGCCGTCGGCGAGCGCCCCGGCGAAGATCGAGGGGTTGGTAGTAACCCCGACCACCGAGGAGTGCTTGACCAGGTCAGCCAAGTTGCCGGTCTCGAGGCGCTCGCGCGACAAGTCGTCGAGCCAGATCGAGACCCCGGCTCCGGACAGCTGCTTCAAACGATCGGACATTGCGTTCCTCTCCCTCGGGCTCCCGTGCTGCGATGCCGGGCGCCGCCTAGCTGGTGACGGCCCGTGCGGCCGTGATGCTCTCCTGGGCGGCGGAGACCACAGCCTCAGCGGTGATGCCGAACTCGCGGTACAGCGTGGCAAAGTCCGCGGAGCCACCGAAGTGCTCGAGCGAGACGATCCGGCCGTTGTCCCCGACCACGTCGCGCCAGCCCTGGGCGATCCCGGCCTCGACGCTGACCCGTGCCTTGACGGTCGGCGGGAGGACGCTGTCGCGGTAGGCCTGGTCCTGGGCGTCGAACCACTCGCGGCAGGGCATCGACACCACCCGGGCGCTGATGCCCCGGGCTGCGAGCTGCTCACGCGCGGTGACAGCCAGCTGGACCTCGGAGCCGGTACCGATCAGGACGACGTCCGGGATCCCGTCGGTGTCGAGGAGGACGTACCCGCCCTTCGCCACGCCATCGGTGCCGGCGTAGCCCTGCTCGCCGCGCGGGAACGTGGTCACGTTCTGCCGGGTCAGGGCGAGCGCCACCGGGCGGTCCGTGATCGCCAGCGTCGCCTTCCAGGCGGCCACGGTCTCGTTGCCGTCGGCGGGCCGGACGACGTCGAGGCCGGGGATCGCCCGCAACGTGGCCACGTGCTCCACCGGCTGGTGGGTCGGTCCGTCCTCGCCGAGACCGATCGAGTCGTGGGTCCAGACGTAGATCGTCGGCAACTTCATCAGGGCCGCGAGCCGGACCGCGGGGCGCATGTAGTCGGAGAAGACCAGGAAGGTGCCGCCGAAGATCCGGGTCCCGCCGTGCAGCGTGACGCCGTTCATGATCGAGCCCATCGCGTGCTCGCGGATGCCGAAGTGCAGCACCCGGCCGTACGGGGTGCCGCTCCAGTAGTGGTCGTCGTACACGGCCGGGGTGACGCTCGCCGCGCCTTTGATCGTGGTGTTGTTCGAGCCGGCCAGGTCGGCCGAGCCTCCCCAGAGTTCAGGGAGGTGACCGGCGACCGCGTTGATGACCTGGCCGGAGGCGACCCGGGTCGCAACGCCCTTGCCGTCCGCCGGGTACGTCGGCAGGTCGGCGTCCCAGCCATCGGGAAGCGCCCGGGTCTCGAGGCGGTGCAGCAGGGCGTCCTGCTCGGGGTTGGCCGAGGCCCAGGCGGCGTACTGGCCCTCCCAGGCAGTGCGGTAGTCCTTGCCCCGCGCCAGCAGGCTGCGGGTGTGCTCAAGGACGTCGGTCGGGACCTCGAAGGTCTGCTCCGGGTCGAACCCGAGCACCTTCTTGGTCGCCGCGACCTCGTCGGCGCCGAGGGCAGAGCCGTGGGACGCCTCGGTGTTCTGAGCGCCGGGGGCGGGCCAGGCGATGATCGTGTTCAGCACGATCAGGCTGGGCCTGTCGGGCACGTCCTCGGCGGCGTCCAGCGCTGCCCACAGGGCCGGGATGTCCTCGACGTAGTTCGCGCCGTCGGCGTGGTCGCCGTTGTGGGTCCAGTCGACGGTCTGCACGTGCCAGCCGTAGGCCTCGTAACGCTTCGCGACGTCCTCGGTGAAGGCGATGTCCGTGTCGCCCTCGATTGAGATCCGGTTGGCGTCGTAGATCATCGTCAGGTTCCCGAGCCGCTGGTGACCGGCGACCGAGGAGGCTTCGGCGCTGACGCCCTCCTCCAGATCGCCGTCGGAGCAGATCGTGTAGACGTGGTGGTCGAAGGGGCCCTCACCCGAGGTTGGCGAGCCGGCTTCGGGATCGAACATCCCCTTCTCCCGACGCGCGGCCAGCGCCATCCCGACCGCGTTGGCGACGCCTTGGCCGAGCGGCCCGGTGGTTGTCTCGACGCCGGCGGTGTGCCCGTACTCCGGGTGCCCGGGGGTCAGGCTGCCCCAGGTGCGCAGCGCCTTGAGGTCGTCGAGCTCGAGGCCGAAACCGCCCAGGAAGAGCTGGGTGTAGAGCGTGATCGAGGAGTGCCCGCAGGAGAGCACGAACCGGTCACGGTTCGACCAGGTCGGGTCTGCGGGGTCGTGCCGCATCCGCTTCTGGAACAGCAGGTAGGCCACCGGCGCGAGGCTCATCGCGGTCCCGGGGTGCCCGTTCCCGACCTTCTGGACCGCGTCCATGGCAAGGCAGCGAGCGGTGTCCACGGCGCGCTTGTCGAGGTCGGTCCAGTGAAGCGGGGTACGCGCGGGGCTCATGGGGGCGAGCCTACCGATGCCAGATGACGGCCGTGAGTTCGCCCTGCGAACCGGCACAGATAGACTGCACGCCGGACTGATCCATCGGTCCTTCGATCTATTCGTTGCTCTGCTCAGTTCTGAATGACCGAGGAAGGCGAGGCCTGCGTGACCGCGGTCGACTCCCAGGCGTCCGTAACCGGACAGGCGCCCGCTGGAACGACCCTGCGGGACGTTGTGGCGGCGTACGTCGGGCTGACCAAGCCCCGGGTCATCGAGCTCCTGCTGCTCACCACGGTGCCGGTGATGTTCTTCGCCGAGCGCGGAGTTCCGTCCCTCGGCCTGGTCGTCGCGACCGTCGTCGGCGGCACCCTGTCTGCCGGCAGCGCCAATGCGCTGAACTGCGTGTACGACCGCGACATCGACGAGCAGATGCGCCGGACGCGCCGCCGGGCGCTGCCGCGGCACATCGTCAGCCCCCTGGCTGCGTTCGTCTTCGGGATCGTGCTGGCGGTCGTCTCCACCCTCGTGCTCGGGCTCTACGTGAACTGGCTCTCGGCGGGGCTGGCACTGACCGCGTCCGCGTTCTACCTCTTCGTCTACACGATGGTGCTCAAGCGGCGTACGGCGCAGAACATCGTCTGGGGCGGCCTCGCCGGCTGTTTCCCCGCACTGATCGGCTGGACCGCGGTCACCAACGAGCTCGCCTGGGCGCCGGTGGTGCTCTTCGCAGTCGTCTTCTTCTGGACGCCCCCGCACACCTGGGCGCTGGCGATGCGCTACCGCGAGGACTACGCGGCAGTCGACGTCCCGATGCTGCCTGTGCTGAGGTCCGGGGTCGAGGTTGCACGCCAGATCGTCGCCTACTCGTGGGTGATGGTGGCGGTCTCGCTGCTGCTCTGGCCGGTCGCCGAGACCGGCATCGTCTACCCAATCGCCGCCCTCGTGCTCGGCGCCACCTTCCTGGTCGAGGCGCACCTGTTGTGGGCGCGGGCGCGGAAGAGCGACGAACTCGCCGACATCCGGCCGATGCGGCTCTTCCACTGGTCGAACCTCTACCTCTCCCTGCTCTTCGTCGCGGTCGCCCTCGACCCGCTGCTGACCCGCTGAGCGACGTGGCCGGCCTGGTCCCGGAGTTCCGGGTGGTCCCGGTCGACACCGGGGACGGCGCTGCGCTGCTCGCGGCGTACGCGGTTGAGCTCGCAGCGATGTACGACGGCGCGGACGTCAACGCCCCGGGGATGCCGCAGGCAGGTCCGCGCGAGTTCGGGGCGCCGTACGGGCGCTTCCTGGTCGGGTACGTCGGACCGGACGCGGTCTGCTGCGGCGGGCTGAAGCGGCTCCCGGACGGCAGCGCTGAGATCAAGCGGATGTACGTCGTACCGCATGCGCGCCGGCGAGGTGTCGCCCGGTTGCTGCTGCATGCCCTCGAGGCAGCGGCCCGCGACCTCGACTACACAGGGATCCGGATGGACACCGGAGCTAAGCACCAGCACGCGATTGCCTTCTACGAGGCCGAGGGTTACCAGCCGGTCCCGGACTACAACGGCAACCCGCTCGCGACGTGGTGGGCCGAGAAGCACCTCGGCTGAACCGGCCATTCGTGGGATCGGGGAGCCTGCGGTGGCCATACTGTCTGCCGAGGGCCGTCCGGAGCCCGCTCGGAGAGGAACGACCATGACGCAGTCACCCGCCGGCTGGTACCCCCAGCCAGACGGCTCACAGCGGTACTGGGACGGCAGCGAGTGGACCTCGCACACGGCACCGACCTCTCAGCCTCCGACCTACGGGGCTCCCTATGCGGGCCAGTACGGCGGCCAGTACGGCGGCCAGTACGGGGCGCAGCCTGGCTACGCAGTCGCCCCGAAGAACCCGGCGATCTCGCTGCTGGTGTCGTTCTTCATCCCGGGCGTCGGGTCGATGATGAACGGCGATGTCACGATCGGCGTGGTGATCCTGCTCGGCTACCTGATCAGCTTCCCGCTGGTTCTGATCCTGATCGGACTACCGATGATCCTCGGCTTCTGGATCTGGGGGATGGTCGACGCGTACCAGGGAGCGGTTCGTTGGAACCGCGCCCACGGGATCGTTAGCTGACGGGTGTGCTACTAGGTCCGCGCCGCACGGAGTGCTGACCCGAGCGGCAGCCGTCCCGCAGCGCCACGCCGCGGACGCCGGGGTCGTCCTCGAAGGTATCCGGGATGCTTTCGGCGACGACAGGCACGCCGGCCAGGTCACGAAACTGGTCAGCCTGAGGACCGCGTCGCCGGGTGTCGTAGGCACTGGCGAACCAGGAGTAGTTCAGCCACGACCACCAGATCGCGAAGAACACCATCGCGTAGCCCACGAACCCGTCGAAGTGGGCGGCCGACAGTTCATGGTGCAACTCAGCCGCGGCCGCAGCGACCGCGACCACGAAGCTCAGGTCGAAGAGCAGTTCCTACGGGGTCGAGGCGCGGTGCTCCCGGGCTCACGGCCGTCGAGCGGCCTGCGCCGCGGGACGAAGGTCGAGGTCATGGCGTCGCTTTCGGTGGCTCGATGCGGCAGGCTGCCGTACCGCCGGGCATCCGGTGCCGGTTCGCGGCGATCCGCGGGTAGATCAGATTCGCCAGACCCCGGATCCCCGGGACGCTCAGCGCCCAGCCGAGGAGCCGGGCGCTGCCACGACGTGCCCGGAGCGCGGCGGCGATCGCCGGAGCGCCGAGCAGGGTGATTCGTCCGTCCACCAGCCAGCCAGCGTTCGCGTCGGCCTCGGCCTGGGTCACCTGGACGGCCTCGAGGTCGAGGGTGTGCCAGGCGACCGGGGCCTCGTCGAGCCACTGGGCCGAACGGGTGCAGAAACCGCAGTCGGCGTCGTACACCAGGCGTCCGTGTCCGGTCTCCATCAAGCTTCCCGCGCTGTCAGAACCGCCCAGGTCATCGCGGCCGAGATCAGCGCTGCGCCGAGCATGTGGAACCCGACCAGGACGACCGGGAGGTCGGTGAAGTACTGGACGAACCCGATGGTGCCCTGGGCCAGTTCGACGCCTAGCAGCAGCGTCGCGGCCCGGCGGGCCCGCTGGCTCGCACCGGTCGCGGCAAGCACGACGATCAGCCCGATCGTGAGTCCAACGAGCAGGAAGACCAGGTCGGCGTGGAGCTGGGAGATCTGGAGCGGGTCGATCCCGTTGCGCCGGGAGTCCTCGTCGCCCGCGTGCGGCCCAGAGCCGGTCACGACCGTGCCGACGTACAGCACGGTCCAGCCGGCGCCGAACGTGCTCCAGGCCAGCGCAGCGACGGGTCGGGATGCAGTCGCGGGCGGAAGCGGGCCATCGCCGTCGACCAGGCGGAGGAACAGCACCGCCAGACCGATCATCGCCATCGAGCAGAGCAGGTGGAAGGAGACGATCCAGGGGTTCAGATCGGTCAGCACGGTGATCCCGCCGATGACCGCCTGCGCGGGGATGCCCAGCGCCAGGCCCAGGGCCACCAGGCGCAGCTCTCGCCGACCGGAGCGCCAGGCTGCGAGGAAGGTCGCCACGGCGACGGCGACCAGGACGAAGGTGAGCATTCGGTTGCCGAACTCGACCGCCGAGTGCAGGGTCAACTCGTCGTGCGGGGTGAAGGACTCCTCGGTGCACCGGGGCCAGGTCGGGCAGCCGAGGCCCGAGCCGGTCAGCCGGACGGCGCCGCCGGTGACCACGATCACGATGTTCGCGACCAGGGAGGCCCAGGCCAGGGGCCGCAGGTAACGGTGCAGGATGGTCAGCACGGTCACTCCCACCGGAAGTAGCGAGCGGTCAGGGCGGTGCCGAGAACGGCCCAGCCCAGCAGGACCAGTTGCTGCTGTCCGGAGCACTCTCCGTGGATCAGCGCGCCACGCATCGCTTCGCCGAGGGCGCCGGACGGCAGCCAGGTCAGAACGTGCTCCGCACTGCCGTACGCCGACGCCGGAAGGACGACGGCGCCGCCGGCCATCAGCAGCAGGTAGATCAGGTTCGCAGCGGCCAGGGTCGCCTCGGCACGCAGGACGCCGGCCACCAGCAAGCCGAGTGAAGCGAAGGCCGCGGTGCCCAGCAGCAGAGCCTCCAGGCCCAGCAGCACGGTCCCGAAGCCGCCGTGCGGTTCCCACCCCATCGCCAGCGCGACGCTACCGAGGACGACGACCTGGAGAACCTCGACCAGGAACAGCGCGCCGATCTTGCCGGCCAGGAGCCCGAACCGGGGCAGCGGTGACGCCCCGAGGCGCTTGATCACTCCGTAACGGCGTTCGAAACCGGTCGCGATCGCGAGTGAGGTGAAGGCGGTCGACATCACGGCCAGGGCGAGCACGCCAGGGGTGAGAGCGTCGATCGGGCGCTGGCCGAGACCGACGTCGACGTGCCAAGAAATTCTTTTTGCCGCCTCGACGCCGCCGATGAGCACGATCACCGGGATCACCACGGCCAGCAGGAGCTGCTCGCCGTTGCGGAGCATCAGCTTGGCCTCCATCGCCGACTGTGCGGCGATCTGGTGCAGCAGCCGCGCGCTGCCGGGGCGCGGGACGAAGGTCCCGGGGGTCGGAGTGGTGCTCATGCCTCGAGCTCCCGCCCGGTGATCTCCAAGAAGACGTCCTCGAGGTTGCGTTGGCCGAGGTGGAGCGACTCGGGGAGCACGCCCTGCTCCTCGCACCAGCGGGCGACGATCGCCAGGGTGGTGTGGTCGGCGGGTCCGGTGACCAGCAGGCTGACCTCATTGAGCGGCGTCACCTCGACCGCCGGGCCGAGGGCCGCCTGCAACGAGGCCGGGGCGCCGTCGGGGAACGGCTTGGTCACGACGAGGCGGATGGTGGCGGTGCCGCCACGGGTCAGCTCGAACGGCGTGCCGGAGGCGATCATCCGGCCGTGGTCGATGATGTGGATCTGGTCGGCCAGACGCTCGGCCTCGTCCATGTAGTGCGTGGTCAGCACCACGGTCACGCCGTCGTCGCGCAGCTCGGTGAGCAGCTCCCAGGTGGTTCGGCGCGCCAGCGGGTCCATTCCAGCGGTGGGCTCGTCGACGAAGACAACCTCCGGTCTCCCGACGACAGCCATCGCGAGGCCGAGACGCTGCTGCTGACCGCCGGAGAGCCGGCGGTACGGCGTCCGGCCGCAGTCGTGCAGCCCGAGCCGGTCTGCAAGCATCGCGGTGTCGAGGGGGTGGGCATGCAGCTTGGCGATGTGGTCGAGCATCTCCATCGCTCGGACACCGGACCACGCGCCGGAACCCTGGAGCATCACGCCGATCCGGGGGAGCAGCGCTCGACGGTCGGCGATCGGGTCGAGTCCCAGCACGCGAACCTTGCCTGCTTGCGGACGCCGGTAGCCCTCGCAGGTCTCGAGCGTGGTGGTCTTCCCGGCGCCGTTGGGGCCGAGCACCGCGGTGATCGTGTTGCGCTCGACGAGTAGGTCCAGGGCGTCGACGGCGGTCTTGTCGGCGTACCGCATGACGAGGCCGGCGACCTCGACAGCGGGGGAGGAAGGCACCCGCGGAGTCTAGGCGGTGGCGGCTGTGGTGTTGCTGATAGGTCCGCGGGCGACCTGCCGACGGTAGAGCAGGAGGCTGAGTCCGCCCAGGGTGAGCGCGGGCAACCAGGCAATCATCGCCTTGATGCTGACCGCTGCGGTCGCGGCCAACCAGGGGAGTCCGACGGCGGCGAGCGCGACCACGAGGGCGGCGTCCGCTGGGCTGGCCCCGTTGGGGCCCGGAATGGCGCCGGCCAGCTGGCTCGCGCCGAACGCGCCCAGCACCGCCCACGGGGAAAGGGTGTGACCGGTGGCGGCGATCGTGCCGAGCAGGAGTCCGGCTATCGAGAGCTCGTAGGCTGCAGCGAGTAGCAGTGAGATCGCGATCACCCGCGGGCGCGGGAGTTTGCCCATCGGGAGCAGTTCGGGGCGGAACCGGCGTGCGACCAGCGCGGCAGCCACGAACGCGACGCCGACCCCGGCCGCGGCGATGAGCATCCCAGGCGGAAGCCCGGTCGCGGCGAAGCCGATGAACACGGCCAGGCCGAGCACCCCGGCCAGGCGGTCGGTGCCGACGCTGAGCAGGGCATCGCCGCGGCCCAGGCCGGTCCCGGTGAGCCGTTTCATCCGCCAGAGGTCGGCGCCGACGTGGCCCGGGGTTAGGAGTCCGAAGATCTCCGACTCGGCATACGCGCGCAGGTGCCAGCGGCGCATCTGGACGCCGTCGGGGCCCGGCGGCGTCAGCAACCGCCAGCGTAACGGGCAGAGCAGGTACTTCGCGGCGATCCAGGGGACCAGTCCGATGAGCACCGGCCAGAGAGTCACGCTGGGCATCGAGGGAATGGTGGTAGCCGGTACGGCGATGGCGACTGCGACACCCAGGATCAGGGCGGCGCGGGAATGGGCGAACTTTCGCAGCATCGGCTTCCCTTCTGTCTCTCAGAGGTTCCATCGGCCGGAAGGACGCTGAGTGAAGGAATGGGGGGCTGAAAGATTGAAGTTAGGTGAGCCTTATTTGAAACCTTGATTTCATTAACGGCACACTGGTGTTGTGGAAATCAAGGAGATCGGCGATGCGCCCACGCGAGAGCGTGTGGTTCGGTCGATCCTGCAGAACGGTCCGTCGACCGCTGCGGCCCTCGCCGAGCGCCTCGCGCTGACCCCGGCCGCCGTCCGACGGCACCTTGACCACCTGCTCACCGACGGTTCCATCGAGTCCCGCGAGCCCCGGCTCTCCACGATCCGCGGTCGCGGGCGCCCCGCCAAGATCTTCGCCCTCACCGACACCGGGCGCGACCAGTTCGACCAGCAGTACGACGACCTCGCGGTCCAGGCGCTCAGGTTCCTGGCCGAGACCGGCGGCGATGCCGCGGTGAAGGCCTTCGCCGAGCGCCGGGTCTCGTTCATCGAGGACGAGTTCGCCACGGTGATGGCAGGCAACCCCGGATTCTCGCCCGGCGAGGCGCTGGCCTCGATCTTCACCGGTGAGGGCTACGCCGCCACGGCGCGCGAGCTTCCCGTCGGCGAGCAGCTCTGCCAGCAGCACTGCCCCGTCTCGCATGTCGCCCACGAGTTCCCGCAGCTCTGCGAGGCCGAGACCGAGGCGATCAGCCGCGTTCTCGGCACCCACGTCCAACGACTCGCCACCATCGCGCACGGCGACGGTGTCTGCACGACCTGCATCCCGAGCACCACGACCAGAGGAGCAACCTCATGACGAGCATCACTGAGCCTGAGGGTTCGAAGATCGAACTACTGAACCCCGAGCTGAAGGGCATCGGGCGCTACGAGTTCGGCTGGTCCGACACCGACGTCGCAGGCGCCGATGCGAAGCGCGGCCTGTCCGAGGCTGTCGTGCAGGACATCTCCGACAAGAAGAACGAGCCGCAGTGGATGCTCGACCTGCGGATGAAGGGCCTCAAGCTCTTCCACCGCAAGCCGATGCCGACCTGGGGCGGCGAGCTGAACGACATCGACTTCGACAACATCAAGTATTTCGTCCGCTCCAGCGAGAAGCAGGCGACCTCGTGGGAGGAACTGCCCGAGGACATCAAGAACACCTACGACAGGCTCGGCATCCCGGAGGCGGAGAAGCAGCGCCTGGTCGCCGGCGTCGCGGCCCAGTACGAGTCCGAGGTCGTCTACCACTCGATCCGCGAGGACCTCGAGGAGCAGGGCGTCATCTTCGTCGACACCGACACCGCGCTGAAGGAGCACGAGGAGCTCTTCAAGGAGTACTTCGGCACCGTCATCCCGGTCGGTGACAACAAGTTCTCCGCGCTGAACACCTCGGTGTGGTCGGGCGGCTCCTTCATCTACGTCCCGCCGGGTGTCCACGTCGACATCCCGCTGCAGGCCTACTTCCGGATCAACACCGAGAACATGGGCCAGTTCGAACGGACCCTGATCATCGCCGACGAAGGCTCGTCGGTGCACTACGTCGAGGGCTGCACCGCGCCGATCTACAAGTCCGACTCGCTGCACTCCGCGGTCGTCGAGATCATCGTGAAGAAGAACGCCCGCGTGCGCTACACGACCATCCAGAACTGGTCCAACAACGTCTACAACCTCGTCACCAAGCGCGCGACCTGCGCCGAGGGCGCGACGATGGAGTGGATCGACGGCAACATCGGTTCCAAGGTCACCATGAAGTACCCGGCCGTCTTCCTCCTCGGTGAGCACGCCAAGGGCGAGACGCTGTCCATCGCCTTCGCGGGCGAGGGCCAGCACCAGGACGCGGGCGCCAAGATGGTGCACGCCGCTCCCAACACCTCCTCGACGATCGTGTCGAAGTCGGTGGCCCGTGGTGGTGGCCGCACGTCCTACCGCGGTCTCGTCCAGATCCTCGAGGGCGCCCACGGCTCCCGCTCGAGCGTGGTCTGCGACGCGCTGCTGGTCGACACCATCAGCCGCTCCGACACCTATCCCTACGTCGACATCCGCGAGGACGACGTCTCGATGGCCCACGAGGCCAGCGTCTCCAAGGTCTCCG
>JBKJIN010000094.1:0-10297 GCA_046598425.1 Marmoricola sp. | reverse complement strand
CGACCTCGACGTCGAGACGCTCTCCTCGCTCGAGGACGCCCTGCTGGAGTTTCCCGGCTGCGCCGTGATCACCTCGCACGACCGCTGGTTCCTCGACCGTACGGCGACCCACATCCTTGCCTGGGAGGGCACCGAGGACGAGCCGGGCAGCTGGTTCTGGTTCGAGGGCAACTTCGCGTCGTACGAGGAGAACAAGATAGAGCGCCTCGGCGCCGATGCGGCTCGTCCGCACCGGGTCACGCACCGCCGCCTTACACGCGATTGAGGCGAGCGCCGTCGAGCTTGCTCGTACGGCCGAGCCGACTGATTTTGTTGGGCGAAGCGTGAACACACGCGATTGGGGCAGGCGCCGTCGAGGTCCGGCCACCCCCGCTGGTTGAGGTGCAGCCGTGCTAGTGGGTGCCTCGGAACCTCGAGACCTCAGCGTTCCCGGATGTCTTCGAAGGTCGGGTTCTCCGCCACCAGTTGATCGGAAACCGCGTTCATCAGGCGGCCCATCGCGCTGAAGTCCGCGGGGTTCGCCAGGTCGACGAAGTGCGCCCGTACGCCGGTGACGTGCGTGTGTGCGGCCGCCTTGAGCAAGGTCCAGCCCTTGGGGGTCATCACCGCGTCGACGCCGCGCTTGTCGCCGGAGGCGGACTCGCGTCGGATCAGGCCGGCATTCTCCATCCGGGTCACCGTGTGCGTCACCCGGCTCCGCGAGTGCCGCATCGACTCGGCGATCTGCGCCATCCGCAGGGTCCGGTCGGGCGTCTCGGAGAGGCGCACCAGGATCTCGTACTCGCCCAGCGAGATCCCGTGAGCACCGCGCAACTCGCGGTCGAGGGTGTCCATCAGCAGGGTGCTGCCGACCAGGAAGGCACGCCAGTCGGCCTGCTGGGCCGGGTCCAGCCAGCGCGTCTCGGAACCGCTCATGAAGCGGAGTCTAGGGGCGCGGGAGCCTGGGGCGTGCGACCTCCCCACCTGGGGCGGGAATATCTCGCCGGAGATGGTTGAACTTTGAACGACCTGTGCTAAGGTTGTTCCAGAGTTGAAAGTTCAATCAAATCAGATCCCAGGAAGAGGCATCAGCATGAGCACCGACACCGTCACCCCCACTGAGGTCATCGCAGGCGTCTGGACGATCGACCCCAGTCACTCCGAGGTCGGCTTCACCGTCCGGCACCTGATGTCCAAGGTGCGCGGCCAGTTCGAGGAGTTCGAGGGAACCATCACCACCGTGGGCGACCTCGCCGGTGCTAAGGCCGAGGCCACCATCGACCTCAACTCGATCAACACCCGCGACGCGCAGCGCGACGGGCACCTCCGCTCGGGTGACTTCTTCGACACCGAGAACAGCGGCCCGATGACCTTCTCCTCGGTCTCCTTCGACGGCGCGACCGCCAAGGGCAACCTGACGATCAAGGGGATCACCCGTGAGGTCGTCCTCGACGTGGAGTTCCTCGGCACCGAGGTCGACCCCTACGGCAACACCAAGATCGGGTTCGACGCCACCACCGAGATCAGCCGCAAGGACTTCGGCGTCGACTTCAACATCCCGCTCGACGGCGGCAAGCTGCTCATCGGCGACAAGGTGAGCATCACGCTGAGCATCCAGGCGGCGCTGCAGGCCTGAAAAGCACGCCGGGTCGGCGCTTGGGTGGATCAGAGACGCTCGAGGATCATCGCCATGCCCTGGCCGCCACCAACGCACATGGTGATCAGGCCGGTGGACTTGTCGTGCCAGTCCAGGGAGTTGATCATCGTGTTCTGCAGGCGGGCGCCGGTCATGCCGAACGGGTGACCGATCGCGATCGCGCCACCGTTGATGTTGACCTGATCCAGGTCCAGACCCAGCTCCTGGTACGACGGCACGACCTGGGCCGCGAACGCCTCGTTGATCTCGGCGAGGTCGATGTCCTTGATGGTCATGTTCGCGTGCTTGAGGGCCTGCTTGGTCGCCTCGACCGGGCCGAGGCCCATGATCTCGGGGGAGAGGCCGCTCACGCCGGTGGAGACGATCCGGGCCAGCGGCTTGAGGCCGAGCTCCTTCGCCTTCGTGTCCGACATGATCACGACCGCTGCCGCGCCGTCGTTCAGCGGGCAGCAGTTGCCGGCCGTGACGACGCCGTCGGGCCGGAAGACCGGCTTCAGCTGCGAGATGGCCTCGTAGGTGACTCCGGCGCGCGGGCCGTCGTCGGCGGAGACCACGGTGCCGTCGGCCAGAGTGATCGGGGTGATCTCGCGGGCCCAGAAGCCGTCGGCGATCGCCTTCTCGGCAAGGTTCTGGCTGCGGACGCCGAACTCGTCGAGCTCCTTGCGGTCCAGGCCACGGAGGCGGGCCACGTTCTCGGCGGTCTGGCCCATCGAGATGTAGACGTCCGGGATCAGGCTGTCCTCACGCGGGTCGTGCCAGTCCTGGCCGCCCTCGGCGTACTTCTCGGTCCGAGCCTGGGCGTCGGCGAACTTCGGGTTCTTGGTGTTCGGGATGTGGTCCGAGGTGCCGAACTGGTAGCGCGAGACGGTCTCGACGCCGGCGGAGATGTAGACGTCGCCCTCGCCGGCCTTGATCGCGTGGAACGCCATCCGCGAGGTCTGCACCGAGGAGGAGCAGTACCGGGTGATCGTCGTACCGGGGATCTCGTAGCCCATCAGAGTGGTGACGATGCGGGCCATGTTGTTGCCGGCCTCGCCGCCGGGCAGGCCGCAGCCGAGCATCAGGTCGTTGACGTCGTTCGGGTCGAGACCGGGGATCTTGTCCAGAGCTGCCTGGGTGATCAGGGCGGTCAGGTCGTCGGGACGGAAGTCCTTGAGCGAGCCCTTGTTCGCGCGGCCGATGGGGGTACGGGCTGCGGAAACGATCACTGCCTCGGGCATGGGTGGTTCTCCGATCAGAGTGTGGTCTGCACAGTGTTTCTGTGAGATGGGCAACCTACGGGTGCCTCAGGTCATCCTAGAACGTGTTCTGGTGATTGGATCTGGTGTGTGCGTCACACCTACGAGTGCCCGCTGCGCTGGGCCGACATGGACCAGCTCGGCCACATCAACAACGTCGCGTACCTCGACTACCTCCAGGAGGCGCGGATCGAGATGTTCGCCGCCCACCCGGAGCTGCACCGCAGCGGCGTCGGTCTGGTCGTGGTCCGTCACGAGCTGGACTTCGTGGCTCCGCTGAAGTTCCGCAAGCGCCCGGTGCTTGTCGACTCGTGGGTCACCGAGGTGCGAGCGGGCTCGTTCTCCGCGGCGTACGAGATCTACGACGAGGGGCCGCAGGGCCGCGTGGTCTACCTGCGCGCCTCGACTCGGCTGGCGCCGATGGAGCTGGCCACGGGCGCCCCGCGCCGGATCGACGTGGGGGAGCGCGAGGCTCTGGAGCAGTACCTCGAGCCCGCCCTGCCGCGGATGCCGCTGAGCGCCGCGGGCGGGTCGCGCCACGTGTACCCGCTCCGTGTGCGCTGGTCGGACCTCGACACCTACCACCACGTCAACAACGTCAAGTACGTCGAGTACTTCCAGGAAGCCCGGATCGGCTACTCGATGGCGATGCACCAGGAAGGGGACGTCTTCGGCGACTTCGTGGTCGCCCGGATCGACGTTGACTACCTGCGACCGCTCGGATTCCGCAGCGAGCCCTTCGAGATCCACAGCTGGATCAGCCACGTCGGGAACACCTCGGCGGTCTTCGCCGGCGAGATCCGCGACGCCGACACCGTCCTCGCCCGGACCCAGGTCGTCACGGTCGGTTTCGACACCACGACCCAGCGGTCCGCGCCGCTCCCGGCCGACCACGTCCAGCGCCTGCGCGCAGAGCTGGCAGCCTCCGGCCTGGGCTGAGACCGGGTCAGTCCTCGGGCGTGTTCACCATGAACTGCGCCGCGTGGGTGACGTAGTCCCAGAACTGCGCGTCCTGCTCCGGCTTCAGCGCGACGGCGTCGAGGGCTGCCCTGAAGTGCCTCAGCCAATGCCCGGCGGCGGCCGGCGTCACCGCGAACGGCGCGTGCCGCATCCGCAGCCGCGGGTGGCCGCGCTCGTCGGAGTACGTCGTCGGTCCGCCCCAGTACTGGGCCAGGAAGAGGGTGAACCGCTCGGCGGCTGGGGCTAGGTCCTCCTCGGGGTACATCGGCCGGAGCACCTCGTCGGTCGCGACCCCTTCGTAGAAGCGGGTGACGATCGCGGAAATGGTCGGCATCCCACCGATCTCGTCGTAGAAGGTGCTCACTCCGGTCGCTCCATGACCCCATTGTGCCGTCGGTCGTTTAGCGCAACGACCTCAGGTAGCGATCGGCGGTGGCGACGTTCCGACGCCGCGCCTCCCAGGTGATGCCGACCAACAGCAGCACCAGGCCGACGGCGGCCAGGCTCACCCAACGGGGCACCGCCTCGGCGACCGGTCCGAGGTGCCGGAGGGCGAGCAGTCCGGTCGTCACGGCGCCGGCCAGAACCGGTGCGGCATACCGGGCCCGGACGCCGGCGGCGAGGACCAGCAGCCCCGTGGCGGCGACCAGGGCGCCGCGAACGGTCACAGGTTCGTCAAGGGCCAGCAGCAGGCTCGGGAGGAGCCCGAGAACCAGTCCGCTGGACAGCGCTTGCAGGCTCGAGCACGCGGGATCGGTCCGTACTCGGTGGATGCCCCCGGCGAGCAGCAGGAGTGCGGCGGGGACGGTGTAGATCTCGGGTGCGTCCACCCCGCGGTCGAGGCGGAGGATCGTGGCGATCCCGAGCACGACCACCGCACCCCAGGCGAGCAGGGCACGGTCGCGGTTCAGGGTGGCGGCGAGGGCGAGCGCGGTGCCGAGGACGGTGAGGATCAGCGCCGGGACAGCAGGGTCGGTCGGGAACCGGGTGGCCAGCAGTCCCAGTCCGACCGCGACCGCCTCGATCGTCAGGCGCGCCGGTTCGGTGCGTCCGGCAGGGGCAGCGGCCAGCAGGGCGAGGGCGACAAACCCGACCAGGACGATCCCGGCGGTGTCGCCGGCGCCGTCGACCAGGTACGGCCAGTGTGTGCAGGCGAAGCCCGCGGCGATCAGGGCGGCGCCGGAGAGCACCGGGAGCAGTGCGCCGCGGAGGCCGTCGGTACGGGCGCGCCCGTACCCGATCCCCAGTCCGACGGCGAGCGTCGATGCCAGTACGGCGACGAGCAGGTGCGACGACACGGCCAGTCGCAGACCGACGACGGCCAGGTACCCACCGACGACCAGGGCCGCGGTGAGCGCCGCGGTCTGCGGTGCTGCCGTCACCGTGCCCCAGGCAGCCAGGACCAGCACGACCGACCAGGCCAGGACCGCCAGCACGAGTCGCGGTTCGTTCTCAAGGAACGCGGTGACGGCGCCGAGCGCAAGGACGGTCGGCGCCAGCGCGATCCACCCGGTCCGACCGACGCGGCGGAACGCTTCAGGCAGGTGGCGGAGCAGACCGGCGGCTGTGATCGCCACCGCGACTGCGAGCAGCAGGGCTGTCCACGGCGCCGGGTCGGCGGCGACCGTGGGCAGCCGCAGGTCGAGGTTCAGGTCATCCGCGGGACCGGTGGTCGGGAGGCCGGCGATCGACTCCCACGGGCGGCCCGCGACCAGCAAGCCCCCGACGACGAACCCGAGCAGCGCCATCACCCCGGCCGGCCCGGCCCAGATGCGACTGCCGTACGCCGAGACCGCTGCCAGGGCGATCGCGATCCCGCACGCCGTCGCCAGCGTGGTGCTCTCCTGCCGGGCAGAACCTCCGATCGCGAAGCAGACCAGGGCCAGCAAGGTCGCCGACGAGCTGATGAAACGAACCGCGTCCGGCAGCCTCTCGCCGAGGGTGAGGAGCGCGGCGTACCCGGCGGCGACCAGCAACGGCCAGCCCGCCAGGTCCTGCCACCAGTCGAGGACGTCCGTGCGGGAGCTGCGGTCGATCCCGACAGCCAGCAGGACAACCCAGGGGAGCACCGCGCTCGCGCCGATCATGATGGCTGACGGCCGCAGTCCGACACGGCGGACCGCCGTGGCCAGGCCGAGGACGACCGGGAACGCGGCGGTCGCTGCGACCTCGGGGCGGTCGGCGGCCAGCACCTCGGCGACGGTGAGCACCAGCGTGCCGGTGGCGGTCGTGGCGACCATGCCGTTCAGGTGCCCGGTCGGGGTGGTCCGCACCCAAGCGCTGACGGCGGTCCCGACCAGCAGCAGCACGGCACCGGTCAGCCCTGCGGCGTGCCGCGGCGCGACTGCCCCGAAGCCGGCGAGGTCGGCGCCGTGGACGGCGACCAGGTCGACGACCAGCAGTGCGGCGACGATCACCCAGAGCGTCTCGGCGGCACCTCGAAGCCCGCGTCGGGCGAGCACCGTGCCTCCGGCGGCGAAGAGGCCGGTGACTCCGAGCATGATCGAGGCCTTCGCGCCGAGACCCAGCGAGCTCCACGTGACGGCGACGAACACGACCGCAGCGACCAGGACGCAGAGCGCGCCGAGGCTGAGCAGCACGACCGGAACCGACACCGACGGTGCTCTGGGGGCCGGGTGCGGCGGGGGAGCGAGCCGCTGCGGTGGCGGTGGCGGCGCGGCAGTGTCTCCGGGTGGCCGGCGGAGCTGGTCGATCAGGCCGTCCGCGCGCAGCAGCACCTGCCAGAGCTCCGAGGCGGTGGGACCGATCAGGCGCAGTCCGCAGCCGGTGCAGGTGAGGTCCGGGTCCAACGGTGCACGACAGTCGGGACAGATCCGAGGATCGACCAGTGTGCTCATCGGTCCATCGTGCCCCTCAGTCGCGGGGCGCGGTCATTGGACACACAGGCAAGCCGACGCGCAGTCAACGCCCGGGGAGGGCTCAGGTGGCGGCGTCCGGGGGCGTTCCCGGGGCCGTCCAGGGCGTCCGCTGGAGCTGGGGCATCGTGATCCCCTCGGCATCGAAACGGCTCTTGATCCGTTCCCGCATCTCGCGCGCGACCATCCACTGCTGCTGCGGCATCGTCTTCAGGGTCACCCGGACTACGACCGAGTCCGGCCCGAGCGACTGGACTCCCCACACGTCCGGCTCCTCGATGATCCGGTCCCGGAAGGCTTCGTCCTCCCAGAGATCGTGCGCGACCTCCTTGAGGATGCGGCGCACCCGCTTCACGTCCTCCTTGTAGGAGACCGCAATGTCGAGCACCGACCGGGACCAGTTCTGGCTCTGGTTGCCGACCCGGAGGATCTCGCCGTTCCGCACGTACCAGACGGTTCCGTCGATGTCGCGTACCCGGGTGACGCGCAGGCTGACCGCCTCGACAGTGCCGGAGGCCTCGCCGAGGTTCACCGAGTCGCCGACGCCGTACTGGTCCTCGAAAATCATGAAGATGCCGGAGAGGAAGTCCTTGACCAGGCTCTGCGCCCCGAAGCCGAGAGCAACACCGAGGATCCCGGCGCCGGCGATCAGGGGAGCGATGTTGTAGCCCAGCTCCGAGATCACCATGATCAGCACGACCACGAAGATCACGCCGGTCACGATGCTCTTGAGCAGGCTGCCCATGGTCAGGGCCCGCTGGACCCGCCGGTTCGCCGAGTTGTCGGTGACCGACTCCGCGAACGGGCCGCGGGCGAGCTTCGTGGGCAGGATCCCGTCGCGGGCCTTCGCCACCAGCCGGTCGATGACCTTGTGGAGCAACCAGCGCGCGACGATGCCGAGGACCACCAGCCAGACGATCGCGAAGGGCCGACCGATCAGCCAGGCGGCTGCCCGCGCGAGCTCCTCGTTGCCGGTCCAGTCCAGGACCGCCGCGCAGGTCCAGCTCTCGTTGCCGTTCCTGATGCAGGTCTCGGTCATCTCGAACAGACTCAGGGACGACGTCAGGGGTGTTGCCATGTCGACGAGGGTAGCGAGGATCACGGACGCTGAGGTGCTCGACCGGGCTGGGCTTGGTTATCCTTCGTGGGTGATGACTGACCAGACGCCGAGGAAGTCCCGTTCCGTCGTACGCCGCACCGTCGTGTCGCTGGCGACCGGGCTCGTCGCCCTGGTCGGTCTCCCGGTGGCCGCGTTCGCGGACACGCCGGCGAGCCAGGCCGATGCCCCGGGCGTCTCCGGGCTGCAGTTCCTGATCGTCCTAGTCCTGATCCCGGCAGCACTCTTCCTGGCGATCGCGCTGTTCGCCGCGCTGCCCTCGATGATTAGCGACAAGGGCTACGAGCCCGGTCAGTCCTGGCGTGCTGAGGCCGAGTGGTTCGGTGGTCCCCGCAAGGGCATCGACGCCGCCGACGAGCTCAGCCCGGTGCAGATCGAGGCAGCCGAGACAGACCGGGGTGGCACCAGTGGCCAGTGGTGACGGGTTCTCGGCCGACCAGCGTTACGAGATCGATCGCGCCATCCGTGCGGCCGAGACGGTCTGCCGCTACGAGTTCTCCGTGTACGTCGGCGCGGCCGAGGCTGAGTCCGGCCCGTTCGCGCAGCGCCTGCACGCCTCGCTGATCGCGCCGGCGCGCAGCGTCCTGATCATGATCGACCCGGCAGCCCGCCTGCTCGAGATCGTCACCGGTTCCGTCGTCCGCCGGGTGCTCGCCGACGACGCGGTCCGCCTCGCCGCAGCGGCGATGGAATCGGCGTTCGGCGAGGGCGACCTGGTCGGCGGCATCAAGCGCGGGGTCGCGCAACTCGCCGACGCTGCGCGCCAGCCGGAGACCCTGCACGCCAGTTGAGCTGGGCGCAAAGCGCTGAACTCAACTGGCGTCTTTGGCCTGCCCGGCCAGATACCGAGCCACGTCGGCACGACCTTCCCGCACGTAGCGCTGGGCGCCCGGGCTGGCGTCCGTCGACGCCAGCCATGCGTCCACCTGCTCCAGCAGCGCGGGCGAGGCGAGCTGGCGCGGGAAGATGTGCTCCAGGGCGACCGAGGCCTTTTGGGTGCCGAGGTGCTCCCAGAGCGTCTCGGCGGCCTCCAGGTAGCGGGTGACGTACGGGGTGAGCAGGTCGTCCTGACCGCTGACCTGGAACGCGAGCACGATCGAGCGGTGGGTCTCGTTGGGCGTGTCGGTCCGCACGATCGCGGCGTCCCAGGCGGCCGACTTGGCCTCGGGCGCCGGTTGCGCGGCACGGGCGGCAGCGGCCTTCTCCTGACCGGAGATGGTGGCGTCGGCGGCGAGCTCTTTATCGGTCCGGCTGCCGGCGCGGCCCATCCGGGCCAGGGCCGAGATCAGGGTCCAGCGTAGGTCCTGGTCGACGGCGAGCCCCTCCAGGACCAGTGAACCGTCGAGCAGCTGCTCGAGTTCGGCGAGGGCGCCGTCGCTGTGCGCCGCGCCCGCGTAGGTCCGGACGAAGGTGAGCTGCGAGTCGCTGCCCGGCTCGGCATCGGCAAGGAGGGCTCGCAGGCCGCGCTCCCACTCCGCCTTCAGCGCCGCACGGTTGGCCGGAGCCGAGAACGAGTTGACGGCCTGGGCCGCGTAGACCGGGATCCGGCTGATTCCCCAGGCATCGGTCTCTTGTCCGATGTTCGCCAGGACGAGGCGCACGAAGTCGGTCGCCGACATCTCGGCGTCCCGGGTCATGTCCCAGGCGGCCCCCCAGCACAGTGCCCGCGCCAGGGAGTCGTCGAGCTTGTCGAGACCCTCGATCACCGTGGTCAGCGTCCGCTCGTCGAGGCGGATCTTGGCGTAGGTGAGGTCCTCGTCGTTGAGCAGAAGCAGGTCGGGCTGCTTCAGACCGACGAGGTCGGAGACGGCGGTCTCGGCACCCTCGACGTCGGTCTCGATCGACGTACGCCGGACCAGGCGGCCGTCCGCGGACAGGTCGTAGAGGCCGATGGCGAGCCGGTGCCGGCGCAGGGTCGGCCAGTCCGGGTCAGCGCTCTGCAGCACCGAGAAGGAGGAGTAGCAGCCTTCGGCGTCGAGCTCGAACGACGGCGCCAGCGTGTTCACGCCCGCGGTCTGGAGCCACTCGGCGGCCCAGCTCTCGAGCTCGCGGCCCGAGGACTTCTCCAGGGCGGAGAGCAGGTCGCTGAACTCGGAGTTCGCGTAGGCGTGGTCCTTGAAGTACTGCCGCAGCCCGGCCAGGAAGGGCTCTAGTCCGACCCAGGCGACGAGCTGCTTGAGCACCGAGGCGCCCTTCGCGTAGGTGATCATGTCGAAGTTGACCTCGACGGCCTGCAGGTCGTAGTTGTCGGCGGCGATCGGGTGGGTGCTGGGCAGCTGGTCCTGCCGGTACCCGGTCTGCTTGCGCGCGTTGGCGAAGCCGGTCCAGGAGTCGGTGAACTCGGTCGCCTCGACCTCGGCGTGGTAGCAGGCCCACTCGGCGAACGACTCGTTGAGCCAGAGGTCGTCCCACCACTTCATCGTGACCAGGTCGCCGAACCACATGTGCGCCATCTCGTGCAGGATCACGC
>JBKJIN010000011.1:0-19043 GCA_046598425.1 Marmoricola sp. | reverse complement strand
AGCAGCTCGCCATCGGACGCGGGGGGCGACCAATCGACCGGGTCACGGTGAGCAAGTTCATTGAGAAGCACTGGCACGAAACCTCAAAGGTCACTTCTCAGTGGCCCACCTGGAACCACGACGACGTACTCAACATCATCGAGGAAGTCGCCGAGGCGCTCGAAGGTTCGGAGCTTCCGAAGCGCGAGCGGAGCGTCATGGAGGCTGCCGTGACTCTGGCACGCCAACACGGCACTACCCGCCCGGCGCTTCCCGCCCGCGCTATCGCGGACATGACGGGCCTCTCCAAGTCCGAGGCTCATCGGACGCTAATGGCTCTCGCGCAGCAAGGTGACTGGCTCAGTCTTGCGTCAAGGGCAGCCCCGAACAGCGGGCGCGCCAATCTGTACCGGCTTGCTCCGCCACTGGCCGACACCTATAGGGGGGCTTCGCCCCCTGAGTCCCATGACCTACCTATGTCCCACCTACCTATGTCCCACTTCTCGGTCATTGGTGCGGACGGAGAGGAGCTTGCGGTGCTAACCCCAGAGGAGCTGGCCGAGATCATGGCGAAGCGTCAAACCGAGTCTCCGGAACCTGTCCGTGGTCGGACGAGAGAGCCCGCGCTTGCCAAGGTGTTGCCACTGCATCCGCCGCCCATCGCGCCTGAGCTCGGACGCGAAAGGCCTCTGGACCCAAACGGGTTCGGCGATGCCACGATCTGCAAGGGGCCGGCCCACGACTACTGGCAGGGAGTCACGGCATGAGGAAGTTGGCCGATGCGCGCCTGAAACGGATTCGGGCCGTCGAGCTGCTCGCTGCGGGTGACAACTACGACGAGATCGCCCGGGGGGCCGGCTACGCCAGTCGTGGCTCTGCTCACGGGACTGTTTCGAACTTCATCGAGGCCGCATCCCGAACGACGAGCTCATTCGAACCGATCCAGCAGTTTGGAGAGTGCAGGGAGCCCGGCGACTCTGGGCACAGCGGCGGCCCGCCGCTTCCATGTCGGCGACTCCAAGTGGCGGAGCTCGAACTCCACTGCGCGGATCGAAGCAGCGAGGTTCCGCTCCTCCTTGTCGGCTCGCTCGTCCCAGACCCGTCTAGCTCCGGCCACCAAGTCACGAGCGCCGGCGATCTTTTCCTTGAACCCGGGCCGGACAGCGACCCATGCGACTTCCGCAGCGTCTCTTGCATGCTTTCGAACCCGCTCGGGACGACCTTCGCGTTCAGGGATCGCGTGCAACTGCTCCTTCAAGGTGCCCTGGAGTGCTGCCAGGTCGGCGACGAGCTCAGGTCGAGACAGAAGGCCGAGTTGGCAAGCGACATCTGCCTTTGCGAGCTGATGGACGAAAAGCCCGGGCGACTCTTTGGCAAGGAGAACTCCGAGTAGGACCTTCGTACCCGCGCCCTTCGCGACGCTCGCCATGAGTCCAGCCACTATGGCTCCGCCGGCCATTCCGGCGCCTCCGGCAGCGATGCTGCCCCCGCCGAGCGCCGCGAGCCCTGCGCTTGTCGCCGCGGCGCCCGATAAGCCAAGCACATGGGTGCCGACCATCGTGCCGATCGCGTTCGCCGCCCCACCCGACAGTGCTAGACCAGCTGCCATCGCGACCCCGACGCCCGCCTGCATCGCTGGCGACATCGAGTCCTTCCGAAGTCGCTTAACAGCAGACTTGTGTAGGTTGAGAATGGCGGCAACATCCAGGCCGCTTCGCGGGCTTAGCGCACCAGCGGCTTCAACGAGGATCCGATCGAGGTTGTGTCCGGACGTCCATCTGACGCCCTTCGGCCACTGTGCCGACAGGGACGCGTCGAGCAGCACGGGAATGAGTACATCTGCCGGCGGGGGATCCAACTTGCTCAGCGCTCCCCGCAGCAAATCAGCCGCTGCAGCGGGATCCGCAGCAGCCTCGCTCAACTCACCGGCTGGCCCCTCTGGCTCTGTTGCCATGTTGATGAGATCGAATGCGTCTTCAAGCTCGTGCGCCAGAGCCGCACGCTTGTTGACAAGACCTTGCAACTCCTTCGCTGATTTCGACTCCCACGGGAAAGGCCATCGGTCCGCGGCACAGTCGCTAGCGAGCACAAAGACCCGGACAAGCTGTTCAAGCTGCGCAGCATGGAGCGCCGGAGGCGCCGGACTCACCGCGATCTCCTAAAGGCCCGGCGCACAGATATGCCGGCCCCAGGCACACGCAGGGTCCAACGAGACCCACCTGGACCGCTCTGGACGCGACCAGCCTTGTTCCCGGCGCTCAGCCCGGGGCCCTTTGGTGACAACGTCACTTTGAACGGGCCGAAGCCCCAAGTCTTTCGGATCAGAACCACGGTGCCACCTCTTCTGCCATAGCGCTATCTATAGCGTGGCACGGACGAACGATCAAGGGAACGGTCTCCTTGTGCGGTCGCCAGGGAGGAAGTCGCGTCCACCGATCACTGGCTACCGGTCGGCATTCGGCGGACGCGTTCGCGCACTTCGGGAAAGCGCTGGCGTGAGCCAGGAATCTCTTGCCCACCGTATGGACATGTCCCGCCGCTACCTCTCAGGCATTGAGAGGGGCGAAGCCAACCCGACGCTTGATCAAATCGTCCGCCTCGCGGACGCGCTCGGTGTTTCTCCTGCAGAGCTCCTCCCACTCCGGCGGCCGAAGTGATCGGATACGCAGTCCGATCACGCACGTTGCGGCGGTCCCTCCTTCCCCGAACGCTGCGTTGAAAAGGCTGACATCTTCCTGGGACCGGGTGCACACTCTTGAAGGTCTTCCCACCCCTCCCGGAGGCTCCCTTGTCGCTGCCCTTGGTCGCTGCCCTGTGTGCCGCAGTCGTACTCGTCGTCACCGCGCTGCGGCCAGGCGATCTCACTTCCGCCGTCGCATCAAGCCCGTTGGGCTTAACTGATGCATACCTGACAGGGAAGCGGCTTAACCGATGCATACCCCCTACCAGTCAGAACCGCTGCCGAGATGATCTCTGCCTGGGAGCCGCGTCTGCATCGCGGAGGGCTAGACGGGGCCCATCCAGGGACCTATTGGGCACGCAACGGGCACGCCGAAAATGCTGAACACCCCCTGGTCCTGCATCTCTGCAGGTCAGGGGGTGTTTTGTCTCTGCGACCCCGACGGGACTCGAACCCGCGGCCTCCGCCGTGACAGGGCGGCGCGCTAACCAACTGCGCTACGGGGCCTGGTACTTGCTCGTGGAACGGCTTCAGATTGTGAAGCCACGGAATGTTAACGCATCCGGAGCCCACACTCACAATCGCACCCCCAACGGGATTCGAACCCGTGCTACCGCCGTGAAAGGGCGACGTCCTAGGCCACTAGACGATGGGGGCTAGGCCGCACAAGCATAGGGCCGCCCGTGGGGGCCGACAAATCAGGTCGGGCTTCCTGGTCCGCCTAGGCTGGGCGCGTGGAACTCCCCGAATCGGCCTTCGACGACCTGGTCGCCGATGCCCTCGACCGGGTACCGGCCGAGCTCGCGGCGTTCATGGACAACGTCGTCGTCCTGGTCGAGGACGAACCGCCACCGGAGGAACAGGGAGTTCTCGGCCTGTACGTCGGCACGCCGCTCACCGAGCGCGACAGCGGCTACACCTTCCACCCGCCGGACCAGGTCTTCATCTTCCGCGGACCGCTGCTGCGGATGTGCGAGGACGTCGAGGACCTCTCCGAGGAGATCGAGATCACCGTGGTCCACGAGATCGCCCACCACTTCGGCATCGAGGACCACCAGCTGCACGCCTGGGGTTGGGGGTAGTCAGCTGAGCGCGTAGCCGCCGCTGGCCGCAGCCAGGCAGGTGAGCACCGTGCCGACGGCGTACCCGAAACCTCTTAGACCGCCCGCGTTTACCGACTGCGCCGCGACCGCGGAGTACGTCGTGAGGGCGCCGCAGAAGCCGGTGCCGAGCAGGGCCAGCGGGCGCCCGTCGACACCGTGCCCGACGAGCCAGCCGAGCAGGGCGGAGCCGAGCAGGTTCACCAGAAGCGTGCCCCAGTGGGTGGTGCGGTCCAGGACGTGCCCGGCGAGCAGCCGGGTCGGCGCCCCCACCGCGGCTCCGACGGCGACCAGGAGGACAGTCACTGGTCCACCTCGTTCGCCTCTGCCGCCAGCCGCTCTTCTCGGGGTACCACCAGTCCGACCAGCCAGACCGCGACCAGCGCAGCGAGCAGCGTGCCGCCGGCGTACCCGAGCGCGGTCAGCCCTTCGTCGCGGTCGAGCAGGCCGACGGTCTGCTCTGAGGCCGCCGACATCGTGGTGAACCCGCCGAGGACGCCGGTTCCCAGGAACACCCCGACCCACGGCGTACGGCGGACCACGGCGAGGGCGGGCAATGAGGCCAGCACCGCGCTGCCGGCCACGTTGATCCAGAAGACGGTCCAGGGGAAGCCCGGGCCGACGGGCATCCACTCGGTCAGGCCGTAACGACCCAGCGCGCCGACGAGCCCCCCTGCCGACGCCGCGACCAGCGCGATGGGCAGCCGGGCTGCCGTCACGAGACCTCCCGCCGGGGCGCCAGCCGGGTCGGGCCGCTCCACGGCCGGGGGGCCTCGCCAGCGGCCTGGCGCGCGAACTCGCCGAGGTACCAGCGCTGGAGGTCGAGCAGGCCGTCCGGCGGTCGTACGGCGAGCAGGCTCTCGTCCGCGAAGCTCTCGTAGATCGTGTCGAGCAGCGCACCGATCCGAGTCATCGTGGACGGCGCGGTCGGCGGGGTGAGGTAGGTGAGGTCGATCGACGCCTGCCCCGCTGCCATCGCCCCGTCGAGGGGCTGCAGCCCGATCACCTGTCGGCGTTCGTGCTCGACTTGGAGGTACGACTCGGCGAACTCGACGGCGGTCGGATACCGGTCGGGGTCGCTGATCGCGAGCAGCCGTAACTCGCGGCCGAGCTCGTTGAAGTGCAGCCGGAGGTGCGAGAAGAGCTCGACCGGCATGTTGCGCAGCTCGATGGTGATCATCTGGGCCGGGTCGGGCGCGACCGGGCCGCGGCGCGCGATCGCCTCGTCGAGGTCGAAGAGGTCGCCGTCGACCGGGGTCTCGTGCGGCTCCGGGCTGGGTTCGAACCAGACCACCTTGCCGCTGCCGTGGGGGTCGATGTCGGCTCCCCAGCGGGCGGCGTAGCAGGCGACCAGATCGAGCCCGCGACCGACGGTGGACCAGGAGAACTCGTCGTCGATGTCGACCTCGGCGGTCAGCCTGCGCTGCGGAGGCGGGACCAGCGACTGGTCGGTCACCTCGATCCGGGGGTGCTCGACGGTCCCGCGGACGTGCACCGTCATCGGAGGATCGGCGTGCAGGATCGCGTTCGTCACGAGTTCAGAGACGGCGAGACGGGCGCTCTCGGCCAGCTCGTCGCGGCCGATGTCGGCAAGCACGCCGGTCACCCAGTCACGCGCCAGCCGCACCGACGGCGGCGTCGCCGACAGGACCAGCGTTCGCTTGTTCCAGGACACGGGGTGGACTCCGGGCTAGGGGACGATTGCAGCAAGGGCTGATGCCCATCCCTTCTCCTCGATCAAACCACATCGAGGAGCCGGTCCCCGGGAGCGTGTGACCGAGCAGACGCTGCTCGGATTGTGGGCTCCAGCGGCGATCCGGGACACTAGGTCCATGGCGGAGAAGACGGAGAAGCAGCGACACCGCGTGGTCGTGATCGGATCGGGCTTCGGTGGCCTGTTCGGCACCAAGGCACTGCGGGGCTCCGCGGTCGACGTCACGATGGTCGCGAAGACCACCCACCACCTGTTCCAGCCGTTGCTCTACCAGGTCGCGACCGGCATCCTCTCCGAGGGCGAGATTGCCCCGCCGACCCGGGAAGTGCTGGCGAAACAGAAGAACGCGACCGTCCTTCTCGGCGACGTCACCGACATCGACCTGACCAACAAGAAGGTCACCTCGCACGTCCTCGGGCGCGAGCTCGAGCTGTCCTACGACTCGCTGATCGTCGCTGCCGGCGCCGGCCAGTCGTACTTCGGCAACGACCACTTCTCCCGCTTCGCACCGGGGATGAAGAGCATCGACGACGCCCTGGAGCTCCGCGGCCGGATTTTCGGCGCCTTCGAACTCGCCGAGGTGATGGCTGCGCGGGGCCAGGACGTCGACCACCTGCTGACGTTCGTCGTCGTCGGTGCCGGTCCGACCGGCGTCGAGATGGCGGGCCAGATCGCCGAGCTCGCTCACAAGACCCTCAAGAGCGACTTCCGTTCCATCAACACCCGCCAGGCCCGCGTCATCATCGTCGATGCCGCTCCGCAGGTGCTGCCGCCGTTCGGGGCGAAGCTCGGTGCTTGGACCGAGAAGAAGCTCAAGGGCATCGGCGTCGAGGTCCAGCTCGGAGCAATGGTCGTCGCCGTCGACGAGCGCGGCCTCGAGGTCCAGGACAAGAACGGCAGCCGCCGTCGGATC
Organism: Marmoricola sp.; assembly: GCA_046598425.1. Classification (GTDB taxonomy): domain Bacteria; phylum Actinomycetota; class Actinomycetes; order Propionibacteriales; family Nocardioidaceae; genus Marmoricola. Next base: position 12,657 of record JBKJIN010000011.1, on the reverse strand, counting down.
GAGGCGGTCACCAAGGTCTGGGCCGCCGGTGTCCAGGCGAGCCCGCTCGGCAAGTCGCTCGCGGAGCAGACCGGTGCCGCGCTCGACCGGGCCGGCCGGATCGCGGTCAACCCGGACCTGACCCTGCCCGGGCACCCCGAGGTCTTCGTGGTCGGCGACATGATCTCGCTCGACAACCTCCCCGGCGTCGCCCAGGTGGCGATCCAGGGGGCCCGGTACGCCGCCCGCGAGATCGACGGTCGCCTTCGCGGCAAGGCTCCGCAGGCGGGCTTCAAGTACTTCGACAAGGGCAGCATGGCGACGATCTCGCGCTTTAGCGCGGTCGCCACTGTCGGCAAGATGCGGCTCTCGGGTTTTGTCGCCTGGCTGATGTGGCTGGCCGTACACCTCTTCTACATCACCGGCTTCAAGAACCAGGTGACCGCGCTGTTGCACTGGACGGTCACGTTCGTCGGCAACGACCGTTCGGAGCGGACCGCGACCGAGCAGCAGATCTTCGCGCGGGAGGCGCTGCGGCGGCTCGACGGCGGGACCAGCGGACTGGTCAGCGCGCCGTCCCCGGTGCGCAGTCGTGAGGAGCTCGAGGCGCAGGCGTTGGAGGAGGCCCGGCTCACGGACGCCGGTGCCCGCGGTCGCTCGGCCACCGCCGGCTGAGTTCGCCTGTTTGGCTGGTCGAGTTGGTCCCTTTGGCTGGTCGAGTTGGTCTCTGTGCGGGTTGAGGCTGCATCCGCGGGCGGTTGAGCTCGTCGAAACCCTCACTCGTACTGCGGCGGTGCCTCTCCGCTGGCCTCGAGCTGCTCGCGGGCCCAGCGCGGCAGGATGAACAGACCTTCGGCCTCGACGGTGATGTCGCCCTCGGCGTCCTTGAGCCAGCCCTTGACGATCGTCTTGATCCCGGCGCTGGAGGCCACCCACGCCTCAGCTCTCAGGGCGCCCAGTGCGGTCGGCTTCTTGTAGCGCAGGGTCAGGGTGCCGGTCATCCCCGGCGTCCCGCCGGCGGCGGCCGCCTCGCCGAAGATCTGGTCCAGGACGAGCGCGACCACACCGCCGTGGACCATGCCCGGGGGTCCTTCGTAGAGGGCGTTGAGGAAGAACTCCGAGGTCGCGCCGCCCTTGACCTTGTCCTGGACGATCGTGAGCGGGGGAGCGAAGGGATTCCGCAGGCCGACCACCGCGTTGCCGTACCCGCGGACCCGGCCGTTGTTAGTGACGACGACGCCGAAGTTCGCCGGGATCATCTCCGCCTCGAGGACGGCCGTCAGCTCCTCGATCCGGCGGTGCACGTCCTGGACGACGGCGGTCGGCACGGTGGTCCGCAGGCTCGCCTCGTTGAGCCGGCGGAGGGCGTCGGTCATCCCTCCATAGACGGCCTGCTCCTCTGCGAATTCCTCATCGGACATCTCAACGGTGCGGTACTCGAACATGACTTCACACTAGAACGAGTTTCAGTTTTCGGGAACGGGCATCGACGTGAGGCTGCGCACGTGCGTCCTCAGAGAACCGCCCCGACGGTCTCCGGCGTGAACCCGGGGAAGACGGCCGCACTGGAGGCTCCCATCCGCTTGGTGACGACCTCGGCGAGCACGCTGCGGTAGTCGGTGGTCACCGCCAGGTCGGCGTCCAGGCTGTTCGTCAGGCCGGGCCAGGTGCCGTGGTAGCCGCCCTTCACCCCGGCGCCGAGCAGGAACATCGCGTTCCCGTGACCGTGGTCCAGGCCGTAGTTGGCGTTCTCCTTCACCCGGCGGCCGAACTCGGAGATCCCGACGACGGTGACCTTGTCGGCCAGCGTCCCGAGGTCGGTGAAGAACGCGGCCAGGGCACCGGCCAGCGAGGACGCCGCCCGGGTCATCCGGCCCCACTCCAGCGTCCCGAGGTCGGTGTGCATGTCCCAGTCGCCGTCGTGGTCGACCGCGATCACGTCGACACCGACGTTGGTGCGGATCGTCCGTGCGGCGGCGTGCAGGGCCCGCCCGAGGTCGTCGTCGGGGTACGACGCGCCGTTCGCCGGCGTCGTCGAGCTGGCTCGGACCGGGGCGAAGTCGCTGATGGCCGCGAGCGCCGACCGGGCGCCGGCGCCGAGCTGCCCGCCGGCGTCCTTCCACATCGTCGCCATCGACGTACGGCGGCGGTGCTCGGGGTCCCACTGGTCGTCGCCGGAGAGCTTCAGGGCGTCGATCGAGGCCGAGGTCACCGTCGGTTGCGGTCCATACAGCGCGGTGATCGGAACCGACATACCCATCCCGACGGCCTGAAGCGGATTCGTGTAGGTGTCCTGACCGATCAGCCGGTTCAGCCAGCCGATGCGCGCCGACGACCCCGGGTCCGCGTCCTCGAGTACCTCCATCGCGGAGAAGTGCGAGCGGTTCGCGACCGGGAGTCCGGTGGCGTGCACGACCGCCATCTTGCCGGCGTCCCAAAGCGGAACCAGCGGCGCGAGCCTCGGGTGCAGCCCGAAGAACGCGTCCTGGGCGAGCAGGCTAGCCTTCGGGATCGCGATCCGCGGCCGCGCCGTGTAGTACGCCGGGTCGCCGTGCGGTACGGCCAGGGAGAGTCCGTCGGAGGCGCCGCGGAGCGAGAGCAGCACCAGCACGTTGCCCGACGGGCGGGTGGCGCCGTACGAGGCCTGCAGGAAGGTCGAGCCGAACATCGAGCCGGTGGCGCCGACGCCCGCCGCGGCGAGCGCCCCGCGCAGCAGGCCGCGCCGGGAGAGGCCGGCGAACTCCTCGCAGCAGTGCTGCTCGCGGGGCGTCCGACTGGGCTGGTCCATGCTCACCGTCCGATGTGTTGCGGGTTGTCGAGGAGGACCGTCAGGAGGCGGGACATGTTCCACCGGACCAGGCTGTGGTCGGCGGTGATCAGGGTCGAGGCGGAGATGCCGGTGGCCTGGGACGCGACCGATCGGACCAGCACGGTCGACGGCCGTCCGAGCATGCGTCGGGACAGGTGGTCGACGAGCTGGTCGAACCGGATCGAGGTCTGCGGCAGCCACTGGGCCGGCTTGCGGTACGTCGCCCGGCCGCGGGGCCACCAGCCGCCGGACATCGTGTAGTGCACGTCGAAGGAGGCGAGCATCCGGGAGACCGAGGACCAGGCGGTACCGGTGTCCGGCAGACCGTCCGGCCGGGGCCAGCCGAACGGCACCAGGCCGATGTGGTCGGTCTGCCACACGATTGCGTTCGCGGCGTCCTCGTCGTCGACCGGGCTGGCGATGGCGACGCCCAGGGCCCGGTAGGTGGCGATCACGTCCTCCTCGGGCGTCCGGGTCTTCTTCCCGGCGGACGCCTTGAACTCCGGGTGCGCGACCAGCGCCTTGATGACGGGGGCGATCGCGGTGTCGTTGGCGAGGTAGACCTGGGCCAGATGAGCGACCAGCCCGCTGCTGGGGGCGTCGGAGACGAACCGGGTGGCGAGTTTGCGGGCGATCCGGTTCGCGGTGGCTGGGTGCCGGGCGAGGTAGTCGAGGTAGGTCTTGGTGACGGCTCGCCCGTCCGGGTCGGTGTTGGCGTGCGAGAACCCGAGGACCGCGACCGGGCCGGTCCAGTGCGCCGCGGGGTCGTAGGTGACCGCCCAGGTCCGCCAGACGTCGACCCGGTAGCCGGTGAGGATCCGGGCCGAGCTCTTCACGTCGTCCTCGGTGTAGCCGGATTCCCGGCCGACGGTGTGTAGTTCGAGGAGCTCACGGCCCTGGTTTTCGTTCGGTGCCTTCTTCGTCGAGGTCGCGTTGCCGAGGTAGGTACCCATCGCCGGGTGCGTGCTGACCGCGTGGAGCAGGGTGCTGAACCGTCCCAGGGCCAGGCTGCGGATCATCCGCCCGTACGGCGCCCGAAACGCGCCGGACGCGCTGCTCCCGGTCGGCACGTGGAAGTGGTTCTCCCAGAACGAGGCCATCGTCTCGCGCACCTGGTGCTGGCCGTGCACGCGCCGTACCAGGGACCAGCGCTGGTAGTTGGTCGTGGCTTCCCAGACCGACTCGATTCCGGCGTCGTCGCGCTGGATGGTGGTGAGCGGGTCATTCTTGTTCGACGGCCACCAGGTGCTCGACGAGCTGTAGAAGGAGTCGGAGGTGGAGCTGAGTTGTTTGGCGAACCAAGCGTCGATGCCGCCGGCTGCGGCGACCTGGGAGCGCAGCGCGGCGGTCCAGCCGCCGGTGAATCTGTTCAGCACCAGGCGCGAGCGCGGATCGAGGACGAGCGTGCGCGGATAGGAGTAGATCGGGGTTGTCGCTGTCTTCGGCACGGTCATGGGCCCCGGGAGCTCCCTTCCGATCAGATCCCCTTCTGATCGGCCGGGAGGGAGGCGACCTGAGGGTTCCTGCCCGAACTTTCCCACGGGTCTGAGAAGGTCTGCTGCATGGAGATCGGCGTCGCACTTCCGCAGATGGCTCCGGGCTACGGCCCGGGCACCACCCTCGAGTGGGCCCGGGGGATCGACGCCGGGCCGTTCTCGAGCGTCTCGGCGGGGGAGCGGGTCACCTTCGCGAACCCGGAGATGGTTGCCACCCTCGGCGCCTGCGCGGCGGTGACCGAGCGGGTCCGGGTCTTCGCGAACCTCTGGGTGCTCCCGCAGCACGAGATGCCGATGGTGGCCCAGCAGATCGGCACCCTGGACCAGCTGGCGAACGGCCGCCTCGACGTGGCCGTCGGCGTCGGCGGTCGCGAGCACGACTACCGGGCGCTCGGCCGCGAGTTCACCGGTCGCCACCAGCGCCTGGACGAGAAGGTTGCCGAGCTCCGTGCGCTGCTCGCGGGAGAGCCGCCCTTCGAGGGCGCTGCCCCGGTGGGTCCGGCCCCGGTCCAGCCGGGAGGGCCGCGGATCCTGGCCGGCGCGATGGGGCCGAAGGCGATGCGACGCGCTGCGAGGTGGGCTGATGGCATCAGCGGGTTCAGCATCGCGGGGGACGCCGCCGAGATCAGGAACGCGAACGAGCTCGCGGACCGGTGCTGGGGCGAGGAGGGTCGCGAGACGGTGCCGCGCAAGGTCAGCGGCTGCTTCGTCGCGCTCGGGGTCCCGGACGCCGCCGCGGCCCTGAACGGTTTCACCGCCCGCTACCTGGGCTTCCTCGGACCCGAGCTCGCGGAGGCTGTGGCCGCGACCGCCCGCGTCAGCTCGCCGGACGTGCTGGCCGAGGTCCTCGACGCCGCGGAGGCGGCCGGCTGCGACGAGTTCATCCTGGTCCCCGCCACCACCGACCTGCGCTGCCTGGCGGCAGCCGCGGACCTGGTCGCGGCCCGCGGCTGACCGATCAGGCCGGGACGCGCTCGCGTCCGGGCTTCGGTCGGGCCACCAGAGTGTCGACGTAGGACGGGTCCCGGGCGATGTTGCGGCCGAGGATGCCGAACGCGAAGGACATCGTCAGGAAGGCGCTGCCCAGCGAGGTCACCGAGCTGATCGCGAACAGCCCCGGGATGGCGAGAGCGAGCAGCACAGCGGGGGTCCGTGGCCGGAAGCCTTGGCGCAGCAGGCTGATCCCGAGGGCGGTCGAACCGAACATCGTCAACAGGATTCCGGGGGCCTCGGCCGCCAGCCCGATGTCGTCCATCACGGTGAAGTGGCTCCACTGCAGCCAGTACGTCGCGCCGACTGCGACCGCCACGGCGACGTAGCCCGCGATCGAGATCCGCCAAGCCCATTTCTCGAAGCCCTGCGGCGACCGCGAGGAGTAGACGACGATCGCAGCGAGTGCCGTTGCCGCGCAGATTGGCAGCCAGATCTTGCCGTAGGTGAGGTAGACGGCGTCCGGGTTGGCCCAGTCGAGCAGCGGCCGCAGTACGTCGCCCGCAGGCTCGGCCCAGAACCGGGTGAGGGGCAGTTCAAGGTCGGCCTTGCCGTCGGCGATCTGGTGGCGGGACAGTGCGTGCAGCTGGCCTGCTACCAAGCCGAACCAAGCCATCGCCCAGGCGAATCTTCCGATCGTGCGTCGTGACTGCCAGGTGGTGAACATGAGGTGCTCCTTCGTTGTCGGCTCCCTTGTCACGACGCTAGGAGCGGTGGCTCAGCGCGGCGTCGCACCTGGGGTGGGACCTGTCTCCACCCCAGGGTTGAGGCGCGCGAGCGCTGACGCCGCTAGCCTCCGAGGATGCGTCGGCTGCCGAAGTGGGTCCGTGAAGCGCTGCTTCCCGCAGCGGTGGCCGTGGTGGGCGCACTCGAGCTCGTCACTGCCGACCTCGATCAGTGGGGCTACGGCCTTTTGTTTGAGCTCCTCGCCTGTTCGGCGCTGGTGTTCCGCCGCCGGCTCCCGTTCCTGGCGCCGACGGTCGCGGGTGTTCTGGCGGTGGTTCCGCCGTTCATCGATCCCAGCCTCGACGAGCCCGCCACGACGGTGCTGATCCTGGTCCTCGCCCTCTTCTCGCTCGCCCGTTACGGCGAGCTGAGTCGCGGACTCCTGGGTGTCGTTGTGATCGCAGCTGCCTTTGTCCTCTACTACGTCTACGCCAACACCGATGCGAAGGATCCGACCGACATCGTCTTCGTGCTGGCGCTGACCTCGCCACCGTTCGTGCTGGGTCGGTTGACCGGGAAACTCGCCGATCAGGCGTACCAGCTCGAGGCTCAGCAGGAGATCGTCAAGCGGCAGGCGGTCCACGAGGAGCGGGACAGGATCGCCCGGGATCTGCACGACGTGCTGGCGCACTCGGTCAGCGCGATGGTGTTGCAGACGGCCGCAGCCGAGGACCTGGTCCGGTCTGATCCGGCGCAGGCCACCGAGCTGTTGCAGAACGTCGCCCGGACCGGTCGGGACGCGCTCGCGGAGACCGGGCGGCTCCTCCACGTGATCCGCGACGGGCGCGAGGGGACTCGACCGGAGCCGACCCCCGGCCTCGGTCGGCTGAACGAACTGGTCGAGGCGACCAGGTCCGCAGGTCTGGATGTCGACCTGGTGGTCGACGGCGAATTGCCCACGCTGCCGGTTGCCGCGGACGTGTCGGCGTACCGGGTCGTTCAGGAGGTACTCACCAACGCGCTGAAGTACGCACCGGATGCCAGGATCGCTCTGACCCTCGGCAACGACCAGGACTCCTTGGTGATCCGCTCGGTCAACTGGTGCGGCGACCGGCGCCCGGTCGGGGGCGGGCTGGGATTGCTGGGGATGCAGGAACGTCTCACCCTGCTGGGCGGCACCCTTGAGTACGGAGTCACTCCGGCGGGCAGGTTCGAACTGACGGCGATGCTCCCGCGGGGTGCCGCGCGATGACCAGCGTCTTGATCGCCGACGACCAGGCGCTGGTGCGTTCGGGTCTCCGGCTGGTTCTCGAGGCCCGCGGTGTTGTGGTCCTGGGCGAGGCTGCCGATGGTAGCGAGGCCGTCAGCCTGGTCGAGCTGCTCCGACCTGACGTGGTGCTGATGGACATCCAGATGCCCGTGCTGGATGGGATCGCTGCCACCCGCCGGCTCGTCGACACGGGCTCGGCGAGTCGGGTGATCGTCCTGACGACGTACGACCTGGACCGCTACGTGTACGACTCCCTGAAAGCCGGAGCCAGCGGGTTCTTGCTGAAGGCGACCCCGCCAGACCGTCTCGTGGAGGGGATCGAGACTGTTGCGGCGGGGGAAGCGCTGCTGGCTCCTGCGCTCACCCGACGCCTGATCGAGGACCACGTCCGTCGCCCGGCACCGTACGACGGCCCGCCGCCACCGCTGGCCGCTCTGACCGAGCGTGAGCTCGAGGTCTTCGGACTGGTCGCACGGGGACGGTCCAACGACGAGATCGCCGCACTGCTGGTGGTCTCGCAGGCGACGGTGAAGACCCACGTGAACCGGATCCTGGCGAAACTTCAGCTGCAGTCCCGGGTCCAGGTCGTGGTGCTCGGCTACGAGTGCGGACTGGTGGTGCCCGGGGGGTCCTCGGGCACCCGGGAGCCTTGACGGACGAGTCACTTTCCTAGAACGTGTTCTAGTCACCACCGGTCGCCGAGCCTTTCGAGACGAGGTGACCCGAGTACGAGGAGCCAGGCATGACCTTGCGCGTGATCCAGTGGGCGACCGGCGGCGTCGGCCGCGCCGCGATCGAGCACATCCTGCGGCACCCCGACCTCGAGCTCGTCGGTTGCTGGGTGCACTCGGCGGAGAAGGCCGGTGAGGACGTCGGCACGATCCTGGGACGTGAGCCGCTCGGCGTCGTCGCGACCAGCAGCATCGAAGAGATCCTCGCGCTGGACGCCGACTGCGTCCTCTACTCGCCGCTGATGCCGAACCCGAAAGAGGTCGCGGCGCTGCTGAAGTCCGGCAAGAACGTGGTCACCCCGCTCGGCTGGTTCTGGCCGACCGACCAGGAGCGTTCCCGGATGGAGCCGCACTGTCTGGCTGGTGGGGTCACCCTGCACGGCACCGGCATCGACCCCGGCGGCGCGACCGAGCAGCAGCCGCTGTTCTTCGCCGGTCTCTCCTCCGCGGTCACCTTCGTCCGCGGTGAGGAGTACTCCGACATCCGTACCTACAACGCGCCGGACGTGGTCCGGCACTTGATGGGCTTCGGCGGCACGCCCGAGGAAGCGATGAACGGCCCGATGCTGGCGCTGCTCGACAACGGCTTCCGCCAGTCGGTCCAGATGTGCCTGGACACCCTCGGCTTCGCCGACGCCGAGATCCGCAGCAGCCGGGAGGTGGCGGTCGCCACCGCTCCGATCGACTCGCCGATCGGCGCGATCGAGCCGGGTCAGGTCGCTGCCCAGCAGTTCGCCTGGGAGGCCTTCGTCGGGGACACGAAGGTGGTCCGGGTCGCGGTGAACTGGTTGATGGGCGACGAGCACCTCGACCCGCCGTGGGAGTTCGGCCCGAAGGGGAAGCGGTTCGAGGTAGAGGTGAAGGGCGACCCCGACTGCGAGGTCGTCATCCACGGCTGGCACCCGACCACGGTGGCGGCCGGGCTGGAACGGAACCCCGGCATCGTCGTCACCGCCGCGCACTGCGTGAACTCGATCCCTTACGTGTGCGCCGCTGAGCCGGGGATCGTCACCTTCGTCGACCTGCCGCTGGTCACCGGTCGGGCCCACCCCGACCTGGCCCGGTGAGTCGTGGACCCGGCTGACTTCCCGACCCTGGACCCAGAGCTGCGCGAGATCGTCGAACTGCTGCCGGACACGTCGACCGCGTTCGACGACATCGCGGCGGCGCGGGGGATGTTCGACCTGTGGTTGCCGGCCGGTCCAGTGCCCGGCGAGGACGACCTGGAGATCAGCGACGAGGTCGTCGACGGGGTCGCGCTGCGGATCTACCGGCCCCGCGGGATGAAGGGTGACCTGCCCGGAATCCTGTATCTGCACGGCGGCGGGTTCTGCATCGGCAGCATCGACGCCGAGCACGCCGGCGCCATCGCCGTCGCGAACGCCATCGGTGCCGTCGTGGTCAGCGTTGACTACCGGCTCGCCCCCGAGAACCCGTACCCGGCGGGGCTGGAGGACTGCTACACGGCGCTGGTGCGGATGGCCGAGCTCGACTGCGTGGACACTGCCCGCCTCGCCGTACACGGGCAGAGTGCGGGAGGTGGGCTCGCCGCTGCCACGGCACTGCTCGCCCGGGACCGCGGAGGGCCGGTGCTCTGCTTCCAGTCGCTCGGCATCCCCGAGCTCGACGACCGACTGGAGACCCCATCGATGGTGGCCTTCACTGACACCCCGATGTGGAGCCGGGCGCAGGCGATCAAGTCCTGGGAGTACTACCTCGGCGGCAAGCCCGCCGATGGGTACGCCGCCCCGGCCCGGAACGAGGACCTGAGTGGCCTGCCGCCGGCGTACGTCGTGACCTGCGAGCTGGACCCGCTGCGCGACGAGGGCATCACCTACGCGATGCGGATGCTGGCAGCCGGGGTCTCGGTCGAGCTGCACAGCTACCCAGGCGCCTTTCACGGGGCGATGCTGGTCCCGACCGCGACTGTGGTGCAGCGGATGCAGGCCGAGCTGGTCGACGCCCTGAATCGCGCCCTCCACACCGCCCACGCTGGTTGAGGCGCGAGCGCAGCGAGCCTCGAAACCCCTACCCCTGGATCGCCTCCGCGTCTTGGGCGACTGACGCAGCCCCGGCCTCGACCTTCTCGGTCGGTCCGGCGATGAAGACGTACTCGACGTTGCGCAGCCGGGAGACCTTGCCGACCTTCTCCCCGGCTCCGTTGAAGATGCCGATCTGCGCACCGACGTACCGCTTCCGGTCGAAGGCGAGCATCCGCACGTCCTGGTGGCCGGCCCCGCGCAGGGCATCGGTCATCTGCTCGGTGGTGATCCAGGACTCGTCGTTGTAGGAGACCACCACCACCTCGGCGCGGGCCCGGGTCAGCAGGTCCGCGAACGCGGCCGGCATCTGGCGCTTGGAGTTGAAGACGCTCATCGTCGCGTCGTTCCGGGCGTCGATCCGCTTGCAGGCGACGCCGTAGTGCTCGGGCTCGTCCCAGCGGACCAGGGTCTCCCAGATGTGGTAGTTCGTGAAGTACCGGTGCTGGTTGTACGGCGGGTCCAGGTACATCAGATCGACCGGGTCGAGCAGGTCGACCGTGTCCGCGGCGTCCCCGCCGAGGGTCCGGCCGGGGCCGGGCAGCAGCGCCGGGGCGCGCAGCTCCAGGTCGGCGAACGCCCGCGGCGCCCACTGCTTGAGGTAGGCCATCTGGACCCCGGTCGTGGAGTCGACCCGGTCCGCGGCGAGCATCAGGCTGGTCAGCAGGACCGGGTACAGCGCGGTGCCGGCGTACTCGTCCTCCAGGAGGTCGCGGATCGCGTCGACCCGGGCGCCATTCTTCGGCTGGAAGTACCGCGACGCCTCGCAGAAGGTCGCCGTGAAGTAGCCAGGTCGTCCCGGCAAGGCGTTGAGGCGATCGAGGACGTCGTCGAGTTCGGCAGTGTCGATGGCCGCGGCGTCAGTGGCGATGTAACAGTCGCTCAGCACCTGGCTGTACGTCGCGAGGTCCGTCGCGGTCACGTGCAGGCCCCGGCGCTTGAACTCCTGGGCGACCCGGGTAGTGCCGGTGAAGAGATCGACCGCGGTGATCGCGCCGACCCGCTCGGCGATGTCGCCGAGGACCGGGACCAGGGTGCGCTTGGAACCGAGGTACTTGATCACGCCACGGCTCCGGTCACTGCGTCAGGGTAGCCGTGGCGCTCAGGTGGGGTGTATCGCTCTGCGACGCGAGATCGCGCTCGCGCCAGACTGTCGCCGATCGGGCTCCCCGCGTCGGCTCTCGCCGACGTCGGTCAGGGCACGCGCGGCTTCGTCGAACTGATCGCGATCAATGGTCCCTACCTGGTCTTTCCGGTGCTCGCGCTGGCCACCGATCACCGGGACGCCGCTGCTGCGCGATCTTCGGGATCAGGTCTAGCAGCTTCTCCAGCAGGGTCTTGTCCTCCGCGACGGGCGGGGCCGGCGGGCCCGGCGGCGGCGCGGGCGCGGGGTAGATCGCCACGCCGGTGCGCGGGATACCGGCTCCGTCCATCGGCGCCCACGGGCCGGTGTTGTCCGCCTTGACCAAGGCGGGCTCCAGGACGTGCGCATCGTCGAACGCGATGCCGCGCAGGCGTCCGCCGACCGTCGAGGTCAGCGCGACGTGCGTGTGCGGTGCGGAGGTGTTCCCGGAAAGGCCGATTTTGCCGAGCGGGGTTCCGGCGTTGACCGTGTCGTTGACCGCGACCAGGGTGCTGTCCTTCCGGAGGTGGCAGTACACCGCGGTCAGGCCGCTGTGGTCGATCGTGACGACGTTGCCGCCAGCCGGGTTGCCGCCGGCGTTGTCCTCGATACCGGTGGTCACGGCGGTGACCACTCCAGGCGCCATGCTGACGACGGTCCGGTCCCAGATCAGGTAGTTCTCCTTGGCTTTGCCCAGGCTCGGGTCGCGGAGGTCGGTGATGGTGCCGTCGCCGGTCATCCGGATGATTCCGATGTCATGGGCGTAGATCTGGCTCCCCTCCCACCCGCCGTTGGCCCAGTGCAGCGCGGAGGTCGAGACGTACTCGCCCTCGCCTAGGTCCTCCAGGCGAAACGGGATCCGGAAGGTCGGGTCGGGGAACGGCGCCAGGGTGAACGTCCGCCGCGCAACCTCCTCGAACTCGTAGGTCCGAACCAGGACGGTCACCGTCGCCGGCGCGGGCAGGTCGGCGTACACCTCGTTGCGGTGCCACTCGGCCCCCTCGACATTCGGGGTCGCCGGGTCGTCGTTCTCCGGCGCTAGGTTGACGTTGCCGTTCGACCAAACCGTCGTCGCACCCGCGGCGAGCCAGCCGTCCTTCGGTAGCGGCGGTGTCGCCTTCGGGTACCTCATCACCAGCGGGACGCCGCGCATGCCCTGGTCCTTCGGGACCGTGCCGGGGAACTCGAACGCGATCTTGGCGAGGTGGATGTCGACACTCTCGTTGTTGGTGACTGCCAGCCGCAGAACCAGCTTGAACTGGGGCGGTACGCCGACCCGCGAGGGCGCCAGCGGGAGGTAGTAGACGGCGCCGGCGCCGTCGCCGGGGTCCGCAGTGATGGTCAGGTTCGGGGCGGTCATGGCGCGATCCCTTTCTGTCCGTGTGCAACTCCGAGGCTACGGACGGCACGCCCGCCGGATCAGACACGAACTAGGCATGGACGCGCCGGGGTGGTCGGCGGTAAGGCACGCTCCACCGCCCCTCCGGTCGGGCCTCTGAACTGCCTGTTGTGGGCCCCCAGGGGATCGAACCCTGAACCCGCGGATTAAAAGTC
>JBKJIN010000078.1:0-11675 GCA_046598425.1 Marmoricola sp. | reverse complement strand
GGCACTTTCCCGCGAGTCACCCCGGGTGGCCATTAGCCACCACCCTGCCCTGTGGAGCCCGGACCTTCCTCGGTGGAGTCACCCCCAACGCGGTCGCCCGGCCAGCCCATCCGCCCGATCAGGATAGTGCGTCCCGACCCGAACTCGCCGCGCAGGTGAAACAACCCCGAGATGCCGAGTCCCTAACCTGCGCAAGATGACTCACCTCTTCGAGTCGTACGACCCCCCGGGGCCGGCGTACGACGAGATGTTTGCAGGCTCCGTTCCGCGTGAGTCCTACGCGCGCCTGCTCGACACCGTCGGCGGGTCTCTCCGCACGCGACCTCGCAGCCCGCGGCGGCGTACTGCAGAGCAGTTACCTCGACCAGGGCGTCACCCCACCGGGGATGGGACCTCGTAGATGTTCGTCGCCGTGCAGGTGACCCGGCTCGGCTAGAGCGCGAACCGCACCGTGCGGGTGGACACGTCGGCCTCGGCGAGGGTCAGCGTGACCTCCTCGCCCACGGGGAGTGGTCGCGAGCCGCGGACCGACGCCGCCACCGCCGGGTCGCGCAGCATCGCATCGCCGCGAGCGGGGTCGTCTCGGTCGGCCTCGACGACCACCCCGACGAACTGCTCCCCCACGCGGTGCTGGAGCGTTGCGGCCTCGACGAGGTTGAGGATCGCGTTCTCGTAGGAGTTCGCCCGTCGGCCGGACTCCTGCATGATGCCGGGCAGGTCCGGAAGCGCCGCGAGCACCCAGTCCGGGACCGGCATACCGGCGCAGAGCGCGGCACAGACCTCGAGGCCGAAGCGATCGACCAGGCGGCGCAACGGCGCGGTCACGTGGGCGTACTCACTGGCCAGCGCCGCGTGCAGCGGCTGACCGGGGAGGTGGCCGTTGAAGTCGTCGTACCCAGCTCCGCGGAGCAGCGACGTGCTCGCCACGACCATCGCGAGGTGCTCGGGCCTCCCGGGGTCGAGCGAGCGGATGAACTCGGGGTACGACAGGTCCTGCGGCCAGATAATCCCCAATCCGTGCGCGGTCCGGCGCAGCCTTGTCACCGCGCGCGGATCGGCCGGCGGGAGGGTGCGCAGGATGCCGACCTCGCCCTCCACCATGATCCGGGCAGCCGAAAAACCGGTGAGCAACGAGAGTTGTGCGTTCCACGTCTCGCAGTCGAGGAGGTCGCGAAACTCCAGCGTCCAGGTCCCGGCACCGCAGTCGAGGACCTGCTCGGGCATCGGCAGGCTCACCCCGCCACGCTGGGCCTCCTGATGGAGCCGGAGCTCGCCGATCTCCTTCAGCAGCAGGAGCATCGGGTCCGCGGCGCCGGAGTCGATGAGCTCCTGGACGCCCTCATAGTCATAGCGCGTCGTCGAGCGGACCAGCGCGCGCTCGACCTTGGCGCCGGTGTGCGCCCCGGCTGAGTCCAGGGTGATCGTCCAGAGGAAGGCTGGGCAGACCTGGCCGGGGAGCAAGGACGCGGCGCCCTCGGAGAGCTCCTTCGGGTGCAACGGGATCTTGGAATCGGCGCCGTACAGGGACTCGCCGCGGCGACGAGCCTCGGCGTCGATCGCGCCGCCCGGTACGACGAACGCCCCGACGTCGGCGATCGCGTAGTGCACGACGTACCCGGTGTCGTCGCGTTCGAGGTGCATCGCCTGGTCGAGGTCCATCGATCCGGCCGGGTCGATCGTGATGAACGGCAGGTCGGTCCGGTCCAGGTCGGGGAGCCGGGGGTTCGACGCCGCCGCCACCGCTTCGGCGACGACCGCGTCCGGGAAGTCCGGCGTCAGCTTCTGCTCGTGCTGGATCGCGAGGACGCCCTCCTCGACCACCGCAACCGGGTTGCGGACCCGCAGGACGCGACTGCTCACTCGTTCTCCCTGGTTGCTCCCGGCCGTCCCGAGGATGTGGCCGCGCCCACCTTATGCACCGGCTCCCCGCCGCGGGCTCTAGTCTCTCCTGGTGATCCTCGCTTCGCTCGTCAACGCTCCTCGCTACGCCGGCAACGGAGCAAGCTCCTTGCGGCTCCGCTCGTTCGCGTGCTGATCCTCCTTCCCCCGTCTGAGGGCAAGTCCGCCCCGCGGCGCGGCAAGGCGCTGGCCCTGGATGCGCTCGACTTCCCTGAGCTCACCGAAGCCCGGTCGAAAGTCATCGACGCGCTCGTCGCGCACTGCACCACCGCGGGCGACGGGTCCGTCCACGACCAGGTCGTGACCGACCGGGCGGCGGCCACCCTGGGCCTCGGCCCGACCCAGTCGCACCACGTCGCTGCCAATGCCGCCCTCCGCACGGCGCCGACGGCCCGCGCCGACCGGATCTACACCGGCGTCCTGTACGACGCCCTCGACCTGCCCTCGCTCGAAGGCGCGGCCCGCCGGCGGGCGACCCGTTGGCTCGGGATCATGTCGTCGGCCTTCGGCGTGGTCCGGCCCCACGACGCGATCCCGGCGTACAGGCTCTCGGGCGACACCAACCTTCCGAGCATCGGCATCGTCAGCAGCTACTGGCGCGACCGCCTCGACGAGGTCCTCTCCCCCGCAGCCGGCACCGGGCTGGTGATCGACCTGCGCTCCGGCATGTACGCCGGTTTCTGGCGCCCGCCGAGCCTGATCGGGCCGAACGTCGCCGGCGTACGGGTGCTGCACGAGGTCGGGAAGCAGCGGAAGGTCGTCAGCCACTTCAACAAGGCGACCAAGGGTCGGATCGTCCGCGACCTGCTGGCAGACGGCAGCAAGCCCGGGTCGCCGGCAGCACTCGCCGACCACCTCACCGATCTCGGCTGGCACGTCGAGCTGCACGACGCCAAGCGCACCGGTCAGCAGCTCGACGTGATCGTCCGCGAGCTCTAGCCGAGGAGCCGCCAGCCGAAGCGCTCGGCGGCATCGCGGTCGAAGGTGACGGTTTCGGCGACGCCGTAGATCCGCGAGGTGGCATGGATGAGCGCGTCGGCGAAGTCGGCGCCCTGGCGGGCAGCTTCTAGCGCCTCGCCGACCGCCTCGCCGTCCTCGATCTCCAGCTCCGCGGTCGCCATCAGGCCGTCGAAGATCGACTCCACGACCGGCTTCGGAAGCCGGAACGACCGACGCAGGAGCCAGTACAGCTCGACGATCACGGTCTGGCTGACGAATCCAGGTTCCTCCTCCGTCAAGGTCCCCAGGAGCTGACGGGTCAGGGCGGTCTGATCGGGGTCGTCCTCGGCCAGATGCCTGGCTAGGACGTTGGTGTCGATCGCGATCACCGGATGCCCGCCCAACCGTCCCGGATCGCCTCGTTCATCTCGCCAATGCCGAGCGGCGGCCCGTCGTACTTGGCCATGCCCCCTAGGTCCAGGATCGTCACGTTCTTAGGGCGGAGGCGGAACTCCCGGTCACCCACCCGGACGAAGTCGACCTTCATCCCGGGTTCGAGCCCGAGCTCGTCCCGGACCTCTTTGGGGATCGTGATCTGGCCCTTGCTGGTCATGGTGGCGACGGTCATTCCTTGAATCTACACCTGTTCCTTACCCGGGGCATTTAGGTAAGGAACGCCGTCCTCAACGCTCCGCTCGACGGCTGGCGCGCAACGCGACGACGGCGCCGGCCAGCACGCTGAGCAGACCGGCCGGGGTCATCCAGTCGAAGAGTCCGTTGCCGGTGTTCGGCAGCACGGTGGCAACCTCCGCCGGGGCGGCCTGGGCCAGGACCTGGTCGCTGCCCGCCACGTCCTCCTCCTCAACGACCGGCGGCTCGACCATGTCAACCGGCGGGTCGTCGGTGTCAACCGGCGGCTCGTCGGTGTCGTCGCACGGCGGCGACAGCAGGATCTCGGTCAGCTCGGGCGTCACCACCTCTTCGTAGGCCGGAGAGTCCGTGACCACGACCTCGGAGCCGGCGACCTGGGTCCAGCCCTCGCCTTCCGGGGCGACCGAGGACGTTTCCGACGTCACCTCGTGAATCACCGAGGCGACCCGGGCGACCCCGGTGGGGGTATACCCCTCCGGGGCAGCACCGGCCCAGACGGTGTCGAGCACGGCCACGGACCCGCGGCGCGCAGTCTCCCTCCACCCCGCGCCGTCCGGGGTCTCCCCGGCCGTCGTGGCGTTCTCGACAACGTTGATCCCCGGACGGCTCTCCCCGGTCGGGGTCCACCCATCTCCGGGGTTGGTCGACTCCCAGGCATCCTCGACGTGCGACTGCTCCGGAACCGCCGGGAGCTCGGGGACGGCGGGGACGTCCACCACCCACTGCTCCAGGGTGACCGCGGGGTCGGTCTCGACCTCGCGCGTCGCGCCGGTCTTCTTCCAGCCCTTGCCCTGCCCGTTCTGCGCGCCCCAGTCCGAGCGCTCCCAACGGACGTTGCCGGTGGTCTCGTGGCGGTACTCGTCCTGGGTCTCGACCACGGCCGGGGTGACGACGACGGTCTCGTGGTGACCCTGCTCCGGGGTTCCCGGTACGGCCGGGACGGCAGCCTGGTCGACGACGGTCCGGGCGAAGCGGAACTCCGGCGGGCCGGCGACCTCTCGCGTCCAGTCGATCTCGCCCCAGGCATCCTCCAGGACCCTGGTGAACTCCAGCTCCGCGACCTCGACGTCGCGCTCCCAGAGCCACTCGATGTGAGTGACAGCGTCGACGGTGCGCGTCACCGCCGGGGTGATGATCGTCGTGGTGACGTCCGTGCCGCAGGCGACCTCGTCGGCGTACGCGGCCGGCCCACTGAGGGTCAGGGCCCCGGCGATGGCGAGGGTGGCGAGACCTGCGGTGCTGAAACTGATGCGCGACATGGCGGGAACCTTCCGAAGTGGGGTGTGGGATGAGAGTGGGGTACGGCGCATATCCGGGCCAAACAGACAAACAACGCGGTCTAGCCAATACCTGGAGAAACCACCAGATTTCGGGTGCAGACCTGAGGGATGAGCACATCGCCGCACTGCGGCCGGACTAGTCCGGAGCGCGCCGATAACGACCCGGTTCGAGGGGTTTCAGTCTCGGAATTCGCCAGCGGGTCGGTCAGACCGCGAACGGCGCGTCGGTCGGGCGTGCGTTGAACAGGCGCAGACTCGCCAGGAGGTGGTCGTCGTCCCGGCCCGAGTTCGGGGGGTTCCCTCGGTAGTACGAGATCACCGTCACCGAGGCCGGCGAGAGCTCCATCTTGTAGAGCGCGTCCAGAGGGGCGCCGAGGGCATCGGCGACCAATGTCTTGATCGGGGTCACGTGACTGACCACGACCACCGTCTGCCCGACATGGGCGGCCAGGATCCGGTCGCGGCCGTCAATGACACGGTCGGCCACGGCGCGGAACGACTCGCCTCCCCCGGTCGGCGCGTGCTCCAGGTTCCCCAGCCACCGGTCGAGGTCGTCCGGGTAGTGCTGCTGGATCTCGGAGAACGACAACCCGTCCCAGGCGCCGAAGTCCATCTCAGCGACACCGATCTCCTCGCGGACCGGCAGGTCGAAGAGCTCGGCGAGGATCTCCGCAGACTCCCGGGTACGCCGCACCGGGCTGCTGATCAGGGCATCGACGGCCACGGCCAGCGGCGCGAGCCAGTCCCCGGTGGCCCGGATCTGAGCCCGTCCCTCGTCCGTCAGACCCGGGTTCGATCCGCCGAGACCACCGGAGAAGAGTTTGCGGGTGGTGTGGTCGGTGACCCCGTGCCGGACCAGGACCAACGTCGTCGGCGGTTCGGTCGGCCCGGTCCACCCCCGGGCCGGCGCGCTCTCGGTGCTCTCCGTCCCGCTCGCCGGTTGAGGTGGCGGCGTGCTGGCACCGCCCTCGGAACCGCCGCGCACCACCGCCCCCGCCACCCGAGTCCCGTCGAGCGCCTCGTTGGCCAACCGGTCAGCGTGCGCGTTCTGCTCCCGCGGGACCCAGGTGTACGTCGTCCCGGCCGGCGCGAGCTCGGAGGCCTGTGCCGCCAACGGCTGCATCGAGGGGTGCTTGATCTTCCAGTTCCCAGACATCTGCTCGACGACGAGCTTCGAGTCCATCCGGACCTCGACCGACGCCCCGGGCGTGAACTCCCGGGCCAGCTCGAGACCGGCGATCAGGCCGCGGTACTCGGCCACGTTGTTCGTGGCCACCCCGATCGTCTCGCCGATCTCGGCGATCGTCGTACCGGTCCGGGCGTCCTTGAGCACCGCCCCGAAGGCAGACGGCCCAGGGTTTCCCCGCGAGCCGCCGTCCGCCTCGACGATGACAGAGTCGATCGGGCCGGTCACGTCCTCAGATACCCGATTCGATGGTGCGGACCAGGATCCGGTCGCACTCCTCGCACCGGACGACCTCGTCAGCCGGCTTGGTGGCGATCACGGCCAGGTCGGAGGCGTTGATGGTGATCCGGCAGCCTTCGCACTCCTTGCGGCGAAGCGCCGCCGCCCCGACGCCGCCGTTCTTGGCGCGCAACTTCTCGTAGAGGGCGATCAGGTCCTCGGGCAGACCCGTCGCCGCCTCGATCCGCTCCGCGGCGACCGTGACCAGCTCGGCCTGGAGAGCCTCCGCCTTACGGGCTCGGGCTTGCTCAAGCTCCGCGGCCTCCCGGTCGATCTTCTCCAGCGCCGCGTCCCGTTCAGCCAGCCCGGCTTGCGCGGCCTCGAGATTCTCCATCACCTCGATCTCGACGTCCTCGAGGTCGGAGATCCGGCGTTGCAGCGACTCGAGTTCGCCGAGCATCCGCTGCAGGGCCTTCGGGTCGGTGATCGATCCGGCGTCGATCATCCCCTGGTCGCGTGCACGGCGTGCCTTGACCTGCTCCACGTCCGCGTCCGCTCGGGCCTGCTCCTCGGTGAGGTCGGCAACCTCGATCCGCAGATCACGGGCCGCGTCGTCGACGTCAGAGCGTCCCCGCTTCAGCTCGGCGAGCGCGGTGGCCTCCGGGATGGAGCCGAGCTGGTGACGCAGTGCGTCGATGCGGGCATCGAGCTCCTGGACGTCGAGGAGCTTCAACTGGACATTCGGATCGGCTTTCAGCGGAACGCTCCTCGACAGGTCAGACCCGGAAGGTCCAGGGATCTGTGGTGATGGTGCTGATGTGCACGGTCACCGTATCGCCCGTTCCGCGCTCGTCGAACACCGCGACCAGTCGATCCCGCAGCACCGGCAGCCACATCGACTCGGCCGCCCAGTGCGCGACGTCAACCAGGGCCGGACCGCCGTCCTCCCTGTACTCCGAGGCCGGGTGGTGGCGCAGATCCGAGGTCACGTAGACGTCAGCCCAGGCCCGGCGCGCAGCACCGAGGAACGAGTCTCCGGCACCCCCGCACAGGGCGACGGTCGAGATCCGCTGCTCCGGATCACCGGCCACCCGGACACCGTGCGCGGTCTTGGGAAGCACCCGGTCCACGAGCTCGGCGAACGCGCGCAGGGTGAGCGGCTCAGCCAGGACGCCGACACGTCCGGATCCGCAGTCCTCGTCGGGGAGGTCGGCGAGCTCGACGACGTCATAGGCGGGCTCTTCGTACGGATGAGCGGCGAGCATCGCTGCCACGACGTCAGCGCGGGAGACCCGGTCGGCGATCACCTCGATCCGAACCTCGTCGATGATCGACGACTCGCCCACGGAGCCGATAGTCGGGTTGGCACCCGGAACCGGTCGGAACCGACCCTCCCCTTGCGTGGAGAACGACGCAGCCTCGTAAGCGCCGATCCGACCGGCACCCGCGTCGGTCATCGCCGTACGGACCTTCTCGGCATCATCGACCGGGACGAACGTGATGACCTTGTCGCGGGGCTCCAGCGGTTCGGGCACCAGAGGACGGATCTCCGTCAGGCCGAGCGCCCGGGCGATCGAGTCGCTGACGCCACCCGCCGGCGAATCTGCGTTGGTGTGCGCCGTGAACAGCGCACACCCCGCGCTGATCAGATCGTGGACGACCTTGCCCTTGGCCGTCGATGCCGCGACCGACGTGGTGCCGCGCAGGTAGAGCGGGTGGTGGACGATCACCAGGTCGGCGTCGAGGCTGACCGCCTCGTCGACCACCGCCTGCACCGGATCGACCGCCAGCAGGATGGTTCGTACATCGGCCTCGGGATCGCCGCAGACCAGCCCGACCGCGTCCCAGTCCTCGGCACGGTCCGGCGGATACCAGCCCTGGACCAGGGCCATCACGGTGCGCAGTCGCATGGCCGCAGACTAGTCGGGTCGTGTGCCTGAGCGCGTCGCACGCGACGCGCTCAGGCACACGACTCAGTTCACCTGACGGTCGCGCCCTTCCCAGTACGCCGCCCGCAGCTTGAACTTCTGTAGCTTTCCGGTGGCGGTCCTGGCCAGGACCTCGCGGAACTCCACCGACGTCGGCGCCTTGTAGCCGGCGACCTTCGTCTTGCAGTAGGCGATCAGCTCGGCCTCGGTGAGAATCGATCCCTCGGCCTTCACGACAAGCGCCTTGATCGTCTCGCCCCATTTGTCGTCCGGGACGCCGATGACGGCCACCTCGGCGACGTCGGGGTGGGAGAAGATCACGTCCTCGACCTCGATCGAGGAGACGTTCTCGCCGCCGGTGATGATCACGTCCTTCTTGCGGTCCGAGATCGTCAGGTAGCCCTCGTCGTCGATGACGCCGCCGTCACCGGTGTGGAACCAACCGCCCGCCAGCGCGGTCGCAGACTCCTCGGGCTGCTCCCAATAGCCTTCGAGGACGACGTTCGACCGAGCGAGCACCTCGCCGTCCGGGGCAAGGGACAACGTCACGCCCAGCGCGGGGTTACCGGCCCGGACGAGCTTGCCGGCTCGTTCCTCGGGGCTCAGGTCGTCCCACTCGGCCCGGTTCCTGTTCACCGTCAGCACCGGCGAGGTCTCGGTCAGGCCGTAGATCTGCAGGAACTCCCAGCCGAGCTCCTCGGCGACCCGGACGATCGTCTTCGTCGGCGGCGGCGCCCCGGCGACGATGATCCGGACCCGGTCCCGCCCCGGGATCGGCCCGTCCCAGGTCGCGGCTGCGTCGAGGACAGCGTTGACGACCGCCGGGGCCGCGCACATCACGGTGACGCCGTGCTGCTCGACCCGGC
Source organism: Marmoricola sp. (assembly GCA_046598425.1). Classification (GTDB taxonomy): domain Bacteria; phylum Actinomycetota; class Actinomycetes; order Propionibacteriales; family Nocardioidaceae; genus Marmoricola. The sequence continues at coordinate 2,707 of JBKJIN010000078.1, read as the reverse complement.
GCAGGATCTCGGCGCCGTCGATCTTGCGCAGGATCACCTGCGGGACCCCGAGCCCGGTCATCGCGAACGGCATCCCCCAGCCGTTCGCGTGGAACTGCGGCAACGTGTGCAGGTAGACGTCGCGGTCGGTGACGCCGACGTGCAGGGCGAAGGTGACCGCGTTGGTCCAGATGTTGCGGTGCGTGATCTGCACGCCCTTGGGACGAGCGGTCGTGCCGGAGGTGTAGTTGATCGTCGCGGTGGCGTTCTCGTCGTGCTCCCAGGGCCGCGGCTCGACGTCGTTCAAGTAGAGATCGTCGTCGTCCCCGAGAACGAACTTGAACTCGCACTTCACGTCGGCCAGTGCGTCGACCAGCTCGGGGTCGACGTACAGGACCCGGGCGCCGCTGTGCCTGACGATGTACGCGACCTCCTCGGCGGAGAGCCGGAAGTTCACCGGCACTAACACCCTGCCGTAGTTGCACACGCCGAAGAAGGCGGACAGGAGCCGGGCGCTGTTGTGCGAGACGAACGCGACCCGTTCCCCGACCTCGAGCCCCAGCGCGTCGTGATTGGCCGCCATTGCCTTCGCCCGCGCGCCGAGCTCGGCATAGGTCAGGGCACCGAGCGACGACGCCGGCTGGTCCGGCTCGTCGTACACCCCGATCCGCTCGCGGTAGACCGCGAGCGCACGTTCGAGGAAGTCAGCGGAGCTGAACGGAACAATCATGTGGGCAAACCTAGTCCCCGATCGGGAACCGATCCACGGGTCTCGCCGGTCATACGGTAGTGACCGTGGACTTCGCCGAGTACGCCGCGACCAGGAGGAAGACACTGGTCCGCAGCGCCGTTCTGCTCGGCTGCACGACGGACGAAGCCGAGGACCTGGTCCAGGTGACGCTGACCAAGTGCTTCGTGCACTGGAGGAAGGTCGCCAGTGCCAAGCGACCGGATGCCTACGTCTATCGAGTACTCGTGACCGCCCTGCGGGACGAGCGTGCTCGTCGCTGGCACGGCGAAACCCCCACCGCCACCGTTCCCGACGAGACGAGGCTCCAGACCGACGCGACCGAGGGCCTAGCCGTGCGACGTGCGCTCGCGGCTCTGAGCAAAGAGCACCGCGACGTCCTGGTGCTCCGGTTCTACTCGGACCTCTCCGAGCGCGAAACCGCACGAGCCCTCGGGATCCCGGCCGGCACGGTCAAGTCCCGAACGGCTCGCGCTCTCGCAGCGCTGAGCGTCGATCGAAACATCGCGAGGAGTACCTGATGACGACCGAAACCGAAGCCCGGAGGCTACTGCGCCTAGCAGCCGACACCGTCGACGTACGACCCGGTGAGCCGATCACGGCCCCGGTGTCGCGGCACGGACGGTGGACAGTCCCGCTGATCGCTGCGGCGACCGTGATCGCAGCGGTTGCGATCGGGTTCGCCGTCGTAGACCGGGACGCCTCCGGACCCGGGCCGGTCGAACCGGTCGGCGGCTCGTTGGTCCCGGTCGTCGGCTGGGACGCGACGACGGCCCGTCAGGCTCTCCAGAAGGCCGGATTGGTCGTCGAGACCACGGTCCAGCCTCGGTGCGGGGTCACGCCGGGCCGGGTCGCTTCGACGGCGCCGACCGCCGGCACACCCGTCGTCCCTGGCACGGTCGTGACCCTCGGAGTGACATCGAGCAACATCGACGGGCTCTGCGTCGACTTTGAGTCCGACGCTCCCCTGATGGAGCTGATGGACCTCGTCGCGGCCGACGGACCAAACAAGGATCGCGCCACCTTCGCGCAGGAAGTCGATGTCTACCTGAACGGTGAACGCACGGTGCTGACCGGGACCGAGGCTCGCACGTCTCAGACCTGGGACCAGAGGTCCGCCCTCGGCGTCTTCGCCACCGAACTGGCCAGGCTCAGCGTGGGCGGCACCTGGGTCGCTGATCCGGGCCCGCTGCCCGTCGAGTGCCGCGGCATCGAGCCGGCGCATCCGCACGGGCCTGCCCGTCAGAGGTTCGCGATCGTCTCCTACCGGCCGGTGACCGGGTGCGCCGTACTCGACGTTTACCGGGACGGTAGGAGCGAGCCGGTCCCGAGCCCGATCGACATGATCGTGGTCACCACCGCCGCGTCGGCGTCCCCCACCGCCACGGACTCGCACGCCCGCTCGGTCTACATCGCCCAGACCTTCGTCAACTTCGCCGAAGGCCGCTCTGACACCCTCCCCTTGGCGGATCAGGTCGACCTGTACGTAGGTAACCGGTGGGTGAAGTCGTTGAGCGCGGGCGACGTGCAACGACCTGCGTTCCAGGTCTGCCTTGCTGGTGGCTATGCAGAGCGAAGTTGTCCCTACTCGGCGATCGACGTGATCGCCGACGATCCCGACGGCTTCCGCGCCCACCACGAGGCCGCGAACTGTGCAGAGCAGATCGCGCCGCCGTTGAGACCGGCCCAGGGCCGCGGGACCCGATCGGTGTTCCTGAACAGCCGGAACCCCCAGATGTGCATGGACGTCTGGAGCGTCGAGCTGGTGTACAACGTCGACACCGAGATCGTCGCCGTCAATGTGCTCCTCGGAAGCCCGTGAGCCGAGTGGGCGCGGAGGGGATCGAACCCCCGACATCTTCCTTGTAAGGGAAGCGCTCTACCGCTGAGCTACACGCCCGTGGAACCGGCACAGCGTAGAGGTCGGTACGCGGCGGGGGCAAAAGCGCCCGGTCGAGTTTCCGGCGGCAAAACAGGCTG
>JBKJIN010000090.1:0-45902 GCA_046598425.1 Marmoricola sp. | reverse complement strand
GAGTGGGTGGCGCGGCTGCACTTCCTGTCGCAGCTCCCTGACGGCGAGTTCAACGCGATCCGTGACGCCGGGCTGATGGAGGATCTCGAGCCCTAGGAGCGCGGCGTAGCCTGTCTGGGTGCAGGTTCTCCCGATGGCGTGAGACTTGCGCTCATTCAACTCCGCCCCCCGTCACTGGAAGCCAGGTTCACGATCGCTGACGTCCCGATGCCGTTTGACCCTTCGGATTTTCTCGATTGGGCGCTCGACCGCGGCGTTGAGCTCACGCTAGACGAGCTCACGACCCTTCTGATAACAGTCGGACGAAACCCTGCCGTCTGCCTGCTTGCCGACCTGATCGGCGAGGGGCTCGTGGGCCCGGAAGCAGCGGCAGGAACCGTTGGCTCCACCTGGTCGACGGCGGAATTTCCAGATCGCTACATCGACCATGACTCCTGGCGAATGATGTTCGAGCTGTCCGGTTACACCGTCGACGGGGTCCCCGCGCACCGCCCGGAGGAATCGATGGTTCTGTACCGGGGGTCGGTGCCTGAGTTACGGAAGAACTGGTCGTGGACCGACAGTCGGGCGGTGGCTGAGAAGTACGCGGACGGTGAGCATTACAGCCGCCCGCTCGGTCGGGTTTGGACGGCAACGGTCGAACCCTGGCGTCTCATGGCCAGCAACCGGGACCGGGCGGAGCGCGAGTACGTGGTCGACACCGACGGTCTCGCCATCCACGTCGCTCCCGCTGTACCGAAGGCCTAGAGATGGTCGGAGGAGCCACGGCTTCGGTGGGGGCACCCGCCCTGGCTCCCTCCTGCCACGACCTGTAACCCAGACCCGGCGAGCGCCCCGAACTCGGCGCTCCTGCCTGGCGTCGTCGGCGTTACAGAGCGAACATGGAAGTGCCCGGTGGGTAAACCACCGGTGATCGCGTCTGGTTGAGCTGCGTATTACGCCTGGCTCCCCGGCCCTGACCGCCGGAGAAACGGTGAACCCGCTGCGACGGTGCGCCGCGGAGATCCCTGGCCTGTTGATCGACGGCATCCCTATACCTACGTGCCGCGTGACGCACCCAGGTGCGGCTCACTGCGGCGGGATGCGAGACCACCATGTCTGCACTCACCCTCGAAACTCTCCACCAGCGCAAGCTGGACGAATACAACGGCATCGCGTCCCAGCTCGCTGGTATGCGTGACCGCCAGGAATCCCTGACCGATGCCGAGCACTCGCTGATCGCGGTGCTGCGTGAACGCAAGCGGAAGGTCGGACTGGAGCTCGATGACCTCAAGCGGGAACGCGACCACGACGCCGCGGTCGACGCACTCGCTGCCCAGGTCGTACCGGCTGCCCGGATGCCCTATGACACGGTGGCGCGGGTCTACCACGCTGATCGCACTTACCGGCCCGATGACGCCCAGCGGGGGGCGCCGTCGTTCCTGACTGACTTGTTCCGCGGCCAGGTGCTCGGTGACCCTGGTGCGAACGAACGCCTGTCCCGGCACGGGCATGAGGTCGAAGTCGACAGGCCTGAACTGATGACCCGTGCCAGCACTACCGGCAACGTCGCCGGGTTCGTGCCGCCGGCCTACCTGACCGAACTGTGGGCCGAACTTGCCCGTGCCGGTCGCCCGGTTGCGAACCTTTGCACGCCGATGCCGTTGCCCGAGGCCGGGATGACGGTGAACGTCCCGCGGGTCACCACCGGCACCAGCACCGCGGTCCAGGCATCGGAGAACGCCAGCCTGTCCACCACTGACATCGATGACACCCTCCTGACGGTCAACGTGAACACCATCGCCGGCTACACCGACGTCTCCCGCCAAGCCATCGAACGCGGCATCGGTGTAGAGCAGTTGGTGCTGACCGACCTGGCGGCGGACTACAACTCCAAGCTCGACGCCCAGGTGATCAGCGGGTCCGGGTCCAGCGGGCAGCATCTCGGCCTGCTGAACATTTCCGGAACCACCCTGGTCACCTACACCGATGCATCTCCCACGGTGCCGGAACTGTGGCCCAAGCTGGCCGACGCGGTCCGGCAGATCGTCTCCCAGCGCTACACCGGGGCCACCGGGATCGTGATGACCCCGCTGACCTGGGGTTGGCTGCTCGCCGCCACCGACTCCGCCGGCCGTCCGCTGATCGACGCATCGGCGAACGCCAGTGGGCAGAACACGATGGGCACTTCCGAGACACCGAAGTACGACGGTGCAGCCGGCACTGTCTTCGGGGTACCGGTCTACCTGTCTGGGAACGTGCCCGCCAACCTGGGGGCGGGCACCAACGAGACCCGAATCATCGCCGCGGACTTCCGCGACACGGTTCTCTTCGAGGACAACGGCGGGGCCCCGGTCCAACTCCGTTTCGACGCGCCTCTGTCCAGCTCATTGGGGGTTCGGCTTCTGGCCTACGGCTACAGCGCCTTCGCCGGTGGCCGGCAGCCGAAGGCCATCTCCGTGGTCGGAGGCACCGGACTGATCCTGCCGAGCCTGTAAGCCACACCCGGCGTCAACGTCACCGCAAACCCACGGCTCTAGCTGGGCGCCGGGTTAACGCGGAACGATGGTGGCGAGCGGCCTTTCGACCTCCTTTCGTCGCACAGACCCGCCAGCGCCAGCAAACAGGTGCCGCCGAGCAATCGGCGGCACCTGTTTCAGAGCCGGACGATTGTGCGGCAAGGCTCCCGGCGAACGAGGCGCTACCTAGCTCACTATTCGACATCCTTCGGTTGGCCGACCTGACCGACCATCCACGCAGCTACCGAGGCGATCACGGCACCAACGAAGCCGATGCCCACGATCATCAGCGCGACCGCCACCAGACGACCCTCTGTGGTCACCGGGAACCGATCGCCATAGCCGACCGTCGTGACCGTCTCGCAGGCCCACCAGATCGCGTCTCCGAACGTCGTGATGTTCGCGCCGTGCGCGTCCTGCTCCGCGTCAAGCATCGCCAGAGAGCCAAGCCCGACGGACATTACCGCGACCCCTGCGGCGTACGTCGAGATTTTGCCGACCAGGGAACCGGTCGCGGACCGGTTCAGCACCCGAGCCAGTGCGAGGAGCCGCAAGAGCCGCAACGGGCGGAGCATCGGTACGAGGACCAGAGCCACGTCGTACCAGTGAGAGCGGGCGTAGGACGCACGATGGTCGGCAAGCCAGAGCCGAGCTGCGAAGTCCAGCGCGAACGCTGCCCAAACCGTCCACGACACGACGACCAGGAATGACTTCACGCCGCCGGCCACGCGTTCGTCCACGACGGGCACCGCGTACGCGACAAGGAACGCGACAGCGAGCAGGAGCAGCGGAATCTCGGTGCGCCGTTCCCACTGTTCGACTCTCGACGCGGTGACAGGCTGGCTCATGGTTCGCACCCTATGCGCGTGGCCGACCCCGAGATGATGCTGCCCTGTCGCTATCCTGCCGGTGAGCGGGTGGGCCTGAGACTGACACACGAAGTGGAGACCTTGGGTCACGTGACAGTCCAAGATATTTCACGCCACAGCGCTCGTCACCTGCCCGCCCAGCACGCTCACCCGCACAGCGTTCAGGCGTTCCTAGTGCGCGACTACTTGGACTGAGACTCCATCCCTCGGGCCTTTCGCATGCGGCGACCGGGCGTCAGTCATTGCCGACCGTGCCGCCGGCACGGATCAAGCCGCTCTCGTAGGCGAAGATGACCGCCTGGACCCGGTCGCGGATGCCGAGCTTGGCGAGCACGCTGCTGACATGGGTCTTGACGGTCGACTCACCCAGGTACAACCGGCGGGCGATGTCGGCGTTGCTGTGTTCCGCAGCCACCCGCTGCAGAACGTCGATCTCCCGTCCGGTGAGGCTGGCGCGTAGAGCCAGGAGTGCGGGGTCCGGTTCCGTAGTGGCTGCGAAGGCTTCGATCACACGGCGGGTGACGGCCGGCGCCAGGCTGCTGTCCCCGGCGGCGGCGACGCGCACGGTGTCGACCAACTGCTCCGCGGCCGCGTCCTTGAGCAGGAAGCCCGAGGCCCCGGCGCGCAGGCCGTCGATGACCCCGACGCGCAGCGGCGTTGACGCGACGCGCGGCGACCTGACACTCGCGACTCAGGGGGACGGGGCCTTTCATCAGGACGTTCTTGGCTTGCGCCCGCCTGCAGCCGGATCCGCGCCGACGGAGCCGGCGCAGAAAGATCTCACGAACGCGCTGGCCTCGCCAAGCTGGGCGAACTGAGCTGAGATCGGCGCTGGCGGTGCGCCGTCAGGGACTCGAGCAGTTGCTCCGGAGGACCCGCTATTCTGCGGGTCCGAGCAGGATGTACGTCTCCGTGTCGCCCTTGCCCTTCAGGTCGACGGTTCCTCGTCGTTCGAGGTCGAAGCTTCCTCGGAGCGCCTCGGCCACCGGCTCGGAGACGTGGACTTGGTTCAGCTCGGCGGAGGACTCCAGGCGGCTGGCAACGTTGACGGTGTCGCCCCACACGTCGTAGACGAACTTCCGAGTCCCGATCACGCCGGCGACGGCCGGCCCGGAATGGACTCCGATGCGGATCTTCCAGTCACTGTCGCTCGACCGGTTCAGCCGCTTGACCGCCTCCACCATCCCGAGGGCCAGCTCCGCGACCGCCGGCGCGTGATCCATCCGTGTCCCGGGCAGACCTCCCACCGCGAGGTAGGCGTCCCCGATCGTCTTGATCTTCTCGACCTCCGTCCGCTCGCACAGGGCATCGAACTCCGAGAACAACGAGTTGAGCTCGGAGACCAGCAGCTGCGGCTCCAGGTCCGAGGAGATCGAGGTAAAGCCGACCAGGTCACTGAACAGCACTGTCACAGAGTCGTAGCGGTCGGCGATGGTCGTCTCGCCGTCGCCCAGCCGGTCGATGATGGCCTGCGGCAGGATGTTCAGGAGCAGCGCTTGGGAGCGAGCGCGCTCCTGGTCTAGCTCCCGCATCAGGCTCGACAGCAGCTTGGAGGTCGAGTCCTGCATCTCCTCCATCTGCCGAACGTTGGTGTCCATACGCGCGAGCTTGCGCGCGAGGAGGCGGTTCTCTCGCTGCAGGTCCTCGGGGGATGCGGCCTGGTCGTTCACTCGAGGGCGTCCGGCGATTCGGTGCCGAGCAGCACCGCGACCATGGTCTCGTGGTGCAAACGCGTGGGCGACCCGGGCTCAAGGGGGGCGATTTCGCCGAAGGAGAGTAGAAGCCGCAGATCGGTGCGCTCCCAAACTCGGTGCGCGCGATGTCGAACTCCTGGCCCGTGCGGGTCCCCAACAGGAGCTTCCGGATCGCGCAGGAGAACAGCAGGACCGCCTCCGGCGCTAATCCCTCCGGGTACGCCTTCACGGCCCGCTGGAACGCTGACCGGGCTCCGTCGACGATCTCCTCAGTCACCGCGACGGTCAGCTGCACGCGCGCACCCTCGGGAACGCCGCCCGTGACTGTAAGCGCGCCCGGATCCTTGTCGCGCGGAAAGGCGACGCGCAGATAGAAGTCGTCCGAGTCGTCCTCGAACACCGCCAGCGGGTTGCTCATCGTCGGTCGCGCCCCGGCGCCCAGGTAGCGCTCATAGAAGGCGACGGCGGGCTCGTCGTCGACCTCGTACACCACGCTCGCCGTCGCTCGCGTCACCCGGCCGGGTTTGCCGACGGGCCGCCAACCCGCGTCTAGTCCGAACGAGAAGATCAGGGGACCGGAGAACAGCAGCACCGGGACGGCATCGGTGACGACTCGGCCATTGAAGAACTGGCGTGCCGCGGTCGGGGCCTCGGCCATCGTCAGCGGGGTGGCGACTCCGCCGAGGACAGTCACGCGCTCGCCGAGCTCGTCCCGGAGGTCAGCGAGGAGGTGCCGGGGCAGGCCCGCGATGGACGGGGTCGTGATGCACAGGCGTGGCTCGTGGTCGGTCTTCGAACGAGCCTCGTGCACCGCGCTACGCACCGCCGCCTTTTCGTCCACCGACAGCGCGGTGCCCAGCCCCGCTGTGATGTCCACGGTGTCGGAGACGAAGAGAGCGAGCGTGACCGAATCCTCCAGGAAACCACGAACCGACGACATCTCACCCATGGAGGTGGAACCGATGATGTCGGTGTGGGGATACGCGTCAGCGAACCCGGAGCTGAGCACCTCGGGGTCGGTGGCGACAGTGGAGAACAGCAGTCCCGCCCTGGGGGACGCCCCCTCGAGGCCGGCCTCGCACTGTGCGACCACCGAGGCCACGGCCGCCGCGGCATCGATGTCGTCGCTATGCCCGACCACCATGCGGAACATGGCCCAAGACTACTGCGGGGACCCTGCTGTCGACGGCGCTCCAAGACTGGTCGTTTCCGCCGCGCCGCCGACACCCTCTTCGGCGCGACGTTGCTGGCAGTCCTCGTGCTGGACCAACTGGTCTTGCGACGGGTGCCGTGGCTGCGGAGGGCGTTCGACACCGTCGACTAGGGCGGAGTGCCGAGGTTGGGCGGGCGAGTTCGGCGACGACCAGCCTCGGCACGTCCGACCCGGATCAGCATCTCGGCCTAAGATGGCGGCGACCTTTTCCGGAGACCCCAGGAGGGGTGCATGACAGCGAGCAGAGCGGCCCGCGAACGCCGCGCAGCGGCCCAGGCTGGTGACTTCGCCAAGGTCACCGCAGAGGTCGGCACGGACAATGCGCTGATCTACAAGATCCGGTGCACCGAGTGCGAGGGTCGGCCCGGGATCGCATGGGGCACGTACCGTGCCGGCGAGGACAACGACTACCTGGGCGCGATGGATCGCTGGACGATCCACCTCTCGCGCAAGCACCCGGAGGCTCGGGCCGACTGCCTCGAGTTCCTGGACCAAGCGCTGGGTCGGCTCCGTGACCGGAACCCGAGGGCCTGAACGCAGGTTCTCGGTTGGTCTCAGTGGACGGTGAGGCCCCTCCCTTGAGGGCCTCGAACCCGCCCGACGTGTAGCCGAGCACCCTGTTCCAACGACCGGCGCCCTTCCACGAGACCTTGTTCACCGAGTGTCCGATGGCGCAGGCCGGGCAACCCTTTTGCTAGCGTTTTTGGCCGCGAAACCCCGGGTGCTCCGGCGTCGAGCGCTGTTCTCTCGCGGACTGACGTCGGCGCAACGGTTGACGACACACCGGTACGACATCCCCGATCTCAGTGAAGGGCGTTCCTACATTGGGAGAACCTCGGGAGTACTCCACCTACCAAGGAGACACCATGGGCCTCACCATCGGGATCGTACTCATCGTCCTCGGGTACGCCCTCCTGCACCGGGCGCAGTCGGAGCCCCGTTCGCACCCCTGATCGACGACCGTCACCGTCAAAATCCCTGCCGGGAATTGCGTCGCCCCGCCTACCTGCCCCGATGGGGGTCCGGGGCCGCGGCGGGGCGACTGACGCACGCTGGGGGCATGCGCCAGGACGGACCTTATCCGCAGATTCCTGGGAGATGTCGTCATCACCGGAGAAATCCGATACCTGGACTTCAAATAGGTCTCTGAATGCGCGCCACGAGCAGGTGCAGCATCCGGACCCCGAGCGCCACGACGAGGCGGACGACGGGAGGTGAGGCTGATTCGATGTCGGACGGGTCCGGAACGACCGCGCTGGATGCCATGACATGTCTCCTCGTACTCGCGGTCAGGACGTTCTAGAGACACCGGAATTCGCTGCCGGTCACGCGTTTCAACCTGGGGACAAATCGGGAAGCGCCCCGCCCGCCTGGCGAACAGACGATGCGGGGCGCAGGGCGAGTCTCGCGCTATGGGGAGCGCGGCAACTCGGTTCCTCCCTTGGAGTTGACGCTACGCGAACGGCAGGAGCGAGTCTGTAGACAGTTCTGACCAGCGCCGGCGAGACCTTGGTCCCCGCGCCGGGCCGGGTCGGTTCACCAACCGGCAGGCAGGGTGGTGAAGTCGGGTTCCCGGCCCTCGGCGAAGGCGGTCAGGGCTTCCAGGTTGGCCGGTCCGCCCATCAGTTCGGCGAAGCAGGCGTTCTCGCGTTCGCGGGCCTCGGCGATCGCAGCGCGGTGCGGCTCGACCATGGTGCGCTTGACGGCCATCAGGCTCGAGATTGGTCGCTTGGCGAGCACCTCCGCGTGCTGACGAGCCTTAGTCAGCAGGTCGTCGGGCTCGCACAGGCGCCACACCAGGCCCATTTCGTGCGCCTCGACGGCGCTGATCCACTCGGCGGAGAGCAACATCCAGGCGGCATTCTGGCGGCCGACCAACTGGGGGAAGAGCAGGCTCGAGGCTGCCTCGGGTGCGACCCCCAGGCTGGTGAAAGGGCACTTCAGCTTGGCTGTGGTCGACATGAAGGACAGGTCGGCGAACCCGAGGATGGTGGCGCCGATCCCGAGCCCCAGGCCGTTCACGGCGCAGATCAGCGGCTTGGGGAACGCGACCAGCGCGTCCAGCAGGCCGAGGAAGCCGTGCTCGCCGCGCGGGAAGTCGGGATCGGTCGCCAGTTGGTGCATCTCGAGAAGGTCGGTGCCGGCGCTGAACGCCCGGCCGTTGCCGGTCAGCAGGACGACCGCGACGGTCGGGTCTGCGGCCGCGTCGAGCAGGGCCTGCGCGGTGGCGTCGTACAGCGCCTCGTTGAACGCGTTGAGCGCGTCGGGGCGGTCGAGGGTGAGCGTGCGCACCCGGTTGTCGTCGTGAATGAGGAGACCCATGAGCCGACTCTAGAACACGTTTCAGTTTCTCCCCAGGACCCCGGACAGATCTTGGACAGTCGTCCAGGTCGTCTCAGCCCAGGGCGACCAGCACCACTGACGCGGCACAGACGGCGAGGCCGACGGCCTGCGCACGGTGCACATGCTCACGGAGTACGGCGATCGCCAGCAGTACGGTAAAGGCCGGGTACAGCGAGGTGATGACCGCCGCGATGCTGAGCAGGCCCCGACTGGTGGCGAGCAGGAAGAAGAACACTGCGAGCACCGCCAGGAAGCCGGGGACGAGGCCGGCGAGGTCCGCTCGGCGTCGGGGGACCGGATCGCCGCCGAGCGCGAGTGCGATCAGGCAGAGCGAGATCGCCGCCCAGACCTGGGTCCCCGCCAGCGGCCAGTACCCGGCGGAATCGGGTATCTGCCCGAGGGCGGCGAACATGGTTCCGAAGCCGAGACCGGCCAGGATTCCGTCGACCAGGCCGCCGGAGGTGCCGGACGCGTCGGGCTGTTCCCGGCTGACCCACCAGATACCCGGGAGGGCGAGCGCGATGCCGGACCAGGCTATCGCCGTGGGCCGCTCGCCAGCGGCGATCCCGGCCGCCAGGGGGACCAGCACCGACCCGATGGCCGAGACCGGGGCGACAACGCCCATCCGTCCGGTGGCGAGTCCGCGGTAGAGGAACGCCGTACCGGCGCCGGTGCCGAGTCCTGCGAGGGCGGACCAGGCGAAGTCGCCGAGACCGGGGTCGCCGGTCCGGAACAGTGCGATCACCACCGAACCGGCCAGGGCGCCGACGCAGGCGAGTAGCCCCACCGGCCACACCGACGTACGACGCGAGGCCACCCCGCCGAGGAAGTCTGAGAGGCCGTACAGGAATGCCGCGACGAGCGCCAGGACGACGGTCACGTGACGATTGCCCCGACGGCCCAGGTCAGCGCCGCCAGGGTGGTGAAGCCGAGCTCGATGAGGATCCCGAGGCCGATCGCCTTCAGCGCGTTCACAGTGGCAGGCCAGGCCTCGGGCCGCGACAGGCGCTGCCATTCGGCGCCGTAGACGCCGGCGACGAAGCCGAGCGGGAGGCCGATCACCGGGATGACGAAGAAGCCCACGATGCCGGCAGCGGCACCGACCAGGAGCGTGCGGTTGGGCACGCCGCTGCGCTGCAGCTGGCGTCCGGGGATCAGGTACTTCACCACCACCCCGGTGCCAATCAGGGCGAGGCAGATCGCGAGGACGACCCAGCCGCCGGCCTCGCCGAGGGCCACCGCCCAGACGGTGATCGCGATCGCGACCAAGAGGCTGCCGGGGAGCAGCGGCACGATGACTCCGACGAGCCCGACGGCGGTCGCCACGGAGACGAGGATCACGACGGGGGTCATGGGCGGAGTCTTTCAGGTGGGCGTCCGGGGAAAGGCAGATGCCCCGGTCTCCAGGACCGGGGCATCTGAGGGAACGACTGGTGAGGCTCAGGCCTCGCTGCCGGCCTCGGCGGGCTTGTCGGCCAGCCGATCCGTCTCGTCGTGGACGTGAGCGGCGATCTCGCGGAGCTTGTCGCCGTGCTCGCGGGCGTGGTGGGCGCAGAAGAGGAGCTCGCCGCCGACCTGGAGCGACACACGCAGGTAGGCCTGCGCGCCGCAACGGTCACAGCGGTCGACCGCTGTCAACGGGGTCTCGCTCGGGGCTGTCGCAGTAGTCACGGTGGCCTCTCTCTCTTCTGCAGGTGCCTGTTCAACTCGGCGCTCGGGGGAGAAGTTCCCCTTCCTCCGGGTCTCATCGGGCTCAACATCAAACCACGGCAATTGCTTCCCGCCTGGTCTCTTTGTCAGCCGCTGAGACGGGCGGTGACCTGAGTGTGTCTCACGTCACCAAGAATCATCGGCAGGACCGCCCCGGTGTTGCGTGGAATTTGTGAAGTCGTGACCTTGTAGTTTTGGGAGTCGGAACCAAGAGGCCGGCACGGGTAGCCCCCAGCAGCCGGTACGACGCAGTGAGGCAGACCGATCGACAACACCTACAACGCCCAACACCTCCTTGTTCTCGAGGGGCTGGAAGCGGTCCGTAAACGCCCGGGAATGTACATCGGTTCGACCGACACCCGCGGTCTCGTGCACTGCCTGTGGGAGATCATCGACAACTCGGTCGACGAGGCGCTGGCCGGGTTCTGCACCAAGGTAGACGTGATCCTGCACGCCGACGGGTCCGCCGAGGTGCACGACGACGGCCGCGGCATCCCGGTCGACAAGGAGCCCAAGACCGGGCTCTCTGGGGTCGAGGTGGTCTTCACCAAGTTGCACGCGGGCGGCAAGTTCGGCGGCGGTTCGTACGCCGCGACCGGCGGTCTGCACGGCGTCGGGTCCTCGGTCGTCAACGCGCTCTCGTCCCGCCTCGACGTCGAGGTCGACCGATCGCCGAACACCTCGCTGATGTCGTTCCGGCGCGGTGCTCCCGGTGTCTTCGCCGGCGACGGTCCGGATGTGGATTTCACGCCCGGCTCCGGCCTGCACAAGGGCGCCCGGGTCAAGAAGGGCGTCACCGGGACCCGGGTCCGGTTCTGGCCGGACAAGCAGATCTTCACCAAGGACGCGACGTTTCACTACGACGACGTGGTCACCCGGCTGCGGCAGACGTCGTACATCGTGCCCGGCCTGGAGTTGGCGATCTCCGACCTCCGCGGACCCGAGCCGCTGCACGACCGGTTCAAGCACGACGGCGGCATCTCGGAGTTCTGCGAGTTCCTCAGCCACGACGAAGCCGTCACCGAGGTGCTGCGCCTGCAGGGCAAGGACACCTTCACCGAGACGGTGCCGATGCTCGACGACAAGGGGCACATGACGCCGCAGGACGTCGAGCGCGAGCTGACTGTCGACGTGGCGCTGCGCTGGGGGACCGGCTACGACTCCGAGCTCCGCTCCTACGTGAACGTGATCGCCACCCCCAAGGGCGGCACCCACGTCTCCGGGTTCGAGGCCGCCCTGACCAAGACGTTCAACGACGCCATGCGGGCCTCCCGGGTACTCAAGGTCAACGACGCCGACGTGGTCAAGGACGACGTCCTCGAGGGCATGACCGCCGTCGTCACGGTGCGTCTGGCCGAGCCTCAGTTCGAAGGGCAGACCAAAGAGGTCCTCGGTACGCCGGCCGCGCGGGCGGTCGTCCGGAAGGTCGTCTCCAGCGAGCTCAAGAACTTCCTGACCTCAACAAAGCGGGCCGAGAAGGCCCAGGCGAAGCTGGTGATGGAGAAAGTCGCCGGGGCCGCGAAGACCCGGCTGGTGGCGCGCCAGCAGCGCGACACCCAGCGCCGCAAGAACGCCCTGGAGTCCTCTGCGCTCCCGGCGAAGCTGGCCGACTGCCGCTCCAACGACGTCGAGCGGTCCGAGTTGTTCATCGTCGAGGGTGACTCCGCTCTCGGTACGGCGAAGCTGGCCCGGAACTCCGAGTTCCAGGCGCTGCTGCCGATCCGCGGCAAGATACTCAACGTGCAGAAGGCGCAAGTCGCCGACGTCCTGAAGAACACCGAGTGCGCCTCGATCATCCAGGTCGTCGGCGCAGGTTCGGGCCGTACCTTTGACATCGATGCTGCCCGTTACGGCCGGATCATCTTCATGGCCGACGCGGACTCCGACGGCGCGCACATCCGGTGTTTGCTGGCGACTCTCTTCTTCAAGTACATGCCCGACCTGGTCACGCAGGGCCGCGTTTACACAGCTGTCCCGCCGCTGCACCGGATCGAGCTTTCCAACCCGAAGAAGGGGATGGACAAGTACATCTACACGTACTCCGACCCCGAGCTGCAGCGGAAGATGGCCGAGCTCACCAAGAAGGGCGTCCGCTGGAAGGACCCGGTGCAGCGGTACAAGGGTCTCGGCGAGATGGACGCCGACCAGTTGGCGGAGACCACGATGGATCCGCGGCACCGGATGCTGCGCCGGATCACCGCGGACGACGCGGCTCGGGCGGCCGAGGTGTTCGAGCTGCTGATGGGGTCAGACGTGGCGCCGCGAAAAGACTTCATCGTGGCCGGCGCCTATGAAGTCGATCAGGACACCATCGACGCCTGAACGCCGATTGACACCTACGGACCGTAAAACGGGGCGTTCGGTCGTCCGTTCGTGACAACCGACGCCGCTCAGACGATCTGGTCGAGCAGCCCGGTGTCGACGTCGTAGATGAAGCCGCCGACCCGGACCCTGTCGGGGATCAGCGGGTGGCTGCGCACCTTGTGCACGTCGCGCTTGAGGCTGCCGACCTGGTCGTCGACGACGTGGAAGGCGTGCCAGGAAGCGTCCTGACCCGACGATGCCCCAATCTTCTCCTGGAGCTGGGCCTCGGTGTTGGCCGTCATCGCACACCGGGTGTGCGGGACCACCAGGACGCGCTCGACCTTGAGCAGGTGGACGCCCAGCACGAGGGCCTCCAAGGCGGCTTCGGTGACCCGGCCACCCGGGTTGCGGAAGATCTTGGCGTCACCGGGTTTCAGGCCGAGCATCCGGAGCGGGTCGATCCGGGAGTCCATGCAGGTCACCAGGGCGACTCCGGCATGGGCGACTCCGTCGAACCCCGAGAGATTGAAGTTCGCGGCGAAGTCGCGGTTGGCGGCCAGCAGGTCGTCGAAGTCTGCACTCACGCTGGTCAGGCTAGTGGACCCCGGGCGGTCTCACCGCGTGACCTTCGGCACGTGGAACCTCAAGGAGCCGGTGTGGAGCTCACGGTTCTAGCGGCGTACGTCCTAAACGGCTCGTCCGGCTTTCCGCACGACGGTGGCCGTTGGCCGGCGACCGATCCGGTGACGGCGACCCACCAGCGGCGGCCGTCGCGGTGCCGGACCGACCAGGCGTCGATTTCCGGAACCACGACCAGGTCGTCGATCCCGGTGATGCCCGCGGTGCGGCGTACGTGGTCCTCGGCAACCTGGGCGCCGGTCGACCAGGTCGAACGGCCGCGGTAGCCGGTCAGGACCAGTTCGCCCCGGGTGGCGGCGTCGAGCACCTGGGACGCATCGAGGACCCGGCCGTGCAGTGCGCCCGAGGGCAGCAGGACGGTGGTGGCCGCGAACCGGTGCCCGGAGGTGTGGGTGACCTCCCAGACCCTGCCTGGGTGCTGCTCCAGCGCGGACGCCGCGACCGGGCGCCCCAACCGGGCGCAGCAGGTGTCCCGGGTGCCATTGGTGCAGACCAGGAGCTGGGGGTCCGTGGAGACCTCCAGGGACGGCAGCGAGCGCCGTACCGAGTCCTGATCGCCCCGGGCAACGGCCTCCCAGTCCAGGTCAAGCAGGGAGGCGGGAGTGGGGACCTTGCCGGTCAACAGCCAGGCGCCGTCGGGGTGGGTGTGGGCGACCAGCACGTGGCGTTCCGTGGTCGTACCAGAGTCGGCGTGCCGGCCGGGCCGGCGGATCAGCGAGGGGCGGACCCGGTGCCGCTCGGCCGCTGCCTCGATCGTACGTCCGAGATCGACGTCAAGGTGCGAGTCGGTCCACGCCTTCGCCCCCCACGGTCCGTTCTGCTCCAGGCACACCCAGCCGATCGCGTCGGGTGCCGAACCGATCAGCGGCTCGCCGACCGCAGACGCCGCCTCGTTGCAGGGCGCTGGTGGGGACGTGATCACGGCGCTTTGATGACGACGTTCTCGCCATAGCCCTCGAACTGCAGGTCGTAGGTGACGTCGTCCTCGGCCGTGAAGAAGTCACCGGTCACGGAAAGGGTGACGAGAAGACCGTCCGCGTTGATACCGACCACGGCGGCGTAGCTGCTCTCCGCGTCGGCACTGGGGATGACGGGCTGGACGAAGGATCCGGACAGGGTGCCCGTGTACGTCGTCAGGACCTCGTCCCCGTCCCGCATCTGGCCTGCTTCCTTGGCATTCTCGAGCTTGAGCAGCATGGCGGAGATCCCCCGGTCGAGGTCTGCGAAATCAGCCGGATCGGGTGCTCCGTACTCGGTGGGATCGATCTCGCTGTATGCCGTAGTCAGCGGGAGCTTGGCGTGCACCACGCCGTCGACCGACACGACCGGCACGTCGGCGGTGAAGCCGCCGAGGACGACCTTCACCGTGCCCTCGAATGCGGGTTGGTGGGTCAGTACGCCGGAGGCGCCGAGAACCGCGTCGCCGGAGCTGGGCACCGAGGTGGTGGCCAGCTCGAGGCGAACGCTGACGGTTTCGTCGAACTGCTTCTTGGCGAGGGCCAGCACCTCGCTGGTGTTCCCGTTCGAGTTGTCGTCGTCCGTAGTCCCGCAGCCGACGAGAAGAGCGCTGAGGGTGAGGACGATGCCGGCAGCGGCGGCGGTGCGCGAGTTCATGGGGCCAAGCCTGCCACGTCGTGTCCGAGGTTCACCCGAAGTCGCTACCGAAGACAGGAGCCTTTAGGGCTCGGGTCTGCGCGCCGCGGAAAACGATCAACGCGAGCACGCCGGCAATCAGGCAGCAGATCGCGGCGCCGAGGAAGATCGTCTGGAGCTGGACCAGGCCGGACTCCTGCAGGAGGAGGGTGAACTCCGGACACCGGGTCCGGCCGTCCGGGCAGACCTCCTGCGCCGTCGGGAGGTCCGACTGGGTCGCGTAGTAGCGGCGCAGCCCGATGGTCGTCAGGGCGCTGATGCCGACCAGCTTGCCGACGGTGCGGGAGACCACCAGCAGGGCGCTGGTGACACCGTGCACGGCACTATCGGTGGCGGCGAGCAGGGAGGCGTTCACCGGCGCCATCGCCAAGCCGATCCCCAGACCGGCGAGGAGCAGCGGGATGGTCGAGATCGGGTCGCGGAGCGTTTCCAGGCCCCAGCGGGACATCCAGCCGAACCCCGTGGCGGCGATCGCCATCCCGGCTGCGGTGACCACGCCGGCCGGGGCGTGGTGCGTCCACCAGCCGCCGAGGAAGGCGCCGATCGGCAGGCCGACGAGGAAACGGACCAGCACTAGGGCGGCCGCGAGCTGGGAGTCGCCGTGGACCGTGATCCGAGCGAAGATCGGAATGTCCACCAGCGCGGCGATCAACGCGGCGCCGACGAAGAAGCTGACGGCCAGCGCGCCCCAGGCCGGTGTGGCGCTGAGGGATGCGGGCGGCACTAGTGCGTTCGGGACCCGCCGGTTCCGTCGCCAGAACGCGATCGCAGCCAAGGCGCTCCCGGCCAGCAGCCACGGCCCTTCCGGCGCGAAGACCTGCACGGCCGGATCCGCGCTTGCGAACGCCAGGATCACCCCGGCGAGTGCGAGGCTCAGCAGGATCGCGCCGACGATGTCGATCTGGGTCAGCACCGTCGCCCAGGAGCGGAGGTCGACCAGCGGTGCCGCAGCGGTCAGCCCCCGGATCACCAGCAGCACCCCGAGGGCGACGACGGACAGCGCGAGCGGCGAGAGCCAGCGGCTCTCGCCGACGACCGGGAGGAACGCGAGGCCGAGAGTCACGTCGTCGGTGAGCCCTCGGGGCGCCCGCATCACCAGGACGAGGCCGACCAGCGAGGTCGTTGCCATCGCCACGCTGATCAGGTCCAGCCGGGACCGCATCTCCGAGCCTGCGGTGCGGTCGCGGCCGCTGGTGCGGATGACCGCGGCGAGGACCAGTCCGACGGTGAGATTGATCCAGAAGATGTCCCGCCAGGTCCCGAACGCCAGGACGACCGCGCCGTACAGCGGGCCCACGACGTTGCCGAACTCCTGGACCGCGCCGACCACGCCCAGGGGGAGTCCGCGCCTCGACGGCGGGTACATCTCGGCGACCAGGGAGAGCGTCGCCGGGACCAGCCCGCCGCCGCCGACGCCCTGGAGGACACGACCGGTCACCATCGAGGGGAGGTCGTACGCCGCGGCCGTGACCAGCGAGCCGAGGGCGAAGACCACCAGGGAGCCGACCAGGACCGGGACCCGGCCACGGAGGTCGGCGATCCGGCCGACCAGGGGCAGTGCCGCTACGTAGCCGAGCATGAAGCCGGAGATGATCGGCGCAGCCCGCTGCAGGTCCTCGGCCGAGAGCCCCGCGCCGGCCATCATCTCGGGGAGCGCGAGCACCACCACGTAGGTGTCGGCCGCCGCGAAGGCCACGGCGACCGCGGCCAGGGCGAGCAGCACCCTCGCTGCCGGGTCGCGACTGTGGTGGGTGTCCTCCGTGGCCGGGCTCATCACGCCGAGGGTACGACCGGACCCGAGCAGGCCGTGATCGGCTGGCTGCCCGGAGTCCCGGAGCCGTCCCGCCGACCATCGGCCTCCGGGAGGTCGACCGGGGCGCCGCTGGCCGCTGCTGCGCGCGCAGGTCCGGCGCCGGCCCACGCGAAGACGAGGGTGTCCTCGCCCTTGAGGAAGCGGTGGCACCGGAGCCCGCCGGTTGCCCGACCCTTGGCCGGGTACTCCTCGAACGGGGTCACCTTGACGGAGCCTGGTTCTGTACCCGGGAGGGCGCTACTGGCTCCGGAGATCGTGACCACGACCGCGTTCGACGGATCCACCGCGCCGAACCAGGTCGCCTGCGCCGTACCAGTGAGCTTGATGCCGGCGATCCCGCCGCCCGAACGTCCCTGCGGCCTGACCGCGCCGGCGCTGAAGTGCAGCAACTGCGCGTCGTCGGTGATGAAGCAGAGGGTCTCCTCGCCGGTCGCCAGCTCCACGGCGCCGACGACCGAGTCGCCGTCCTTGAGCGCGATCACGTCCCACTCGTCCTTCGCCGAGAGGTACTCCGGGTTCACCCGCTTGACCACCCCTTGAGCCGTGCCCAGCGCGAGCCCGGGGGAGTCGCCTCCCAGAGACGATCCGGCGAAGGTCGTTAGGGCGAGTGCCTTCTCGTCGGGATCGAGGGTCAGGAACTCGCCCACCGGGGCGCCGCCCTGGAGGTTCGGGTGGCTCGCCGTGCTGGGCACCGTCGGCAGGTCCAGCACCGCAAGCTTCAGGATCCGGCCGGCGCTGGTGAGCACCCCGACTTCGCCCCGGGCGGTGGCCCGCACCATCGAGAGGATCACGTCGTGGCGGGCGCGGGCCCCACCCTCGCCCGGTGGGTCTACATCGGTGCTCCGGGCCAACAGGCCGCTGGAGGAGAGGAAGACGTGGCACGGGTCGTCCGCGACCTCGAGCGGCGTCGCGCTGGCGGTCGCAGTGACGCCGGAAGCCTCGAGCAGCACCGTACGACGCGGGGTGCCGTAGGTCTTCGCGACCTCGGCGAGCTCGTCGGAGACGACCTTCCGTAGCCGGCTCTGGTCCCCGAGGATCTCGTCGAGCTCGGCGATCGTGGTGGCCAGCTCGTCGCGTTCCTTGTCGAGCTCGAGCTTGGAGAACCGGGTCAGCCGGCGTAGCGGCATGTCCAGGATGTAGTTGGCCTGGATCTCGGTCAGGTCGAAGACCTCGATCAACCGCTGCCGGGCGGCCTCGGAGTTGTCGCTGGACCGGATCAGCTGGATGACCTCGTCGATGTCGAGGATCGCCAGGATGAGGCCCTCGATCAGGTGCAGCCGGTCGGCGGCCTTTCCGCGCCGGAACGTCGAGCGGCGCCGTACGACCTCGAAGCGGTGCGCGAGGAAGACCTCGAGCATCTCCTTCAGGCCCAGCGTCCGCGGCTGGCCGTCGACCAGAGCGACCGCGTTGATGCCGAAGGAGTCCTCCAGCGGGGTGCTCTTGAACAGCTGCTCGAGGAGTGCTTCGGGGTGGAAGCCGTTCTTGACCTCGATGACCAGGCGCAGGCCCTTCTCGCGGTCGGTGAGGTCCTTCACGTCGGCGATGCCCTGGAGCTTCTTGGCCTGCACCAGCTTCTTGATCGCCTCGATCACCCGCTCGGTGCCGACGCCGTACGGGAGCTCGGTGACGACGATGCCCTTGCGGCGGGCGGTGACCGACTCGATCCGGGTGGTGGCGCGCATCTTGAAGGAACCGCGTCCCGACTCGTAGGCGTCCCGGACGCCGTCGAGGCCGATGATCTTGCCGCCGGTCGGCAGGTCGGGTCCGGGGATGAAGCGCATCAGCGAGTCCAGGTCCGCGTTCGGGTGACTGACCAGGTGCCGCAGCGCCTGCACGACCTCAATCAGGTTGTGCGGGGCCAGGTTGGTGGCCATGCCGACCGCGATACCGGTGGCGCCGTTGACGATCAGGTGCGGGATGGCGGCGGGCAGTACCGACGGCTCGATCTCGCGACCGTCGTAGTTAGGTCGGAAGTCGACCGTGTCCTCGTCGATGGTCGCCGTCATCGCGACCGCGGCCGGAGCCATCCGGCACTCGGTGTACCGCATCGCCGCGGGCGGGTCGTCCGGGGAGCCGAAGTTGCCGTGGCCGTCGACGGTGGGCACCCGCAGGGACCACGACTGGGCCTGTCGCACCAGGGCGTCGTAGATCGCGGTGTCGCCGTGCGGGTGGAACCGACCCATCGTCTCGCCGACGACCCGGGAGGACTTCACGTGCCCGCGGTCGGGGCGCAGACCCATGTCGTGCATCGCGTAGAGGATCCGTCGCTGGACCGGCTTGAGGCCGTCGCGTGCGTCGGGCAGCGCCCGGGCGTAGATCACCGAGTAGGCGTACTCCAGGAAGCTAGCTCGCATCTCGTCGCCGACGTCGATGTCGACGATGTGCTCTTCGAAATCCTCGGGCGGTGCAGGGGTACGACGTGCCATGTGCGCATTCTTCCAACAGGGCGGGGGAATCCGGCGCCGGGGCGCGCCGCAGCGGTGCCGGATCCGGCTTTCCGCCGGTACGGAGACCGTCATGTCGCCGCGACCACGAGACCGGTACATTTCTGGGGTGACCGTGTCCGATCCTGAACCGAGCCTTTCGGACACCTGGCCGCCGCACTGGGCAGCCGACGTGGTGCTCCGCGACGGGCGCACCGCCCACGTGCGCCCGATCTCGCCGGGCGACTCCGACGCGCTGGTCACCTTCTATGTCGACGTCTCGGACCAGTCGAAGTACTACCGCTTTTTCGCGCCGATGCCGACGCTCTCGGAGCGGGACCTCGTGCGGTTCACCAACGTCGACCACCGCGAGCGGGTCGCCTTCGTACTCACCGTCGCGGAGAAGATCCTCGCGGTGGCCAGCTACGAACTGCTGCCGTCCGGCGACGCCGAGGTGGCATTCCTGGTCCAGGACGCCCACCAGGGCCGCGGCATCGGGCAGCTCCTGCTTGAGCACCTCGGTCAGGCTGCCCGGGAGCGCGGCGTGCACCGGTTCGTCGCCGAGGTGCTGCCCGACAACCAGCGGATGCTCCAGGTCTTCTACGAACAGGGCTACCAGGTCGCGGGCGACTGGGACGAAGGGGTAATGCACCTCGAGTTCAACATCGATCCGACCGACACTGCGATGGGGGTGATGGCGGCACGCGAGCACCGCGCCGAGGCGGCCTCGATCGCGTCGTTCCTCAACGCCCGCAGCGTGGCGGTGATCGGCGCCTCGCGGCGCTCGGACACGATCGGCGCGGCGCTGGTGCGCAACCTGGTGCTCGGCGACTACGCCGGGCGGGTATATGTGGTCAACCCGGCGGCGGACGCGGTGGCTGGGATGCCGGCGTACGCAAGGGTCGGGGATATCCCCGGCGATGTCGACGTCGCGATTGTCGCCGTTCCCGCGGACGCGGTGCAGGACGTGGTCCTCGACTGCGCCGCCAAAGGGGTCCACGGACTGATCGTCATCTCCGCCGGCTTCGCCGAGACCGGCGAGGGCGGGCGACAGCTCCAGCGCCGCCTGGTCGGGCTCGCCCGGTCCTACGGTCTGCGCCTGATCGGCCCCAATGCGCTCGGCGTCATCAACACCGCGGCGGAGGTGTCTCTGAACGCCTCCCTCTCCCCGGTGATGCCGCCCCGCGGACGCGCCGGCTTCTTCTGCCAGTCGGGTGCCCTCGGCTCGGCGATCCTCGAGAAGGTCCGTGGCCGGGGTCTGGGTCTCTCCACGTTCGTCAGCGCGGGCAACCGCGCGGACGTGTCCGGCAACGACCTGCTCCAGTACTGGGAGGAGGACGACTCGACCGAGGTCGTCCTGCTGTATTTGGAGTCGATCGGCAACCCGCGCAAGTTCTCCCGGATCGCCCGCCGGGTCTCCCGGAACAAACCCGTCATCGCGGTCCGCTCCGGTCGCACGACGCAGGGCGTGCCGATGGGGCACGTCGTCCGGGCGATCGAGGCTCCGCAGGCTGCCGTGGACGCGATGTTCCGCCAGGCCGGTGTCATCCAGGTGGACACCCTCGACGAGATGTTCGACGTCGCGCAGCTCCTCGCGCACCAACCGCTTCCGCGGGGATCGCACGTCGGGATCATCGGCAACTCCGACGCCCTCGGTCTGCTGGCCGCCGACGCCGCCGCTGGGAGCGGGCTCGAGGTGACCCGTTCGGTCGCACTCGGCGCGGAAGCGACCGCCGAGGACTTCGAGACCGCCCTCGACAGCGTGATCGACGACCCCGACGTCGACGGCGTCGTGGCGATCTACATCCCGCCGCTCAACGCCGGTGGCGCCGAGGTCGCCAACGCCCTGGCTGCCGTGGCCGAGCAGTCCGACAAGCCGATCGTCTCGACCTTCCTCGGGCGTGAGGGCGTGCCCGAACTGCTCCGGGTCCCCGACCTCGCTGGCAACACCGCAGGCCGTGGCTCGGTGCCGTCGTACCCGGCCGTCGAGCAGGCGGTCCGGGCGCTCTCACGGGTCGTGGAGTACGCCGCGTGGCTCGCCCGGCAGCCGGACGAGGACGAGGAGCTCACTGGCATCGACCAGGACGCAGCGACGCGGATGATCGCGGAGTTCCTGATCAAGGCACCCGAGGGTCGCGAACTGACCTTCGAGGAGTCCAAGGAGTTGCTCGGGCACTACGGGATCGACCTCTGGGACCGGATCCAGGTCGCCTCGGCGGACGAGGCGATCGCGGCTGGCGAGGCGCTCGGCTGGGACGTCGTCCTGAAGGCGACCGCGGAGTCGCTGCGCCAGCGCCCGGACCTGGGCCACGTGTGGCGCAACATCGCCGACGGCGACGAGATGACGAACGCGTTCGAGACGCTGTCCAAGGTGGCCAGCGGGGTCACCGACCCCGGCTTCGTGGTGATGCGGACGGCGCCCCCCGGCGTACCGGTCCGGCTGGACGGCCTGGAGGACCCGCTCTTCGGTCCTGCGGTCTCGTTCTCGATCTCCGGCGCGATCACCGAACTGGTCGGCGACCGCGCCTACCTGATCCCCCCGATCAGCAGCCTGGACGCGCAGGAGGCCGTCCGCTCGATCAAGGCTGCGCCGCTGCTCTTCGGGCACCGGGGGAGCGACCCGGTTGACGTGGTGGCGGTCGAGGACCTTTTCCGACGGGTGGCGAACCTGAAGAACGACCTGCAGCAGGTCTGCGCCATCGACCTGAGTCTGGTACACGCGACGCTCGACGGGGTCGCGGTACTCGATGCCGCCGTGCGGGTCGAGCCGGTGAAGGACCCGCGGTCTGACTGGTTCACGCGCCGGCTGACCGTGCACCCCGGTGACACCATCCCCGACTGACCGGGGCCCGGCCTCCGTGACAGACTGATGGCCATGCCTGTGACCTCCGAGGACCAGACCGCGGAACTCGACGCCGCCATCGAGCAGAGCGGCTACTACCCGGCCATCGTCCGTTCAGGAGTCACCGCCGCCGTCGCCGGCGAGCGAGTGGACTCCTACCTGGTGCACCACGAGCCGACCATCGACCGCGACGAGGTGCGCCGCCACATCACCGTGGTGGTGCTCACCCCGACCCGGCTGATCCTCTGCCACACCGACGAGCACGCCCCGGATGACCTCCTGCCGGAGCCGTACACCTCGACGTCGACCGAAGCGGTGAAGCTTGCGCAGGTGAAGTCCGTGGTGGTGAACCGGATGGTCGCGAACCCTGCCACCGCCACCCACAGCACGATCCCGTCGCCGGCCGAGGCCGTCCTCACCATCGGGTGGGGCGGCATCAACCGGGTCGACCTCGAACCGGCGACCTGTTCGGACCCGCAGTGCGAGGCCGACCACGGGTACACCGGCGTCGTCGCCTCGGACGACTTCTCGATCCGGGTCAGCTCGGCGGCCGACGGTCAGGCCTCGGTGGACCGGTTGCTCGCGTTCGCCGACAGCCTCTCCGCCAGTACCCAGGACTGAGTCCCGGTGAGCGATGCCACCTTCGTCGAGCCGTCGTACGGCGGCCGCTCGCTCGGGGACGTCCTTCCTGCGGTCGCGGCGGCGCTCGGCGCGGACGTCGGGTTCCACGCCACCTCGCTGGTCCTCCCGCCCGCGCAGCGGTACGTGGTCTTCCTGGTCGACGGATTGGGCCACCGGCTGATCGAGGCGCACGCGGTGCACGCGCCGTACCTGCACTCGCTGCTGGCGGAACCCAGGAACCAGAACGGCTTGGCCGGGGTCCCGTCCACGACCGCGACCAGCCTCACCTCGCTCGGCACGGCGCTGTCGCCGGGGGAGCACGGCCTGGTCGGCTTCACCTCGCGGATCCCGGGCACCGACAAGCTCCTGAACGCGCTCTTCTGGGACAAGCAGGTTGTAGACCCGCTGGAGTGGCAGCCGAACCCGAGCGCGTTCGCGCGGCTCCGCTCGGTCGGGGTCAGCGCCACCGTCGTGAGCAAGCGCGAGTTCATGGACTCGGGTCTGACGCTCAGCGGCTTCCGGGGTGCGGACTTCATCGAGGGCGACAAGATCGGCGAACGGATCGCCGCCGCGGTGACAGCCTCCTCCGAGAGCCCCTCGGTGACCTACGTGTACGACGGGGACCTCGATTGGACCGGGCACCGCTACGGCGTCGACTCGCCGCAGTGGCGGGCCCAGCTCTCCGCGGTGGACGCCAGCGTGGAGCAGCTCCGCGAATCGCTCGACCCGGGTGTGCGCCTGGTCGTGCTCGCGGACCACGGGATGGTCGACTGCCCGGCGGAGACGCGGATCGACATCGACGAGCACCCCGAGCTGCGTTCCGGTGTCCAGCTGATCGGGGGCGAGGCGCGGTTCCGGCACCTGTACTGCTCGGGCCGTGCGGTGGACGACGTCCTGGCGACCTGGCGCGAGTTCCTTGGCGACCGCGCGACCGTGCTGGCCCGCGACGAGGCGATCGAGCGGGGCTGGTTCGGTTCGGTCGCACCGCAGGTGCGCCCGCGGCTCGGCGACGTCGTGGTCGCAGCACAGGGACGCACCGCGCTGATCAGCATGGCGGATTTCCCCTACGAGAACCTGCTGGTGGGTTTCCACGGGTCCCTGACCGCAGTCGAGATGGAGATTCCGATCCTGGTCTGTTGAGTTAGGCCTTGTGGTCTGTTGAGTTAGGCCTTGTGACCGGTCGAGATGGGCAGTGCGACGGACAGAACGTCGAACTCAACCCGTCACAAGGACCAACTCAACGGAATGGGAGGGGCTCGCTCACCATCGAGATGGCCCGGGCGCGTGAGGCTGTCATCCGGCGGCGGTGGTGCTGGCGGCACAGGACCTCGTAGGCGACCTCTGCTGGTTCAGTGTCCCGGTCCTCCACGTCACCGACGACGATGACCTCGCCCTCGGTGACCATCTCGCCGTTCTCGGTCCGGGCGTTGTGGGTGGCCCGCTTGCCGCACCAGCAGAGCGCCTCCACCTGGAGCACGTGGGTCCGGTCGGCGAGCTCGACCAGTCGTCGGGACCCCTCGAAGAGCTGGGTGCGGAAGTCGCTGAGGATGCCGAAGGCGAACACGTCGATCTGGAGCTCGTCGACAATCCGGGCGAGCTGGTCGATCTGGAATGCCGTGTAGAACTGGGCCTCGTCGCAGATCAGGTAGTCGATCCGGGCGCCGTGGGTGAGCGAGTCGACGACGTAGCGCCAGAACTCGAAGCCGGGCTGCACCTCGAGGGCGTCGTGCTCGAGGCCGAGGCGCGAGGAGATGGTCGCCTCGCCGGCCCGGTCCTGGGTGGTGAAGATCCGACCGACCCGGCCACGCGCGGCGTGGTTGTGGTTCGTCTGCAGCGCGAGCGTGCTCTTCCCGGAATCCATGGTCCCGGTGAAGAAGTGAAGTTCAGCCATCGGGGAGGATCATGCCATGAGCCCGCTGATCACAGCCGCCGAACTCGACTCGCTCCTCGGTCGGGTGACCGTGCTCGACGTCCGGTACCAGATGGGGGGTCCGGGCGGACCGGGGGAGTACGTCGCCGGGCACGTCCCGCACGCCCAGTACGTCGACCTGGACCGCGACCTCGCGGCGCCGCCGGGGGACCGGGGGCGGCACCCGCTCCCCGACCTGGAGACTTTCGCCGCGGCCATGCGCCGGGCCGGTGTCCGAGCCGACCGCCCGGCGATCGTGTACGACGACTGGGAGGGCCGTGCTGCGGCCCGCGCCTGGTGGCTGCTGCGTCACCACGGGCACCCCGACGTCCGGGTGCTCGACGGCGGCTGGGCCGGCTGGGTCGCAGCCGGTGGGGCGGTCGAGGACGGGATGCGACTGCCGGTCAACAGCGACTTCGAGCCCAGTCCGGGTGTGCTACGGGTGATCGAGGTCGACGACGTACTCGGGTTCGCCGAGCGGGCCGTGCTCGTCGACGCCCGGAACCCGGAGCGGTACCGCGGCGACGTCGAACCCGTCGACCCGGTGGCCGGCCACATCCCCGGCGCGGTCAATATGCCGACCGGGACCAACCTCCGCGTCGACGGCACCTTCCGCTCCGGGGTCGAGATCGCCGCTCTGTACGCCGCCGAGGGGGTCGGCGAGGATGCGGAGGTCGGCGTGTACTGCGGGTCGGGAGTCACGGCCGCTCACGACATCCTGGCGCTCGCTGTGGCCGGGATCGACGCCGCGCTGTACCCCGGGTCATGGAGCGAGTGGGTCGCGGACCCGAGCCGCCCGGTGGCGACCGGTCCGGACTGAAGGCGACCTAGGTGCTCCGTAGCCGCATCGTGAGCTTCCCGACGACGATCGCGGCGAAGAGCATCTCGATCGTGTAGAGCAGCACGTCCGGGCCCTCGAAGCGGACCTCGTCACGGCAGCGCAGCGACTCCCTCGACGGGCGCCGCCTCGGTGCGGAAGGTGAAGCCCGTCGGCAGGAACGGGATCCACCGCAGCCACCAGGGACTGCGGATCGTAGCCTCGCCGGACCAGGCGCGGGCGAAGATCTCGCGGAGGTCGAGTGGCGCGCTCACGAGCAACCGCCGGGGCGCGGCGGGCGCGGCTCGAACCGACGCAGGACGAGCACGACCAGCCCAATCCCGAGCGCCAGGCCTGCGAGGGCGCCCAGGAACGGGGCCCACGCGGTGTCGATCTGCTTGCCGATACCCGCGCCAGCGTAGGAAAGTGCCATCGCGGCTGTCGCCAGCCCGATCCGTAGCAGCATGCTTCGGAAGAAGGCGCGGGTGAACGAGCCCTCCGTCGTGCCTGCCACGCCTCAGCGCCGATTCACCAGTGGACACCCTTGAGCACGCGTGCCATCATCGCCTGCTCGCTGGTCGGGGCGGGCTGGGCCTCGCCCCGCGCGGCTGCCGAGTCCGGGAAGATCTGATAGGCCAGGTGCAGGATCCGGAAGGCTGCTTTCGGGGCCAGGGTATGCGCCAGCGAGCCGAGGTTGCCGGTGAGGGTGTTGATCTCGTGCGGCCGCTCGACCAGCGCCGAGATGACCTTGCCGGCTGCCTGACCAGGGCTGATCGTCGGGAACCGGTCGTACATCTTGGTGGGCGCGATCATCGGCGTCCGGACCAGCGGCATGTGGATGCTGGTGAACGACACACCGTCGCCGACGAGCTCGCTGGAGACCACGTTGCTCCAGGCGTCCAGGGCGGCCTTCGACGCGACGTACGCGCTGAACCGGGGCGGGTTGGTGAGCACGCCGATCGAGGAGATGTTCACGATGTGGCCCGACTTCTGTTCGCGCATCTTCGGCAACAGGCCCATCACCAGGCGGATCGCGCCGAAGTAGTTGAGCTGCATGGTGCGCTCGAAGTCGTGGAAGCGGTCCTCGGAGAGCTTCAGGGAACGCCGGATCGAGCGGCCGGCGTTGTTGACCACGTAGTCGATGTGCTCGAAGTCGCCTGAGAGCTGACTCGTGAGGGCGTCGATCGCCTGCAGATCGGAGAGGTCGCAGCCGTAGGCGTAGGCCTTTCCGCCCTGGCTCTCGATGAGCGCCTTGGTCTGCTCGAGCTTGTCCTTGCCGCGCGCGACCAGGATCGGGATCGCGCCGGCCTTCGCCACCTGGACGGCGGTCACCAGGCCGATGCCCGAGGAGGCGCCGGTGATGACGACGGTCTTGCCCTTGAGCGCGGCGACCGCGGCCTTGTTGGAGGTGATCGAGTCGTCGAGCATCTCCTCCCAGAAGGACCACAGGGCCGGGGCGTAGGACTCGAGGTCCGGTACGGCGATCCCGGAGCCGGCGAGCGCCTTCTGGGTCGACCTGGACGCGAAGACCGACGGGAATGACGCGTGCTCCAGCACCTCGGCCGGGATGCCGAGCCGGCCCATGGTCTGGTTGAGGGCGAGGTGCGCCGGGGCGGACCGTAGCGCGGCGCCGATGAGCGCGCCCGGCCTGAACTGCCGGGGCAGCAGCGCCGTGGGCAGTCGGTTGGTCACACTGCGGTCCACCGGTACGGCGAACTGCGGCGCCTTGGCAGCGGCCGCGAAAGTGTTGATCAGGTCGACGGTGTTCTGCGGCTCGGGGTTGACCAGGTGGAAGGCTTCGCCGTTCCGGTCGGGCAGGTGGCCCAGGTAGTCCATCGCCTTGGCGACGTAGTCCACCGGGACCACGTTTGTGTCGCCGAGGTCGACGCCGATCAGCGGGAGCCAGGACGGCAGGGTGTCGCGCATCCGCTTGAACAACGGGAAGAAGTAGTACGGCCCGTCGATCTTGTCCATCGCGCCGGTCTCGGAGTGGCCGACGACCACGGCGGGCCGGTAAACGCGCCAGGGGATCGACGACTCCTCGCGGACGATCTTCTCGGACTCGAACTTCGTCCGGTGGTACGCCGACGGCAGCCGCTGGCCCTCGTCGAACATCGACTCGTCGAAGAGCCCGTGGTAGTCGCCGGCCGCGGCGACGGAGGAGACCTGGTGGAAGACGCCGGCGTTGACCGCCTCGGCGAGCGAGAGCGCTGCTCGGGTGCCGCCGACGTTCAGCTCCTCGTTCATCTCGTCGCTGGCGGTCATGTCGTAGATCGCGGCGAGGTGGAAGAAGTGGTCGATCTTGCCGGTGTGCTCGGCGATCCAGTCCGGATCCACCCCGAGCTGGTCGGCACGTAGGTCGCCGATGACCGGGACCAGCCGCGGGCTGCCGCCCCACTGGGTGATCAGCGCATCGAGCCGGCCTCGTGATCCTTCGCGGCATAGCAGGTAGATCTCCCCCTCGCGGTTCTCGAGGAGCTCGGTGACGAGGTAGCGGCCGATGAAGCCGGTAGCGCCGGTGACGAAGTAGGACATGGTGCCTCTTCTGCTGGGCTGGACTGGGGGCTGGTGGAGTTACCCATTCAACTCCGGACGCGTCTTCCCGTCACGCGATGGCGTGAGGTTACTGACCGGTAACAGAAGGTGTCCAGTACGGGACCGTAGGTTGCCGGCAGCGCCGTCAGTCGCTCTTGCCGCCGCCGAACATGATCTCGTCCCAGCTCGGAACCGAGGACCGGCCCTTCTTCCGGGCGGGAGCCTCCACTTCTTGGACGGGTTCGGGCTCACGGTCGGCCGGGGGCTCCGGTGCTTCGGACGGGTCGGGAACCGTCGAGGCGATCCAGTCCGCGTCCGCGTGGTCCGCTGCCAGGTCGTCGATCGATGCCTGCACCTGCGGTGCCCGTGCTGCCTGGGCGGTCTCGGTCAGGTCGGTGGTCGGCTCGGCGTACGTCGGTGGTGCCGGAGCCGTGGCCGGCGCGGGGACCGGGGCTTCCCGGACCAGCTCGATGGCGTCGTCACCGAGGGGGAGCTCGTCACCGAAGGAGACCGTCGGGACAGCGCTGAGCCGACGTCCGGGCGACTCCTGGGGTGCAGCCGCCGCGGCTTCGCCGGTCAGCAGCCGGGCCTGGTCGTTCTCGGCTAGGACGTACCGACCCGGCTGGTCGTAGGTGAACTCGGCGCGGTGCACGTCGTCGTCGGCAATGTACTCCGCCACCAGGCTCCACCTGCCGTCGTCGCGCCGCCAGGCGTCCCACTCGACATCGTCGGCGCGGACAGAGAGCGCGGTGAGGTACTGGCGGGACGCCTCGTCGAGGGTGCGGGCGACCGGGCTCGCCTCGGTCGTGGTGCGGCGGATCGAGGACTTCAGCGCAGTCTGGGCCACGTGCGCCCGCTCGGCGAGCACCGGCGCGGCGAACGGCATGATCGCCTCGAGGGTCGTCTGGGCGGCTGCGGCGACGTCCTCGGCGGACTCCCCGGCCCGGATTCGGGCCTGGATGTCGCGCGGTCGCAGTGCGCTTTCCATCTTCATCTCCCACTGGCCGGCTCGGGCTCGGTCACCCCGCAGGGTGGCGCGGAGACGTTGGTCGACCGGTACGGCGAACTCCTCGCCCGTGGTGCTGACCAGGACGAGTTCCGTACCGTCCTCGCTCAGCCCCACCGGGGTGAGGTGCTGCATCGTCGCCTGCTCCTTCGTTCCGCGTGGTCCGAGCCTACCTTTCCGCTGCCCTGCTGGCGGGCGGCACGCCCGAGGACGCGGCATCAACGGCACTAGGCTCAGGGTGTGGTCGTCGACTCTCCGTTGCTGCTGGTCTTCGAGCTCGTCGGGATCTTCGTCTTCGCGATCTCAGGCGGCCTCGTGGCGGTCCGCAAGCACCTCGACGTCTTCGGCGTCGTCGTCCTCGCCGGGACGACCGGCCTCGGCGGCGGGTTCCTGCGCGACGTGCTGATCGACGCGACCCCGCCGACAGCCCTCGCAGACTGGCGCTACCTGCTGGTCCCGGTCGCGGCGGGGCTCACCACCTTCGTCTTCCACCCGACGCTGGGGCGGATGGAGCGGTTGGTCTCGGTCTTCGACGCCGCCGGATTGGCGCTCTTCTGCGTCACCGGTGCGCTCAAGGCGCTCGACTACGGACTCGGACCGGTGCCCGCCGCGCTGATGGGCATGGTGACCGGCATCGGTGGCGGGATGGCCCGCGACCTGCTGGCCGGCCGGGTCCCGGTGATCTTCTCCAGCGAGCTCTACGCGACCCCGGCGCTGGCCGGCGCCGCGTGGGCGGTCTTCGGGCACGAGCAGGGCTGGGCGCTAGCCGCCGTCGCCCTGCCCGGGATGGTCCTCTGCTTCACCTGGCGGGTGCTGGCGATCCTGCGCAACTGGCGGGCTCCGGTGGCCAGTGGGCCGGCCAGCGTCTGAGGACACCGCCAGCCGCGAAACCGGGTGACCCGACCTAGTCGCCCAGCACGCGCCGCAGGTAGGCGTTGCTGAAGACCCGGTCCGGGTCGAGGCGGTCGCGGACGGCCTGGAATTCCTCCCAGCGCGGGTACGCCGGTGCCAGGTCGGCGGCCGTCCGGGTGTTGAGCTTCCCCCAGTGCGGGCGACCGTCGTAGCCGCGCAGGATCTCCTCGACGCCGGCGAAGTACGCGGTGTGGTCGGTCTGGGCATTCATGTGGAACGCCAGGTACATCGACTCGCGGCCCGACGACGTCGAGAGCGCGATGTCATCGGCGGGGGTGGTGCGTACCTCGACCGGGAACGAGATGGTGAGGTCGGAGGCGTCGATCCAGCGGCGTACCTCCTGCAGTGCTTCCAAGCCGACCTCGCGGGGGACGGCGTACTCCATCTCCCGGAAGATCACCGAGCGGGACGAGGTGAAGACCCGGTGCGGAGCGTCGGAGTAGGTCCGCTCGGAGAGCGCCTGCCCGGAGAGGTTGTTGATCCGCGGGATCAGCGACGGCCGGAGATTGCCGACCCGGTTGACCAGCCCGAAGAGCCTGTTGGAGAGCAGTTCGTCGTCGATCCAATGCCGGACCCGGCCGAGCGGCTCGGGGTCGTCCAGGGTCCGATTGTTCTCCTTGGCCAGCACCCGGTCGGTGTGCGGGAACCAGAACATCTCGGCGTGGTGGCTCTCCGCGGTGAGCTGGTCGAAGGTCGCCATCGCCTCGTCCCAGAGCATCGGGAACTCGTGCGCTTCGAGGGTGAACATCGGCTCGACCTTGAAGGTGATCTCGGTCAGCACCCCGAGCGCGCCCAGCCCGAGCCGGGCGACCGCGAAGACGTCCGGGTTCTCGGTCGCGCTCGCGCGGAGCACCTCGCCGGTGCCGGTGACCAGCTCGAGGCCGTCGATCTGGGCGCTCAGGGACGCCACCAGCCCGCCGGTGCCGTGAGTCCCGGTCGAGGTGGCGCCGGCGATGGTCTGCTCGGCGATGTCTCCCATGTTGTGCAGCGAGAGTCCGTGCGACTCCAGGGCGCTGTTGAGCACGTGCAGCGGGGTCCCGGCCTTCGCGGTCGCGGTGTTTGCGTCGGCGTCGAGGGCCACCAGCCCGGTCAGGCCGCTCGGGCTGAGCATGATGCCTTCCGGAGCGGCGATGCCGGTGAATGAGTGCCCGGTGCCGGGCATCTTCACCGTCGTGCCTAGATCCCGGGCGCGCCGGACGGCGGCGACCACGTCGTCGGTACCGGTCGGGGCGATCACCTCCGACGGGGTTGTGGTCGTTAACCGGGACCAGTTGCGCCAGGCGCTCTTCTCGACAGGTGCAGTCATGGCCGCAGGTTAGTGCTCCGGCGTCGGTGCCGTCTCGCCAGCGGGGGCCGATCGGCACGACAGCGCTGCTGCCAGGGTCAGCGCACCGGCCGCGCCGCAGACCCAGTACGCCGAGGAGCCGCCGGAGCGGTCGGCCAGGACCCCGGAGAAGTAAGCCCCGGGAGCCAGACCCGCCGAGATCCCGGTTTGGAAGACCGCCATCGCCTCGGTCAGCCGGGACCGCGGCGTCGTCGACTCGAGCAGCGAGATGATCGCGATCAGCGTCGGCGCGAGGGCGGTGCCGATCACGAGCAGGAACAGGCCGAGCACAACCAGGCTGTCGAGGAACGGCAGCACCAGCATCGCCGGCGCCAGGACCGCGATCCCGATCTGGAAGCGGCGCACGTCGGGGCGCTTCCAGGTGATCGCTCCGGAGACCAGCCCGGCGACTAGGCTCCCCGAGGCGAAGACGGCGAGCAGGATGCCCGCTGCGGCCTTGAGTCCCTCGTCCTCGGCGACCGCCACGGTCGCGACCTCCAGCGCCCCGAAGACGCCGCCCAGGGCGATCGCCGCGAGTGCGATCGGGAGCAGCCGGGACCACGGCATCGGGTCCTGGACCGTCTCCTGGTAGACGGGGTGTGCCGGCGGAGCGGTCCGGGGCTGCGCGGCGAGCAGGACGGTGCCGACGGTGCCGAGGACGATCGCGACGACCAGACCGGTCTGGGGGGCGTAGACCGTCGAGAGGAAGGTGACGAGTCCCGGGCCAGCGACGAAGACGACCTCGTCGACGACCGCTTCGACGGCGAACGCCGTGTGCCGCTCCTGGTCGTCGGCGGCCACGTGGGCCCACCGGGCGCGGACCAGCGAGCCGATCTGCGGCATCGCGGCGCCCGCGAGGGCTCCGAAGACGTGCGTCCAGGGCTGGTCCCACTCGTGGGTGGCCGACTGGACCAGGAGGCCGGTGAACAGCGCGAAGCCGACCGCGTCGACGTATAGGACCCGGGTCTGCCCGAAACGGTCCGCGAGCCGCCCGTGCTGGATCGCGACCAGCGCGTTGCCGATCACGAAGGCCGCCGAGACCTGACCGGCTAAGGCGTATGAGCCGGTAATGGAGCTGATCAGGATGACGATGCCCAGCGTCATCATCGAGATCGGGAGCCGGGCCAGAAGTCCGGTCGCGGAGAACGCGAGCGAGCCCCGGTGGGCGAAGACGCGGCGGTAGGAATCGAGCATGGCGCGACGACCATACGTCGCTGGACTGGGGATCGGCTCCTAGGATTCCCCTCATGCCCTCCGGAGACGCTGTTGACACGGTCCAGCCGTACGACGCCCTGCTGCTGGTCTCGTTCGGAGGGCCGGAGAAGCCCGAGGACGTCGTCCCGTTCCTCCGCAACGTCACCGCGGGCAAGGACATCCCTGACGAGCGGCTGGTTGAAGTCGGCGCGCACTACGCGCTGTTCGGTGGCCGCAGCCCGATCAACGACCAGAACCGGGACCTGCTCGCGGCGATCCGGGAGGACTTCGCCAGCAACGGGATCGACGTCCCGGTGTACTGGGGCAACCGGAACTGGGATCCGTACCTGACCGCGACCCTCGAGCAGATGAAGGCCGACGGGATCACCAGGGCGGCCTGCATCATGACCTCGGCGTACTCGTCGTACTCGGGGTGTCGGCAGTACCGGGAGAACCTGGCCGGCGCGGTCGCCGCCGTACCGGGAGCGCCGCGGCTGGACCGGCTCCGCGCCTACTTCAACCACCCGGGTTTCGTCGAGCCGAACGTCGACGCGACCTTGGCCGCCCTCGCGCTGCTGCCGGAGGGTAGTCGCCGCGAGGCGCACCTGGTCTTCGTGACGCACTCGATCCCCGACGTCATGAACGGCAGCAGCGGACCGGCCGGTGGCGCGTACGTCCACCAGCACACGACGGTGATGGACGAGATCAGCCAGCGGGTCCAGGAGGAGACCGGGCACCGGTTCCCGGCCGCGCTGGTCTACTGCTCCCGCTCCGGGCCGCCGACAGTGCCGTGGCTCGAGCCGGATGTGAACGACCACCTGAGGGCGCTGCACGCTGCCGGGGTTCAGGCCGCGGTCCTGGTGCCGATCGGCTTCGTCTCCGACCACATGGAGGTGGCCTACGACCTCGACACCGAGGCGCTCGCCACCGCCGCCGGGCTCGGGATGGCCTGCGAGCGAGCGGCCACCGCAGGCGTCGACCCCCGGTTCGTCGCGATGGTCCGCGACCTGCTGCTCGAGCGTGCTGCGGTCGAGCGCGGTGTGCCCGTCGAGCGCCGGGCGGTCGGACTGGTCCCTGCCGCGTGGGACGTGTGCTCGGCCGGCTGCTGTCCGAACCCCCGCGGGCCCCGGCCGGCTCTGGGCGGCTCGGACTGAGATGGCAGTCGACCTCGACGAGCTCGGTGACCTGGCGGTCGCGATCGCCAGGGACGCCGGTGCGCTGATCCGGCGTTGGCGCGAGGACGGTGTTCAGGTCGCGGAGACGAAGAGCAGCGCGACCGACATCGTGACCGAGGCCGACCGTGCCAGCGAGGAGCTGATCCGGGCCTGGCTCCGGGACGCCCGCCCCGATGACGCGGTCCTCGGTGAGGAGGGGGACGACGTCATCGGGACCTCGGGGGTGCGCTGGGTCGTCGACCCGATCGACGGGACCGTGAACTACGCGCACGGACTGCCGAACTACGCCGTCTCGATCGGCGTCGAGGTCGACGGCGAGGTCGCTGTGGGCGTCGTCCTCAACCCCGCTCAGGGAGTGGAGTACACCGCGGTCCGGGGACGTGGAGCACGGCGCAACGGCGTCCCGATCGCGGTAGCCGAGCCGGTGCCCGTCGCCCGAGCGGTGGTCGCGACCGGCTTCTCCTACGAGCGCGCCCTACGGGTCAGCCAGGCCGCGACCTTCAGCAAGCTGCTGCCGGCGGTCGCCGACGTGCGCCGCTTCGGGTCCTGCGCCCTCGACCTCTGCGCCGTCGCCGACGGCAGCCTGGACGGGTACGTCGAGGAGGGCATCGGAGGGCCCTGGGACTACGCCGGGGGAGCCCTCGTCGCGCGCGAGGCCGGAGCCCGCACCGAGGTGCTCACCGGCGCCGCGGGCCGGATCCTTGTGGTTGCCGCCCCGGTCGCGTCGTACGACGAGTTCCGGAACTTGATCGTCTCGTGCGGCTTCCTGGCCGCCACACCGCAGTGACCCCGGAAGTGACCCCGGAAGTGACCCGCAACCACCGGGAACAACCAGCCCGGCGAGGGTGTTAAGGACTCCGTTCGGGAGGTTTAGCCCGATGAACGTGCACTTTCGCTCTGCGTGGTGCACAATCTGCCCGCCGTCTCATTGAGGCGGTCCGGGGAGATCTCCCGGCGAGGACCAGGCAGATTCGCCTGGCTCGGCCTGGGGACGGGAACAGACGACGGGGGCAGGAGAGGGACGATGGCTACCGATTACGACGCACCGCGCAAGACTGAGGAAGAGCAGAACGAGGACAGCCTCGAGGAGCTCAAGGCGCGGCGCCACGACAAGAACTCGGGCAAGGTCGACGAGGACGAGACCGAGGCTGCTGAGTCGTTCGAGCTGCCCGGCGCCGACCTGAGCCACGAGGAGCTCGCGGTCGAGGTGATGCCGAAGCAGGATGACGAGTTCACCTGCATGAGCTGCTTCCTGGTGCACCACCGCAGCCAGCTGGCCAACGAGAAGAAGATGATCTGCCGGGACTGTGCCTGAACAGCACCGCAGCGCTCGCCGAACGCCAACAGCCGCCGACCTCAGGGTCGGCGGCTGTTCGTCTTGTCCGTCAGATGGTGCTCAGGCGTCACCGCGTACGCCTGGCGGCAACTTGCCGGTGGAACGCGCGTAGTAGTCGGCTGCCCGTCGGGCCGCCAGCATCCGCGCGACCGCGACCAGGGTTCCGCTGACCGCGGCCCAGAGCAGTGCCTCGGACAGGGCGACCTCCGGATCGGCCGGGTTGGCCGGCGGTTCCTTGCCGGTGGCGGCCTTCCAGGAGGCGCTCAGGCCCTTGCGCGCCACGGTGGCGGCCAGGAGCGCGGCAACCACGGAGAAGGCGGCCCAGACCTTGGAGCTGTCCTGCTGCTCCAGACTTTTCGACATCATCACCTCGGGTCTCGTCGGGTCGTGGGTGCGGCTGCGCTGGTAACTCTAGCGAGGGTCGGACGGCGTGGTCAGCGGTCCGCCCAGGGGCGCGGACAGGGCGGCCGCCAGCTTCCGCGGGTGCCGCGTGGAGACCAGCCAGTACGGCGTTGGGTCGTCCGGATCGGTGATCGTGATCTTCACCGCCTGGGAGATGTACGGACGGGTGTGCAGGAAGGCGCGGACGTCGGCGTCGACCCCGTGTACCCGGCGGGTCGCCTCCTTGTCCAGCGGCTCGACCGACCCGAGGTGCTGCAGCGCTATCTGGGCCGGTCCGACGTACAGGACGCCGTCGCGGACCTCGACGCTGCTGGCGCCGATCCAGGCGAACATCCCGAAGACGACGGCGAGCAGCGCCCCGCTCCCGGTCCAGGCGATCCAGGTCGGGAGGGCGACGATGAAGGCGAGCCAGACGGTAGCCAGGAACATCGTGGCCTGCACCCACCAGCGCAGCGGGACGTACAGGCGTTCTTGGTACTCGGTCGGCATCCGGTGGCTCCCTCCTGCTCGCGGCACGGTCTGGTCGAGGTCAGGGCAAAGCCTGACATCCCGCTGGTAGGACTACGCGGGTAGGGTCCCTCAGCGTGGTAGCGATCCAGATCAACAGACTCGACCCCGACCTCCCGCTGCCGGCGTACGCGCAGCCCGGCGACGCGGGGGTCGACCTCTTCGCCCGGGAGGCCGTCACCCTGGCCCCGGGCGAGCGGCGGCTGGTCCCGACCGGCATCGCGCTGGCTCTGCCCGAGGGGTACGTCGCCCTGGTGCACCCGCGCTCCGGGCTCGCCCACCGCAGCGGCCTCTCCGTCGTCAATGCGCCTGGCACGATCGATGCGGGTTACCGTGGCGAGATCCAGGTCTGCCTGATCAACCTCGACCCGGGCACGCCGATCGTGCTCGCCCGCGGTGACCGGATCGCCCAGTTGGTGATCCAGCGCTTCGAGACTGCCGAGTTCATCGAGGTCGACGCGCTGCCCGACTCCGCCCGGGGTGTCGGCGGCTACGGATCCACAGGAGGGTTCGCATGAGACTGCGACGCAGGAGCGAGTCCGTCGAGGAGTCGGTCGAGAGCGCCGAGGCCGAGCACGCCGCCGCCGGCGGAGACGCCGAGCCGGCGGGACCGGTCGACATCGACGACCTCGATCCCGACGCCACCTACATCGACCTGGGCAGCCTGCTGGTCACCCCCTCGGACGGTCTGGAGCTCCGCCTCCAGGTCGACGAGGAGAGCGGCACCGTGCTCGCGCTGATGATGCTCGGCGAGGAGGGGGTCGTGGAGATGCGCGCCTTCGCCGCGTCGCGGGGCGGGGACCTCTGGGAGGAGGCCCGCGGTGAGATCGCCGCCGACACCACCCAGCGCGGAGGGACCGCGCGCGAGCAGCAAGGCCCGTTCGGCACCGAGCTGTACTGCGAGGTCCCAGTCGCCGGGCCGGAGGGCGAGCCCTTGGTGCAGCCGTCGCGGGTGATCGGCTGGACCGGTCCGCGCTGGTTCCTGCGGGCGACGATCGCCGGCCGGCCGGCCCAGGACGCTGCGTACGCAGCCCTTTACGAGGAGGCGATCCGAACCGTGGCTGTACGACGCGGCCCCGAGGCAATGGCCCCGGGAACGCCGCTCCCGCTGCGGCTGCCGCCCGAGGCCAGGCCGCAGACCCCGGACGAGGTCGCCGCTGATCTGGCCGACGGCCACCGGCGCACCAACTAAGAACTAGGCTGGAGCCATGCCGAACACCCCAGGACGCCTGCGCAGCGGGCTCCGCCAGTGGGCGAGCCAGGCGCACGCCGAGGCCGTCGACCTGCAGCGTGACGTTGCCAAGGCCGGCTGCCTGCGGATCGCCGACGCCCCGGACCGCGAGTTGGTCACGGTGCAGGGAACCCTGCGCACCGTGACGCTCCGTCCGCGCGGCGGCGTACCGGCTCTTGAGGCCGAGCTGTACGACGGGACCGGGACCGTGACCGTGCTCTGGCTGGGCCGTCGTCGCATCGCCGGGATCTTCCCCGGCAGGGCGATCCGGGTCACCGGCCGGATCGGCGTCCAAGGCGGTGTCCGGATCATCTACAACCCGCGCTACGACCTGCGCTACTGAGGGACCTGTGACCGAATCCGAAGGGGGACCCGCGTCCGGGAACCCGACGCACGTACCTGTCGCCGAGCGCACCGTCGAGGAGATCGTCCGCGGCGAGCTCGCCAAGGCGCTCGGCGGCCGACGCGGGATGCTCGAGGCCGCGGTCCCGACGGCGGCCTTCACGGTTCTGTTCCTGACCACGCACGACCTCCGGCTCGCGCTGGTCATCTCGGTGGCCTGCGCCGTGTTGCTGCTGGTCGCCCGCCTCATCGCTCGCTCGTCGGTGCAGTTCGTCATCAACAGCCTGGTCGGCATCGGGATCGGCGCTCTCTTCGCGTGGCGTGCAGCCCGCGGTGGCGGTGACGCCAGTGACCAGGCACTGGCCTACTTCCTGCCCGGGATCCTCTACAACGCGGCGTACTCGACGCTGATGACCTTCTCGATCGTGGTCCGGTGGCCGCTGGTGGGGTTCCTGGTGGGCAGCGTCACGGGGGACCCGACCGCGTGGCGGGCGGACCGCAACATCGTCCGGCTGTGCAGCCGGCTCACCTGGTTCCTGGTCGCACCCTGCCTGCTCCGGGTCGCCGTCCAGGCGCCGATCTACCTGGCCGGCCGCAACGGCTGGTGGGAAGACGACTCCGCGGTCGCAGCCCTGGGCGCGAGCAAGCTCGCGATGGGCTGGCCGCTGCAGATCGCGGCGCTCGCGGGCATGGTCTGGCTGCTGAGCCGGAACCGGACCCCTGCGAACTCCTAATGGACAAAGGCCTAGTAGTGAAAAGGCCTAGTGGTGCGAGCCGGGGTTGAGCATCCGCTCGAGCTCTTCCTCGACGTCCGCGTGGCAGACGAAGAGAAGCTCGTCACCCGCCTCGACCGGCTGCTCCGGCGTCGGGGTGTAGACCTGACCGTCGCGCAGGATCGTGACCAGCGAGCAGTTGTCGGGGAAGGGGATCAGCCCCGACTGCTTGCCGACGTACGGCGAGTTCGTAGGTAGCGTCATCTCGACCAGGTTGGCGCTGCCCTGGCGGAACGTGAAGAGCCGCACCAGGTCGCCGACGCTCACGGCCTCCTCGACCAGCGCCGACATGATTCGCGGAGTCGAGACGTTGACGTCGACGCCCCAGGCCTCGGTGAAGAGCCACTCGTTATCCGGGTGGTTGACCCGGCCGACGGTGCGGGGGACCCCGAACTCGGTCTTCGCCAGCAGTGCGGTGACCAGGTTGGCCTTGTCGTCACCGGTCGCAGCGATCACGACGTCGCAATGCTCGAGGCGCGCTTCTTCGAGCGAGGACAGCTCGCAGGAGTCGGCCAGGAGCCACTCGGCGTCCGGGACGCGCTCGGGCTTGATCGACCGCGGTTCCTTGTCGATCAGCAGGACCTGGTGGCCGTTCGCGATCAGCTCGCTGGCGATGGACCGGCCGACGGCACCGGCTCCGGCGATGGCAACGCGCATCGGCTACTCCTCCTCCGGTCCGTGCTCGATGACGTTGTAGGCATGGGTCGCGTTCTCCTCACGCAGGACGACGTGCAGCAGGTCGCCCTCTTGGATCACCGACTCCCGGGTTGGCAGCATGCCCTCGCCGAGGCGGTCGATCCAAGCGATCCGGCACCGGGACTGCTCCTGGAACCTGACCGTGCGTTCGCCGACCCACGGCTCGGTGGCCGGGACCTGGTCGAGGCGGATCGTGCCGGAGGGGTCGCGGAAGTCGGGCTCGGCACCGACCGGCAGCAGCCGGCGCAGGACCTGGTCGGCGGTCCACTTCACGGTCGCGACGGTGGTTATGCCGAGGCGCTGGTAGACCTCGGCGCGGCCGGGGTCGTAGATCCGGGCGACGACCTGCTGAATCCCGAAGGTTTCCCGGGCCACCCGGGCCGCGATGATGTTGGAGTTGTCGCCGCTGCTCACGGCTGCGAAGGCGTCGGCCCGCTTGATGCCCGCGTCAGCGAGAACCTGCTGGTCGAAGCCGTAGCCGGTGACCTTCAGCCCGTTGAACGAGGGGCCCAGCCGCCGGAACGAGTCCGGGTTGCTGTCGATCACACTGACGGTGTGGTTCCGGTCCTCGAGAGAGCGCGCCAGGGTCGAACCGACCCGGCCGCATCCCATGATCACAACGTGCACGATCGAAACGCTACTGCACTCCGCGGGTGTGCCGTGCGATCCGGTGCGCGCAGATGCCCTAACGTTGTCGCTCGTGATCCTCTCTGCACTCGTCAACGAGCTCTTGGCCACTCGGCCACGAGCAAGCTCGGGCACTCGGTAGCCTCGACTCATGGGTGTCGGTGGCGTCTCCAAGCGGATCATCCTCGGTCGCAAGCTCCGGAGTTCTCAGCTCGGCGAGACCTTGCTCCCGAAGCGCATCGCCTTACCCGTCTTCGCCAGTGACGCGCTCTCCTCGGTCGCCTACGCGCCGGACGAGGTCTTCATCATGCTCGCGGCGGCCGGTGCCGCGGCGTACTCGTTCAGCTGGAAGGTCGGCCTCGCGGTTGCGGTGGTGTTGTTCACGGTCGTCGCCTCGTACCGGCAGAACGTGCACGCCTATCCAAGCGGCGGCGGGGACTACGAGGTCGCGACCGTCAACCTGGGCAGGAACGCGGGAGTAACGGTCGCCTCGGCGCTCCTGGTCGACTACATCCTCACCGTCGCGGTCTCGATCTCCTCGGCGGCGCAGTACGCCGCCGGTGCCATCCCGGCGCTGATCGGGCACGAACCGATCGCCGCCGCCGTCGCGGTGGTCGTCCTGGTCGCGCTGAACCTGCGAGGGGTCCGCGAGTCCGGGACCTTCTTCGCGATCCCGACCTACCTGTTCATGGTGGCCATCCTCGGCATGTGTGGCTACGGGCTGCTCCAGCTCCTCACCGGCGATCTGAGGGACGCGGAGAGCTCCGAGCTCACCATCGTGGCCGAGCCCGGTCTGGAGGAACCGATCGGCCAGATCGCGCTGGTCTTCCTGCTGGCCCGGGCGTTCTCCTCCGGGTGCGCGGCCCTCACCGGCGTCGAGGCGATCTCGAACGGTGTGCCGGCGTTCCAGAAGCCGAAGAGCAAGAACGCGGCGACCACGCTGCTCCTGCTCGCGATGATCGCGATTTCGATGATGATGAGCGTGATCGTCTTGGCCCGGGAGATGAGTATCCGGTACGTCGACCCGCACCACCTCGAGCGGCTGCGCACCGCTACCGGGGGGGCGCTGCCGGACGACTTCAAGCAGCACCCGGTGATCTCGCAGATCGCCGAGAGCGTCTTCCACGACTTCCGTCCCGGCTTCTACTTCGTCGTCACGGTGACCGGCATCATCCTGGTTCTTGCCGCGAACACAGCCTTCAACGGGTTCCCGGTGCTGGGATCGATCCTCGCCAAGGACGGGTTCGCGCCGCGAGCGCTGGGCTCGCGTGGCGACCGGTTGGCCTACTCCAACGGGATCGTCTTCCTCGCGGTGATGGCGATCATCCTGATCTTCGCGTTCGACGCGCAGACCACGAAGCTGATCCAGCTCTATATCGTCGGGGTGTTCGTCTCCTTCAACCTGAGCCAGCTGGGAATGATCCGGCACTGGACGCGGCACCTGAAGACCGAGACGGACCCGGCCGAGCGGCGCCGGATGTTCCGGTCGCGGGCGATCAACACCTTCGGTCTCGGCATGACCGCGGTCGTGCTCGTGATCGTGCTGCTGACCAAGTTCCTCGCCGGCGCCTGGATCACGATCATCGCGATGTTCGCCTTCTACGCGATCATGAAGGGCATCCGCAGCCACTACGACCGGGTGGCAGCGGAGCTGGTCGTTGGGGACGAGGATCCGATCATGCCGACCCGGGTGCACGCAATCGTGCTGGTCTCCAAGCTGCACAAGCCGACGATGCGGGCGATCGCGTTCGCGAAGGCGACCCGTCCCAACCTCCTCGAGGCGGTCTCGGTCGGGTTCGAGCAGGGTGACGCCGACCAGCTGATGGAGGACTGGGACGAGCGCCGGGTGGACGTCCCGCTGAAAGTGCTCTACTCGCCGTACCGGGAGATCATCCGGCCGATCGTGCAGTACGCCGTGGAGATCCGCGAGGCGAACCCGCGCGGGGTGGTGGCGGTCTACATCCCCGAGTACGTCGTCGGCAAGTGGTGGCAGCAACTGCTGCACAACCAGACCGCGCTGCGTCTCAAGGGCCGGCTGC
The DNA here is from genome assembly GCA_046598425.1 of Marmoricola sp. Classification (GTDB taxonomy): domain Bacteria; phylum Actinomycetota; class Actinomycetes; order Propionibacteriales; family Nocardioidaceae; genus Marmoricola. The sequence goes on along the minus strand of JBKJIN010000090.1, from coordinate 4,455 downwards.
TGTTCACCCCCGGGGTGATGGTCACGTCCGTCCCGTACCAGCTCAAGGGCTCCGAGGTCGCCAAGGAACGCGAGGATTGGGAACTCCTGCGGTCGCGTCCGGGCGACGTGCGACGTGGAAGGATCGGGAAGTGAGCCCAGGGGCAGGCGCAGCTCCGGCGTACGCAGTCGGCGACCGGGTCGAGGCCCGGATCGGGCCGGTGGCGCACGGCGGCCACATGGTCGCCCGGGTTCCGGCCGGTGACGAGCCCGACGCGGGCACGGTCGTGGTCTTCGTCCGGCACGCGTTGCCCGACGAGTTGGTGGTCGTCGAGATCACCGGGGTCTCCAAGCGGTTCTTCCGTGGGGACGCCGTTGAGGTCCTGGAGGCGTCGCCGGACCGGGTCGAGGCGCCGTGCCCGCTCGCGCACCCCGGTGGCTGCGGCGGCTGCGACTTCCAGCACGTGGCGTTGCCGGCCCAGCGCCGGCTGAAGGCCGCGGTCGTCGCAGAGCAGCTCCAGCGGTTGGCCGGGATCGAGCGCCCGGTCTTCGTCGAGCAGGTCGCCGGTTCGAACGACGGCCTGCGCTGGCGCACCCGGATGCAGTACGTCGGCCTGCCGGACGGCGAGTACGGGTTGCGCAAGAACCACTCGCACGACGTGGTGACGGTCCAGGACTGCTTGATCGCCGCCCCGGACGCGCGGGTGGCGCTGACCGGGCAACCACCGTCCCTCGAGACCGTGGCTGAGGTGGTGCTCGGCCGGAGGTTCGACGTCGCCGCCGACGGTTTCTGGCAGGTTCACCCGGGCGCCCCGAGCGCGCTGGTGACCACAGTCATGGAGCTGCTGGCCCCGCAACCCGGCGAGCGCGCTGTCGACCTGTACGCCGGCGTCGGCCTGTTCTCGGCCTTCCTTGCTGACGCGGTCGGCGAGACCGGGGTCGTGCTCTCCATCGAGGGCGACCGCCGCGCCAGCGACCTGGCCAAGGCGAACCTGCGCGAGTACCGGCACGTGAAGACCCACGCCGGCCGGGTCGACCGGGTGCTGCGCGACCTGGACACGTACGCCGACGTCGTGGTCCTGGACCCGCCGCGCGAGGGTGCCCGGAAGAAGGTCGTGGACGCCGTCGTCGACCTGGCCCCGCGGGCGGTCGCGTACGTCGCCTGCGACCCGGCGGCGCTGGCCCGAGACCTGGCCTACTTCGCGGAGCGGGGCTACACGCTCACCGAGTTGCGGTCCTTCGATCTGTTCCCGATGACGCACCACGTGGAGTGCGTGGCGCTGGTGGAACGTCCGCGCTAGCTGCGGAGCTTCCGGGACGCGTTCAGTCCGACCAGGCGGGTCACGACCATTGCGATGTAGAACAGGCCCGCCACCTGCTCGAGCATCACCACGCTCCGGGAGTGCCCGGTCACGGGTACGACGTCCGAGAGGCCCGTGCTGGAGAGCGTCGTGAACGAGAGGAAAAGCAGCTCGGTCCAGGTGCGGTCGGCTGCCGGGTCGATCGCGGCGGTGAACGCGCCGGGGTCGACCGCCTGGACGACCACGTAAGTGTGGGCGAAGGCCCAGGCGAGCAGGGTGAACACCGCGCCGATCGCGAAGAGCTCGTCGGTGGTCACGTGGTCGTCATCGAGCATGTAGACGAGCATCCCGGCCGCGGCGTACGCGTACAGGACCGCTTCGAAGCCGGACGCCCACGGGGCCAGGTCCTCGTTGGTGGTGACCACCTGGACGACCAGCAGTGCGACCGCGGGGAGCGCGATCAGCACGGCGACCCAGGAGAGCAGGGGAGTGGCGCGTACGGCGACGACCGCCAGCGTCAGGACCACCAGGCCGAAGAGCGCGAACAGTTGACGCCCGGCGAAGGAGTCCTCGAGGAACGGGTACAGCAGCACACCTGCGAGCTGGGCGGCGAGCAGCACGGCGCACGGCGTACGGCGGATTAAGGCGATCATGGCTGAAGGCTAGAGGTCGTGCCGCTCGCGACGGTGGATCCGGAAAGAGATGTTTGATATCGTGTATCTTGACGTCAAGATAGTTTGAGTGTCAGCAAAGTTAGGCAATCCTTCCTTCCCTCGCGCCAGTTGGGGTGGGCAAGATGTGTGCCGGAGACCCGCGAGCAACGAGGAGAACGCCGATGGCGAGCGTCGACAGTTTTGGTGCGAAGTCCACCTTGGACGTCCAGGGCAAGGCTTACGAGATCTTCCGGCTCGACGCCGTGACCGGCGAGGGCGTCCCGGAAGGTGCGGTGGCGTCGCTTCCGTACTCCTTGAAGGTCCTCCTGGAGAACCTGCTCCGCACCGAGGACGGCGCGAACATCACCGCCGACGACATCCGCTTCCTGGGTGCCTGGGACGCAGACGCGCAGCCGGACAAGGAGATCCAGTTCACCCCGGCCCGCGTGATCATGCAGGACTTCACCGGCGTCCCCTGCATCGTCGACCTCGCCACCATGCGCGAGGCGATGGCCGAGCTCGGCGGCGACGCGACCAAGATCAACCCGCTCGCGCCCGCCGAGATGGTCATCGACCACTCCGTGATGGCCGACGTCTTCGGCACCCCGGAGGCGTTCGAAAAGAACGTCGAGATCGAGTACGAGCGCAACCGCGAGCGCTACCAGTTCCTGCGCTGGGGCCAGGGCGCCTTCGACGACTTCAAGGTCGTCCCGCCGGGCACCGGCATCGTCCACCAGGTGAACATCGAGCACCTGGCCCGGACTATCTTCACCGGCGTCGTGGACGGAGTCCTGCAGGCCTACCCCGACACCTGCGTCGGCACCGACTCGCACACCACCATGGTCAACGGCATCGGCGTCGTCGGCTGGGGCGTCGGCGGCATCGAGGCCGAGGCAGCCATGCTCGGCCAGCCGGTCTCCATGCTGATCCCGCGCGTGGTCGGCTTCAAGCTCTCTGGCGACCTCCCCGAGGGCACCACCGCGACCGACCTGGTGCTGACTATCACCGAGATGGTCCGCAAGCACGGCGTCGTCGGCAAGTTCGTCGAGTTCTACGGCCCGGGCGTTTCCGTGCTGCCGCTCGCGAACCGCGCGACCATCGGCAACATGAGCCCGGAGTTCGGCTCCACGATCGCGGTCTTCCCGATTGACGAGGAGACCATCAAGTACCTCAAGCTCACCGGTCGGTCCGCCGAGCAGCTTGCGCTGGTCGAGGCCTACGCCAAGGAGCAGGGCCTCTGGCACGACCCGTCCGCCGAGCCCCGGTACTCCGAAAAGCTGGAGCTCGACCTGGCCACCGTGGTCCCGAGCCTCGCTGGCCCCAAGCGCCCCCAGGACCGGGTCCAGCTTTCCGACGCCGCCTCCGCGTTCGCGGGTGAGCTGCCGTCGTACAGCTCGAACGTCGACGCCAAGATCCCGGTCACCCTGGCGGACGGCACCAGCTTCGAGCTCGAGAACGGTGCGGTCACGATCGCCTCGATCACCTCGTGCACGAACACCTCGAACCCGTCGGTCATGATGGCCGCAGCCATGCTGGCCAAGAACGCCGTCGACCGTGGCCTCACCGTCGCGCCGTGGGTGAAGACGTCGATGGCGCCGGGTTCCAAGGTCGTCACCGACTACTACGAGAAGGCCGGCATGTGGCCCTACCTCGAGAAGCTCGGCTTCCACCTGGTCGGCTACGGCTGCACCACCTGCATCGGCAACTCCGGTCCGCTGAGCGACGAGATCTCCAAGGCCATCAACGACAACGACCTCGCCGTCGTGTCGGTGCTGTCGGGCAACCGCAACTTCGAGGGGCGCATCAACCCGGACGTGAAGATGAACTACCTGGCGTCGCCGCCCCTCGTCATCGCCTACGCGCTGGCCGGGACGATGGACTTCGACTTCGAGAGCCAGGCGCTGGGCACCGACACCTCGGGCAACGAGGTCTTCCTCAAGGACATCTGGCCCATCCCGGACGACGTCGAGCGCACCATCGCCTCCTCGATCAGCCAGGAGATGTTTGCGCAGGACTACGCCGATGTGTTCGCCGGCGACGAGCGCTGGAAGTCGCTGCCGACCCCTGAGGGCAAGACCTTCGACTGGGCCGATGACTCGACCTACGTCCGCAAGCCCCCGTACTTCGACGGCATGTCCATGGACACCACGCCCGTCGAGGACATCACGGGTGCGCGCGTCCTGGCCAAGCTCGGTGACTCGGTCACGACCGACCACATCAGCCCGGCAGGTTCGATCAAGGCAGACAGTCCGGCAGGGGTCTACCTCGCCGAGCACGGCATCGAGCGCAAGGACTTCAACTCCTACGGCTCGCGCCGTGGCAACCACGAGGTCATGATCCGCGGCACCTTCGCCAACATCCGCCTGAAGAACCTGCTGCTCGACGATGTCGAGGGCGGCTTCACCAGGAACTTCCTGGCCGGTGGCGAGCAGACCACCATCTATGACGCGTCCGTCGCCTACCAGGAGGCCGGTGTGCCGCTGGTCATCCTGTCGGGCAAGGAGTACGGCTCCGGGTCGTCGC
>JBKJIN010000034.1:0-11769 GCA_046598425.1 Marmoricola sp. | reverse complement strand
CACGACGACACGGGCGCGTGGGACTGGGACTACCACGAATCTGACGCCTACGCGGACCCCGACTTCGACCAGGACCACGGCGCTTTCTCGGGCGGCAAGATGGGACCCGACGATAACTTCTACTACGAGCCGATCGACCGCACCTCACAGGCTGCTGGCGCAAACGTCATCATGTCGCTCTGGGGCATCAATGACCTCTGGCACAAGGACAACGGGCCCGCCGAGGTCGCTGCGATCTATCGCGACTGGGTGGCCCGAGCACGCTCGGTGAACCCTGACGTCGACTTCGTGATCGGAGCGTTGCCCTACGTCTGGTACGAGGAGGTGCCGCCCTTCAACGCGTTGATCCGCGAACTGGCGCTGGAGCTGTCCACAGACCGTTCGTTGATCGTGATCGCTCAGATGACGACGAACTACACGCAAGAGGCCGACAGCCTGGACCACGTGCACCCGAACACTCAGGGGCAGCAGAAGATCGCGGGGATGATGGGTGGGGCTCTGGTCGAGTTGCTGAGCCTGACACAGTCGCAGCCCGAGGTGATCCCCGAGCCGTTGCCGGTGGAGCCGCCTCCCGTAGCCCCGGCGCCGGTGCTGCCGCCCGTTGATGTCGCGCAGGCGGTCACCCAGCTGGTGGCGCCGGCGGCTCCCCGACGTGTCCGCGCGGTCCGCAAGGCGACCAGGACTGTGGTCACGTGGCGGTCGTCAGCCGAGCAGGCGTCGTACACCGTGCGTTGCGGGACGAAGACGAAGGTGGTCTATCAGAATCGGGCTGCGCTGCGGGCACGGGCCACGTCGTGCCGTGTCCGGGCTGTGTCTGCCGCTGGATCGAGTGCCTGGATGAAGACCTGGGTCCGGGTGGGGTGACCAGAGCGTCCCGGTCGGTGAGAGACACAACCGGATGTGCCCGTCACGCCACGCGCACCCCCGGCAGGATTCGAACCTGCGACCTAGAGATTAGAAGGCTCTTGCTCTATCCAGCTGAGCTACGAGGGCGGGGGATCGCAAGCGGGACGTGGGTTGCCCGACCCCTTCCGATCCACGGGTGATTATGCCGTGTGCCGCGACGAGAGTCCGCAGCGCCACACCCCCCCAACGGGGGGGAACTCGTTGCCCGAACCCGATGAGCCCACCTAGGTTCTTCAACGGCTCGTGTGACGGGGATCTCCCGTCCGGCCCTAACGAGAGGATTTCGGTATGTCTTTGTGGGACAAACTGAAGGACGCCGTGACCACCGACGACGCCGAGGCCGCCGAGGAGGCGCGCCGGGAGGCTGAGGCTGCTCAGGCCGAGGCTGACAAGGCCAAGGTCGAGTCCCAGGCTCGTGCCGACGAGGCACGCCGCAAGGCCGACGAGGCAGCTGCCAAGGCCGGCATGCCGTCCGCTACGGACGAGGAGAAGGCCGAGGCCGAGACGGCTCGCCAAGAGGCCGAGGCAGAGGCCAAGAGCGCCCAGGAGGCGCAGGCTGAGGCCGACCGCAAGGCTGAGGAGAAGGCCCAGAAGGCCATCGACAAGGCCAATGCCCGGCAGGAGAAGCGACAAGAAGAGCGCCAGGAGGCTCGTGAGGAGCGCCAGGAAGATCGCCAGGAGGCGCGCGAGGATCGTCAGGAGGCACGCCAGGAGGCGGCCGCCGACGACGTCTACACCGTGAAGTCCGGCGACACGCTGTCCGAGATCGGTCAGCGCTATGGCGTGGATTGGCGCGAGATCGCCCGGGTCAACAATGTCGAGGATCCCAACCTGATCTTCCCGGGCCAGAAGTTCAAGATTCCCCAGAAGTAGATCAGCCGGCGACGACGGGCCGTGGCCGCGAGGCCGCGGCCCTATCGTTGCCAGCGAGGCGATGTCGCCCGGTCACACCGCCGTGGAGGGTGCCGGGTCCACGGTGTCGACAACGCCCCGGGACGGCTGCAACTGGGCTGTCGTGGTGATCACGAAGACCCGGTCGAGGGCCGTGATCTCGAACAGTCGCAAGATGCGTTCGTTGGAGCAGACAATGCCCAGCGACCCGTTGAACGCCTGGGCTCGCCGGCGGGCGCCGACCAGTGCGCCGAAACCGAGGGAATCGAAGAAGGACGTCTCGTCGAGGTCGACCAACAGATGTGCCCGGCCCTGGATCAGAAGCTCGTTGAGGACCGCTCGGAAGGCTTCGACCGTGCTGAGGTCAACCTCGCCGCGTGGAGTGACAATGGTATAGCCGTGCTCGAATCGGGTGTCGATCTTCAACTCCATGACGAGACCGCCTCATACGCCTGTGACACGGCGCCCGGTCTGGGCACGCGAGGTCGGGAGGACCCAGGATGTCTGCGGCAGGCCGACAAGGCCAGCGTTTCGGGTGAGCTGAAGTGCACCTGCCGACACTAGCCGCGAGCCTGAGCGCCTGTGGACGGTTTGCGTGCCTTTTCACCCCTTGGTGTGAAAGCTGATGTCGCGATCGGGGGGTCACCGATCTCGGCCACCAAATCTGCGATGAAGATCGAGGCGCCCTCCGGGGTCGACGACGCCAGGATGGTCATCTCAACCTCCACCTCGCTGTTGTCGCGACACCGCACTGGGACGACGACAGGCAGTCCGAGGAGGGGCCCGCGACCATTGATCTGGTGGAGCGTGAAACCAGCCAGGTGGGCCTGGTGGTAGCGAGTGGGGATGATGTCCACGAGTCGGGTGCCCACGAGGTCCTCGGGCTCTTCATACTTCAGCAGCCTCACTGCGGACACGCTCACTGTCGTGATCAAACCCGCGTTATCTGCGCCCACCAGGGCTCGAGGCGATTCGCTGACGGCGGCGTGGTCCCATGCGGTGGCCCACGGCGCGGTCGCGGTCGCCAGGCCCTCGGGTGGTGCCCAAGGCTCGGGGCGCTCGCCGTCAGCCTGCGATCTGACCTGCTCGCACAGCCACCGGCGGAAGGCGGCGAATTCGGGCTGAGTGGGTGGTGTCAGCAGGCGTCCCGCCTGAGCGTGCGACAGGGCGGAGTCAAGCTGGCTGTCCAGGGTCTCGAAGTGCGCCACCGAACCAACGGGTACGACCAGGCTTACCCTGGCTTGGGTCACGTGGGGCTCGGCTCCCATGACCAGGATCTCGGCCGGGTCCTCACCGGCATCCATGGTGCCGATCTGCTCCTCGAGGATCGCTAGGGCGTCCATGGCTGCAGCGTGGGACTCGATCTCATCGATCGCCTCGACGTCGATGCCGAGCAGGAGCAGGTCGCGCAGGAGGGACTTCGCGTGCTGCTGCCAGGCGCCGTGCATCAGCGCGGGCAGGTTCAGCAGCACCACGATCACGTCGTTGTCCCGAGCTAGCCGGCCCTCATGCTCCACGGAGGGGGCGTGGCCGGTCCCCGGCATCTCGCTGCTCGGTGGGCTCTCGTCCCGACCGTCCAGCCCGAGGTGGAACCAGAAGACCTTCCCACCGGGCTTGGACTCCACCCCCCAGTGATCGGAGAGTTCGGCCACGAGGTGGAGCCCGCGACCGGTGGAGGCGAGCGTGTCGTAGGACGCCATCACCGGCAGGTGCTTGCCCGAGTCCGACACCTCCACGCGCAGTCCGGTGCCGTCCAGCATGGTCGAAAGCTCGATCCTGGTGCCGGTGTGCACGATCGCGTTGGTGACGACCTCGCTGACCACGAGTTCGGCTGTGTCCGCCAACCCTTCGAGGGCGGTGCCCTTCAGGTGCTCGCGGATCAGTCGTCGGGCACGGCCGACGCTGGACGGATGGGGGGGTAGTCCGTGGCGCATTTTCGCCTTTCCACACGGGGCGATCCTGCAGGCAGGATAGAGGCGGGGGGACCTCGCTGTGTGTTGTTTCGAACAACGAGCCTTAACCCTCTCGAGTCACGGGCCACTTCGCGGGCGGGTCCTCTGATCCACCACGGCGCGTCAGCAGCACGATCACCTCGTAGTGCGTCGTGTGCGGAAACATGTCCAGGACTCTGGCCTCGACGGGTAGGAGGGAGGGCAGTTGGGCCAGGTCGCGCGCCAGCGTCTGGGCGTTGCAGGAGGAATAGATGGCCGCGGCGACCCCCGAGCTCTCCAGCCAGCCAGCCAGCTGTGGGCCGATGCCTCTGCGCGGGGGGTTCACGATGATCAGATCGGGTGGCTTCGGCTGGCTGGTGGCCCAGTCGGTCGCGTCAGCTGCGAGGAAGGTGACGCCGTCCGGCGCAGTCCCTGAGGCAGCCGCGACCGCCTCGGACGACATCTCGACGCCCGTGACGGAGCGACCGGGCGCCATACAGGCCGAAGCGAAGCCGCCGACGCCGCAGTAGAGGTCCCAGATCGATGATGGACCGATCTCAGCGGCCCAGTCACGTGCTTGGGCATAGAGCGCGGCGGCGACGTGGGTGTTGGTCTGGAAGAACCCCTGTGGCCGCAGGGCGAGTTCCAGCCCGGCGATCCGCATCGGCAAAACGCTGTGGGAGGTGAGCAACACCTCGCGCTCACCCTCGAGCACCGCCGCGTGCGCGGGTTGGACGTTGAGCGAGACGACCCGGAGGCTCGGAAGCTCGGCGAGCAGCCAGGCCAGATGTTTGCGGATACGAGCCTCGTCGGCGGTCGAGCGAACCACGAGGCGCAGCATCAGCTCGCCGTCGGGCGACTCGCTGAGCAGCACGTGCTTGAGCTCGCCGGTGCGCCGGCTGACGTCGTACGGCGCCAGGTCGGCCCGCGTGATGAACCTGGCCACGACCTCGAGGGCGGCCACCAGACGCGGCGAGTGCAGCCCGCAGTCGCGCAGGTCGACGCCGTGGTCCAGGCGATCAAGAATGCCCAGTGTCGGCGCCTTGGAGGTGCCACCGACGACCATCTTGGCCTTGTTGCGGAAGCCGGCGTCAGGCCCCGCGATCGTCGGTAGCCAGCGCGGGACATTCAGCAGTGAGCGCGCGTGCGCTTCCTTGTCGCTGAGCTGGCGGGCACGCGGCACCTCGAGGAGCGAGCACGAGCGGCAGCGGTGCGCCTCGAAGTGATGGCACTCCACTAGCGGTGGGCGCCCATCCACTCCTCCACGGCGGCCGAGGTGCGGGGGAGCGAAGCCGAGAGGTTGAGATAGCCGTCGTCGGTCACGACGATGTCGTCCTCGATCCGGATGCCGATGCCGCGCAGCTCCTCGGGCACGAGCAGGTCGTCCTCCTGGAAGTAGAGGCCGGGCTCCACGGTCAGCACCATCCCCTCGGCCAACGGGCCCTCGGGGTAGAGCTCGGGCGCGGTCGCCGCGCAGTCGTGCACGTCGAGGCCGAGCATGTGGCTTGTGCTGTGCAGGGTCCAGCGGGCGTAGACCTTGCTGTCCGGAGCCAGCGCCTCCTCGGCCGAGCAGGGCAGCAGGCCCAGGTCCTCCAGGGCGTGGGCGAGGACGTCCATCGCCGCGTGGTGCGGGTCGCGGAAGTGCGCACCCGGCCGGACGGCGTCGATGCCGGCCTGCTGCGCCGCCAGCACCACGGAGTACAGCTCGCGCTGCAGGGCGGTGAACCTGCCGCTGATCGGCAGGGTCCGGGTGACGTCCGCGGTGTAGAGCGAGGAGGCTTCGGCGCCCATGTCGAGCAGCATCAGCTCGCCCGGCGTGATCGGGCCGGAGTTCTCGATCCAGTGCAGCGTGGTCGCGTGCCGGCCGCCACCGACGATCGAGTCGTACCCGATGTCGTTGCCCATCGCACGGGCCCGGCGAAAGAAGGTGCCCTCGATCCAGCGCTCACCGAACTCCAGGACCTTGTCCCACTCCCGGACCGAGTCCTCGAACCCGAGGGTGGTGATGTCGCAGGCGCCGGCGAGCTCCTCGAGTTCCCACGCGTCCTTGACCAGCCTCAGCTCGGAGAGCACCCGGGCGAGGTCCTGGTCGCGGGCCGGGTCGGCGCCCACGATCCGGTCCACGCCCGCGTCGACGCCGCGGAGCACCCGGGTCTTGGACGAATCCCCCAGTACCGACGGGAGTTCGTCGATATGCCGGGTGGGCAGGCCCAGCGACGCGGAGATCTCGCCGAGCGAGGGCCGGCGCCCTGCCCAGAGCTCGCCGTAGGTGCGGTCCCGGAAGAACTCGTCGGTCTCCCGCGAGCTGCGCGGTCGGGCGTAGAGGGTCGAGGCGCCGCCGTCGATCACCAGGACCGCGTCGGAGGTCTGGTTGCCGGTCAGGTGGGTGTGCGCGGTCTCGGCGCGGAAGCGGTAGTCGGTGTCGTTCGCGCGGACCTTGAAGGTGCCTGCCGGGATCACCAGGCGTTCCCCGGGGAACATCTCGGCCAGCTGTGCTCGGCGGTCGGCGGCGTACGGCGTCACCGGGTGCGGGGGGACATCGAGCTCGCGGTCGCCCCAGCCGGTCCGCATGAAGGCGGCGTACTTCTCCGGCACCGGTTGGTCGTGGCTCTCGGTACGGATCTCGTCCGAGAGAACGGGTTCCTCGCTCGCCGCGTTGTCCATCAGCCCACTGTACGACGACCTCCCGAGCCCGATCGCTAGGCTTCGGCCCATGCGCACGCCTCGCAGCACCATCGCCTTCACCGTAGTCATCGGTGCAGCCCTGGTGCTCGGCGCGCTCGTGATGGCCCTGGTGCTCGCCGCGTCGGGAGCACCCGACGCGATCGCGACCGGCGTAGTGCTCGCGGCGATCCCGCTCGGTCCGGTGATCGGCTGCTACCTGTGGCTGGACCGCTACGAACCGGAGCCGCGTTCGCTGCTGCTGCTCGGTCTCGGCTGGGGGGCGTTCGTCGCGACCAGCGCCGCGATCTTCCTGCAGGCGTTCGACGCCTTCGCCTTCGGGCCGGGCGAGGCGGTCGAGTCCGTGCTGGTCGCGCCGGCTAGCGAAGAGGCGGCCAAGGGCCTATTCATCCTGCTGCTGCTGTTCTACCGACGAGCCGAGCTCGACGGCATCCTCGACGGGATCGTCTATGCCGGCATGGTCGGGATCGGGTTCGCCTTCATGGAGAACATTCTCTACCTGAGCCAGGCGTACATCGGCGAGGACGGCCGCACCGGTGGCATCGAGGGAGCCGTCGCGCTGTTCGTCGTGCGAGGACTCGCGAGCCCGTTCGCGCACCCGTTCTTCACCGCATTCATTGGCATCGGCATCGGTGTCGCGGTGACCACCCGACGTCGGTCGGTGCGGTACCTCGCGCCTGCTGTCGGGTTCCTCGCGGCCTTCGGTGCGCACGCGGCGTGGAACGGCTCGCTGCTGGTCAACGGCGGCGTCGGAGCCTTCCTGGCCTACCTGCTGCTGATGGTTCCGGCGTTCCTGGTGATGGTCGCGTTCGCGGTCTGGGCCCGCCGCCGCGAGGGCGTGTTGCTCGCGACGTCGCTCACCGACTGCGCGGGCCGCGGCTACCTCGAAGCGCGCGAGGTTCCGTGGCTGGCCCGCATCCCGGCCCGCAAAGCCTGCCGCACCTACGCCGCCCGGAACGGCGGGCGTCCGGCCCTGGACGCCATGAAGAGCTACCAGTCAGAGGCAATCGAGTTGGGTTTCCTCCACCACCGCTTCCTGCGGGGGACCGCGCCGGACCGCTACCCGGAGATCGGTCGGGCGCACGTCGAGCGGATGTTCGCGCTGCGGCCCCTGCTGCTGTGGCCGAACAGCCTGGAGCCGGCCCGATGACGGCCTCGCCGTTCGCCGGCCAGGCCGGTGAGCAGATGGTGACCACCCTGATCAGGTTGCGCGAGGCGCTGGAGGCCGCGCGGCTCCCGCTCGAGATCCCCGACGTCGGGATCGCCCGGAAGACCCGCGCCGAGCTGGTCGACCAGCTGGAGGACTACGTCCTGCCGCGGCTGATCCAGATCGACGCGCCGCTCCTGACGGTCGTCGGCGGTTCAACCGGTGCCGGAAAGTCGACGCTGGTCAACTCGCTGGTCGGTCAGCGGGTCACCGAGCCAGGGGTGCTGCGGCCCACGACGCGGTCGCCGGTGCTGGTCTTCAACCCGGTCGACTCGGCGTGGTTCGACGAGGCCCGGATCCTGCCCGACCTGCAGCGCACCCACGAAGCCTCGGCCGATCCCGGGACGCTTCAGCTCGTGCCGTCCGACGCGATCCCGCCGGGGCTGACCGTCCTCGACGCGCCGGACATCGACTCGGTCGAGGAGCAGAACCGGACCCTGGCAGCGCAACTGCTCGGTGCGGCGGACCTCTGGCTCTTCGTCACCTCCGCCGCCCGGTACGCCGACCAGGTGCCGTGGGAGTTCCTGAAGCAGGCGGCTGATCGCAGCGCCGCGGTGGCCATCGTCCTGGACCGGACGGCGCCGTCGGCGATCGAGGAGGTCAGCACCCACCTGGCCAGGATGATGACCGCCCGCGGTCTGCGGGACTCGCCGCTGTTCATCGTGCCGGAGGGCGAGGTCGACGGCGCCGGTCTGCTCCCCTCGCACGTCGTCCGGGAGATCCGGGCCTGGCTGAGCTCGCTGGCCGCGGACGCGGACGCCCGGCAGCGCGTCATCCGGCAGACGCTGGAAGGCGCCATCAGGACCATGGCGACCCGGACGTACGCCGTCGCCGACGCGTGCCACGACCAGGTCGAGATACAGAACCGGCTGCGGCGCGACGCGGAGTCGGCGTACGAGGCCGCCCTCAACGAGATCGACCACGCCTCCGCCGACGGCACCCTGGTCCGCGGGGAGGTGCTCGCTCGGTGGCAGGAGTTCGTCGGCACCGGCGAGCTCACCCGGTCCCTGGAGTCGAAGGTCAGCAGGATCCGCGACCGGGTGACCACCGCGGTGAAGGGCCAGCCGCAGCAGGCGACCTTGGTCACGGTGGCTGTCGAGTCCGGGCTGCAGGCGCTGGTCTTCGAGCAAGCCGAGGCCGCGGCTGAGCGGACCGACGCGGCGTGGCGTGTGCTGGTCTCTGGCCGGGAGTTGCTCGACGGCTCGGCAGAGGACCTGTCTCGGGCTTCGCGCGACCTGCGGTTCCGGGCCGAGCGGATGGTCCGCGACTGGCAGGAGTTCGTGCTCGAACGGGTCCGCGAGGAGGGCGCCGACAAGCGCTCCACCGCGCGGTTCCTGGCGTACGGGGTGCACGGACTGGCGGTCTCGCTGATGATCACGGTCCTCGACCGAACCGAGGGTCCCGCTGCGCTCGGCCGCGTGATCTTGGAAGCCGTCTTCGACGACCAGGTCGTACGACGCCTCGTCGAGGGGGCGCGGGCCGACCTGGATCACCGGATGCTGCTCCTGCTCGACAGCGAGCAGCGGCGCTACGGTGCGGTGCTCGACGCGCTCGGCATCTCGGCGCAGGTCGAGGAGGACCTGCGGGCGGGTGCCCGCGACATCGACGACATCCGGTTCGGCTCGAACACCTCCTGAGGGTCGGTAGGCTGGGACCGCCTACCAGTCGTTTGTCAGAGGGAGCACATGACGTCCTTGATCGAGGGTGCCAAGAAGTTGGTCACCCGGGGTACCGACATCGGGAACCGTGTCAAGGGACTCGATGTCGCCGTCGGTGCTGCCCGCGGCCGTCTGGACGACGGCGTGGTCGATCCCGCTGCCGCGGTCGTGACCCGGGCGACCGAGCGGCTCCGGCTCTCCGCGGACCACACCGTGGTTGCGCTCGGTGGTGCCACCGGCTCGGGCAAGTCCTCGACCTTCAACGCTCTGGTCGGTCTCGACCTGGCCTCCGTCGGCGTACGCCGGCCAACGACGTCCTGGGCCACCGCCTGCACATGGGGCGTCAACGGCGCCGGTGAGCTCCTGGAGTGGCTCGGCATCCCCCCTCGGCACCAGGTGGTCCGGGACTCGATGCTGGACACCGGGCGCGAGAAGAAGGACCTGGAAGGGCTGGTCCTCCTCGACATGCCCGACCACGACTCCACCGAGGTCGCCCACCACCTCGAGGTCGACCGGCTCGTCCGGCTGGCCGATCTGCTGATCTGGGTCCTGGACCCACAGAAGTACGCCGATGCGGCGATCCACGACCGGTTCCTCAGGCCGCTCGCTGCGCACAAGGACGTCATGATGATCGTGCTCAACCACATCGACGAGGTCGCCGAGGACCGTCGCGCGGGCATGATCGCGGATCTGCGCCGGCTCCTCGACGCGGACGGTCTCGACGGCATCACGCTGATCGCCACCTCGGCCCGCGAGGGGACCGGCATCGACGAGCTCCGCAGCGCGATCACGACGCGGGTCGCCGACAAGGCCGCGACCCGGAGCCGGATCGCGACCGACGTGCACGAGGCCGCCTCCGCCATCGCGGCGGTCAACGGATCGGCGGCGCCGGTGGCCTTGACCCCCGTGGACCAGGGCGAGCTGCGCGAAGCCATGGCGCAGGCCGCCGGGGTGCCGGTGGTCGTCGAGGCGGTACACAAGGCCAGCCTGATCCGTACCCGGCGCGCGACCGGATGGCCGCTGACCTCCTGGATCTCCCGCTTCCGGCCGGATCCGCTCCACGGCCTCGACCTGGGCGCCGCGGGCAACGCGCTCCTCGCCGGGGCCGGCACGGCGCTCCCCGACGCCAACCAGGTGCAGCACTCCCGGATCGACACCGCGGTGCGCGACCTGGCCGACCAGCTCTCGAGGAGTCTCTCCCGCCCCTGGGCGAACGCGCTGAGCCGGGCTTCGACGGCACGCCTTCCGGAGGTCGGTGACCGGCTGGACCGCGCGGTCGGTTCGACCGACCTCGGCGTGGACCGGATCCCGGTGTGGACCCGGATGGTCCAGTTCGTCCAGTGGCTGCTGTTGCTCGCGGCACTTGCCGGCGGGCTCTGGGTGGCCGCGCTCGAGGGCGGCGACGGTCTCCCGTTCGACGTCTCCGAGCCCGAGATCGCCGGGTTGTCGGTGCCGGTCCTGCTCGTGGTCGGGGGGATCGGACTCGGACTGCTGCTGGCGCTGGTCTGTCGGATGCTGGTCGCGCGCAGCGCAGCCGGTCAGGCGCACCGGGCCGACGTGCGCCTGCGGACGGCGGTCAACGAGGTCACCGAGGAACTCGTGATCGGTCCGCTGACCCGTGAGCTCGACGCCTACCGGTTGACCACCGAGGGCCTGCGCACGGCGCTGGCGTAGCCCGGTCCACACCTCGCGGACCCGTTCAGTTCTCCACGGGTCGTTCTTTCCCGCGCGACACTGCCCGTCCGATCGGTCGACTCTCTCCCCATCACTGCTGGCGAAGGAGAGAGATGAACGAGACCTACGTGACACTGCAGGGCTGGGTGGGCAACGACGTCGAGGTACGGGACGTGGGGGACACCCAGTGCGCGTCCTTCCGGGTGGGGTGCACGCCCCGTTTCAACAAGGGCGGTGTCTGGAGTGACGGCCGGACGTCCTGGTACACGGTCAACTGCTGGCGGGGGCTGGGGCGCAACGTCGCCGACTCGCTCCGCAAGGGCGATGCCGTCGTCGTGCACGGCCGGGTCCGGGTCGACGTCTGGGAGCGTGAGGACCAGCCGCCGTCGGTGAGCTGGTTCGTCGACGCGATCTTTGTCGGGCACGACCTGAACAGGGGCACGGCTGTTTTCGCCAAGGCTGCGCGCGGAGCCCAGGTGGAGCCCGGCCTCGATGACGGGGTCCGGGAGCTGGTGCACTCCTACGAGCCGAACGGGCCGGCGCTGGACTCGTTCGGCAACGAGGTCCCCGATCCGGGGCGCGCACCCGCCGTCTGACTGCACCGCCGAGGCCCGTAGGCTTCTCGGTTATGGGTGAGTACGTCTACACGTTGCAGAAGGTACGCAAAGCACACGGCGACAAGGTGGTCCTCGACAACGTCACATTGTCGTTCCTGCACGGGGCCAAGATCGGTGTGGTCGGCCCGAACGGGACCGGGAAGTCCACGCTGCTGAAGATCATGGCGGGCCTGGACAAGGCCAACAACGGTGAGGCCCTCCTG
>JBKJIN010000015.1:0-21661 GCA_046598425.1 Marmoricola sp. | reverse complement strand
GTCGAGCGGCCGGTGGCCGACTCCTCCTCGATCTCCTGCGGCCGGACCACGACGATGCCGTCGAACTCCAGGCCCTTGGTGTCGAGGCCGGCCAGGACGACGATGCGGTCCTCCCCGCTCGGCGTGACGCGCGAGTCGACCGCGGCGCGCGCACCGGCGGCGAAGGGGGCGAACTCCTGCCACGACGCGAGCCACGCGTTGACCTCGGAGCGCCGCGCGGCAGGTACGACGATGCCGACGGTCCCCTCGACGCGGCCCGACGTCTCGGCGACCGCGGCCCGGACGGCAGCCTCGAGGTCGTCGACCGGGCCGGCCACGGCGGGCTCCTCGCCCGTGCGTCGTACGGCGTCCGGCAGGTCGGCGTCGAGACCGACGCGGCGCGCGTAGGCGGCGGCGAAGGCGTAGATCTCCGCGGAGTTGCGGTAGTTGGTCGACAGGTGGAACTCGTGGAGCTCCTTGCCCGCGAGCGCCTCCGCGCGGGCCGTCGCCGCCTCGGGGGCGTCGGGCCACGACGACTGCGCGGGGTCGCCGACGATCGTCCAGCTCGCGGCGCGTCCGCGGCGACCGACCATCCGCCACTGCATCGGGGTCAGGTCCTGTGCCTCGTCGATGAGGACGTGGGCATAGCCGTCGTCATCGATGCGGTGGGTCGGCGCCGACCACGACAGCCCGCCGGGGGCGTAGTCGCGCTCGGCGACCGTGGTCAGCTCCTGCAGGTCGACACCGCCCTCGAGCATGCCGGTCTCATCGAGGTCGCGCTCGTCGTCGCTGCGCTGCGGCACGTCACCGATCGCGTAACGCACCTCGTCGAGCAGCGGCACGTCCTCGATCGACAGCTCACCGGCCGACCACGACTTGCTGAGCAGCAGCTGCTCCTCACGGGTCACGACGCCGTCGCCGACGCGGGACAGGAACTCGGGGTCGCGCAGCCAGCCGAGGACGGTGAGGGCGTCGAGCGGCGGCCACCACTGCGTGGCGAACTCGACGAACCCGTCGTGGGAGAGCATGTCGTCGTCGAAGGCCTCGCGTCCGCGCTCGCGGCCACGCTCGCCCTTCACCTGGCGCCACATCCCGTCGAGCAGCGTCCGCGCCACCCGCGGCAGCTGGCGGTTGCGCCGACCCTGCGACATCAGCTGGCGGCGCAGCCGGCCGAGCAGGCCGGGGTCGAGGACGATCGTCTCGTCGAACCAGTAGATCCGGAAGCTGGTGGGAGCGCCGGGCGCGTGCTGGCGCGACGTGCGCCGCACCAGCTCGGCCATGCGGGTCGCGCCCTTGATGTCGGCGACCGCCGACTCGTCGTGGCGGGTCGCGCGGACGCCGCCGACCACCTCGCCGAGCGAGCGCAGCGCGACGGCCGTCTCGCCGAGGCTGGGCAGCACCCGCTCGATGTAGCGCATGAAGACGCCGCTGGGGCCGACGACGAGCACGCCTCCGCCCTCGTAGCGACGCCGGTCGTTGTAGAGCAGGAACGCTGCGCGGTGCAGCGCCACGACGGTCTTGCCCGTGCCGGGGCCGCCGGAGATCGACACCACACCCTTGCCGGGTGCGCGGATCGCCTGGTCCTGCTCGGCCTGGATGGTGGCGACGATCGAGTGCATCGAGCGGTCGCGGGCCCGGGAGAGCTGGGCCATCAGGGCGCCCTCGCCGACGATCGGCAGGTCGCGGCTGGTGGCAGCGTCGGCCTCAGGGTCGAGCAGGTCGTCCTCGACACCGATCACCCTCTCCGAGGTGCTCCGCAGGATCCGGCGACGGATCACGCCGCGCGGTTCGGCAGGGGTGGCCTGGTAGAAGACCGCGGCGGCAGGTGCGCGCCAATCGATCAGCAGGATGTCGTGGTTGCCGTCGCGCAGACCGATCCGGCCGACGTATCGGGCCTCGGTGTCGATCTCGTCGCGCATGTCGAGGCGCCCGAAGACCAGGCCCTCGTGGGCGGCGTCCAGGGTGGCGATCCGCTTCGCTGCCTGGAAGAGCATGGCGTCGCGTTCGACCAGACCGCCCTCGTGGCCGAGCTGTCCGCGGGCGCGACCTTCTGCGGCGAGACCCTCCGCAGACTTGGCCGAATCCGCGAGCTGGCGGTAGACCGTGTCGACGAACTCCTGCTCGCTGGCTACCTCGCGGGCGGCGACGTCATCGTTCAACTTCGCTGGTCCTTCGGAACGGAAACGGGGAGTCGTTCACTCTACCGGTGTCAGCGACGCGGGATTCACGAAGTCCCGGAAACCGGGGTGATCTGCGCGACATGGATCTCCACAGACTTCTGGGTGTGGGGGTTTTCCACATTCTCAGAACTGGGGTTGCGAGTCGAACAGGTGTTCGAAAGACTTGCTTCATGACCACCTCCCTTGCCGCTCCCCCTGACGTGCTCGCCGAGCACGTCAGTGTGGTGGCGCTGCACGGGGTGATCGACCAGGTGCAAGCCCAGGGCGCCCCGCGTGGACTCACCACAGGCGAGTACGACGCCCTGCTGACCAGCCTGGACCGAGCGGTACGGCGCCTGGAGTCGGTCAAGCTCGTCGTGGTCGCGGCCGCGGATGCTGCCCGGGTCGCTGACGACACTGGGCTGAGCGACACCTCGGCCTGGGTAGCCCGGCGCACGCATGCCGACGCGGCGGCTGCGTCGCGCGAAGTCAGGCTCGCCACCGCGCTGGCTCCCGCCGAGTCCGAGGTCGCACGGCCCTGCGCGACCGCCCTGGCCGACGGCGTCCTGTCTCCCGCGCACGCCCGGGTGATCGTGCAAGCCACCGAGCAGCTCCCCGCGAGCCTCGACGCACGTGCGGTCGAAACCGTGGAGCGTCACCTGGTCGAGAAAGCCACCCGCCTGGCCCCCGACCAACTCCGCCGGGCCGCCCGCCGCGCCCTGGAGATCGTCGAAGCCGACCAGGCAGCCGTGGATGCCCACGAAGACGCGCTACTGCGCACCGAGGAAGGCGCTGCCCTGGCTCGCACCCGGCTGACCTTGCATGACAACGGCGACGGCACCACCTCAGGCCACTTCACCGTCCCCACCCTCGCCGCCTCGATGCTGCGCAAAGTCATCCAGTCCATGACCTCACCCAGGCGTGCCCGCCTTGGTGCGAGCATCGCTCAGGCCGGAGACCCGGCCGAACGCCGCGATTGGGCCCACCAAGCTGGCCTCGCGTTCACCGAGGTCCTCGAACACCTCCCCGCAGACCGGCTCCACTCCAAAATCGCCGCGACTGTGGTCATCACCCTCGACCACGACCGCCTCCAAGCAGCCGTCGGAGCCGCCGGCCTCGACACCGGCGACACCATCTCCGCGGGCGAGCTACGCCGACTTGCCTGCGGAGCCGGGATCCTCCCCGCCATCCTCAACGGCGCCAGCATCCCCCTCGACCTCGGCCGCACCAGCCGTTTCTTCACCGAAACCCACGCCATCGCCCTGGCCACCCGCCACCACACCTGCGCCGCCGACGGTTGCCACCGACCCTTCGCCTGGTGCGAACTCCACCACCGCAAACCCTGGAGTGAAGGCGGCACCACCAATCTCCGTGACGCCATCCCGCTCTGCGGGTTCCATCATCGACGCATCCACGACCCGCGCTACCACCACCACGACGGACCCAACGGCATCACCTTCAGGCTGCGCACATGAGTGCGACCGGAGTTGCCCTACGCGAGGTCGTGGACGAAGTCGCCGAGCTGGACGAGGTTCCGGCACTCGATCATCGGGATCACCCGCTCGTAGTCGCGCGCGCCCGAGTCCCCGGTGTTCCAGTGCCTCGGGGACTCCGGGTTCAGCCACCACGCGTGCCGGGAGTCCTTCACCATCTGCTCGAGCACCGGGATGCCGAGGTCGGAGTAGTTCGACCGGGCGTCGCCGAGGATCAGCAGGTTCGTCTTGGGAGTCAGGGCGTCGCTGTGTAGCTCGGCGAAGCGGGTGAAGGCGCGGCCGTAGTTGGTCCGGCCCCACAACGTCGCGTACTGCGCACTCGCGGCCAGGGAGGCGAGGGTGTCGACCGGGTCGGCTCCGGGCAGGAACCGGTCGCTGACCTCGTGGATCTCGTCGACGAAGGTGAACGCCCGGACCCGGTTGAACTGCTCGCGCAGGGCGAAGACCAGCATCAACGTGAAGTTGGCGAAGTTCGCCACCGAGCCGCTGACGTCGCAGAGCACGACCAGGTCGCTCCGGCTCGGACGACGGGGCTTGTGGTGGGTCTCGAGCGGAACGCCGCCGGAGGAGACCGAGGCCCGGACGGTGCGCCGGAAGTCCAGCGGACCGCGTTGCCGGGAGGCCTTGTGCTTGTTCAGCCGGGTGGCGAGGCGGCGGGCCAGCGGGCCGATCTCGCGGCGCATCTCCTCCAGGTCGCTCTTCCGGGCGGAGGTGAAGTCGAGCTGCTCGATGCTCTTGCGGACCGTGTACTTGGCGACGTGCTCGGGCCCGCGGACCTCGGCGGCGCGACGGCGTACCTCGGCGTCGACCATCGCCTCGAAGACGGCGACCTGCGCCTCGACCAGCCGCCGCATCGTCGGGTCGGAGTCGAGGTCGGCCAGAAGCCCCTGAAGCACCCGGTCGACCAGCTCGCGGGGAGAGACCCGGTTCATCACGTTGTACGACGACCAGCGCTGCTCGCCCTGGCCGCGGCCGCGGATCAGCCCGAACTGCTGCACCGCCTCCCGCGCCATCGTCTGCAGCGCGTCGGGGTCACCCATGCCGAGGGCATTGACCAGCGCGTCCCGGAACTCGGCGAGCTCGGCCGGCCCGTCGCCCATTCCGCCGATGTTCTCAACGGGCTCGTCCAACGCGGGATCGTCGGGGTCGAGGGTCGAGGGCCGCGTCGGATCCCCCACCAGGGCTGGGAAGTAGAGGTCGAAGACGTGGTCGAACGCGGCCCGGTGCGGTTGCCGCTTCACCAGGGTGGCGGCGTACGCCGACCTGACGCCCTCGCGCTCGGAGAGCCCCAGGGTCAGTACCGCGTCGGCGGCGTCGAGCCCTTCGGACAGCGAGACCGGCAGCCCGGCGTTGCGCAGGGCCTCGATGAACTCGATGTGCCGGTCCAAGAGCGCCATTGGAGCCTCAGGCCTGTCGCAGCTTCAGCTCGCGGACGGCGCGGTCGATGTCGCTGCTGTGCTTCAGTACGACGCCGAGGGTGGAGTCGATCACGGCCGGGTCGAGCGTTCCGGTGCCGAGGGCCACCAAGGTGCGGGCCCAGTCCACGGACTCGGCGATCGAAGGCGCCTTGCGAAGCTCCAGAGCGCGCAGCCGGGTGACGACGTCGACGATCTCGCGGGCCAGGTTGTCCTCGATGCCGGGCACCTGGCCGACCAGGATCGCGTGCTCGCGGTCCGCGTCCGGGTAGTCGATGTGCAGGTAGAGGCAGCGGCGGCGTACGGCCTCGGAGAGCTCGCGGGTGGCGTTCGAGGTCAGGATCACCAACGGCCGCCGGATGGCGCTGATCGTTCCGAGCTCGGGGATGGTCACCTGGAAGTCGCTGAGCACCTCGAGCAGCAGGCCTTCGACCTCGACGTCGGTCTTGTCGACCTCGTCGATGAGCAGCACCGTCGAGCCTTCGCGCCGGATGGCAGAGAGCAGCGGCCGGGTGAGCAGGAACTCCTCGGTGAAGATGTCGTCGTGGGTCTCCGACCAGGTCTGGTCGTCGCCCTGGGACGCCTGGATGCGGAGGAGTTGCTTCTTGTAGTTCCACTCGTACAGCGCACGGGCCTCGTCCAGGCCTTCGTAACACTGCAGCCGGATCAGCTCCGAGCCGGTGGCGCGGGCGATCGCCTTGGCAAGCTCGGTCTTGCCGACGCCCGCCGGGCCCTCGACCAGCAGCGGCTTCTCGAGCGCGCCGGCCAAGTAGGTGGTCGTCGCGGTCGCGGGGTCGGCGAGGTAGCCGGCATCGGCGAGGCGCTTCTCGGCCTCGGCGGCGGATTCGAACCAGGTCACCGGGCCATCATGCCTTGCGGGGGTTGGCCGCGGTCGGGCTGTGTCCGGACTCACGGGTTCTAGGCCGGCGGGTCACGCCGAGGGTCACGCGCCTCAACCAGCGGCGGAGTCCTCGGACTTGCTCGGCAACCCCTGGGCCAGGTACGCAGTCAGCAGGTCCTCGATGGTGCGCTCCATCGACTCCGCAAAGGTGCCCATCACCGCACTCGTCGCGAGCTCGCGGAACCGGGTCAGGGTCGCGACCAGTTCGCCGACCTGTTCGCTGGTCGGCTCCGGGGCCTCGGTTAAGCGCTGGCCGACCTGACGGACCCCCTCGTTCACCAGAGCCTTGGTGATGTCGTCGACCCGCATCGCAACCTCACTGTGCAGCCGGATCAAGGACTCGGCCGAGGCCCCGAAACCGCGCATCTCGCCGAACCCCCGGATCAGGTCGGGACGCTTCACCAGCGCCCGGGCGCCCTTGATCTCGATCAGACCGACGTCGACGTACTGCTGCAACGACTCCTTGTCGACGGTCAGGGCCCGCACCTCGGCCAGCGTCATCGTCACCGGCGGGTCGTCGACCCGGGCCGGCACCAGCGCCCGCTCCAGGCCGAGGACGTCGGCGAGGTCGTGGCCGCTCTCCCACGCCGTGAGCATCTCGGTGATGTGCACGCTGGTGTAACCGCGCTCCAGCATCGAGGTGATGATCTTCAACCGGGACAGGTGACTGTCGTCGAAGATCGCGACCCGACCCTCGCGCCGCGGCGGGTGCAGCAGACCGCGCTCCTGGTAGGCCCGGATGTTGCGGACGGTCACATTGCTGGCCCGCGCCAGGTCGTCGATCCGGTAGGAGTCCCCAACCGGCGCCGCAGCGCGGCCACTCCCCAACGAGAGCAGCTGACTGACGGCCAGGTCGATCGCGCCGCGAGGATTCCGGGCCAGCTGCCGCTGACCACGGCGCAGCGACTCGAGCACCGAGTCGACGGCGCGGACGTTGAGGGTGGGAAGGTCCACGGGTCAGCCCGCCGCCCTACCGGTCGCCGCAGCGGGGTCCGCCGGGATGTTCCACAGCCGGGCAGCCGCGTTCGACGCCACCTCGTAGTCACGGATCCGGAAGTCCTGCATCTGACGAAGATACTGGGTCGCGAACCCGGGATACATCGAGGCGTTGAACCCGTCCGCGGTCAGGTACCAGCTCGTGCACCCCGACATCCAGGTGGTGCTCCGCAACCGCTTCTGCATCGACACGTTGTAGGCGTCCTGGACGTCCTTCTTCACGTCGAGCCAGCGCAGGTCGCCCTCGACGACCGCCCGGATTCCGGCGACGGCGTACTCGATCTGGCCCTGGACGTAGACCAGCAACGAGTTGTGACCCGGGCCCGAGTTCGGCCCGCAGGTGAAGAACAGGTTCGGGTACCCGTGCGCGCTGGCGCTCTTGTAGGCCTGCGGGTGCCCGGACCACTCCTCCTGGAGCGACTGCCCATCGAGCCCAACGACCGGGTACGGCGGACCCTCGAGGTGGACGTCGTACCCGGTGGCGAAGACGATCGCGTCCACCTCGTGCTGGAGCCCGTCGCTGGTCTGGAGACCCTGCGGCGTGATCCTCGCAATCGGCCAGGTGATCAGCTTGCAGTTGTCCTGCTGCAGGGCCGGGTAGTAGTCGCTCGACATCAGCATCCGCTTGCAACCGGCCCGGAATTCGGGGGTCAGCTGGCGGCGGAGCCACTCGTCCTTGACGGCGAGGCGCAGGTGCAGCTTCCCGACCTGCTGGATCAGCGAGGTGACCGGGGTGTCCCAGACAAGACCGGTCGCGGCCGCCTCGTGCCCGAGGAACAAGGCGGTCCGCGCCGCCTGTTGAGCGGCGGGGATCCGGGCGAAGAGGGCTTTCAGCCCTGCCGGGGTCTCGGCGTCGAGCCGGGGCATCACCCACCCGGGCGTGCGCTGGAAGACCTTCACCGACCCGGCCACCTTCACCAGCTCGGGGATGATCTGGATCGCGCTGGCGCCGGTGCCGATCACGGCCACGCTCTTGCCGGCGAAGTCGAAGTCGTGGTCCCAGCGGGCGCTGAGGATCTTGGCTCCCTGGTAGTCGTCGATGCCGCGGATGCTCGGCAGGCTCGCGTTGGACAGCGGCCCGGAGGCGACCACGACGGTGCGGGCGTAGTACTTCGAGCTCCGGCCGGTGGGTCCCTTGGCCGAGACCTCCCAGTGCGCCCGGCGCTTGTCGAAGACCAGCTTGGTCACCTCGGTGGAGAACCGAATATCCCGGGTCAGCTCGAAGCGCTCGGCGAGGTCCTCGATGTGCGCGCAGATCTCGGCGCTCGGCGAGTACGCCCGCGACCACTGCGGGTTCTTGGCGAACGAGAACGAGTAGAGCAGCGAGGGGATGTCGCAGGCCGCGCCCGGGTACGTCGCGTCGCGCCAGGTGCCGCCGACCCGGTCGGCGCGCTCGAGGATCACCAGGTCCTCGACGCCGGCCTCGCCGAGCTTGATCGCGGTCCCGAGCCCGGTGAAGCCGGCGCCGATGACCAGCGTCGTATGGACGTGCGGCGCACGCTTACGGCGGGAACGGCGGGGCGTCTCGACAGGCTCGACGATCGGGGAGGACGGGTCGACCAGCGAAGGAGGGGTCATGCGGCATTCATCCCCTTCTTCACACCCGTGGTCACCGGCTCGTGGGTGAGCTCCTTGAACCAGGTGGGGATCGGCCGGAAGAGCGCTCGGGGGTAGAACTCGCTCGCCTTCACCATCGCGTTCGCAAGCAGGTGGTACGGGTGCTTGGGGTCGACAACCATGTCGGAGTGCACGCGCAGGACCTGGAAAAGAGGGACCCGGTGGGTGTGCTCGCCGCGCCGGCCCAGTTTCTCGAAGCGCTCCATCGCCCGGTACAGCTTCTCCGGCTGCAGCCCCATCCCAACCAGGTTGTTCCGCATCCGGTTGAGCAGCGGGACATACATCAGCATGCCGATGATCAGGCCCGGGGAGGCGAGGTTGCCGACGAAGTCGACGGCGAGCTTGCGAGCGGACGCGTTGCCGATCATGTCGAGGACGGCGAAGTCGACCGCGATGTGCCGGGACTCGTCGTTGTTGATCTTCTCGAAGACCTGGTGGCAGACCGGGTCGTGGACCTCCTCGAGGAGGAACTTCAGCAGCGCGCCGTCCAGGGCGACCTCGAGCATCGGGATGACGGTGCCGAGGACCGAGAGCGGCATCTCGTCGGCGTACGTGTCGAGCCACTCGATCGCCATCCGGATGTTCACGCTGGGCTCCGGCACCTCGCCGTCCTCGAGCATCCCCCAGCGCTTCATCAGGGCGAGCTCGGCGTTGGCGTGCCGCTGTTCCTCGGCGTGGAAGTACCGGTAGATCTCGGCGATCGTCGGCGTGGGCGCCTTCTTCGCCAATGCCGCGAAGCCGCGCGCGCCGACGTTCTCGATCCAGCACAGGTCGGCCATGAACGCCTTCAACTTGGGCCTGAACTCGTCCGAGATCGTCTCGACGCCTGGGGCGTCCCAGTCGATGTCGGACAGGGCCCACTGCCGGTCCTTGATCTTGGCGAGCATCTCGTCCATGTCCATGGTTGCGTTGGCCATCTCAGCGTCCTTCCGCTCTGGTGGGGTCGAGGTCGATCAGCTCGGGGTTGTCCGTCGTGTTGGGTCCGGTCTCGTCGTCCTTGAGCGGTCCGACGCGTTCGAGCAGACCGACCGCCCGGGTGTAGAGGCCGGGCACGGCCCGCTTGATCTGCCAGCCGATCTTGGCGTCGAGCTGGGGCAGTACGTAGAGGCCACCGCGGTCGTGGGTGTCGAGGCAGGTCCGGGCGACCTTGGCCGACGACATCCCGGTCCAGCGCATCAGGGCGCTGGCGGCCGGGCTGGACCGCTCGTTGATACGACCGTTGTCGACGATGTTGGTCTTCACAAAGGTCGGGCAGAGCACCGAGACCTTCACTCCGGTCCCGGCCAGCTCCGCTGCGAGGGTCTCGGAGAGCGAGAGCACCCCGGCCTTGCTGACGTTGTACGCCGCCATCCGGGGGGCTGCGCCGAAGCTGGCGGCCGAGGCGACGTTGATGATCCCGGACGGGTGCCCGTTGCGGGCCTCCTCGCGCAGGATCGGCGCGAACACGTGACAGCCGTGGATCGGCCCCCAAAGGTTGATCCCCAACGTCCAGCGCCAGTCGTCGATCGGGGTGTCGCCGATCAGCGGCCCTCCGGCGCCGACTCCGGCGTTGTTGACGACCAGGGTCGGCGAGGCACCGAAGAAGTCCTCGGCGGCCTCGGCGAGCGCGCGGACCTGCTCGAGCCGGGAGACGTCGCAGTGCACCGCAACCGCCTTCCCGCCGTGGTCGGCGATCAGGTCCACGGTCCGCTTGGCGCCGACCATGTCGATGTCGCTGACCACGACCGTGCTGCCGCGGCGGGCGAGCTCGACTGCGAAGGCCTGCCCGATGCCGCTCCCGGCCCCGGTAACGACAGCGCGGGCGTTCCTGCTGACTTTGGGACTCATGCGGTCACCTCTCGGTCCGCTCGTCGATCCTGTCGGGACGCGATCTCGCCCACAGCTCGGGCCTCGAGGCTCTCGACCATGAAGCGGGT
The DNA here is from genome assembly GCA_046598425.1 of Marmoricola sp. Classification (GTDB taxonomy): domain Bacteria; phylum Actinomycetota; class Actinomycetes; order Propionibacteriales; family Nocardioidaceae; genus Marmoricola. Next base: position 11,185 of record JBKJIN010000015.1, on the reverse strand, counting down.
GGCCCGGCGCAGCGCCTTGTCGGCCTCAGGGACGGCCCGCGGCGCCGCCTGGAACACGTGCATCTGGCCGGGCCAGACCTCGAGGGTGACGTCGGTGCCGGTCGCGGCGAGCATGTCGTGGAGGTGGTGGGCGTCGGCGGCGAGGAACTCGGCTCCCCCGGCCTGGATCAGGGTCGGGGGCAGCACCTCACCCTCGGTGACCACGTGGGTCAACCGCGGGTGCTTCGGATCGCTGCCGGCCAGGTAGTGCGCGAACAGGCGACGTACGCCCGCCACAGAGATCATCGCGTCCGGGACGACCTGCTCGCGCTGCTCCATCAGGTCGCAGGACGGGTCGACCAGGGGCGAGAGCAGCACCAAGCCGGCGGGCAGGTCACGACCGGCACGGAGGAGCGCCAGCGCCAGGTCGAGGGCCAGGTGCCCACCGGCGGAGTCGCCGGCCACGATCACCTGGTCGGGACGCCACCCCTGGTCGAGCAGCCAGTCGTAGGCGCGTTCGACGTCCTCGGGGGCCGCCGGGAACGGGTGCTCGGGGGCGAGTCGGTACTCGGTGCTGAAGACCGGGAGGCCGCTCTGGTGGGCGATCCGGCTAACCAGCGGCCGGTGCGTCGCCACGGAGCAGAGCGCGTAGCCGCTGCCGTGGATGTAGAGGACCACGCCGTCGTCGCGGGGCTCAGGCGGCAGCAGCCACTCCCCCTTGGTGCGACCGTTCCGCACGCTGGTCGCGTCGACCGGCGCGAGCCGAACGCCGGGGGCGGTGCTGCTGGAGCCGGCCATCAAGGTGGCCAGCACCCGGCGGGTGACACCGATGCCGAAGGCGTTGTCGGGGATCAGGTTCTCCAGCGGCCGGACCGTGAGCCGGGTCGCGACCCGGGCGAAGCGCGCCCGCCGGGACGGCCGACGCGGGGTGAAGGCCCGGGGAGTGGGATCAGGTGTCTGCACATTTCGATGACACCACTGACTGTGCCATCGGTCAATGGTTTCGTTGGACTTTCTGTGACGCGGTGTCACGGATTCTTCGCACTGCCGGTTTTTTGTGCACAGCCGTCAGGCGGGGGGCCCCGCCATCAGCGCCGTCGCGGCCGGGCCGAGCGCGCCAGCCTCCGCGGCCGCCCGGATCGTGGCCTGGTTCGCAGCCGACAGCCGGTCGAACCGGTCGAACAACCGCTGCTGGGCAGTCCCGCTCAACCGCTCGAACGCAGCCCGCGCCGCGTCCCACCTCTCCGCGTCCGCGATCTCCGCGAACAGGGCGTCGAGGGTCTCGTCGGGCAGCGCGTCCACCACGCCGTCGATCGCCGCGCTCCATTCCAGCAGCGGGACGACGGCCAGCAGGTCCGCAGCGCTCGCCACCCGGAGCGAGGCGTGCAGCATGTCCTCGGTGACCACGTCCACGAACCGCGCCATCCCGGCGTACTCGCGGCGCTCGAAGAGTGCGGACGCGATCCCGGCCACCGTCTCGACCGGGACGGCCGCCACGATCGGCCCCATCCGGGACGGGTCCAGCGCCAGCGCGAGGTCGGCCAGCTCGACCGCGGTCAACGAGGTCGCGATCTCGATGACCTTCGGGTGCGGCAGGTCCGCGATCACGACGTCCAGGTTGTCGTTCCACTCCAGCAGCGGTACGACCGCCAGCAGGTCGTGCGGCGTCGCCACCTCGAACGCCGCGAACAGCGCGTCGACGGTCACGGTCCCGACGAACTCGGCCATCGTGGCGTACTCGCGGCGACCGAAGAGCTCCCGGGCGACCTTGCCGATCGGCGCGGGCGGGAGCTTCTGAACCACCGGCTTGGAACGCACCGGGTCCAGGGCGAGGGCGATCTCGGCGAGGTAGCGCACCGAGACCCGGCCAATCAGGTCACGGGCCCGCGACGGGTCGAGGAGCTCGGAGATCCGAGCCGCGATCACTGGCGGCACGAACTTCTCGGCGAGAACCCCGGCCAGCGGGCCGGGAATGGTCTTGGCCAGCGCGGCGATCCGGGCGAACTGGTGCTGGGCGTCACCGAAGAGCGTCGTACTGATCTGGTCGTGCAGGATGCGCAGATCCTCGTTCGGGACACCGTCCAGGCCCTGGATCTCTGCGGGGTCGAGGTGCAGCAGCCGGGCGATCCGGCCGATCTGCGGACTGAGCGTCCCCGTCATCCGAGCAACGCCTTCCTGACGATGCCCCGGACGGCGAACGGGACCCCGGCGATGGCGACCTCGATCGCCTCCGCCATCGCCACCTGTTGCTGCTTCTTGGCGGTCGCCACCTGCTCGGCCAGCCGGGCCAGGGTCTCGGGCGGGAGAGCGCTCACCGAGGCGGGCGGGGTGGCGCCCAGGACTGCGGCGAGTTCGGCGTCAGGCCTCACGGGACTCCCTTAGGTTGCCAGGTGATGAGTGTGCCATTGGCGCCCGCTTGAGTTCCCGCCCACCTGGGGCGCCCACCTGCACTACGGCAACCTCGGCCTGGAGAAGCTGCTGCGGATCGTCCAGCTCCAGACGCAGACCTGGCTCGCCCGGAACTGACGACGAAGCCCCGCCCGGAGTTCCGGACGTGGCTGGTCGTACATCGCTGTCGTACGTCTCGCCTTACGTCGCTCAGTGCGGCAGGAAGTGCACGATCTCCTCGACCCGATCCCTCGCGTCGCCGAAGAGCATCTGGCTGTTCTCCTTGAAGAACAGCGGGTTCTGGACGCCGGCGTACCCAGTGGCCATCGAGCGCTTGAAGACGATCACGTCGCGGGCGTTCCAGACTTCAAGTACCGGCATCCCGGCGATCGGGCTGTCCGGTTCGTCGAGGGCCGCCGGGTTGACGGTGTCGTTGGCACCGATCACCAGGACCACGTCTGTGGAGGCAAAGTCCTCGTTGATCTCGTCCATCTCGAACACCACGTCGTACGGCACCCGCGCCTCGGCGAGCAGCACGTTCATGTGACCCGGCAGGCGTCCGGCGACCGGGTGGATGCCGAAGCGGACCTCGACGCCCTTGGCCCGCAGCTTCGCGGTCAACTCGGCGACCGGGTACTGCGCCTGGGCCACCGCCATCCCGTAGCCGGGGGTGATCACCACGGACGTTGCATTGGCGAGCAGGTCCGCGACCGCCTCGGCGTTGATCTCGCGGTGCTCGCCGTAGTCGCGTGTCTCGCCCGAGGGCGCCTCGATGCCGAAGCCGCCGGCGATCACGGAAATGAACGAGCGGTTCATCGCCTTGCACATGATGTAGGACAGGTACGCACCGGAGGAGCCGACCAAAGCGCCGGTGACGATCAGCAGGTCGTTGCTGAGCAGGAAGCCCGAGGCGGCCGCGGCCCATCCCGAGTACGAGTTCAGCATCGAGACCACGACCGGCATGTCGCCACCGCCGATCGAGGCGACCAGGTGCCACCCGAGCGCGAGCGCCAGGACGGTCAGCACGACGAGCACGATGTTCTGGCCGGTGCTCTTGTCCGCCCCGGAGACGTAGACCGCGGTGAGGAGGGCGAAGACGATCAGGGATCCGAGGTTGATGTAGTTCTTGCCGGGCAGCATCAGCGGGTCGGACTTCATCTTCCCCGAGAGCTTCAGGTTTGCCACGATCGAGCCGGTGAAGGTGACGGCACCGATGAAGATGCCGATCGCGACCTCGGCTTCGTGGATGTTGAGCAACGTCGGGATGTCGCCCAGGTCCTCGACGTGGTCAAGGTGGGCACCACCGAGGTGGCCGTTCACACCGATGAGGACCGCGGCCAGACCGACGAACGAGTGCAGTGCCGCGATGAGCTCGGGCATGCCCGTCATCTCGACGATCTTCGCCCGCCACAGACCGATGACGGCGCCGACGGCCACCGCACCGATCATCAGCACGATGGCGATCTCGTTGTCCCGGTCAGCGCTGTCGTCGATGACGAGAACGACGGTTGCGACCAGGGCGACGCCCATGCCGACGATGCCGTAGGTGAGGCCGCTCTTCGCCGACTCGTGCGTCGAGAGTCCCGCCAGCGAGAGGATGAACAGTAGGGAGGCGATGATGTACGCCGCGCCAGCGATCGAGATGATGTCCATGGTCAGTGCCCCTTGCTGAACATGCTGAGCATGCGTCGGGTGACCGCGAAGCCACCGAAGATGTTGATGGACGCGAGCAGGATCGCGATCGTCGAGAGCGCCTTGATGGCCCCGTCGTCAGAGGAGACCTGCAGCAACGCCCCGACCACGACCACGCCGGAGATGGCGTTGGTGACCGACATCAGCGGCGTGTGCAGAGCGTGCGCCACCTTGCCGATCACGTAGTAGCCGATCACGATCGAGAGCATCAGCGTGGTGAAGTGCCGCGGGATCGGGTCCGGCGCAGTCGCGTTGACCAGGCCGAAGAGGCCGATCGCCGCGAGCACCAGCAGGATCTTGGCACGCGCGGTCAACTCCGGCTTTGGCTCCTTGGCCGGCGCCTCGACCGCCGGGGCCGCTGCCGGGGCGGCGGAGACCTGGACCGCCGGGGGCGGCCACATCGTCTCGCCGCCGGTGGCCACCGTGATGCCGCGGACGATGACGTCCTCGAGGTCCAGGACGAGCTGGCCGTCCTTCTCCGGGGTCATCAGCTTGAGCAGGTTGACGATGTTGGTGCCGTAGAGCTGGGAAGTCTGCGCCGCCAGCCGGCCGGCCAGGTCGGTGTACCCGATGATCGTCACGCCGTTCTGCGTCGTGATCACCTGATCCGTCCGGGTCAGTTCGCTGTTGCCACCGTTGGCCGCAGCCATGTCTACGATCACGCTGCCGGTCCGCATCCCGGCGATCGTCTCGGCGGTGACCAGCTTCGGCGCCGGGCGTCCCGGGATCAGCGCGGTAGTGATGACGATGTCGGCGGCGCGCGCCTCCTCGTCGTACATCGCGGCGGTCGCGGCGACCTGGGCCTCGGTCATCTCCTTGGCGTAGCCGTCGGTGGAAGCAGCGGACTCCATGGCTGGGTCATTGACGGCGACGAACTGCGCGCCCATCGACTCGACCTGCTCAGCCACTTCCGGACGTACGTCGAAGGCCCGGACGATCGCGCCCATGCTGTTGGCGGCGCCGATCGCGGCGAGGCCGGCGACCCCGGCGCCCACCACGAAGACCCGGGCGGGCGGGACCTTGCCGGCGGCGGTGACCTGGCCGGTGAACTGGCGGCCGAACGCGTGCGCTCCCTCGATGACGGCCCGGTAGCCCGCGACGTTGGCCATCGAGGAGAGCACGTCCATCGACTGCGCCCGCGAGATCCGCGGGACGGCGTCCATCGCGAGTCCGGTGACGCCGGCGGCGACGAGCGCGTCGACCAGCTCCGGCGACCGCATCGGCGCCATCAGCGAGATGATGGTCGCGCCCGGTCGGAGCCGGGAGATCTCCTCGGGCGTCGGCGCGTTGACCTTCACGACGATGTCGCTGGCCCAGACGTCCTCGGCGGAGCCGACAGTGACCTCGGCGGCCGTGAAGGCGCTGTCGGGCTGGTCAGCCAGCGCGCCAGCGCCGGACTCGAGGACTACCTCGTACCCGAGCTTCTGCAGCAGGACTGCGGTTGCGCTGGTCCCGGCGACGAGGGTCTCGCCTGCCTTGGACTCGCGGGGGATGCCGATACGCACGGATGTCTCCTTCGGTGCTGGTGCCCTGCTGCGAGGTGATCGACCACAGGGTGCCCGAAGAGTATTGCCTCAACCCCGGCGCTCCGTCTCGTATCGAAGGGTGGTCGAGACGCCTTTTCCGCGGGGGACGTGGCGCACACCACGGCGCGGGGGTGCGTCCAACAGCCCCGGTACGGCGCTCGACCTTCCGCCAGGACCAGTTGGGGACCAGCCTCAGGCAGACGCGGTCGCCGGTGTGTCGAGCAGCGTCTGGACCCGGTCGATGAACGTCCGGAGCTCGAACGGCTTGGTCAGCACGGCCGTCGCCCCCACGGCCAGGCTGATGTCATAGTCCGCGGGCGTGGTCCGCGCCGTCACCATCAGGACCGGGATCGCGGAGAGGGCCTCATCAACCCGCATCTCTCGGCAGACCTCGATCCCGGTCTTCCCGGGCATCATCCAATCGAGGACCACCAGGTCCGGTTGACAGCCCCGGATCAGCTCCAGTCCTGCCACACCGTCGCCGGACTGGTGGACCTCGATCCCGGATGCCTTCAGGCGCATGGCCATCAAGGTCCGGAGATCCGGATCATCGTCGACAACCACAACCACTGCCATCGGCCCCCACTTTCTCCCACAGCGAGGCCACCGCGTGGGCCCGACCTCGCCGACACCCCCACGGCGCCGACCCCCAGGTTAGGAGCGCGTCGTCACGGCCCGCGTCGTACCAACCGACAAGGAACTCTCAAGAGTTCGTCAAGCGGTCGCGCTGACTCGTCGGTGCAAGCGGTAGCCCAGGCCGCGCACGGTCACGACCTCGACCTCGCCCTCGGCCGCGCGGAGCTTCCGGCGGAGGTTGGCGATGTGGACGTCGACGAGGTGACGGTCACTCGACCCGTCCCCCCACACCTGCTCGAGGAGCTGCTCGCGGGTGACGAGTTGCTCGGGGCGTTGCGCGAGAGCCGCGAGCAGGTTGTACTCCACCTTGGTCAGCGCCAGCTCGACGCCGTTGAGCTCGGCCGTCCGCTGACTCGTCGCCATCACCAGGTCGCCGTGACTGAGGAGGTCGGCGGGGCCTTCGGTCGCGCCGAGGGCACGCGGGCGGCGCAGCAGCGCCTTGACCCGCGCAGTCAGCTCCAGGGTCGAAAAGGGCTTGGTCATGTAGTCGTCGGCACCGCTCTCCAGACCGGCGAGCACCTGAGCCCGATCGCTCCGTGCGGTGAGGATGATGATGTAAGCATCGGTCACGCTCCGGATCCCGCGGCACAGGATCAAACCGTCGGTGTCGGGCAGGTTCAGATCCAGGGTGATGACGTCAGGATCGACCGCCTGCGCTGCCGCTAGGGCGTCGACGCCGTTGGCCGCGACGTGCACCGCGAACCCGGCTCTCCTGAGTACGGCCCGCATCAGGTTCTGCAGATCGCCGTCGTCCTCGACGACAAGGGCCTTCGGAACGGTGTTCATGCGTCAACACCTGCAACCGGTACGTCGGCCTGGGCCAGCGTCACCCGGAACACCAGCCCCCGGGGCTCGTTCAGGCGGACCGTCAACGTCCCTCCGTGCGCCTCGACCAATGCTTTGGTGACCGACAGCCCGAGGCCGGTCCCGAGGATGCGCGACTCCCGGGCATTGGCCGCCCGGAACAAGCGGTCGAAGAGGTAGGGAAGTTCAGCGGGTTCGACCCCGATGCCGTCGTCCGCGAGCTCGAAGACCACGTCGTCGCCGTCGTCACGCACGACGAGGTCGACGTGGCCGCCAGCCGGGGTGTACTTCAGAGCGTTGGACACCAGGTTGTCGAGGACCTGTCCCAGACGCGAGGCGTCGGCCAGCACAACGGTGTCCGCGACGTCGACCGACAAGCTGACGCCGACCTCGTCGGCCGTCTGTTGGTGATCGGCCACGAGATCGGCGACGAAGTCCGCCATCGGCACCGGCTCGAGGTTGAGGCTCACCGACCCGGAGTCGATCGTAGCGAGGTCGAAGACCCGCTCCACGAGCTGGCTGAGCTGGTGGGCACGGCGTGCGATCACCGTGGCTCCTTCACGTCGGGCCGCGTCCGTCGTACCCGGATAGTTGAGCATCTCGCAGTACCCCAGGATCACCGCGACGGGTGTGCGCAGCTCGTGCCCGGCGACGGCGATGAACTCGTCACGGAGCCGGTTGAGCTCCGAGAGCCGTTCGACCTGGAGCTGCTCCTGCGCCAGCAGCAGCTCACGTTGCGCTGCCACCGCGTGCTGCGCGGTGGTGTCGGTGACGACGCCGTCGTAGTACGTCCGGACACCGTCAGGCCGGGGAACCCCTTGGACGCGCACCCACTTCGCACCGTCCCCCCCGGCCAGCTGCACTTCGGACTCGACCGGAATACCCGCCAGGGCGCACCGTCGCACCTCAGCCGCGGCGTGCTTTTGGTCGTCGGCTGCCAACCGCAGCAACGCGGTGATAGCTGTCTCGTCGACCAGAAGACGATCCCCCAGGACCCGTTCGGTGTTCGGACTCGTGTACACCTCCTCCGGTACGCCGGTCGTGGTGTCGACCGTCCAGACCACGGTCTCGGTGCCGGAGACGGCGCGACCGAACCTGACCCGCTCGTCGGCCAGCTCGGCCGCCAGGTTCTCGACCCGCGCCCACGCTTCGTCACGACCAGCGGCCAGTGACTCGATCAGCTTGCGCAGCGATTCCTCCGCCTCGACCCGCTGATCGTCGGCGACGTCAAGGCGCAGCGCCGAGAACACCGTGACGCCGACCGAGATGAGGATTCCCGCCATCACCATGATCGCGATACCGAAGTGCACTCCGAACAGGCCGTTGTCGCCGAGGTACATCCGGACCAGGCCGACCACCGCCAGCCCGAACACGATGACCGGCGCGGTCTGCCGCACCACCTTGGCGCCGGGCCCGCGGCCCCGCACCGCCCACGCCAGCAGGCCTTTCGGGACGAACGCTGCTACCGCGAAGGTCGAGAGCAGGATCCCGACCGCGGTGTGCAGCGCCACGCTGGTCAGGCTCGCGACCCGGTAGAGCTGTTCGACGTCGTAGAGGTAACCGAGCAACGCGGTCAGGGCGATCATCGTTGGCACCAGCAGGATCGGCTGCACCCAGTGGTTCCGCCGGGTGCGGAGCACCATCACTGCCACCGACAGCACCAGGAGAGCGGTCGCGGTCGCCGGCGCCATCCGCCCCGGAGCAGCGCCACCGGTGGTGCCCAGGTCCTCGACCACGAGCTCGTCGATTCCCAGCGACCACCCGGTCCAGCCCTGGACCAGCGTCGCCGACGTGAGCAGAGCGACTCCGAGGAGCGGCAACCATCGCACGGCGGCAGATCCCGCCAGAAGAGCCACTGAGAGACCGAGGAAGGACGAGGCGGCGTTGAACTTCATCGTGGTGTAGCCGGGCGCCACCGAGGTGAGCGTCCGTACGTCGAAGATCCAGCCGGCCATGACGGCGCAGGCCAGCGCGAGGACGAGCCAAGCCAACGCTCGGCCGATCCCCTCCACTGTCGCGGCGTTGTTAGCGGTGCCGCCCCCACCCTCACGGGGGACCACGACCCCACCGTAGAGGAACACCGCGAAGGCCGGACCGGAACCGGGCATCCCGCCCGTGCAGGTGCCGAGCAACCCGAATGCCGGGACCATCGGCCCTGCTGCGGAGGTCGCCTACGCTAAGGTTTCCTCTATGGACAAATGGGACGCGTCGTGCCTCGCAGCACTGGGCGCGAGCCCGGCCGCAGTGGCCGCTGAGGCCCTGGACCTCCTGGCTCTGCCCGACAGCAGCGAGCTGGCCGCACTGGTCGAGGACGGTGTGAAAACCCTGGACGCAGCTCTGGCGGTCGGGCAACCGGCGATCCTCGCCGACTTCCTCAGCTACGCCGCTACGCGTCTCGAGGCGCTCGCCGACGGCCAGGGCGACCCGCACGAGGCTGTGACAGCGTTCCGCGCGCTGATCCACGACCGGTTGTCGGAGCCCGATTCGCAACTGGTCGAGGACTTCATCGAGCGCGCCCTGGGGATGACGCTGTGGACGGCTCCCCAGGCGCCCGACCCGGAAGGTTTCGGCCCCGTCGCCCGCGGCTACCTCACCTTGGTCCTGCAGGGACGCGGTGATGACGCCCGCGCCCTGGTCCAAGACGCCTTGCGCAGCGGGACCACCATCAGGTCGGTGATCGTGGACGTCCTCGAAACGGCCCAGCGCGAGATCGGGCGACGCTGGCAGGTGGGCGAGATCACCGTTGCCCAGGAGCACTACTGCACCGCGGTGACCCAGATGGTGCTGACCGACCTCTACCCGCACCTCTTCGCCGGTGCGGACCGAGCCCGGCGGCTGGTCGCGATCGATGCGCCGGGCAGCCTCCACCAGGTCGGACTGCGCATGGTCGTGGATCTGCTCGAGAACGAAGGCTGGGCAACCGCCTACGTCTCATCGACCGACATCGACGAGATCCTTGAGCACGTCACCCGGCACCAGGCCGGCGTGCTGGCGATCTCGGCGTCGATGCCGAGCCAGATCCCCGGCGTCCGGGCGCTGATAGCCGCGATCCGCGCCGACCCCCGGGCACGGGACCTCAAGGTTCTCGTCGGCGGGCGGCCGTTCATCGTCGCCCCCGACCTCGTCTCGGCGGTCGGGGCGGATGACTCGGCAACCAGCGCCGCCGGTGCCGTCGCGGCCTGCAACCGACTGGTCCCGGCCCAGCTGTGAGTGCGACCGAAGGCGCCCGGGACCGCAGGCTCCTCATCGAGCTGAGCCGAATCAACAACGACTACGGCCGTCTGCAGCGGGAGACGATGCGAGAACTCGCCCGGAGCCGCCACGAACTGAGCGAGGCCCAGGGCATCCTGGGAGCTGTCGCGCACGACCTCCGTACGCCGCTGCAGGCCGTCATCGGGTTCGCGGAGTTCCTGCTCGACGAGGAGCTCGAGCCCGACCAGCGGGAGCTGGCGACACGGATAGCCCACGCCGGTCGGATCATGTCCGACCTCACCGAGGACCTGCTCAGCACGATCATCGGCCACCGGGAGATGCGCCCGCCGAAGCCCGTCGATCTGGCCGCACTGGTCACGGAGGTCACCTCGCGCTACGACCTCCTCACGGAGCGGTCCGAAGCCAGCGTCACCCTCGACGTATGCGCGCCGCGGGAGCTGCTGATCGAGGGCGATGCACCGAAACTGCGCCGGGCGTTCGAGAACCTCATCACCAACGCGATCAAGTTCTCCCCGACGAACGGCACGGTGCGGGTCGTCCTGGAGCAGCGGAGCGACCAGATCGAGTTCCGGGTGAGCGACGACGGACCCGGCATCGACCCTTCGGAGCACGAGGCGGTCTTCGAGCCATTCCACCGAGCGGAAGGGTCCGCAAGCGTCCCCGGTATCGGGCTGGGACTGCCCATCGTCAAACAGATCGTCGAGCAGCACGGCGGCACTGTGACCGTCGAGTCGAGCCTCGGTACCGGCGCCACCTTCGTCGTACGCCTGGACGCCGAGAAGCCCCGACCGGGGTGACCCGGACGGGGCTTCTGCATGGCGGTGGCGGTGGTGTTCTGGTTCAGGACATCGGAATGGCATGTCTCAAGACATCGGAATAGTTCGCTGGCCCGGTGTCGAAACGTCGCCTGGTAATCACCGCCGTCCTCGCCGGAGCAACCCAGACCG
>JBKJIN010000069.1:0-69671 GCA_046598425.1 Marmoricola sp. | reverse complement strand
GCAGAGCAGTCCGAGCTCGCCGGCCTTGGTCCAGATCTCCCGGGGGACGATCCCGTCCTTCTCCCACTGGTCGTGGTGCGGCGTGACCTCCTTGTCCATGAAGGTGCGGACGGTCTGACGGAAGTCCTCGTGCTCAGCGGTGAAGATGTCGCGCATGGGGATGGGCGTCCCTTTCTGGATCCTGCGGAAGTGCTCCGGTACCCGGGCCGCGGCGAGTGGCAGCTCAGGGATAGTGACAAGGCAACTGTTACAGCAATACTGTCACGATACAAGGGGCCTGTGAGCCTCGCCACAAGAGTGCCACTTCTACTGTTACAGTCCGACCGTGCCAGTCAGGGAAAGGGGTGCCGGATGAGTGCTGAACCGCAGGGTGCCCCGGCCCTCGACGAGGGCGAGCAGTACACGGTCGACGAGCTCGCCGTGATCACCGGGATGACCGTCCGCACCACTCGTTACTACGCAGGCCTCGGGCTGCTCCCGCCGCCAGCCCGCCGCGGCCGGATGGCCTACTACTCCGCCCAGCACCGCGCCCGCCTCGAGCTGATCCGCGCGCTACAGGACCACGGCTTCACCCTCGCCGCCATCGAGAAGTACCTCGCCAGGATCCCTGCGGACGCCTCGGTCGAGGACCTCGCGATCCAGCGCTCGATGCTGACTTCCTGGAAGACCGGCGGCCACGAGCGGCTGACCCGCAAGCAGCTCGAAGCGCGCCTGGGCCGAAAGCTTGACGACGAGGTCATCAGGCGGCTGGTCGCGACCATCGCAATCCGTGAGGACGACGGCCGCTACGAGATCCTGCCTGCCTTCGACGTGGGCGTGAAGTCGCTCGACCTCGGCATTCCGCTCGACTCCCTGGTCGCCGCGGGCGAGGCGATCAACCGGCACATGGACGAGCTCGCCGACGAGCTCACGGCGGTGCTCCGCGACCGGGTGCTGGCGCCGTACCTGGAGCGCCCGAAGAGCGAGGCCGAGAAGGTCCAGTTCGAGCAGACGATGGAGCGGCTCCGGCAGCTCACCTTGGAAGCCGTCGTGAGTGGCTTCCAGCGGGCTGCCAACCAGGTCATCACCCGGTCGCTGTCCCGCTGAGGGGATCAGCCGCGCGGCATGATCGCCCACGCGACCAGGTAGCCGAGGAAAATCGCCGGGAACCCGAAGCAGAGGGCGACCACCGCCAGCACCCGGACCAGCGTCGGGTCCACCCCGGCGTACCGGGCCAGGCCGCCGCAGACGCCGCCGATCATGCTGTCGTCGCTGCTCCGTGCGAGCCGCTTCGGCGGGGTCGCGTACGGCGCTGGGGGCGGGTACCGCCGCTCGCTCATCAGTTCTCCTCGATGACGACGGTGTCGTCGGTCGTTCCGGGCGCCTCGTAGGCGGCGGGCTGGTACGCCGACGGGGACCGGCGGCGGCTGTTCGCGACGATCGCGATCAGGCCGATCACGCCGGCACCGATCAGCACTAGCGGGAACCCGACCGCAGTCCGGGGCAGGTCCGCGTTGGTGGCCTCGCCGAGGAACCAGATCGCGGCGATGCCGGCGAAGACGATCCCCAGCACGAGGTGCGGGACGCTGACGGGACGGGGCTGCGGTTCGGGGACGGTGTTCATCGCTGCTCCACGGTGATCTGGCCGACCGTCGCGTCAAGCTTGAGGTCGAGGGGTGGGGTGATGCTGGACGGGCTGCCGACGACGGTGCGTTTCACCGAGTCCTGGATCCCGCCACCGTCGTACCCGGGGACCTTGATCCCGCCGGCGAAGTCGAACTCCGCGTCGATGTGCAGGTTCAGGCCCTTCGGCACGATCACGTGGATCTCGCCCGCCTTCAGGGTCAGCTCGATCCGCCGCCCCGCGAGAGCCTGCGGATCGACGACGGCGGTCAGGTCGAGCTCGATCCGTCCGTTGTCGATCTCGTACGACGACTCCACCGCTGCTGCGGTCAGCGGCGCGAGCTCGAGGTCCTGGCCGCTGAAGTTGAAGCCGCCGACCACGGTCGAGACGGCCAGGGCGCCGGCCGAGACGAGGCCGATCAGGACCAACCCGCCGGGGCGTCCGACGAAGGAGCCGATCAGCAGCATCACGCCGGTGATGGCTAGCGCTGTCGCCGGGAAGACGCCAGGGGCAACCTCGGTGGTGCCGGAGTCGATCACGCCGAGGACGCCGAGGGCGATCGCGATCAGCGCCAGTGTCGGCCAGAACCAGACCACGCCGGTGCGCTTGGCGTGCGGCGGGAAGGCGGGCGGCTGCCACGTCGGCGGGACCGGCGGGACCGGTGGGAACTCCTGGGCGAACTCCTGGGCGAACTCCTGGGTGTGCTGCCGGTACTGGTCGCCATACCCGGCGTACGCCGCCGCCGGGTCGGTGCCGGTGCGGTCGTCCTTGCGGTCCCGCACGATCAGGACGACCGCGGTGATCACCGCCAGGCTGGCGATCCACCAGCCGGCGTTGAAGCCGCTGAACGCGTCGCCGAGGGCGAGCACGACCGCGACACCGGCGGCCGCGAGGAGCACCAGTTTGAGCGTCTCGCCGCTGGTGCGGATGGTGGCCTGGTCCGCGCCGTCCTCGGGGACCAGGAGCCAGCAGACGCCGTAGATCAGCACGCCGGCGCCGCCGAAGAAGGCGAGTACGGCGAGCAGGACCCGGATGATCGTCGGGTCGATGCCGAAGTGCCGGCCGAGGCCGCCGGCAACACCGGCGAGGTACCTGTCGCTACGGCTCCGGCGCAGCCGGTCCAGGTCCTGGTACGGCGGTGGGTAGCCCGGAGGGGTGGGTCCGGCGCTGGGGTCGTGGGGTCGGCTCGGTGGGGTGTCCGGTCCGGTGGTGGTCTCGTTCATGTCTCCATCGTGGTCGCCCGGGACTCGCGACGGCTATCGGGGACACCCCTGGTTCTGGTGGGGGTGAGGGTCAGGGTTGCCGACCGGGGTGGGGCTCGGGGTTCTTCCTGATGTCCTGCTCTCCTCCGGATGCCACGATGGGTCCATGACCGCATCCGCGCCTGGCGCGACCCCGCCGGGACCGGCCTACGGGCCGATCCCCACCGGCGTACGGGTGAAGGCGTATCGCCGTGCCGACGAGGCGCTGGTCGGCGGTGTCGCGGCCGGTCTGGCCGAGCACCTGCGGCTCCCGGTCCTCTGGGTGCGGGCCGCCTTCGTCGCCCTCACCGTGATGGGCGGCTTCGGGGTGCTCTTCTACGCCGGTCTGTGGATGATGCTCCCGGCGCAACGGCACTTCGACGAGAGCGCCCCGGGCCTGGCCGCGGCCGAGCGCCAGGGCCGCCGCCCGCGCCGGGTACGACGGCTCGCCGACTACGGACCGCTGATCGCCCTGGCCGCCATCGGACTCGGGCTCGGGGTGCTCTTCACGATGGTCACCGGTCAGGGCACGTTCCTCTGGCCGGTGCTGCTCGGGCTGGCCGGGGTTGCGGTGCTCTGGCGCCAGGCCGACGAGGCCCAGCACGAGCGCTGGATCGACTCGACCGGCCGGATCAGCGCGATCCGGGTGGTCATCGGCGGCGGTGGGCTGGCGTCGTACCTTCGCCTGATCGTGGGGGTCGTGATGATGGTCGGTGCGATCATCCTGATCTCCGTCGGCAGCGGGAGCTGGGGCCAGGCCCGCGAGGTCGGCATCGCCGCCACCCTGGGCATCCTCGGCATCGGGTTCATCGTCGGCCCCTGGCTGTTCCGGCTCTCCGCCGACCTCAGCGAGGAGCGCGCCGAGCGGGTCCGGTCCCAGGAGCGCGCCGACGTGGCGGCGCACCTGCACGACTCGGTGCTGCAGACGCTGGCGCTGATCCAGAAGTCGGCGCACGACCCCGGTACCGTTGCCCGGCTCGCCCGCGCCCAGGAGCGTGACCTGCGGTCGTGGCTCTTCGACAGCGCCGGCGGCGACCAGACCACCCTTGAGGCCGCGCTCCGTGCCCTGGCCGGTGAGGTCGACGAGGCGTACGGCGTACCGGTCGAGGTCGTCTGCGTCGGCGACACCGGGGTGACCGAGTCGCTGCGCCCGCTCGTGCTGGCCACCAAGGAAGCGGTCGCGAACGCCGCCCGGCACTCGGGGGCGAGCCGGGTAGACGTGTACGCCGAGGCGACCGCGGCCGGGGTCGACGTCTTCGTCCGCGACCGAGGGACCGGGTTCGACCCTGACAGCGTGGCGGCCGACCGGCACGGCCTGCGTGACAGCATCATCGACAGGATGCAGCGGCACGGCGGCGTCGCCGAGGTCCGCAGCACCGTGGGGAACGGCACCGTGGGGAGCGGCACCGAGATCCGGCTGCACCAGCCCGCGAGCCCCTTCGACCGAAAGAGCCAGGAACCGTGACCAGACACAGTGTCGTGATCGTTGACGACCACGCGATGTTCCGCGCCGGCGTCCGGGCCGAGCTCGGGGACGCCGTCGAGGTGCTTGCCGAGGCCGCCGATGTCGACCAGGCTGTTGCGGCGGTGCTCGCCGGCCAGCCCGAGGTGGTGCTGCTCGACGTGCACCTGCCCGGTGGCGGCGGGGCCGAGGTCATCCGTCGCACGGCAGGCAAGGCGGTCGACACCCGTTTCCTCGCGCTGAGCGTCTCCGACGCGGCCGAGGACGTGATCGGCACGATCCGCGCGGGCGCCCGCGGCTACGTGACCAAGACGATCACCGGCGAGGAGCTGATCGACGCGATCGACCGGATCGCCGCAGGCGACGCCGTATTCTCGCCCCGCCTGGCCGGGTTCGTGCTCGACGCCTTCGCCGGCACCATCGAGGTCGCGGCCGTCGACGAGGACCTCGACCGCCTGACCGAGCGGGAGCGCGAGGTGATGCGCCTGATCGCCCGCGGGTACTCCTACAAGGAGGTCGCCGCCGAGCTGTTCATCTCGATCAAGACCGTCGAGACGCACATGGGGTCGGTGCTGCGGAAGCTGCAACTTTCCTCGCGTCACGAGCTGACCAGGTGGGCCAACGAGCGTCGGCTGCTGTAGACGAACCAGTCTCAGTCCGGCAGCAGCGTCGACCAGGCCGGGCGCCACTCGGGGCTGCGCTGCTGCATCTCCCAGCTCAGCGCCCGCATCGTCGGCCCCTTCCCGGTGAACCAGGCCGGCAGGCTGTCGAAGGCGCGGGCCAGGGTGATCCGGCCGGCCGCGACCCGGACCTGGGCCGCGATCCAGGCGCCGGACTCCTCGTCTGCTTCGCTGCGGTGCAGCTCGCGCAGGATGTTGGTCAGGCTGACCTGCAGGGCTTCCGGCAGCCACGGGGAGTCGCCCAGGGGAACCAACTTCCCCTCCTCGACCAGGACGGTGTGCTCGAAGCTGATCCCCGGTTCGCTGACCCGCAGCCAGCGGGCCAGCAGGGTGGGGCGTTGGGGGAGGCCGCGGTCGCGCTCGACGGTGTCGCGCATCTGCCGGTGGATCTGGCTGCGCAACCGCTTGCGGATCGCGCCCTGAGCGGCCACGTGCGCCACCCCGTGGGCGTCGCGGAGGAGGGGGGAGTCGGCAGTGCCGGCGCGGGCCGCGGCGACCAGGTGCGGATCGGCCCGCAACAGCGGGGTGACCAGTTCGACGACGCCGCCGAACATACCCGACGTGCTGGTGTCCCAGCCGTCGCGGGAGTACCAGGCGAGGAACCCGGGCTTGGTGCTGCGGATCGAGCGCCAGACGGCGTTCGAGCTGGCCCAGTCCGGGGCGCCGTCGAGGACGTCGATCTCCTCGGTGAGCGCGTCTTTCACCGACCCGGCGGCGACGCCCCAGATCACCGCCCGGCCGCCGCCGATGCGCTGCATGTTGGCCCGGGAGGCGCCGTACTCGTAGCTGAGCACGTGTTCCTCGGTGTCGAGCGCCCCGACAGCCCCTTCAGGCAGACGGTTCTCTGCCGTGAGCACCGCCCAGGACCACCAGAGGTCGTCGGCGGACGCGAGGTCGTCCGCTTCCATGGGGGACATTGTGCCGGGGAACAGGTGACTGTGCCCAGGGGTGTGCCCAGGGGTGTGCCCGGGGGTGTGCCCAGGGGTGTGCCGCAGCACTACTCGGCTTCTGCGGCCAGGGAGGTGTCGATCAGCCACTCCACCGGCGCCTTGTCGTCGGTGTAGACGCTGCCGCCGCCCAGGCTCGGTTCGAGGCGGGCTGCTGCGGCGCGCGCGATCGGCGCCACGTCGGCGGGCGCATCCAGGGCGGCGGCGCGGAGGCGTGCGGCCGGGTCGGTCGACGTCGTGCCGATCAGCACTGTCGTGGTGGTCCGGACCGGGTTGCGGCGTACCGACTCGCGACCGAACTGCTCGGCCATCGTCGCCGCGAGCACCTTCTCCAGGCCATCGGAGCCCTCGGGGTGACCGACGTTGACGATGACGACGCCGCCCGGGTTCAGCCGGCTCTTGGCGAGCTCGAAGAACTCCCGGGTGGTCAGGTAGAACGGGATGTAGGGCTGCCGGTAGGCGTCGACCATGATCACGTCGAACCGCTCGTCGGTTCCTTCCAGCCACGGCCGGGCGTCCGCGGTGTAGGTGGTGAGCTGCGGTCCGCCCATGTCGAACAACTCCCGCCCGACCTCGGTGATCTCGCCGTCGAGCTCGACACCGTGGACCTCGGTCCGGGGGTAGTAGTGCCCGAGTGCCCGGGAGATCGTGCCTGCGGCGTTACCGAGGATAGCGACCGAGTCGGGGGCCGATTTGCGGCCGGCCAGCGCGAGTACGAACATCTCGTCCCAGTAGCTGCCCGGCAGGTACTCACCCGGGGTGTACACGGAGTGCACGGCGTGGCCCTCGTTCAACTCGAGGGTCCGACGTCCCTCCTCGGACTCGATCACCCGGGCGTACTGGTAGTCGGTCTCGCGCTCCCAGATGACCCGGTCGCCGGCATCCACCGTCGACTTCAGGGTGCCGGTGGGCAGGGCGATCAGTCCCAGGATCACCGCGGGCACCAGGCTGGCGGCCCACCGTCCGCGGACCAGGTGCGGCAGCGCCGCCAAGGCCATCGCGGCGGCGAAGATCAGGAACGTACGGCGGGTGCCGACCACCGGGATCAACAGGAGTGAAGCCAGGAACGTTCCGGTCAGGGCGCCCACCGTCGCGATGGCGGAGAGTCGACCAGCGGTCCTGCCCGCATCCACGACGGCGTCGACCTCGAGGCGGACTGCGTACGGCGAGACCATCCCGAGCAGCACCAACGGGATCGCGATCAGGACGCCAACGCCGACCAACGAGCCGAGGAAGGTCGCCGCGCTGAGGTTCTCGACCGCGTTCACCGACTGGCGCAGGAATGGGCCGCTGACGAACGGGACGATCGCGAGCAGGGCGGCGGCGATCAAGACGATCCGGGCCAGGCCGGCCGGTCGTGGGTCGCGGTCGGCGTACCGCCCGCCAATGGCGTAGCCGATGGAGAGGGCCACCAGGACGATCGCGATCGTGTTGGCCCAGACGATGGTGCTGGCCCCGAACCACGGGGCGAGCAGGCGGGCTGCGGCGATCTCGGACCCGAGGGTGCCGGCGCCGACGGTGAAGACGAGGATCTCGAGGGAACGCGATCTGTGGGCCATTGCCGAAACCTACCGGGAGGTTGGCTAGGCGGGAGGCTGCTCGGACGGGATGTCGACCATCGGGCCAGCCGGGAACTGCGCCGCCAGCTCCGCCTGGATCTCGACGTGCCGCTGCAGGAACGCTCGCTCGTCCAGCCGTTTGCGCCGCAGCCACCCGGTGACCTCGTCGTTGCACTTGCTGGCGTTGCAGGAACCGCAGGCCGGGGCGATGTTGTCCAGCGTGTACCGGCCGCCACGTGAGATCGCCTGGACGCAGTCTTTCTGCAATGCCTTGTCGGTGACGCGGCAGTAGGCGCAGCCGCCCCAGGCCTCCTGGAGTGCGGCCCACTGCTCGGGGCTCAGGTCGTGCTCGCCGGCGTTCATCCGGCGCTTGCGGCGCCGCGCGTAGCGGGCTTTGCGACTCCCGGTGGCTGCCATGGCTCGGAGCCTAGGAGGTGGTGGAGTCCGCCGGCGGCTGACACGACGGGCACCACCAGAGCGCGCGGGTCTGACCCTCGGGGCCGAGCTCGCCGGTCGCGATCCGGGTGCCGCAACGCAGGCAGGGGCCCTTGCGCCCGTAGACCCAGGTCCGTCGCCCCGGTCGCTTGTCGCCGGTGGTCACCCGGCTGTGCCGGTCGCGGTGGTGGTCCAGTAGCTGATAGGCCAGCGTCACGATCCGCGACAGGTTGGTGACCTCCGCGACCGGGGTGCGGGGGTCGACGCCGGCGAGGAAGCAGAGCTCAGCGCGGTAGACGTTGCCGATCCCGGCGAGGTTGCGCTGGTCCAGTAGGGCCTGGCCGATCGGGACGTGCGGGAGGCTCCGCAGCCGTCGTTCGGCCTCGTCGGGGTCCCAGTCCGGGCCGAGCAGGTCGGGTCCGAGGTGGCCGACCAGGCTGCGCTCGGCCGGGGTCGCGACGAGGTCCACCAGGACGGAGTAGCCGATCGCCTGGTGCTTCTCGGTCCGCAGCACCACCCGGGCGTCGTGCTCGGGCCGGTGCCAGGTCGCGCCGAGCGGCTGGACGTCCCAGCGGCCCTCCATCTTCAGGTGGGTGTGCAGCGTCATGCCGTCCTCGAGGCGGAGCAGCAGGTGCTTGCCGCGGCTCGCCGACTCCAGCACCGTGCGGCCGGTGAGGTCGGCCGTGGCCAGGCTCGGGGTCCGGAAGTCGGAGGCGGTGAGCACCTGTCCGACCAGGGCGTCGAGACGTCGGGCGGTCTGCCAGACGGTGTCACCTTCAGGCATGACTACGCACGCAGCCTCAGTCCCTTGCTGGTCGCGATGAAGCCGGCCGACTCCAGGGCGACGCGGATCGGCTCGGCGTCGGCGCCGAGGATCCCGGCGCCGTCGGCCTTCTCCACGGTCAGCCTGCCCAGGGCGCCGCGGCGTACGGCGGTGCCGAGGCTCTCGACGGCGGTCGCGATCACGGGCCCATCCTCCACGAAGGTCAGCAGGGTTCGGCCACCGCGTTCGACGTACAAGGCGAGGGCGCCGTCGACCAGGACCACCAGGGCGCCAGCCTTCCGCCCCGGTCGGTGGCCGCCGTCGCCGACGCTCGACGACGGCCACGGGAGAGCGGCGCCGTACGGGTTGGCCGGGTCGGTGGCCGCGAGGGTGACCCCGACGGGCTTCTCGTCGGTGCCGGTGAGCACGTAGGTCCGGAGCCGGTCGACCGCGCCGGCGGTGCCGAACTGCGCTGCGCCGAGGCCCTCGACGAAGTAGCCGCGGCGGGCGCGGCCGGAATCCTCGAACCCGGCGAGCACCCGGTACGCCGCCGCGAAGCCGCCCGGGGTGCGCTCGCTGGTCACTGCGCCACGGGTCACCACCCCGTGCCGATCGAGCAGGCCCTCGGCGGCGGCGTGCGCACGCCGAGTCGGGTCCGGCTCCGGGTCGGGGAGCAGGAACCAGCGGCCGGCCATGTCTGTTGGGCCGTTGCGTGACGGCAGCGCCGACCGGCGCGCCGTCGTGACCCGGGCCCGTGGCGGCGTCCGCCGAGCCCGGTGGCTGGCGGTGCCGGACCGGGTCAGGCCGCGCAGCGGGGCGAAGGTGTCGTTGCCGAGCCGACCCGCCCAGACCAGGTCCCAGACCAGGGCCGCCAATGCGGCGTCGTCGGTCGAGGTGAGCTGCTGGCCGAGCTGGCGGAAGAAGAAGGCACCGCCGCCGGCGAGGACGTCGAGCACCGCCTGGTGCTCGGGGCCGAGCTCGTCGGTGTCGCCGACCGGCAGGGTCAACGGCGCGGAGTCGGCCAGGTGCAGGGAGACCCAGCCGTCGGCGCCGGTGATGCCGCCGTGGCCGGCCCAGAGCACCTCGCCGGCGGTGGTCAGCTCGTCGAGGTGGGCGGGCTGGTAGTCGACGACCCGGCTGGGCAGCACCAGGGACTCCCACGCTGAGGCCGGCACGGGACACCCGGCCAGCTGCTCGACCACTGCGATCACGCCGTCGAGGCCTCGGAGCCCGCGGGAGGTGCCGGGGCCAGCGACGTTCTGCCAGGCGGGCAGGAACCGGCCGAGAGCGGCCGGATCGACGGGCTCCACCTCGTGCCGGAGGCGAGCCAACGAGCGTCGCCGAAGTTTCCTCAAGACGTCCGCATCGCACCACTCGCTGCCGGTGCCGGAGGGACGGAACTCGCCCTCGAGGACCCGCCCCTGGGCTCCGAGCCGCACCAGCGTCTGCCGGGCCACGGCCACACCGAGGCCGAACCGCTCGGCAACCTCGGTGGTGGTGAACGGGCCGTGGCTGCGGGCGTAGCGGGCGACCAGGTCGCCGAGCGGGTCGTCGACGGGGTCGACGAACGCGTCCGGGGTTCCCGGGGGGACGGGGACGCCGAGACCGTCGCGGAGCCGGCCGACGTCCTCGACGACTGCCCAGCGCGCCTCGCCGGCCACCCGGACCTCCGCCACGCGGCGGGCCTGGGAGAGCAACGCCAGGGCCTCGTCGACCTCGACCAGGCAACGGTCGGCGAGCTCATCGCGGGAGAGCGGCCCGATCAGCCGGATCACGTCGACCAAGCCCTCGGCGTCGCGGGCACGGCGGTCAGGATGCCCGTCCTTGGGTGCCAGCCGCTGGAGCTCGGCCTCAACCTCGGCGAGCACCTCGGGATCCAGCAGTTCGCGGAGCTCGGCCCGGCCCAGCAGCTCGGCGAGCAGGCCCTGGTCGAGGGTCAGCGCCGCGGCCCGGCGCTCCGCGATCGGCGAGTCGCCCTCGTACATGAACGCCGCGACGTAGCCGAAGAGCAGCGACTGGGCGAAGGGGGAGGCCCGGTGGGTGGCCACCTCGACCAGCCGGACCCGGCGCTCGGCGATCTCTCGGTGCAGAGCCACCAGGGCCGGGACGTCGTACACGTCCTGGAGGACCTCGCGGACCGTCTCCAGCACGATCGGGAACGACGGGTAGCGCGACGCGACCTCGAGCAGCTGGGCCGAGCGCTGCCGTTGCTGCCAGAGCGGGGAGCGCCGGCCGGGGTCGCGACGGGGCAGCAGCAGGGCTCGCGCCGCGCATTCGCGAAACCGAGAGGCGAACAGCGCCGAGCCGCCCACCTCGGTGGTGACGATCTGCTCGATCTCGTCGGGCTCGAAGGCGATCAGCTCGGCACCGGGCGGATCCTGGTCGGTCTCCGGGATCCGCAGCACGATGCCGTCGTCAGATGCGAGGGCCTGGGCGCCGGTACCTCCCAGGCCGTACCGCTCGCGCAGGCGGGCGTTGATCGCGAGCGCCCACGGGGCGTGCACCGGGGTCCCGTACGGCGAGTGCACGACGATCCGCCAGTCACCGAGCTCGTCGTGGAACCGTTCGACGACCAGCTGGCGGTCGTGCGGGACCGCGTTGGTGGCCGCGCGCTGCTCGGAGAGCAGTGCGACCAGGTTGTCGGCCGCCCAGTCGTCGAGCCCGGCCGACCTGGCTCGCTCGGTGGCGGCCACGGGGGAGAGTGCTGAGAGCTCGCGAGTGAAGGCACCGATGGCGGCGCCCAGCTCGGCGGGCCGGCCGAGGGTGTCGCCGGTCCAGAACGGCAGCCGCCCGGGTTGCCCAGGGGCCGGTGAGACGAGCACCCGGTCGTGGGTGATGTCCTCGATCCGCCAGGTGCTGGTGCCGAGGGTGAACAGGTCTCCGACTCGGGACTCGTAGACCATCTCCTCGTCGAGCTCACCCACCCGGCCGCCGCCGGCCCGGCCGTCGGACCCAACCAGGAAGACCCCGAACATGCCGCGGTCGGGAATGGTGCCGCCACTGGTGACCGCGAGCCGCTGGGCGCCGGGGCGGCCGGTGAGCGCCCCGGTGACCCGGTCCCACACGATCCGCGGCCGGAGCTCGGCGAACTCGTCGCTGGGGTAGCGCCCGGCGAGCAGGTCGAGGGTGGCGTCGAAGGCGCTGCGGGGGAGGCCGGCGAACGACGCCGTACGGCGGGCGAGCTCGTAGAGGTCGTCGGCCTGCCAGCTGTCCAGCGCGGTCGCCGCGACGATCTGCTGGGCGAGCACGTCGAGCGGGTTTGTCGGGATCCGCAACGCCTCGATCCTGCCAGCGCGCATCTGCTCGACGGCGACCGCGGTCGGGACCAGGTCGCCGCGGTGCTTGGGGAAGAGGATGCCGCGGGAGGTCTCGCCGACCTGGTGGCCGGCTCGGCCGACCCGCTGTAGCGCGCTCGCCACCGACGGCGGCGACTCGATCTGGATGACCAGGTCGACCGCCCCCATGTCGATCCCGAGCTCGAGACTGCTGGTCGCGACCACGCAGGGGAGCCGGCCGCGCTTGAGGTCGTCCTCGATGAGCGCGCGCTGCTCCTTGGAGACCGAGCCGTGGTGGGCGCGGGCGATCAGGGGGGGTGCGCCGTTGCTTTGCCCTGATTGAGCCATGATCTCGGCCGGCGGACGGTGCGTCGTGCGCTCACCCGGCTCGAGCCGCCCTCCTCCGCTCCGCTCCTCCGGTGCATTCGGGCCGGGTGTGCTTCCTTCACGCTCCGCGTGAATCTCGTTGAGCCGGGCGGTCAGCCGCTCGGCGAGCCGGCGCGAGTTGGTGAAGACGATGGTCGAGGTGTGCTGCTCGATCAGGTCGACGACCCGCTCCTCGACGTGCGGCCAGATCGAGCCGGACCGAGGACTGTCGCTGTCGGCGCCTAGGGCTGTCAGGTCCTCGACCGGGACGACGACTTTCAGGTCCCACCGCTTCTCCGACGGGGGTGCTACGACCTCGACCGGGGCGTTGCCGCCGAGGAACCGAGCCACTTCCTCGACGGGACGGACCGTGGCCGAGAGGCCGACCCGCTGGGCGGGGCGCTCGAGCAGCGCGTCGAGGCGTTCGAGCGAGAGAGCCAGGTGCGCGCCCCGCTTGGTACCGGCGACGGCGTGCACTTCGTCGAGGATCACCGTCTCGACGCCACGCAGGGACTCGCGGGCACGCGAGGTGAGCATCAGGAAGAGCGACTCGGGCGTGGTGATCAGGATGTCCGGCGGGCTCGTCTGCAGCCGACGCCGCTCGGCGGGGGCGGTGTCGCCGGAGCGCACCCCGACGGCGATGTCGGGCACGTCCACCCCCAGTCGCTCGGCCGTGTGCCGGATGCCGGCCAGCGGCGCCCTCAGGTTGCGCTCGACGTCGACCGCCAGGGCCTTGAGCGGAGAGATGTAGAGGACCCGGCAGCGCAGGAGCTTCTCGGGCGAACGTGGCTCGGCGGCGATCCGGTCGAGCGACCAGAGGAACGCCGCCAGCGTCTTGCCCGAGCCGGTCGGCGCGACCACGAGCGCATTGCGCCGGCGGGCGATCGCGGCCCATGCGCCGGTCTGCGCCGGGGTGGGTGCGGCGAAGGCAGCCTGGAACCAGGTCCGGGTCGGCTCGCTGAACTGCTCCACCGCTCCATCATGTCCCAGCGCGCCGACACCAGGACCGTCGTCCTGACCGGTTGGCGGGTTCCGCCGCCATGATCGCGGGAATCCGACGATGATGTCCGCCATGACCCGTCGCCTGATCGCCCGCGTTGCCGGCCCGCTCGTGCTGGCGTGCGTGCTCGGGCTGGCGCTCGTGGTCGCCGCGTTCGTCGCGGACGAACCGGAGCCCGACCCGGGCGCCGGCGCGAGCGCCGCGGCGACTGCGTTCGAGGCGGCGTACGAGACCTTGACGGCGGACTTCGATGCAGGCGTTGCGCTGGCTCCGGGCAAGACGGCGACGCTGGCCGAGTTGACCGCCTCGATCCGGGCGGTCCGACTCGCGTACTCCGACTTCGGCACCACGGTGGCCGGGATCGTGATGCCTCTCGGTGCGGCCGAGGACGTGACCGCGATGCAGGCGGCGATCGAGGACCTGGTGGTGAAGTTCGACCTGCAGGGCGCGGCAACCACGGTGCCGGCGTACCAGGAGGCGAACCCGGCGGCCACGGCGGCGTTCCAGGCCGCCCGCGCGGCTATCAGGGAGGTCCGCGAGACCCTCGAGGCGCTGAGCCGGCCACCCGCGTCGCCGGGGACCGAAGAGCCCGTGGTGCTGCCGACCCCCGGTTCGCTGCAGCCGCCGCTGACCCCTGCGTACGTCGCGGGGACCCGGGTGACCGATGCGGTCGCCTGGCGGGACGACCTGCTTCGGATCGGGATCACCAACGCCGACACCCGGTACGTCGACAACGATTCGTTCGGCATCCGCGCAGGCTGGGTCGCGGCGTTCCCGAAGATCCTCACCGATTCCTCGCTTGCGGAGGCCAAGGCCGTGGCGTCTCGCAGCGGCGTCTCCGGCGTCGTCGTCCGGGTGCCGGACCCGTCGCGGGCGCCCGCCCGGGACAACGCGCCGTACCTGGCGTTCGCGGTCCGCGACGACGACGGCACCTGTGCGGGCGGGGTGATCAGCGGCTACCCGGCGCTCACCACCTCCACCCCGGTAGACGTCGCCCGCGGTCAGGTCTGCTCCGGGCTGGCCGTTGCTGCGGCCGCGGGATTCGAGGCCGACTGACGCGTCCGGGCGGGCTGCTCAGATGGTGGGCACATTGCTGGACAGCTCGCCCGTACCCAAGGGTATGGTGACGCCCACACGTGGGGGACCCGGAGGATAGAGATGACGGCTAGGACCAGCGGGCTGCGCGAACGCGCACTCTCCGGCCTCGACAGCCTCGGTCTCTTCTTCGGGTTCGTCGTTCAGGTGCTCCGCGGTTTCGGGGCCCGGCCGTTCCACTGGCGCGAGGCCGTGGACCAGGGCTGGCAGATTGCCCGGGTCGTGATCATCCCGACGGCCCTGGTCTCGATCCCGCTCGGCGCCGTAGTCGCGCTCCAGGTCGGCAGCCTGACCCAGCAGCTCGGTGCCCAGAGCTTCGCCGGCGCCGCCTCGGTGGTCTCGATCCTGCGCGAGGGCGCCCCGCTCGCCACCGCGCTCCTGCTCGCCGGTGCCGGTGGCTCGGCGATCTGTGCCGACTTCGGCAGCCGGGTGATCCGAGAGGAGATCGACGCGCTCCGGGTGCTCGGCGTCAACGTGATCACCCGCCTCGTCGTCCCAAGGGTCGCCGCTGCGATGGTCGTCTCGGTGCTGCTCACCGGGTTCGTGATGGGCGTCGGCATCGCCGGCGGCTACGTCTTCAACGTCGTCCTGCAGAACGGCACTTCCGGGGTGTACGTCGAGTCGTTCCGGGCGCTGGCCACCCGCCCCGACCTCTACGGCAGCCTCTTCAAAGGGCTGGTCTTCGGGGCGATCGCCGCGGTCGTCGGGTCTTACAAGGGCCTGCACGCGCAGGGCGGGCCGAAGGGTGTCGGCCAGGCGGTGAACGAGTCGGTCGTGGTTACCTTCCTGCTGCTCTTCGCCGCCAACTACCTGCTCTCGGTCGCCTACCTCCAGCTCTTCCCGCAGGGCGCTTGATGAGTACGACGAACCCGGTGGTCAGTGCTCGCACCTCGCTGCGCCGGCTCGGCCACCAGCTTGAGTTCTACCGGCAGTCGTTGAGCTGGTCCCCGCGCGCGCTGACCCGGTACCGCCGCGAAACCTTCACCGTGCTCTCCGACATCGCGCTGGGACGCGGCGGTCTGGCCGTCGTCGGCGGCACCGTCGGGGTGATGATCGCGCTCTCGTTCGCGATCGGCGCCGAAGTGGGGCTGCAGAGCCACTCGACCCTCGACCAGATCGGCGCCACCAACTTCTCGGCGTTCCTCTCGGCGTACTTCAACACCCGCGAGTCGGCGCCGCTGATCGCCGGGGTCGCCCTCGCCGCCACCATCGGCTGTGGCTTCACCGCCCAGCTTGGCGCGATGCGGATCGGCGAGGAGATCGACGCCCTCGAGGTGATGGCGGTGCCGTCGATCCCGTTCCTGGTGACCACCCGGATGATGGCCGCCGTCCTCGCGGTCACCCCGCTCTACGCGATCGGGTTGTTCTCCTCCTACCTGGCGACCCGGACCGTGACCACCGGCTACTTCGGTCAGTCCACCGGGACGTTCGACCACTACTTCACCCAGTACCTGGCGCCTGCCGACGTGGGCTGGTCGTTCCTCAAGGTGATCGTCTTCGCGGTCGTGATCATCCTGATCCACTGCTACTACGGCTACTTCGCCACCGGCGGCCCGGCGGGTGTGGGTGTCGCGGTCGGGCACGCGATCCGGACCTCGATCGTGGTTCTCACCATCAGCGACTTCTTCATCTCGTTCGCCGTCTGGGGTTCGAGCACGACGGTGCGGATCACCGGATGAGGACGGCGCCGTGAACTTCTTCGACCCCGCCGAGCGCTCGCGCCGCCTGGAGCTGACCGGTGTGCTCTACCTGGCGATCGTGCTCCTGCTCGTCTGGTTCTCGATCGCGTCGTACCGGCACGTCTTCTCCGACCACGTCACCGTCTCGGTCACCGCCCGGACCGCGGGCGAACAGCTCAACGTCGGTGGGGACGTCCGGATGAACGGCGCCATCGTCGGCCGTGTCTCGGATGTCCGGTCGGCCTCCGACGGCGCCCGGATCAGCCTGCAGATCGACAGCGACGCCGCCGACCGGATCCCGACCGACGTGGTCGCCCGGATCCTGCCGACGACGCTGTTCGGCCAGAAGTTCGTCGAGCTCAGGTCGTCCTCGACGACCGCTGCCGGGCACCTCGTCGACGGGTCCGGGATCGCCGAGGACACCTCCGCCGAAGCGGTCGAGCTCACCGACGTGATCGACGACCTGGACCCGGTCCTCACCGCGGTCCGACCGGACCGGTTGGCCGCCGCGCTCGGCGGGCTCGCTGCCGGTCTTTCCGGTCGCGGCGACGACCTGGGCCGGTTGATCGCCGGCGGCGGCGAGTACCTGAGCGAGCTGAACGCGCAGACTCCGCTCTTCGAGGAGGACCTCGCGCTCTTCGCCGAGGTCGCCGGTCAGTACGCCGATGCCGTCCCGGACCTGCTCGACACGGCCCGCAGCACCATCGTGACGGCGCGGACGCTGAACTCGGGCAGCATCTCGATCGCCGGATTCTTCGCCGCGCTCAGCGACGCCGCGGTCGCCGGGACGGACCTGGTCCGGACTAACGCGGACCGGCTCGCCGAGAGCGCACGGCTCGCCCGCCCCACGGCCGAGCTGCTGGCGGAGTATTCCCCGCAGCTGCTCTGTACGATCCAGGGCTTCCTCCAGGTCGAGGCGCAGTCCGCGAAGCAGATCCGGAACAACAACTTCCAAGGGCACTTCACGATGGGGCAGCAGGTCCGCGGCTACACCCCCGACGACGCGCTGGTGCTCGGTGACCTCGGCACCGGCCCGGCCTGTCGGGGGCTTCCGGTCGCTCCGGTCCCGTACGGCCCGATCGACCTCGACGACGGCGTCGGCGAGCTCGGGTTGCTGCCGTCGGGGGGCGGCCAGTGAGCGCGCTCGCACACCTGCCCAGCACCCGCGGTGCTGCGCTGCGCCTGCTCGTCTTCGCCGTCGTCGCGCTGGCGGTCACCCTCACCATCTCCGCCACTATCCGACCGTTCGGGGCGAGCGTGGACCGGACGGCTTACACCGCGCTCTTCGACTCCGCGAGCCGGCTCGAGCCCGGCGACGACGTCCGGGTCGCGGGGGTCGCGGCGGGCAAGGTCACCGGCGTCTCGGTGACCCCGGAGGCGAAGGCTGAGGTGCGGTTCGACCTCGACAGCGACCTGGAACTGAGCACGGCGTCTCGGATGGAGATCCGCTACCTGGACCTGGCCGGCAACCGTTACCTGGCCGTCGTCGGCGGTGACGGCGACGGAGCGGCGCCACAGTCCGCGGACACTGTGATCGGGACCGACCGCACCCAGCCCGCCCTCGATCTGGACGACCTGCTCGACGGCTTCAAGCCGCTCCTGGTGGCGCTCTCGCCCGAGGACGTCAACAGCCTGACCCTGGACATCGTGCGGACGCTCCAGGGCGACGGATCCACGGTCCGCAGCCTGATCGCGCGGACCGCGTCGCTGACCACCGGCCTGGCCGAGCGAGACGAGCTGATCGGCAGCGTCGTGACCGACCTCAACGCCACGGTCGGCTCGATCGCCGACCGGCACGAGCAGTTCGAGGAGCTGATCGGCCAGCTCCGCTCGCTGGCCGGCGGTCTGGCCGCCGACCGCACCAGCGTCGGGGACGCGATCGGTCACATCGACACCCTGACCCGGCTCTCCGCGGACCTGCTGGCCCGGGCCCGGCCATCGACGCAAGCCGACATCGCCGCGCTGCGCCGGATCGCCGAGACGCTCTCGAGCCCGACCGGCGAGGCCGAGATCGACCACGCCCTGGGGCACCTCCCCGACAAGCTCGCCCGGCTCTCGGCGACGGCGACGTACGGGTCGTGGTTCAACTACTACGTCTGCGGTGTCCGGGTGAACATCGGCTCCGGATTCCCGGCCCTCGACGAGTTGCTCGGCGACCGGCTCCAGCAGTTGCACGTCATCGACACGTCCGAGAGATGCGCACCGTGAGCGGCACGACGGCACGGCGCCCGGCGTACGTCGGCGTGATCGGCTTGATGATCACCGCACTGCTGGTGCTGGCGGCGATGAACGCGGGCCGGCTGCCGGTGATCGGTCAGGGTGGCACCGTGCTGCACGCCCAGTTCACCGACGCCAGCGGCATCGAGGCCGGGGACCGGGTGGAGATCGCTGGCGTCCGGGTCGGCGAGGTGAAGGGCCTGGAGATGGGGCGCGGCTTCATCGACGTCGCTTTCACGCTGACCGAGGAGGTCCGGCTGGGCGAGGCGACCACCGCCCGCATCAAGGTGGCCAACCTGCTCGGTAGCAAGTTCCTCCAGGTCGTCGCGGCCGGGACCGGCCGGCTGACCGGGGTGATCCCGGTCGAGCGCACGGCGCCGGCGTACGACGTCACCGAGGCGTTCGGCGACCTCACCGAGACGGTGCGGCCGATCGACACCGAGCAGCTGGAGCAGGCGCTGACCTCCATCACCGGGGCGTTCTCCGGTGCCGGCCCGGACGTCCGTGCCTCGGTCCGCGGGCTGTCCACGATCGCCCGCACGATTGCCGCGCGCGACCAGGAGGTCGGGAGCCTGCTGCGTCGGTCGGCAACCCTCACGGCCTCCCTCGACGCCAGCCGGGACGACATCGCCGCGCTGATCCGCGACGCGGCCGCCCTGCTCGCCGAGCTGGACGGTCGACGCGACGCGATCCACGGCCTGATCGTGCACACCGACGACCTCGCTGAGCAGCTGCGGGGCCTGGTAGCCGAGAACGAGAAGGAGCTCACCCCGGCCCTGCTCGCCCTCGGGGAGGTCGCCGGCCAGCTCGAGGAGCGGCAGGCCGATCTGGAGGCGACGGTGCACGCGGTCGCGAAGTTCGCCCGGGTCTTCGTCAACACCATCGGCGGCGGCC
The DNA here is from genome assembly GCA_046598425.1 of Marmoricola sp. Lineage (GTDB taxonomy): Bacteria > Actinomycetota > Actinomycetes > Propionibacteriales > Nocardioidaceae > Marmoricola. The sequence goes on along the minus strand of JBKJIN010000069.1, from coordinate 50,455 downwards.
CGTGGTTCGACTCCTACATCGCGAACATGCCGAACTCGCTGGAGGTGACCGAGCCGTGACCGCCCGCTCCTTTGCCCGGCCCGGCATCGTCCGCCTGCTGACCGCGCTCGTGATCACCCTCGTCGGCGGTGCGCTGCTGATGACCTCGGGTGGCGGCACCCGGACGGTGGTCGCCGAGTTCGACCGCACGGTCGGCCTCTTCGTGGGCTCCGACGTCCAGGTGATGGGGATGCGGATCGGCGAGGTCAGCAACATCACGCCGCACGGCACCGCCGTCCGGGTCGAGATCTCCTACGACGACGAGTACCGGCTGCCGGCCGACGTGAAGGCCGTCGTGGTCGCGCCGTCGGTGATCGCGGACCGGTTCGTCCAGCTCACCCCGGGCTACGTGGAGGGCCCCGTGCTCGAGTCTGGCGCGGTGATCGCCGAAGAGGACACCCGGATCCCGGTCGAGCTCGACGAGTCGCTGCGGACCACTACCGACCTGGTCACCGCACTCGGACCGGACGGGGCCAACAAGGACGGCGCCCTGTCCGACGCGCTGACGACGGTCGCGGAGGTGCTGGAAGGCAACGGCGCCCCCACTCGGCAGGCATTGCAGGACCTCGCGGCCGCGACCGACGTGATCGCCGGCAGCAGCGAGGACCTCACCGGAACCGTGCAGAGCCTCAGCAACGTCAGCGGCACCCTGGCGGCGTACGACGCGGACATCCGTGGTTTCAACACCGCGTTGGGGTCGGTCACCGGAGCGCTGGCTGACGACGCCGGAGAACTCTCCGACCTGCTCGCAACCCTGTCCGGCACCCTGGGTGAGGTGGCCGGCTTCGTGGCCGACAACCGGGTGGCCCTGGTCACCGACGTCGACCGGCTCGCCGCGGTGACCACGGCGCTGGTCAGGGAACGGCAGGCGCTGACCGAGATCCTCGACATCGCGCCGCTGGCCTTCACCAACCTCACCGAGACCTACGACGCCCAGGCCCAGGGGGTCAGGACCCGGGCCAACTTCACCGAGATTGCCCGGGTGGTCGACAAGGTCATCTGCGACACCCTGGCCCCGCAGGCCGGCCCGGCGATCGAGCCGCTCTGCGCCGCGCTGCGGGCGGCGTTCGACGACCTGCCCTTGCGGGACGGGCCGACCGGGCCTACCTACCCGAGCCCGCCGACCGCGGCTCCGCGGCCCGGGTCCGGGGTGCTCTCCCTGCTCGCGGGCACCATGCTGGGGGGTTCGCGATGAGGCGGGTCCGCGGACTGGTTGTCGCGCTCGTCCTGGCCCTCGCTTCGGGCTGCGGCTTCGCCGGCATGAACGATCTGCCGCTGCCGGGTGGTCCGGACGCCGGGGACGACCCGATCTCGGTCTCGGCGGAGTTCGCCGACGTGCTCAGCCTCGCCCGCGACTCGACGGTTAAGTACGACGGCGTCACGGTCGGCAAGGTCGCCCGGATCGCCCGCGACGGCTGGAACGCCCGGGTCGACCTGCTGATCCGCGACGACCTGGCGCTGCCAGCGAACGTGACCGCCCGGATCGCCCAGACCAGCCTGCTGGGGGAGAAGTACGTCGAGCTCGAGGCGCCCGCGAAGGCCGTCGGTGGGCTGGCCGACGGCGCTGTGATCCCCCCGGACCGGACCAGCCGCGGACGCGAGGTAGAGGAGGTCCTCGGCGCGCTGTCGCTGCTGCTCAACGGCGGTGGGGTCGCCCAGCTCCGGACGATCAGCCGCGAGCTCGACACCGCGCTCGGCGACCACGACACGACCCGGACGTTCCTGCGCGAGCTGGACGCCTTCGTCGGCACGCTGGACCGCAACCGAGCCACCATCATCACCGCCCTAGAGAACGTCGACCGGCTCAGCGGCCAGATCGCCCGGGACCGGAAGGTCGTCGCTGCAGCGCTCGACGAGATCACCCCCGCTGTGCGGACCCTGGCCGGTCAGCGCCGGCAGCTGGTGACGATGCTGGAGAAGCTCTCCGGCTTCAGCGAGGTGACCAGCGCATTGATCCGCCGCTCGGGCGACGACCTGGTCGCGGACCTGGAAGCGCTCGAACCGGTGCTGGCCCAGCTCCAGAAGGCGGGCGACGACCTGCCCCGGGTGCTCGAGACCGTCCTCAGCTTCCCGTTCCCCGACGAGGTGCTGGACGCGGTCAAGGGCGACTACGTGAACCTCGACGTCCTGGTCGACCTCTCGCCGCTGACGGTGCTCGGCAACGTCGCCGGCGACGACGAGGCCCTCCAGGACCTGCCGGGACTGCTCGGCGGGGGTGCCACCCCGGCACCGGTGCCGACGGCCGGCAACGCGCTGACGGACCTGCTCGGTCCGCTGCTCGGCTCGCTTGGCTGGGCGGGCGGTGCCCGATGACGCGCGGGACCCGGATCCGGCTCTGGATCTTCCTGGTGATCGGCGGAATCGCCGTCGTCAACGCCGGCGCCCGGTACGCCGGCCTGACCGAGTCGCTGCTCCCGACGACGTACTCGGTCTCGGTACAGCTGGAGGAGAGCGGCGGCCTCTTCGAGCGCGGCGAGGTGACCTATCGCGGCTTCACCGTCGGCCGGGTCAAGGACCTGGAGTTCCGGACCGACGGGGTGGTCGCCGAGCTGGCGATCAAGGACAAGTGGAAGATCCCCGCCGATCTGGTCGCCGAGGTGCACAACCGGTCCGCGGTCGGCGAGCAGTACCTCGACCTGGTGCCGCGGACCGAGAACGGCCCGTACCTTGCGGACGGTTCGGTGATCGCGGTGGAGGCCACCTCGACGCCGGTCGACGACCAGGAGCTGATCGTCGCCACCGACAAGCTGCTCCGGTCGATCGACCCCCAGGCGCTGGCGACCGTGGTCGACGAGAGCGCCGAGGCGTTCGGCGGGGTCGGCGACGACCTCGGTCGGCTGCTCGGGAACTCCGAGACGATCCTGGCGGCGGCGCAGGAGTCGTTGCCGGCGACCAAGGAGCTGCTCCGTACCGGCAGGACGGTGCTGCGCACCCAGGACCAGCAGTCGGCGACCATCGCCGAATATCTCGAGTCGCTGCGGACGATCACCGGGGTCGTGGCGGGCAAGGACGCCGAGGTCCGCACGGTGCTGACCGACGGCACCAGGGCTGCCCGTGAGCTCGAGAACCTGGCGGTCGGTCTCGCCCCGACACTCCCCCCGCTACTGGGAAACCTGCTCGCGCTGTCCGAGATCTTCGCCGACCGCCGCGACGGGCTCGAGGAGACCCTGGTCGCGGTGCCGTGGGCGCTGGCGAGCGCCCAGACGCCGGGTCGTGACGGCCGGGCGCACTTCACCTTCGTCGGTGGGTCCGAACCGGTGCCGTGCCGCCAGGGCTACTTCCCGGCGCAGAGCTGGAAGTCGCCGTACGACCCGCTGTTCTCGCGGATGCCGGACTCGCTCGGCTGCCGCGAGCCGGCGTCCGTGCCGCGTGGGGTGACAGCTAGGTAGCGACCGTTGAGGTGTTCAACCACGGAGCTATCGAGGCGTAAACGCTCCATTTCGCGCGTGCCTCGTGCCCAAACCCGTCGATACCTCCGTGGTTGTGCAGAGAACCAGCGCGATCAGGCCAGGGCGACCATCTCGTGCAGCGTGCTGCCGGTCCGGACGACCTCGGAACGTCCGTCCGGGCCGTCCTCCCAGACGGTCAGGACGAAGCGGGAGTCGTAGCGGAAGTAGCCCGGTCGGCCGACGAGCTTGCGGATCAGCGGCTTGATCCTGCGGATCACCGGCACCTCATCGAGCAGGTCCTGGGAGTCGATGATCCGCTCGACGTCGAGGCGCAGGTTGAACTGGCCCGGCGAGCTGATCTCGACCCAGGTCGGGTACTCGCGGTTGGCGTTCTCGTGGAAGACCATCGGGCCTTCGGTGAGCTCGACCTCGCCGGTGCTGAGCACGATGTCGCCGTTCTTGGCCAGCATAACCGGCTGCGAGCGGTGGTGGTCGAAGCGCTTCTGGGTCATCACGTTCGCGAAGATGAGCGAGTAGTCCGGCAGGTAAAGGCGGCCCCAGTGCCAGCGCTCGATGATCCGCTTCATGTCGCCGGCGCCCCAGTTGTGGTCGGCGTACCCGATGCCGGCGGCGTCCAGGGTGAGGTCACCGATCGTCACGGTGCCGGTCACCCGGGCCCGCGGCGCGGCGACGACCCAGCCGAACGACTCCTTGGCGTTGTAGTGCGTCTCGCCCCTGCCCGGCATCCAGCTCGGGAGCTCGTTGTGGAACTGCAGGTCGAAGACGACGTCCTCCTCGGCCATGAAGAGGTGCTGCACCGGAAGGTCACCGGAGCGGTCCACCCAGCACTTGTTCGGGCCGACAGCGGCGTTCACGTCGTCGAGGGCGAAGCTCGCCTCGGTCTTGGGGTAGTGGGCCCGGACCTGGCGCTTGGTGCCGTCCGGAGAGTAGACGAGCAGCTCGACCGAGGGCTTCGCCCACGGGGTCTCCTCGGGGCGGCGCTTGGTGATGAACCCGACCAGGGTGTGGCCGCTGTCGAGGCGGGCGTCGAAGTACCAGTGCTCGAAGGCGAGCTTGCTGGCCGAGGGGTGCAGGCCGTGGTCGACGGGCCGGACCTCGGTGAGGAACGAGTCCTTCGGGCCGGGGCCGTTCCAGGCTTCGACGATGTGGGCGCTCATGGGGTTCCTTCGTTTCGGGGTTCGGACTAGCGGCGCAGGGCGGAACTGGCGTCGAAGGCGGCCTCGCGGCCCTCCATCTGCGCCTCGTACCACCCCCGACGGTGCTTGACCATCAGCCTGGTGTGCAGGCCGCGCAGACCGGGCAGCCGGCGGAGCAGCTCGGTGAGGGTGATCAAAGGCCACCGAGCGAGGAGGATCAGCACCCACGGGAACGCCCGCGGCAGGTCGTACGGCTTGCGGGTCGCCGGAGCCATCCAGACCCCGCAGTACGCCGCGATGATCCGGTAGTTGTACGCCGCCCGCAGCTTGGCGAGCCTCGTCTGGCCGGGTCGCGGGGCGAACGCGGCCGGGAAGGACTCGATCAGCTCCTTGCCGTGCACGCCGGAGTCGTAGGACCGGGCCGCCGTCGACATCGCTAGCACCTGGAGGCAGTCGCGGACCGTCGTGGGCCGCCACTGCGGCTGCACGCCGAGCAGGTGGCCCTGGTACTGGTTGAAGTGCAACAGCGCCCGCATCTCCTTGGGCGTGGTCTGGTAGCCGAGGACCGAGAGCGCCAGTGCCGGCGCGATGCTGCCGCCGATCTGGGTCAGCATCATGTAGGTCTGGCTGATCGGGAGACCCCACTTCTTGCTGTCCCACTCGGGGTGCTCAGCGACCCGCTTGCGGACCGCGACGTGCATGATCCGGACCAGCATCGCCGTGGTCCGCCCGTCCGAGCCGGGCGTGAAGAGTGCATCGGCTTCCGAGGTGTCGATCCAGAACTTCGCCGACTCCAGGAACCGACGCAGGGCGTTGTCCCCGGCGTACCCGCCGGCAAGCGAGAGCGGGGTGGCCACGCCGGCCTCGGTGTAGATCTCCAGGGTGATCACGCCGGCGACGTTGAACAGCATCGTGCCCCAGCGGCGCCAGATCTCGGCCCCCAGCTCGACCTGGTCGCGGTCGACCCACGCCGGGACGGTGTTGAAGTCCTCGAACAGGTCGATCATCGACTGCGGCGCGTCCGGGACGGCCTCGATGCCCTCGGCCAGCGCCTTGGTCAGCATCGCGCGGCCCTGGGCGTGACCGGCCGGTCCGAAGAACACCTCGGCGACGAACCGCTCGGCGACCGGGTCGCCGCCGTACAGGTCGTCCAGGAGCATCCTGGCCTGCTCGTCGGTGGGGAAGAGGTCGTGACGGAGCAGCTTCTTGGCCCACTTCTCGCGCTTGAGCCAGGCCGGCTCGTTGCGCGCTTCGGCGTACCGGAAGTTCGTCGGCGCGCGCCAGGCGCGGGCGTCGAGGTTAGGAGTCGTCTCGGCGGTCATGGTTCCATACCCTACGGTATGGAGGGGGTCTGTGCCAGGGGAGACCGCGTCGGCGTCGGTACAGTCAGCGCATCAACCTCGGAGGAGATTCATGACGGTCAGTGGGGCGCAGGCGCCGGGTTCCGGCGTGGGCTCCGGCGTGGGCGCCGGCCGGTTGACCGTCGACGACTGGACCGAGCGGGCGCTGGCCCTGGTGATGGACGAAGGCGTCGGCGCGATCAAGATCAACCGGCTCTGCCGGGACCTCGGGGTCACCAAGGGCTCGTTCTACTGGCACTTCGCCGACCTCGACGCGCTCCTCGCCGCGATCGCCGGGCGCTGGGCGGCCGAGACCCGTCAGATTCTCAGCGGCCTCGCCGAGCTCGAGGGGCTGCCGCCGCTGGAGCGGATCCGAGCGATGGCACTGCGCCTCATCGACGACCGTTCCTGGAGCGTCGAGCGGGCACTGCGCGAGTGGGCGAAGGGCGACGCCGTCGTGGCTGCGGTGATCGTCGAGTCCGACCAGTACGTCTTCGAGCTCGTCCAGGCCGCGCTCCTCGAGCTCGGCCACACCGAGCAGGACGCCCGTCTCCGCGCGGGTCTGCTCGTGTACGCCGGCATCGGGTTCGCCCACGGCCAGGCCTCGTTGCCGCAGCCGACCGAGGACGACATCGAGAGCCTGGTGCAGTTCCTCTCCGGTGAGGCGGGGCGCTGAACCTCCAGGACCGCCTCGAGGAGTGGCGTGCGGCCGTGTTCGACCACGGACCGCGTCGTGTCGCCGCGGCCGGATTCGGTGCGTTCGTGGTGCTGGAGGTGATCGCCTTCCTGATCGCCCAGGTGCTGGTCGGTGGCACCCCCGCGCGCGACCCCGGCGCCGCCGTCCGGCGGCTCCTGCCCGCGGGGATCGACGGCGTCGTCAGCGCCCCGGGTGCGAAGCCGGAGAAGCTGGAGACCCCCCGCATCATGGGCTCTCAGTACGCCGGGGTGGCTCTGGTCGCGGCCTCCGACGTCGACTCGGTCGCCACCGGGTCGGGGGAGCGGCGCGCGCCCGTCGGCGGACGGCTGCTGGCCTTCCGCCTTGCCGACGGGGTCTGCGAGGTCGAGCCCTGCGAGTCCTGGCGGACCCTGAACCCACAGGTGGTCATCGACGGTGACAGCCAGGACCTGCCCGGCAGCGGCGACACCTTCGTGATCACGCTGCCGCCGGGATCGCACACGGTCGACCTGACCATCGACGCCGACGACTACCCCCAGTTGGTCTCGGTCCTCGACGACTACGTCGACACCGGGAACATAAAGCTCCTCGGACGTCCCGGCCAGACCGAGAAGCAGATCCTCGACAAGACCTTCCAGGCCGTGGAACGGACCAGCGTCCCGCTGCAGTACCCCGACGGCAAGAGCTACGACACCTTCAACCGGGTGTTCACCGTCGAGTACCTCCAGCGGCGGTTCTTCTTCAACGGCGCCACCCCCAGCAGCACCAACAAGGTCTTCCTGGTCGTCAACGCCTACTACTCCTACGTCGGCCAGACCCAGAAGTACGTCGTCGCCGATGAGGTCACTTTCGTCGACAAGCGCGGCACCTCCTACGAGGCCCGCGACCTGGACCCGGACGACGCGGTCGCGCTGATCGGCTTCGAGATCCCGGCCGACGTCGCCTCCGGCACGCTCCGCGTCGGTGGAACCACCGAGAAGGTGGCCTCGAACGGCGTCGGCTACACCTCGACCCTGACCGGGTTCGAGCTCGACCTCGACCTGGACTGACGACGCGGCGAACCGCGGCTCGGTCAGAGCATCAGCTGGAAGATGCCGACGTCGATCATCCGGTCCTGCTTGTCCCCGACCTCGCGCATGGTCCCCGCCAGCGTGAAGCCGGCCCGCTCGTGGAGTCGGACGCTGCCCTCGTTCGGCAGGGCGATCAGTGCCAGGGCGGTATGGAAACCGTGCTCGCGAAGCCGGGCGAGCAGAGCGTCGTACAGGCGGGTTCCGACGCCTTCGCGGCGGGCGTCGTGGTGCAGGTACACCGAGGTCTCCCGGGTCCGGTGGTACGCCGGTCGGTCCCGGAACGGCGACGCGTACGCGAACCCGAGTACCCGGTCGCCCTCGACGGCGACCACGAACGGGTCGCCGGTCCCGAGCTTGTGCTCCCAGTCGGAGAGCGGGCGCTCGGCGGTCTCGAAGGTCGAGTACGCGTGCAGCGACTCGTAGGTGTAGACCTCCGCGATGTACGGGAGGTCCGGCTCGACGGCGTCGCGGATCATCACGGTCTTGGCCATGGACCGAATAATCCCATCGCCCCGGCGACTGTGTGCGGCAGACTGGCGCCGTGACCCCTGACGCGATCGAACCGGACGCCAAGGACTGGACCTGGGTGCTCGAGCAGCCGTGCCCGGAGTGCGGGTTCGACCCGGCCGCGATCGCCGTCGCCGACCTGGCCGCGGAGATCCACGCCAATACCCGCGGTTGGTACGGCGCGCTGGACGGCGCCGACGTCACGGTCCGACCCGACCCGCAGACGTGGTCGAAGCTGGAGTACGCCTGCCACGTCCGCGACGTGCACCGGATCTTCGCCGAGCGGGTCCGGCTGATGCTCGAGCAGGACGACCCGACGTTTGCGAACTGGGACCAGGACGCCACCGCGGTCGAGGACCGGTACGGCGAGCAGGACCCGGCAACCGTCTCGGTCGAGCTCGTCGAGGCCGCGGCTGAGGTCGCCGCGGTCTACGCCGGGGTCGCTGCGGGCCAGTGGGAACGCAGCGGGCGCCGCAGCAACGGGTCCGTCTTCACCGTGGCGAGCATCGGCCGCTACCACCTGCACGACGTTGTTCACCACCTGCACGACATCGGGCCCTCCGCCTCGTGAGGCACACCGAGTTCTGGGAGCGGATGGACCTCGCGCTCGCGCCGGCGTACTCCCGTTCCTGGGCGTCGCTGTACGTGATCGCCGACCTCGGTGGCCGGACGGCGCAGGAGGCACTGGACGCCGGCGTGGCGCCCAAGGAGGTCTGGCGCGCGGTCTGGGCCGCGCTGGACCTCCCGGCGCGGGAGCGCTGATGACCCCGCCGGTCGACCTGGTCGCGGCCCAGCGCCGTACCGTCCTGACCCTGGTGGGCGCGCAGGCCTTCGGCGCTCTGGGCATCACCATCGGCATCGCGACCGCGTCCCTGCTCGCGCGCGACATATCCGGGTCCGAGGAGTGGGCGGGCACGGCGCAGACCGCGCAGGTGCTCGGCGCCGCGGCCGCGTCCTGGCTGCTGGCCCGGGTGATGGCCGTCCGCGGTCGCCGGATCGGACTCGTCGCCGGGTACCTGATCGGGTCCGCGGGCGCTGCGCTCGCGGTGCTCGCCGGAGTGCTCGACTCGATGGTGCTGCTGCTGCTCGGAGCGGTGCTGCTGGGCGCGACCAGCTCGGCGACGTACGCCTCCCGGTACGCCGCCACCGATCTCGCGCCCGAGGAGTCGCGCGGTCGGGCGCTCGCGATCGTGGTCTGGGCGACCACGATCGGCGCCGTCGCCGGCCCGAACCTGACCGGGCCGTCGGCCGACCTCGCCGCCTGGCTCGACATCCCGGAGCTGACCGGCCCGTTCGCCCTCGGTGCGGTCGGGATGCTGGTCGCCGCGCTGGTGATCTGGATCCGGATGCGCCCGGACCCGTTGCTGCTGGCCCGGGCCACGTACGCCGACGCCGTCGAGGGCGGGACCGCCCCTTACGAGGCTGCCCGGCCGGCGCGCGAGGTGCTGCGGGAGCGGCCGATCCTGGTCGCAGCCATCGTCGGCCTCGCAGCGGCGCACGCGGTGATGATCTCGGTGATGGTGATGACGCCGCTGCACATGGAGCACGGCGGCGCCGCCCTGAAGCTGATCGGCATCGTGATCAGCGTGCACGTGCTCGGGATGTTCGCGTTCGCCCCGCTCGTCGGGCTGGCGGTCGACCGCTGGGGGGCTGTCCGGGTGCTGGCCGCCGGCGCGATCATCCTGCTGATAGCGCTGGTGCTCTGCGCGCTGGCACCGGAAGGGGGGTCGCACGAGATCTTCGGCGGGCTCTTCCTGCTCGGGGTCGGGTGGTCGGTCGCGACCGTCGCGGCCGCGACCCTGGTGGCCCAGCACGCGCCGCTCGCCTCGGTGACCGAGATCCAAGGGACCGCCGACCTGGTGATGAGCCTCGCGGCCGCGGTGGGCAGCGCCGGCTCGGGCGTGATCGTGGGGGAGTTCGGCTACCCGGTGCTCGCCGCGTTCGCCTCGGTCTTCGCTGTGGTCGCGCTCCTCGCCGCGGCGTACGCGGGCCGTCTGGGCGTGGCCGCCGGCTGAAGTTTCGGCTGGTTCTCGATCGGGCATCTCGTCGCCGGACGGGGCGCCCACTCCCTCCCCACAGGGGGCGCCCCGTTCTGCCTGTCCGGAGCAGATGCGGCCACTTCCCGACACGCCGACTGCGGCTGTGCGTGATTCGAACACCTGTTCGCTACGGTGGGTACACAGGCGAGACGGAGCAGCGGATCTCCACCAGGCAGCAGTGGTCGGGGGCGAGTGTCGGTGGCCCCACCTAGCGTCTGGCCCGACACGGAGCTGCACGACATGGGCAGGACCTCGAAGACAGGACGAAGACATGGCTGGGAACAGCGAGAAGGACAAGGGCAAGGCGCTCGACATGGCGCTCGCCACCATCGAGAAGCAGTACGGCAAGGGCTCGGTGATGCGTCTCGGTGACGACACCCGCGCCCCGCTCGAGGTGATCCCGACGGGCGCGATCTCGCTCGACATCGCCCTGGGGCTCGGTGGTCTCCCGCGCGGTCGCGTGGTCGAGATCTACGGCCCGGAGTCCTCGGGCAAGACGACGGTCGCGCTGCACGCGGTCGCCAACGCCCAGCGGGCCGGCGGCATCGTCGCCTTCATCGACGCCGAGCACGCGCTCGACCCTGACTATGCCAAGGCGCTCGGCGTCGACACCGACGCGCTGCTGGTCTCCCAGCCCGACAGCGGCGAGCAGGCGCTCGAGATCGCGGACATGCTCATCCGCTCCGGTGCTCTCGACCTGATCGTCATCGACTCGGTGGCGGCGCTGGTGCCGCGGGCCGAGATCGAGGGCGAGATGGGCGACAGCCACGTCGGCCTCCAAGCCCGGCTGATGAGCCAGGCGCTGCGGAAGATGACCGGTGCTCTGAACAACACCAACACCACGATGATCTTCATCAACCAGCTCCGCGAGAAGATCGGCGTGATGTTCGGGTCCCCGGAGACCACGACGGGTGGCCGGGCGCTGAAGTTCTACTCCTCGGTTCGCCTCGACGTCCGCCGGATCGAGACCCTCAAGGACGGCACCGACATGGTCGGCAACCGGACCCGGGTCAAGGTCGTGAAGAACAAGGTCGCGCCGCCGTTCAAGCAGGCCGAGTTCGACATCATGTACGGCAAGGGCATCTCGCGTGAGGGCGGCCTGATCGACGTCGGTGTCGAGCAGGGCATCGTTCGCAAGGCGGGCGCCTGGTACACCTACGAGGGCGACCAGCTCGGTCAGGGTAAGGAGAACTCCCGGACCTTCCTCAAGGACAACCCGGACCTCGCCAACGAGATCGAGAAGCGGATCCTCGAGAAGCTCGGTATCGGTCCGACCCTCGACGCGCCGGCCGAGGTCACGCCCAAGGTTATTGACCCCGACGGCATCGACTTCTGATGGTTTCGAGGCGAGCCTCGAAACCCGGTGCGACTAGTGCCGTCGATCTCTGACCCGCAGGACGTCGTCGAGCTCTTCGGCGTGGTCCACGAACCAATGACCGCAGGCCCGGCTGTCGATGCGCTCGACTCCTCGTCCTCGGCCGGCGGAGGGCGGCGGCGCGCAACGCGACGCCGCTCTCCGGCGAGCCGACGGGCAGCTCGGGACGAGCCGTCCGAGGAGGACGTCGACCTGGGCCCCGCGGCCGACCCCGAATCGGTCGGCCGCAAGATCCTCCTCGACCAGCTCACCGGACGGGCTCGGAGTCGGTCCGACCTGGCGAAGAAGCTGGCCGAACGCGATGTCCCCGACGAGATCGCCGCCAAGCTCCTCGACCGGTTCGAGGAGGTCGGCCTCATCGACGACGCCGCGTTCGCCCGGGACTGGGTCGCCCAACGTCAGGAAGGTCGGGGCCTGGCTCGGCGGGCGTTGGCCCAGGAGCTGCGCCGCAAGGGCATCGACGACGAGATCGCCCGCGAGGCCCTCGGCACCGTCGATGCCGACGACGAGGTCGAGGCCGCCCGGCTGCTGGTGCAGCGGAAGTTGCGCTCGGTGCGGGGGCTGGACCAGCAGGTGGCGATCAGACGCCTGGTGGGCATGCTCGCCCGGAAGGGGTACTCCAGCGGGGTGTCCTTCCGGGTGGTCCGGGAGGAACTGGTCGCGGACCTAGTTGACCCGGAACACACCGGGCCCTAGGGCGTTGCCCGTGATCAGCCTCCGAGTGCTGCGAGCATCCGTTCGCCGACCTCGCTGAGCGTGCCGTGCTCTTTGGCGACCCGGCTCCAGGTACGGACCATGTCGGAGAACTTCTGCGGGTTGTAGATGTCTTCCTCGCGGATCAGACGACCTTCGTCGTCCCAGGTCAGGATCGTGATGTTCGACGCTTCATGGACCGAGCCGTCGCCCGGGTCGCGCATGATGTTGCGGATGTCGCAGACCACGCGGTTGGTGTCCTCGTCCAGGACGTACCAGGCCGGCGGGAAACCGATCATCTCCGAGCCCGGATAGGTCGTCATCGTCTTGATGATCCAGGGCCGGATCTCTTCGCGACCGGAGAACTCGCCGTACGCGTGCTCGCTGTAGGTGGCGTCGTCGGTGAACATGTCGGCGAAGGCGGACCAGTCGTTGGTACGGGTGATCCCGTCGACGGTCGCGAGGTACTCATCGAAGCATTTCTGCAACACGTTCTTGTTCACCCGCTCATCAAACCATCTCCGGCGGGGTTCGGGACAGCAAGCGGGCGAGACAGAATGGCGTCATGCAGTTTTCGTTGCACCGATCGGAGATCCGTGCGGGAGAGGCCTGGGCGGAAGCCGCCGATCGACGTTCGACGGACCTGGGGTTGCTCGGTCCCGTCCTGGCTGAGGACCTCTCCGGCGACACCTTGATGTTCAGGACCGACGCCGAGCACCGGTTCTCGGTGCGTCCGATGACCCTGGGCGACCTGCCGGACGTGACCCGCTGGGTCAACGAGCCGCACGTCGCGAAGTGGTGGGACGAGAACAGGACCTCCGAGCAGGTCGCGGCGTATTACGGGCCGGCGCTGCGCGGCGACGACCCGACCCGGCTCTGGATCTGGGAGGTCAACGGGCGGTCAGTCGGTTTCGTTCAGGACTACCGGATCCGCGACCACCCGGAGTACCTGCTGCTCTGCTCGCGCCCGGACGCTGTCGGGTTCGACTACGTGATCGGGGAGACCGCGTTCGTCGGGCGGGGGATCGGGACCGCGCTTCTCTGGGTCTTCCTGCGCGACATCGTCTGGCCGGCGTACCCGGGCGTGACCGAGTTCTTCGCCGCACCCGACCACCGCAACGGAGCGTCCCTGCGGGTGTTGGCGAAGCTCGGCCTGACCCGCGGGCTCTGGTTCGACGAGCCGCAGGCCGACGGCCGGATGGACACCGTGATCGGGTGCTCGCTCGATGTGGCGCAGGTCATGGGAATCAACCGCGCCGTGGTCTCGACGCCGTAGTTACCGGAGAGTAACGTCGGGGCATGCCCAACGTTGCTGATTTGTACAAGACCACCACCAGCCTGCCGATCGTCGGCCCGCTGGTCGGCGAGCGGCTCTTCTCGATTGTGTTCGCGCAGAAGGCGCCGTACTTCGCGACCATCCACCCGCGGTTCACCCGGGTCGAGGCGAACCATGCCGAGGTCGTGATCCCCAAGCGCCGTTCGGTCCAGAACCACATCGGCACCGTGCACGCCATCGCGCTGTGCAACGGCCTCGAGGCGGCGATGGGTGCTCTGGCCGAGTCGACCATCCCGAGCAACAAGCGCTGGATCCCCAAGGGGATGGACATCAGCTACACGGCCAAGGCGACCACCGACATCACCTGTATCGCTGAGACCGACCCCGAGCAGTGGACCGGCGACAACCCGGACCTGCACGTGCGGGTCAAGGGTGTCCGCACCGACGGGGTCGTAGTGATCGAGGGCGTCATCAAGCTCTGGGTGACCGAGAAGCCCGGAGCGTAGCGACGGGCTTCGACGTCCAGAGTCCGGCTGAGCTTGCGAAGCCGGAACCGACCGAGAAGTCCGGCTGAGCGCCGGAACCGACGATGGCGCTTCCTCGAAACCTGTTGACTCAAGCGCGGAAGTGTTGGGAGTCGTACTTCCCGTACGGCCAGGTGAAGCCCGCCTCCCGCATCAGGCGTGCGACGAGGTGGTCATGCCGCTTCCAGGCGTACTTCCCGATCTGTTTGTCGCCCCACCAGCCGTTGGGCAGCCAGCCGTCCTTCGAGCGGAACGGGTTCTCCCAGGGGTTCAGGTCGATCGCGGTGCCGTAGGAGTGCGGTGACCGGGAGTTCGCGTCGCCGGTGACGAGCCGGCAGTTGAAGGCTGAGGTGTTGTCGTGCCGCATCGAGGCGTAGTCGTTGGCGCCGCCCGACTGGCCGCTGTAGCCGAACCGATCAGGCAGGAACATCGCCCGGATCGGCACCCGGGCGTTGTAGAGCTTGGTCATCGCGATCGCGAACTTCATCGCCGCTGTTGAGCGCACCACGAGTTCGCCACGGTGCCGGTAGCCGTCGAACCCCCAGTAGTTGACCGTCAGGTAGCGCAGGCCCGCGCGGCCGACGGGGCAGCCCGGCTTCCAGCTGCGGCCGTACATCCGACCCCACACGCTGTCGGAGATCGGCGCGATGGAGGCGTTGGCGCCGGTGCCGATTCCTCGCTTCTGCGCCGCCAGCGGCTCGGGCCGCGGCGCCCCTGTCGGCAGCACGATCACGGCTCCGGGCGCAACGTTGTCGACCTTCCAGGTCGGCGAGGTGCCTGCTTTCCAGCTCGTCGCCTCGGCGCCGCGGAACTGGTACCAGGTGTCCACGCGAGGGTTGACCTTCACCCGGGCCCGGCCAGTGCTTTCGGTCCACACCGCGCCGAGCTTCGACCACGGCTCGCCTTTGGCGTGCCGGTATATCCGGATGGCGCCGCGGATGGGCAGGCCGTCCGCGCCGGTCCAACGCACCAGCAGCTCACCGGAGGTCTCGTCGACCAGCGTCCGCGGTCCGTAGATGAACAGCAACGACGCGACCTGGACGGCCGCGACAACGGCGGTCCCGCTCAGGCTGGGCTCCAGACCCGGGCTGCCCAGGAAGTGTGTTCGAAAGGTGCTGCTTGGACCGGCGGTCGGAACCGAGAAGCTCGCCACGCCGTCGGCCGAGGTGACCGCGGTGGCGACCTGTGCCCACGAACCGTCGCCGTGGTTCTGCTCGAGTGCCACCGTGGCCCCCGGGACCGGGGCAAGGTCCACCGAGGTAAGGGTGGCTGTGACGGCAGCACTGGCGCCGGTGCGGACGGTCGAGGGTGCGGTGATCGTGAGGGCGGTGCCGAGGTCAGGGGCGGCACCGGCAGGCCTGGGGACGAGGGCGAGCGCGGACACGACCAAAGCGGACAAGACCAACCCGTTGATGAGAGTGTGCCTGAGAAGTCTCCCCACGGTAGTCACACTCTCCAGATCGGCAGTCCTGAGACCTTTCTGACCGGGAACCGGTCGCCTCCTCCCGCGGGAGCAGGGCGGTTGCTACCAGGGGCGGAGGCGGATCGCCCTACGAAAACGGGAGAATCTCCCCATGACCGTCGCGCCCCCGGAGTCCTCCCTGCTTGCGCGCCTGGCTACCTTCACGATCCGTCGGGCCCCGTTCGTCATCGGCGGCTGGCTGTTGTTCGTCGTCGCCGTCAACGTGTTCGTGCCCCAGATCGAGACGATCGTCGCGAAGGACAGCACGCCGTTCGTGCCGGAGTCGGCCCCGTCGCTGCGCGCGGTCAAGACCATGGACGAGACCTTCGGCAACGGTCGTAGCAGGAGCTTCATCGTGCTCGCTGCCGAGCGTGAGGGCGGGCTGACCGGGGCGGACAAGCGGTACGTCGTACGGCTCTCTGACCGGCTGCGCGACGACCGCGAGCACGTCACCTACGTCCAGGACCTCAGCGAGCCGACCCTGCGGGACGCGCTGACCAGCAAGGACGGCGAGGCGATCTACTTCCAGATCGGGCTTGCCGGCTACACCGGGGCGCCGACCTCGGTTGGTCAGGTCGAGGCCGTCCGCGACCAGGCGGAGGTCGACAGACCGCCCGGGCTGGAGGTCGCGGTCACCGGGGCCTCGGCGACCATCACCGACATGGTGATGGAGATCGAGAGCAGCATCGTGAAGATCACCGCGGTGACGCTGGTGATGATCGCGATCATCCTCTTCATCATCTACCGCTCGTGGGCCGTGACCGCCTTCGTGCTCGGCGTTATCGGCATCGCGCTGGCGGCCGCGCGCGGCGTGGTCTCGTTCCTGGGCCAGGAGCAGGTCTTCGACGTCTCCACCTTCACCGGGTCGTTCCTGACCGCCGTGGTTCTCGGTGCCACCACCGACTACGCGATCTTCCTGATCAGCCGGTTCCACGAGCAGCGCCGCCTTGGCATGGAGCCGAAGGAGGCGGCCCGGGTCGCCTCGTCCCGCGTCTCCGGGGTGATCATCGGCTCGGCCCTCACCGTGATCCTCGCGAACGGCTGCCTGGCCCTGGCCCACGTCGGCCTGTTCCGGACGACCGGCCCCGCGATCGCGGCCAGCGTCACCCTGGCCCTCGCCATCTCCATCACCCTGACCCCAGCCCTGGTCTCGATCCTGGGCACCCGCGGGCTTCTCGAACCGCGACCCCGACCCGTGCGCGGTGGCTGGGACCGCTGGGGGGACCGGGTCGTGGCGCGACCCGGCTGGGCGCTGACCGCGGGCCTGGTCCCGCTAATCGCGCTGGCGGCGTTCTTCCCGGCGTTCGCCCCCAGTTACGACGAGCGCCGGGTCCTCCCGGGGGACACCGAGAGCAACGACGGCTACGCCCTGATGGATGCGCACTTCCCGGTCAACGAGGCGCTGCCCGACTTCGTCCTGGTCACCGCCGACCACGACCTGCGCAACCCGAAGGACCTGGCCGCCCTGGAGCAGGCTGCTGCCGCAGTAGCCCGGGTGTCCGACATCGGCTCGGTGCGGGCGGTCACCCGCCCGACCGGTACGACGATCACCGAGGCCTCGGTCGCCTACCAGGCCGGCGTCGTGGGCGACCGCCTCGCCGACGCCCGGAGCCGGCTCAGTGCAGGCTCGAAGGACGCCGACCGTCTCGTCGACGGGGCCGGGCGGCTCGCCGACGGTGCGAACGAACTCGCCGACGGCGCCGCGGCTGCCGCCACCGGTGCGACCACCGTGCTGGACGGCGTGGAGTCGCTGCACTCCGGTCTGGAGAAGCTGTCCGACGGAAGCCGGGACGCTGTCGACGGCAGTGCCGCGCTGCGCGCCGGCGCCACCGCGCTCGCCGACGGACTCGACAGCGCCGTCGCGCAGACCCAGGTCGCCGTCGACGGGCTCGGTCTGGCGTACCAGGCGCTGAGCCGGAGCCTGCCTTGCGGCCTGGACCCGTACTGCAAGGGCGCCCGCGACGGGATCCGGCAGATCTGGGTCGGCGAACGCGACCAGCTCGTGCCGGGCTTGAAGGAGGCGGCGGCCGGTGCGCGGGCGCTGGCCGAGGGGACCGTCGACCTCGGCACCGGTCTGCGCCAGATCCGGTCCGGGCTCGCAGCCGCGGAGGCAGGGTCGGAGAAGCTCGCCGCAGGTCAGCGCACCCTGAGCGACGGTCTCGCGGAGCTGGCCTCGGGCACCGACCAGGTCGCCGACGCAGGCTCCCAGGTCGCCGGCGGAACGAAGCAGCTCACCGGCTCGATCGCTGACCTCGAGGCCGGCCTGAAGACGGCCGCGTCGTACCTGCGCGCTACCGCGTCCGCGACTGCCGACACCAGCTCGGGGGGCTTCTACCTGCCGCCCAGCGCGCTGAAGGATGACCGGTTCGCCCTGGCCAGCGGCGCCTACCTCTCCGCGGACGGTCGGGTCGCCCGGATGATCGTGCTCGGCACCACCGACGCCTTCGGTCCCGAGGCGGCTGAGCGGAGCACCGAGGTCGCCGAGGCGGTCCAGGAAGGCCTTCGCGGCACGCCGCTGGCTGGCAGCGACGTCGCGGTGACGGGGATGGCGGCGACTAACAACGATATCGCCGAGCTGTCCGCGGAGGACTTCCGGCTGGTGGCTATCGCTGCGCTGATCGCGGTCTTCCTGGTGCTGCTGCTGCTGATTCGCAGCGTGGTGGCAGCGCTCTTCCTGCTGGCCTCGGTGGTGCTCTCCTACGTCGCGACGATGGGCCTGGCGATCGTGGTCTGGCAGATCCTGCTCGACAACCCGTTGGAGTGGACGGTCGCCTGTATCGCGTTCGTCCTGCTCGTGGCCGTCGGCGCGGACTACAACCTGCTGCTGATCAAGCGGATGCACGAGGAGGCCCCGGACGGTTCCCGGGCCGGAATCGCTCGCGCCGTGGGTCTGACCGGCGGCGTTATCACCGCGGCTGGGGTGATCTTCGCGGCGAGCTTGTTCGCCATGATGAGCGGCTCGGTGGACACCTTGGTCCAGCTCGGCTTCACCGTCGGCATCGGGTTGCTCATCGATACGTTCGTGGTCCGGACCCTCGTGGTTCCGGCGTTCGCGGCCTTGGTCGGTCCGCGGCTGTGGTGGCCGGCGAAGGCGCCCGCCAGCGGTGCCTGATCAGCGGGAGAACTGAGTGCTCGGCGTGCAGTTGCACCCGGAACTGTCCTGGCATCAGGACTTGAGTGACGGGACCGGACCGGCACTTTTTGGTTGGCTGGCTCGTCGAGGCGGCTAGGCGCGCATCACCCGGTCGGCCATTGCCGATGATGCAGGTCAGCGGTCGTTGACGACGACGACCTTGGTGCTCGTCGAGGTGAAGTACCAGATCCGCTTCGCCGTTTCCAGGCTGGTGCGGACGCACCCGCCGCTGGTGAAGGCGTTGGTGCCGAGCAGGTAGTCCTGGTGGATCTGGGTGTCGGTGCCCGGGTAGGTCGGCACCCGGTGGAAGCCGATCCCGCAGGCCACGAACCGTGTGAAGTAGTCGAGCGTGTACTTCTTATCGTAGGAGTAGTTGAGTCGGATCTTGCCGGCTCGGCCGCACTTGGACCCGGTGTAGTGGACGCCGGGAGAGACGCGGCTCGGGTTGTCGATGATCCCGGCCTGCCAGGAGACCGAGCCGTCAGCGCGGACCAGCCAGATCCAGTTCTGCTTCTGGCTCATCACCATCCGCTTGCCGGTGCCGGTGTTCGCCGGGACGGGGCGCTTGTCGCACGCGATCGCGTCGGGCTTGGTCAGTTTGGCGCGGGTGATGTCGGTCAACGTGCCGCTCTGCGGGAGCTTGTTCGCGGCTTGGAACCGGATGATCGCGTGCTTGGTGCGGTCGTTCGGGATGCCGTTCATCGGTCCGGGGTCGCAGCCGAACTGCGCGAGCCGGTACTGCGCGGACTGAAGCGGGGTTGCCGCGTGCGCCGGGGCGAACGTCGTAGCGGCGAGTGCTACCGCTCCGAACATCGCCAGGCAGCCGAGAACTGCTCGTCGCATCGGGTGACACCTCTCTGGGAACCATCGGTCTGCGAGTAAGCGTACGGGTGGGTGCCGACACCGCAGAAACGAGATTTCTCCAGATCGGCGCCCGAGGTCGTCCGACCGGTTCGGTCAGGCGGTCGGCTGCGTCGGTCCGGCGGTCTGGCCGACGGGCGGGACCACTAGGCGCTTCTCGCCGAGGTAGCGCTTCTGCACCCAGGTCGCGAGCCAGCCGAGTGCCATGTTGATGATGATGAACATCGCGGCGACGACCAGGATCGTGGGTACCTTGTTGTTGAACCCGAGGTAGATCTGCTTGGAGACGGCGGTGAGGCCCGGGGCCGAGATGGCGACACCGAGCGCGGTGTCCTTCAGTGCGACGACGCACTGACTGATCAGCGAGGGCAGCATGATCTTGACGGCCTGCGGCATCAGCACGATGTTCAGCACCTGGGACTTGCGCATCCCGATGGCGAGTGCGGCCTCCGCCTGGCCCTTGGGCACCGCCAGCACCCCGGCGCGGAGCACCTCGGCGAGCACCGAACCGTTGTAGAGGGTCAGCGCGATCACCACGCCCCAGTAGCTCGCGGCATCCTTCTCGATCCCCAGCGTGTACCAGATGAAGATCATCAGCAGCAGGACCGGCATCGCTCGGAAGAACTCCACGAACGCCCAGGTTGGCCACCTGACCCAGCGATGGTCGGAGAGCTTCCCGACGCCCAGGAGGAAGCCGAGCACCACGGCGCCGATAATCGCCGTGAACGCCATCTGCAGCGTCTTGAGGAGGCCGTCCACCAGCAGCGCCTCGATGTAGCGAGGGGTGAGGAACACCTCCCACTTGTCGTAGGCGAACTGGTCGGCCTCGTTCAGCTTGAGGACCGCCCAGACGAGTGCGCCGATCACGGCCACGGCGGAGCCGATCCCGTAGAGCCGGTGTCGGGCACGGGCCTTGGGGCCGGGGACGTCGTACAGGACGCTGAGGTCGCTCATGCGATCCTCCAGCGGCGCTCGAGCCGGTGCGAGAGGAACGAGAACGCCTCGACGATCACGATGTAGCCGAGGGCGAAGGCGATGAAGATCCCGAGCCGTTGCGACGAGAAGTTGTTGGTCGTGACCCGCATCGTCGCGACAGCCTCGGCGACCCCGAAGATCGCGGCAACCGAGGTGTTCTTGATCAGGGCGATCTGCACGCTCGCCAGCGGCGGGACCGAGGCCCGGAAGGCCTGCGGCAGCACCACCCGCGTCATCACGCCGGTGAACGGGAGCCCGATGGCCCGCGCCGCCTCGGCCTGGCCGAGGGGGACCGCGTTGATGCCGGACCGTAGCGCTTCGCAGACGAACGCGGAGGTGTACAGCGTCAGCGCGGTGACCGCGGTGCCGTAGAACGACGTGAAGTCGAACGTGCCGGGAAGCACGTAACGACGGGGTACAGGCTTCGGGATCTTGCTATCCCATTGGAAGATCGACCTAACTGCTATCACCGCAGCACGTCGGCTGTTGGGGTTGTCGATGGACCAGATCGCGGCCATGACCTCCTCTCTAGTCGGATCCATGTCCAGAACACCGAGGCGATTCATCAACACTTGATACGACAACACGGTTGATCGTCTTAGACCTCGCTCCATTGCTGCTGCATACAGCCGGTCCCGCGTATTCATCTCTAGACTCCTCATGTGTCACTAGATGAATCCACACGGACTGAACCTCGCACCTACCAGGTCCGCACCCACGGGTGCCAGATGAACGTCCACGACTCCGAGCGCCTCTCCGGCCTGCTGGAGGATGCTGGCTATCTGCCGGCGGTCGACGGTACCCAGGCCGACGTGGTCGTCTTCAACACCTGCGCGGTGCGGGAGAACGCCGACAACAAGCTCTACGGGAACCTCGGTCAGCTCGCCGAGGTGAAGCGCGAGAACCCGGGGATGCAGATCGCCGTCGGCGGCTGCCTGGCCCAGAAGGACCGCACCACGATCACCGACAAGGCCCCGTGGGTCGACGTCGTCTTCGGGACGCACAACATCGGGTCGCTGCCGGTCCTGCTGGAGCGGGCCCGCGCGCTGGAGGAGGCCCAGGTCGAGATCCTGGAGTCCCTCGACGTCTTCCCCTCGACGCTGCCGACCAAGCGCGAGTCGGCGTACGCGGCGTGGGTCTCGATCTCCGTGGGGTGCAACAACACCTGCACGTTCTGCATCGTCCCGTCGCTGCGCGGTACCGAGAAGGACCGCCGCCCCGGCGAGATCCTCGCCGAGATCGAGGCGTTGGTCGCCGAGGGCGTCACCGAGGTGACCCTGCTCGGTCAGAACGTGAACACCTACGGGGTGGAGTTCGGCGACAAGCTCGCGTTCGGCAAGCTGCTGCGGGCGTGCGGCGAGATCGACGGCCTCGAGCGGGTCCGGTTCACCTCCCCGCACCCGGCTGCTTTCACCGACGACGTCATCGAGGCGATGGCGCAGACCCCGAACGTGATGCACCAGCTGCACATGCCGCTGCAGTCCGGTTCGGACAAAGTGCTCAAGGACATGCGCCGCTCGTACCGGGCGGAGCGCTACCTCGGGATCATCGAGCGGGTCCGGGCCGCGATGCCGGACGCCGCGATCAGCACCGACATCATCGTCGGCTTCCCCGGAGAGACCGAGGAGGACTTCGCAGCGACCCTGGACGTCGTCCGCGCGGCTCGGTTCGCGAACGCCTTCACCTTCCAGTACTCCAAGCGCCCCGGTACGCCGGCCGCCGACCTGCCCGACCAGATCGACCCGAAGGTCGTCACCGAGCGCTACCAGCGTCTGGTGGCGCTGGTGAACGAGATCACCTGGGAGGAGAACCGGAAGTTCGAGGGCCAGGTCGTTGAGCTGATGGTGGCCGAGGGGGAGGGGCGCAAGGACGCTGAGACCCACCGGCTCTCCGGGCGCGCCCCGGACAACCGCCTGGTGCACTTCGCCCCGGTCGCCTCGGATGGTTCAGTGATCGCGGTCCGGCCCGGCGACATGGTCGAGGTCCGGATCACCCACGCCGCCCCGCATCACCTGGTCTCTGACAGTCCGGTGCTCTCGGTCCGTCGTACCCGGGCCGGAGATGCGTGGGAGGGGCGGGTTTCGACGAAGCCCGCCGGCGTCGGCCTCGGGATGCCCGGTATCGGCGCACCTGCACTGCTGCCGGACGCCACTGTCTGCGGCTGAGTCAGGCCGACGGCTCCGCCGTCGGGTGCTCAGTGTTCGCCGAGGTGTCCGGCTTCTCCGGTTCCTGGATCTCGTCGGGTACGACGTCGTCGTCGACCTGGGCCGACAACGGGACGTCCGGTGTCACCGGCGGGATTGCGGTGTCCTCGGGGATCGCGTCGGGTCCGCCGACTTCGTTGCCCGGATCCGGATTGGCGTCGACCTTCGGTTCGGGTGCTGCCTCAGGAGTCGTCATGGGAGACAGGTGCCCGGTTTCGGCAGGCTCAACCCCCCCCGGCGGGTCGGGCTGGTCGAGTCGGGCGCTCAGGCGATGTCGTCGTTCTTGCCGTCGAGCCCGTCCAGGGCGTCCTTGGCCTTGTCGACCCCGGTCTCGATCTTGTCGCCGTACTTGCCGCCGGTCTTGTCGTCGATCAGGTCGCCGGCCTGGTCCAGCCCGTCGGCGATCTTCTCGCCCTGGCTGTCGACCGCGCCGGTCAGCTTGGCCTTCGCGTCACTCAGGAATCCCATGCGTTGCTCCCTCCGGAGCGCCTGCCGTGTGCGGGCGCAGGCTCATCATGGGCAGGAACGGTGGCCGCGAAACCTACTGGACGGCGTACTTGCGGAACACCTTGAGCACCGTCGGGACGTACCCGAACTTGGAGAGCGTGATCTTGACGCCGATCCTCTTTCCGCGGTCAGCTCGATGCGGACCTGAAGGTGGCCGCCGGGTCGGTGACGCCGCTCTCCGACGAGGTCACGGTCGTCGCAGACGACTTGTCCGAGCGTTCGCTACCTAGCACCGCAGCACGGGCGTGTCCGGGGGTTGGCACACTGGTCCCATGCCTCACCTCCCGATCGTGGCCGTCGTCGGCGCCACCGCCTCGGGGAAGTCCGACCTGGCGCTCGGCATCGCCGAACAGCTCGGCGGGGAGATCGTGAACACCGACGCGATGCAGGTCTACCGCGGCATGGACATCGGTACGGCGAAGCTCCCGGTCTCCGAGCGCCGCGGCATCCCGCACCACTTGATGGACATGCTGGAGGTCACCGAGCCGGCCACCGTCGCCCAGTTCCAGACGTGGGCGCGCGAGGTGATCGCGGACTGCCGCGCCCGGGGCGTCGTACCGGTGCTGGTCGGGGGATCCGCGCTGTACACCCGCGCGATCCTCGACGAGTTCGAGTTCCCCGCCACCGATCCCGCCCTGCGGGCGCGCCTGGAAGCAGACCTGGAGGCCGACGGGGTCGACCGGATGCTCCAGCGCCTGCGCGAGGTGGACCCGGCCTCGGCGGAGCGGATCGGGGTCAACGGCCGCCGGATCGTCAGGGCCTTGGAAGTCATCGCGATCACCGGGGAGCCCTACGTCTCCGCGCTCCCGGCGCCGTCGTACGCCGACCCGGACACCGTCCAGATCGGCGTCGACATCGACCGGCCCACCCTCGACGAGCGGATCGCCCAGCGGGTCGAGGCGATGTGGGCGGTGGGGTTCCTCGACGAGGTCCGGGCACTGGACGCAGCCGGGCTGCGCGACGGGGTCACCGCCTCGCGGGCGATCGGGTACGGGCAGGTGCTCGCTCACCTCGACGGCCGCATCACCGAGGACGAGGCCCGCGAGCAGACGATCTCGGGGACCCGACGGTTCGCCCGTCGCCAGGACGGGTGGTTCCGCAAGGACCCGCGGATCACCTGGGTCCGGTACGACGACCCGGAGCGGGTCAGCAAGGCGGTCGATTCCTGTCGGTGATCGGTGCCACCCTGGCGTCATGCTCACCCAGTACTTCACCGCCTCCAGCCTGGACGGGTTCATTGCAGCCGAGCCCGAGGACGGGCTGGCCTGGCTGCTGACGCGCGACATCGACTCGAAGGGACCGCAGGGGTACGACGCGTTCTTCGCGGAGATCGGGGCGCTCTGCATGGGCGCGACGACGTACCAGTGGTTGCTGACCCACCACCCCGACGAGTGGTTCTACGAGATCCCGACCTGGGTCTTCACCCACAGGACGTTTCATGATGAGCACAGCCCCGGTCCGCTTGGAGACGTCCGATTCACCGCTGCGCCGGTCCCCGAGATCCACGCGCTGATGGCCGAGGCCGCGGGGGAGAAGAACATCTGGGTCGTGGGCGGCGGCGAACTGGTCGGCCAGTTCCACGACCACGGCCTGCTCGACGAGATCTGGATCCAGTACGCACCCCTGACCCTCGGCGCGGGGGCGCCGCTGCTCCCACGGCGGGTCGAGTTCGAGCAGATCGCCCTCGACGAGAACGGCGAGTTCGCCTGCCGGCGGTTGCGGGTCAAGCGCTGACGCCTTCTCCCCACCCGGCCGGTAGCGTCGAGCCCATGGAATTCCGATACCTCGGCAACAGCGGCTTGAAGATCTCCGAGATCACCTACGGCAACTGGATCACCCACGGGTCCCAGGTCGAGAACGACGTCGCGACCGAGTGCGTCCGGGCTGCTCTGGACGCCGGGATCACCACGTTCGACACAGCCGACGTCTACGCCAACACCGCGGCTGAGACCGTCCTCGGCGACGCCCTGGTCGGTGAGCGCCGCGAGTCGCTGGAGATCTTCACCAAGGTCTACTGGCCGACCGGACCGGGCGGCCCGAACGACAGCGGCCTGTCCCGCAAGCACATCCTGGAGTCGATCAACGGCTCGCTGCGCCGGCTGCGCACCGACTACGTCGACCTCTACCAGGCGCACCGCTTCGACACCGAGACGCCGCTGGAGGAGACCATGCAGGCGTTCGCCGACGTGGTCCGCCAGGGCAAGGCGCTCTACATCGGGGTGAGCGAGTGGACCGCCGACCAGATCCGCGCCGGTGCCGCGCTCGCGAAGGACCTGAACGTCCAGCTGATCTCGAGCCAGCCGCAGTACTCGATGCTGTGGCGGGTCATCGAGCCCGAGGTCGTGCCGACCTGCGAGGAGCTGGGTCTCTCCCAGATCGTCTGGTCGCCGATCGCCCAGGGCGTCCTGACCGGCAAGTACCTGCCCGGACAGCCCCCGCCGGCCGGTTCGCGCGCCACCGACGAGAACGGCGGCTCGTTCTTCATCCAGCGGCTGATGACCGACGACATCCTCGACGCCGTGCAGCGGCTCAAACGGGTCGCCGCCGAGGTCGACCTGACGCCGGCCCAGCTCGCGGTCGCCTGGGTGCTGCAGAACCCGAACGTCGCCTCCGCACTGGTCGGTGCCTCGCGCCCCGAGCAGGTCGCCGAGAACGTCAAGGCTGCCGGGGTGAAACTGCCCGACGCGACGATGACGCAGATTGACGAGGTACTGGGCGACGTGGTCGTCCGCGATCCGGCGATGACGGCGCGGAGCGCGCCGGCCGGTCGGCCCACCTAGGCCGGCTCGGGGAGCCGGCGGAGGATCTCGGCGAGGGCTTCGCCGTGCTCGGCCAGGGTCTGGGTGTGCTCGGCCAGGGTCTGGGTGTGCTGGTGAAGGGTCTGGGTGTGCTGGTCAAGTTCGGTCTTGACGCTGGTGAGGTCGGTCTTGACGTCCGTGAGTTCGGTCTTGACGCTGGTGAGGTCGGTCTTGATGCTGGTCAGTTCGCTGCGGATCTCGGCGCGTAGATCGGCGATGTCGCTGCGGATCTTCTTGTTCTCATCCCGGATGAGGTCGTAGATCGCCACGTCCTCATTCTCCAGCCGTTCGAGGCGGCGTGCAATCAGGGGATCGATCGTCATGCGGATCAACCTAGGTAAGCCCGTCCGAACTCCACCAGCGGTCGATCGACATCTGTGGAGAACCTGGTGATCACCCCGTCCTAGACTGAAGGGGTGGACTACTCCTTCGTCAAGGGACATGGCACCGAGAACGACTTCGTGCTCATCCCCGATGCCAACGGCCGTCACGAGCTCACCTCGGAACAGGTGGCTCGGCTCTGCGACCGCCGCGTCGGGATCGGCGCCGACGGGGTGATCCGGGTGGTCCGCACGGACGCGACCGACGACCCGGCTGCGGTTGCGGCCCGGGGCGAGGCGCGCTGGTTCATGGACTACCGCAACAGGGACGGTTCACTCTCGGAGATGTGCGGCAACGGCATCAGGGTTCTGGGCCTCTACCTGGTGA
Source organism: Marmoricola sp. (assembly GCA_046598425.1). GTDB lineage: Bacteria > Actinomycetota > Actinomycetes > Propionibacteriales > Nocardioidaceae > Marmoricola. The sequence goes on along the minus strand of JBKJIN010000069.1, from coordinate 23,722 downwards.
CCCATGCGGACGTCGACCCCCGCGAGCCGCTCCCGATCGCGACCCGCGCCGGGATCAGGACCCTCCGGTTCGAGGAAGACCTGCGGATCACCGTCGACATGGGCGCACCCCAACTCCAGGGTGAGACCAAGGTGTCGGTCGGCGAGCGCACCTGGGCGGCCAGCAGGATCAGCATGGGCAACCCGCACGCGGTCGCCTTCGTCGACGACCTCGACGACGCCGGAAAGCTCATCGACGAGCCCGGCTACGAGGCGTCGGACTTCCCCGATGGCGTCAACGTGGAGTTCGTCGTACGCCGCGGCGACCGGCACCTGGCGATGCGCGTCCACGAACGCGGCTCGGGGGAGACTCGGTCCTGCGGCACCGGCGCCTGCGCGGTGATGGTGGCCGCCGCGACCGTCGACGGTGCCGAGCGCGGGACGCCGTACACGGTGGACCTGCCGGGCGGGACTCTGGAGATCGTCTGGACCGAAGACGACCGGATCCTGATGACCGGGCCGGCCGTGCTGGTCGCCGAGGGCGTCACCGTCCTCTGAGCTTCGAGCACAGCCACGGAGCTACCAAGGCCTCGTAGCCGTTGCTTGCGCCTACCCGCTGGGCGGTCGGCCCCGTTCACCCCGTGCTTGAGTACGCCTCAAAGGATGAGGCACGTCGTCGTGGCGTGCGCGATCAGCCTCCCGGTCCTGTCGACCAGCTTCCCCTCGGCGGTGCTCTGTTTGCGGCCGCGGTGGATGACCGTTCCGGTCGCACGGACCGGGCCCTTCCCGGGCGTCATCGCGCGCAGGTAGTGCACGTTCAGTTGGGCGGTCGTGTAGCCGGCGCCCGGCGGGAGCGTGGTGTGTACGGCGCAGCCCATGCAGGAGTCCAGGATGGTCGCGGCGATGCCGCCGTGGATGGAGCCGATCGGGTTCATCATCCGGTCGTCGGGCTCCATCTCGAAGACCACGACGCCGTCGGAGATCTCGACCGGGTACATCCCGAGCAGGACGGCGATGGTCGGTGGCGGAAGCGCGCCCGCGGCGACGGCGGTCATGACCTCGAGTCCGGTCATGGTGGGAAGGTCGAGGGTGGCGGTCATGCGGCCTCTCCGATCGGGGTGGGGGTCAGGTCGAGGGTGGTGACCTCCGCCGGCTGGTGCCGGGGCAGGGCGAGCGCAGCCAGGCTGGTCAGGACGCCGCAAAGCGCGAGCATCCACCAGACCCGGCCGAAGTGGTCGAGTGCGTTGGTCGGAGTGACGGTGCCGAGCAGAGCCACGGTCAGCGCGACCCCGAAAGTCGCTCCGAGTTGACGTATCGCCTGGTTGACCGCGGAGCCGGCACCGAAGGCGTCCCGCGGGAGGCCCTGGACCGCGGCGCTGGTCAAATGCGGGATCACCATCGCGACGCCCAGACCGCCGAGCAGGGCGCCGGGCAGCAGGTCGGAGACCCAGTGCGGCTCGGTGCTCATCGCGGCGATCAGCCAGAGCCCGCTGGCGGCGTACACGAGGCCGCCGGGCACCAGGATCGCCCGCTGGCCGATCCGCCCGGCCAGGCGGCCGAACAAGGGTGCCAGCAGGATCACGACGATCGGGCCGGGCATCATCACCAGGCCGGTCTCCACGATCGTGTAGCCCCAGACGTTGGTCAGGAAGAGCACCTGGGCGAAGAACATCGCGGTGAAGCCGACGGTGAACGCGGCGGTGGCGATGTTCGCCCAGCGGAACGACGGCGAGCCGAACAGGGTGAGGTCCAGCGCCGGGTGCGGGTGCCCCAGCGTCCGTACGACGAAGATCGCCAGCACCGCGAGACCGCCGATCAGCACGCCGATGGTCCTGGCCGAGGCCCACGCCCACTGATCGCTCTGCACGATCCCGAGCGCCAGCAGGCTTAGCGCGCCGGCGAGGAGCAGGGTGCCGACAGGGTCCGGGAACCGGGTGGCGTGTGCCTCCTTCGACTCCGGCATCGTCCGCCGGGCCAGCCACCAGGCGACGGCGCCGATGGGGAGGTTGACCAGGAACACCGAGCGCCACCCCCAGCCGTCGACGAGCAGTCCACCGACGGTTGGGCCGATGGCCGCAGCCAGGGCAGCGATCGCGCCCCAGATGGCGACCGCGGCCGGGATCTTCTCGGCCGGGAAGACCGAGAGGATCACCGCGAGCGAGGCCGGGATCAGAGCGGCGGCGCCGAGCGCCTGGAGGACCCGGAATGCCACCAGCAGAAGCGGCGAGGTGGCGACCGCGCAGAGCGCCGAGGCCAGCGTGAAGGCGACCAGGCCGAGGAGGAAGGTCCGTCGCCGCCCGAACCGGTCGGCGAGGCGTCCGGCCGGCACGAGGGCCGCGGCGAGCGCGATCGTGTACGCCGACAGCGTCCACGACATGGCCGCGAACGAGACGTCCGGGAAGGTCGCCCGGATGTCCTCGAAGGCCACGAAGAGCACCTGGGTGTCCAGGAAGACCATGAAGGAGGCGAGGCTCGCGACCCCTAGGACTGCCCACGGGTTGCCCGGCGTGCGGGCTGACTGGTTGGAGGTCATGGGGTCGACCGTAGAACAAGATGGTTTAAAAAAGCAATCAGTTGAACTAGTTTCTCAACTGTGATCTGATAGACACTGTGGCGAACAAGACTTACGACCAGTACTGCACGATCGCCGCGGCGCTCGACCTGGTGGGAGACCGCTGGACGCTGCTGATCCTGCGCGAGCTCTCCTTCGGGGAGCAGCGCTTCACCGACTTGCGCTCGGGGCTGCCCGGGATCGCCTCCAACCTGCTCACCGACCGACTCCGCGACCTCGAGTCCCGCGGCCTGGTCGAGCAGCACGAGCTGCCGGCGCCGGCGGCTCGCATGGTCTACCGGCTGACCCGGTCCGGCACCCGGATCCGGCCTGTTCTCCGCTCGCTCGCGCAGTTCGGGCTGCCCTACCTGGACCTGCCTGCGGACCACGTCATCCAACCCCGGATGACGGTCTTCGGCGGCGCCGGTTCGCTCTTCGACCCGGTCGGCGCGGTCGGCGCCGACCTGCGGGTGCGGTTCCTGCTCGACGGTGAGGAGCACTGGCTCGAGATCCGTGACGGACGGCTGGCGCGGGCTGACAAGTCCCGCGAACCCGACCTGGTCTTCACTGGCGAGGCGGCCGGGCTGATCGACTACTGCCGCGGCACCGATCTGGCCAACCTGGCCCCACGGCTGGAGGTCGCCGGCACGGCGACCGCGCGGCGCACGTTCGAACGCTGCTTCCCGGCGCCCGCGGTCGTGTGAGAATCACGTTCTCCTAGATCGGTACGCATCTCGCAGGGTGGACCCGCGGGAACCCGCGTGGGGTACCTCTAGGATCGCCAACCATGGACATCAATGGAACCAGCGCAATCGTCACCGGCGGCGCCTCCGGCATCGGTGAAGCCGCTGCCCGGGCACTCGCCGCCAAGGGCGCGATCGTCGTCGTCGCCGACCTCAACGCCGAGAAGGGCGAGGCTCTCGCCAAGGAGATCGGCGGCGCGTTCGTCAACGTCGACGTCACCAACACCGAGCAGCTCCAGAACGCGGTCAACACCGCGGTCGAGCTCGCCCCGCTGTGGTCGCTCGTCAACTCCGCCGGCATCGGCTGGGCCCAGCGGACCATCGGCCGCGACGGCAGCCCGGACTCGGCGCACAACCTGGACGCCTTCAAGAAGGTCATCGCGATCAACCTGATCGGCACCTTCGACGCGGTCCGCCTCGCTGCGACCGCGATGAGCCTGAACACCCCGAACGAGAACGGCGAGCGCGGCGCGATCGTCAACATGGCCTCCGTCGCCGCGTTCGACGGCCAGATCGGCCAGGCGTCGTACTCGGCCTCCAAGGGCGGCGTCGTCGGCATGACCCTCCCGGTCGCACGCGACTTGTCGGCAGCCGGCGTCCGGCTCAACACCATCGCCCCCGGCCTGATCGACACCCCGATCTACGGCGAGGGCGAGGCCTCCGAGGCGTTCAAGGCCAACCTCGGCCAGAACGTGCTCTTCCCCAAGCGCCTCGGCCACGCCAGCGAGCTCGCCAGCATGGTCGTCGAGCTGGTCACCAACTCTTACATGAACGCCGAGACCATCCGAGTCGACGGCGGCATCCGGATGCCTCCGAAGTGATCTCCGCTGGTTGAGGTCGGCGAAACCGCCCGATCGACCGAACGCCCGGCCGTGCCCCTGCGTAAGGGGCCGGCCGGGCGTTCGTCGTCAGCCCCACTTGTACCCGCGCCGGTCCACCTCATGCACCCGGACGGTATCCGGTTGCCGTTCGGCCTACCCTGGAAGTCATATGACGAACGCACCGGATGATTTCGACCTCGCCGACGAGCTCGAGGAGACCCACGGCTGGGACGGCGCCGAGGCCTCCGACGGGTACGACGACGAGGACCCCGAGGAGACCATCGGCTCGATGGAGCTCGCTGAGCGGCACGCCCTGCGTCGCGTGGTCGGGCTCTCCACCGAACTCCAGGACATCTCCGAGGTCGAGTACCGCCAGCTCCGGCTCGAGCGGGTCGTCCTGGTCGGGGTCTGGACCGAGGGCAGCGTCGAGGACGCCGAGAACTCGATGGCCGAGCTGGCTGCGCTCGCGGAGACCGCCGGCTCCCAGGTGCTCGAGAACGTCTACCAACGTCGCGACAAGCCCGACCCGGCCACCTACATCGGCCGTGGAAAAGTAGAAGGCGTCCGCGAGATCGTCCAGGCCACCGGAGCCGACACCGTGATCATGGACGGCGAGCTCGCCCCCAGCCAGCTGAGGAACCTCGAGGACAAGCTCAAGGTCAAGGTCGTCGACAGGACCGCGCTGATCCTAGACATCTTCGCCCAGCACGCGAAGTCCAAGGAGGGCAAGGCGCAGGTCGAGCTCGCTCAGCTCAGCTACATGAAGCAGCGTCTGCGCGGGTGGGGCAGCAGCCTGTCCCGCCAGGCCGGCGGGATCGGCGGCCGCGGTCCTGGTGAGACCAAGATCGAGACCGACCGCCGTCGGATCAACGACAAGGTCGCCAGGCTCCGCCGCGAGCTCGCCCACATGAAGACCACCCGGCAGACCAAGCGCAACGAGCGACGGCGCAACGCGGTCCCCAGCGTCGCCATCGCCGGCTACACGAACGCGGGCAAGTCCTCGATCCTGAACCGGCTCACCGACGCCGGTGTCCTGGTGGAGAACGCGCTGTTCGCGACCCTGGACCCGACCACCCGTCGTACGACGACCTCCGACGGCCGCGTCTACACGATGAGCGACACCGTCGGCTTCGTCCGGCACCTGCCGCACGACCTGATCGAGGCCTTCCGGAGCACGTTGGAGGAGGTCGCCGAGGCGGACCTGGTGGTCCACGTCGTCGACGGCTCGCACCCGGACCCCGAGGGCCAGTTGGCCGCCGTACGGGAGGTGTTCGCGGAGATCGGCGCCAGCCAGGTGCCCGAACTGGTCGTGATCAACAAGGCCGACCTGGCCGACCCGCTGACCCTGGCCCGGCTCCGCCAGCGCGAGCCGCACTCGGTGGTCTGCTCGGCGAAGACCGGCGTGGGCATGGCCGACGTACTGGCCGCGATCGAGGCGGACCTGCCGCGTCCCGACATCGAGATCCGGGTGCTCCTCCCGTACGGCCGGGGCGACCTGGTCAGCCGGCTGCACGACAAGGCCGAGGTGATCTCGACCGAGCACACCGGCGACGGCACCCTGGTGCACGCCCGGGTCAGCGAGGCGCTGGCCGGGGAGTTGGAGCTCTACACGACCGAGCGAGTCTGAGCCGAGCTTGCTCGTGCTGGAGACGAGCGACCGAGTGTTGAGGAGCGCAGCGACGATCATGTCCTGGCCGGTCTGCCCGAGGGCGAGTAGCGGAACCGATCCACTCGGTCGGTTAACGCCACCTCACCCCCCTCGCCGGCGCCGATCTCGGTAGGGTCGCGGCATGATCCAGTTCGTCGCTCGGGTGGTCGTGCTGTTCCTGCTCGCCCTGGTCGTCGCGATCGGCGGCATCTCGATCGACACCAGTACCGCGGCGCCGAGGGAGACCTCGGTGATCTCGAACTACCGCGCCGACTTCGAGGTCGACGAGGACGGCGACCTGCGCGCGGTCGAGACGCTGACAGTGGAGTTCCGGATCAGCCGGCACGGCATCTTCCGGTACTTCGACACCCAGGACGGCGCCGGCGGGGACGGCCGGCTGGTCCCGAAGGACATCCGGGTGCTCCGCGACGGACAGGCGGAGCCGTACGAGGTGCTCTCCGAGCGACGCGGCCGCTACCGCAACATCAAGATCGGAGATGCCGACCGCACCCTATTCGGATCGCACATCTACGAGATCTCCTACCGGATCGAGGGCGCTCTCTCCGCGGGCGAGGTCGGCACCCAGTTCTACTGGGACGTGATCCCGCAGGGGTGGACGATGCCGATCCGGCAGTCCTCGCTCACCGTGCGACTGCCCGCCGACATCGACACGTTCCGGTGCGGCGTCGGCAACGGCAGCGACCTGCGCGCCTGCCAGGCCGAGACCGACGGCGACACCGTGCGGATCCAGACCGGCGAGCTGCTCCCGAACACCCCGGTGACGATCCGGGCGGGCCTCGGCATCGCGACACCCGCCGTCGACAGCCCGCCGTGGCCGCGGACCCTCGACCCGGTCCTCGGTCGGTCCCCGGTCCTGCTGGGCGGGATCGTCGTCGTCGCCCTGGCGGCGGGCGGGGCCGGTGCCGCGCTGAGTCGCTCGGTTCGCGAGAAGACTCCTGCGTTCCCGTTGATGTACGCGCCGCCGGAGGGGATCGGGCCGGCCCAGGCGGCGTACCTGCTGACCGAGAAGGTGGAGAACAAGGCGTTCGTCGCCACCGTGATGTACGCCGCCGAACGGGGCGCCGCGCGCCTGACCCAGGACGGCACGTCGTGGCACGTGCTCGCGACCGACGCGGCGGAGAACTGGGACAAGGTCGACAACGTCACCCAGCTGACCGGCTCCGCCCTCGGAGTGGTGAACCCCGGCGGTGAGTTCACCGCTACCCCGGGCTCGGTGAGCGCGGGGCAGAAGCTGAAGAGCGTGCTCTCGTCCTTCGAGGCCGACACCGAGGGCTGGGCGAAGACATCAGGCCTGATGGTGACCAGCGGGCTGGGCCCGTTCGGCTGGGTGGTGCTCCTGGTCGCCGGTGGCCTGGCTGCGTTCCTGGGGGCGTTCAACCCGTTCAACATCTCGATCCTGGCGATCATCCCGGGCCTGTTCGCGATGGCCGCTCTCAGTGTCGGCGCCACCGGAGCCGGGACGCGTCGTACGCCGGCCGGACGCGACCTGTGGTCGAAGGTCGGCGGCTTCAAGCGGATCCTCTCCACGCCCTCGGCCCAGGACCGGTTCGACTTCTCCGGGCGCCAGGAGCTCTACACCGCGTACCTGCCGTGGGCGGTGGCCTTCGACTGCGCGGATGAGTGGGCCAAGAAGTACCGGGTCGAGACCGGCCAGGAGCCGCCGGCGCCGAACTTCCTCCCGATGTACGCCGGCGCTCACGCCGGCACCTACGTCAATCAGATGGTCGACAGCTTCGACGCGACCGTCTCCTCGGCGATCTCCTCCTACGAGGCCACCCAGAGCTCGTCCTCCAGCGGCGGCGGCGGTGGTTTCAGCGGCGGGGGTGGCGGTGGCGGCGGTGGCGGTGGCTCCTGGTGAGGTCGACCACCGATGCAGTTGAGACCACCATGCAGCGAGAACTCCATGCAGTTGAATAGCAGCACTCCCTCGAACGGAAGAGGCATCCCATGCTCCCTACACTGATCGTCGTCGCGGTCCTGGTCGGCATCGTCGGCTTCGTCATCGTTGGCTTCAACAAGCTGCGGACGACCGACATTGGCGCCCAAGAGGCGCTGGGCGGCATTGACGTCCAGCTGACCCGTCGGGCCGACTTGATCCCGAACCTGGTCGAGACCGTAAAGGGGTACGCCGCCCACGAGCGCGGTGTCTTCGACGAGGTGACCCGGGCGCGGGCCGGACTGGTGGCGGCGGCTGCCGGGGACGACGTACCGGCGAAGGCTGCCGCCGACGCCGCGATGCAGCAGGCGCTGGTCAAGGTCAACGCGGTCGCCGAGGCGTACCCGGACCTGAAGGCGAACGTCCAGTTCCTAGACCTGCAGAAGCAGCTCGCCGAGACCGAGAACCAGATCTCGTTCGCGCGACAGTTCTACAACGACGCGGTGGCGACCCTGAACAAGCTGGTCGTCACGATCCCGTGGATGTTCCTCTCCGGCCTGGCCGGGGTGAAGACCCGCGAGTTCTACGAGGCGCCCACCGGCCAGGACCTGCCCCCGACGGTCGACTTCGGGACGGCGGCCGCCCCGCCGGCTGCTCCCGCCGCCCCGGCCGCCGCTCCCGCCGCCCCGGCCGCAGAGCCGCCGCCGGCCCCCGAGCCGCCCACGGTCCCGCCACCCGCCTAACCAAAGGTTGAGTTGGGCCTCTTGGCTCGTTGAGACGGGGCTGTTGGTTGACCAAGATCCTCGATTCGACGAGCCAAGAGGCCCAACTCAAGGCTCGTTAGGTTCGCGCCCCGACAGCTTCATCCCCCTGGCTGAGCCGCTGCGCGACCCAGATCGGCACCACCGAGACAACCACCAGGGCAGCCGCGACCACGTTCACCACGGGTGCCTGGTTGGGTCGGAACATGTTGTCGAGGATCCAGATCGGCAGCGTCTTCGTCCCGCCGCCGGCGGTGAAGGTGGTCACGATGATCTCGTCGAAGCTCAGCGCGAACGAGAGCAGGCCGCCGGCGAGCAGGGCCGAGCGGAGCATCGGGAACGTCACCAGCCGGAACGTCGTGAACGTCCCGGCGCCGAGGTCCATCGAGGCCTCCTCGAGGTTTCCGCCGACCCGCCGCAGGCGCGCGATCACGTTGTTGAAGACGGTGACGATACAGAACGTGGCGTGCGCGACGACGACGGTGAGGAACCCGAGGTTCACGTCCAGGATCGAGGTGAAGGTGTTCTGGAACGCCAGGCCGGTCACGATGCCGGGCAGCGCGATCGGCAGGATGATCAGCAGCGAGACCGAGTCCCGGCCGTAGAACCGGTAGCGCTGCAGTGCCAGGGCCGCCATCGTGCCCAGGACCAGCGAGATCACCGTCGCCACCCCGGCCACCTGCAGTGAGAGCCCGAGCGCGCTGCGGACCTCGTCGTTGTTCCAGGCGGTCTCGTACCAGGTCGTGGTGAACCCGCTCGGCGGCCAACTGAACGAACGCGAAGTGTTGAACGAGTTCACCACCACGATCGCGAGCGGCAGGTAGACGGCTAGCAGCACCAGGCCGGTCGCGACGGCCAGGATGGTGCGGGCGGTGCGGGACAGGGTCATCGGCCGCTTCCAGGATGTCCAGTCACAGGTTGTCCAGGGCGCCGGTCCGCCGTACGGCGGTCAGGTAGACGAGCATGACGACCACCGGCACGGTGGCCAGCGCCGCGGCGAACGGCAGGTTGTTGCCGGTCAGGGCGCTGTCGTAGACCGCGTTGCCGAGCATCTGGTTGGTGCCCCCGACGATCCGGACGGCGATGTAGTCGCCCATGGTCAGCGAGAAGGTGAAGATCGAGCCGGCGATCGCGGCCGGCATCAGGATCGGCAGCACCACCCGGCGGATCGTGGTCACCCCGCGGGCGCCGAGGTCGGCCGACGCCTCCAGCAGCGAGTCTGGGACCCGTTCGAGGCCGGCGTACATCGGCAGGATCATGTAGGGCAGCCAGAGGTAGGCCAGCGTGATGATGGTGGCGGTGAGCCCGTAGCCGACGCTTAGCCCGAACGGGTCGAGCAACCAGTTCAGCGGGCCGGTGTTGGAGAACATCGCCCGCCACGCGTATGCCTTGACCAAGTACGACGCCCACAGCGGCATCAGGATGGCGATCACCAGGATCCGCTGCCAGCGGGCCGAGGCGACCTTGGCCATGAAGAAGGCGATTGGGAAGGCGATCACCGCGTCGATGACGGTGACCGCGACCGCGACCCAGAGGGTGCGCAGCGTGATCGTCCGGTAAACCTCGAGGTTGACGAGCTCGCGGAAGTTGTCGAGGTTCCAGATCTGTTCGGTCTCGCCGGTGAAGGTGTTCGTGGTCCAGAACGCGGTGATGAACAGCGCGCCGAGCGCGGTCAGGTAGAGCACGCCGAGCCAGAGCATCGGCGGTGCGAGCAGCAGCCCCAGCCGGAGCCGGGGATGGCGGTGCAGGGTGCCCCGACGCGTGCGCGCCGGGGCACCCTGCTCAGTGGTGCCGGTCGTGGTCAGGGGTTAGCCCTTGACCTCGGTCCACGCTTTCGTCCAGCGCTGGTAGTCGGTGCACTTCACATCCGTACGACCGTCCAGGCAGTCCTCAATGGGCGTGGTCCAGTAGTGGATCCTCTCGGCGTACGACTCGTCGCCCGCGTGGAAGGTCTCGCAGAAGCCCTTCGAGGCGAGCTCGCACGCCTTCGGGTTGGCGGGCGACTCGCCGAAGTACTCCGCCACCTTGGCGTTGGCCTCCGGGCTGACGATGTGGTTGATCCACTTGTAGGCGCAGTTCTTGTTCGGGGAGTTGGCGCCGACCATCCAGGTGTCCGACCAGCCCGTCGAGCCCGACTCCGGCAGGATCGCCTCGATCTTCGCTTTCGTCGGGTCGATGATGTTCGCGATCACCTGCCAGGTGGTTCCGACCACGGTGTCACCGGTCTCGAACGCCGACTGCTCCTTCGCGTAGTCCGACCAGTACTCCCCGACGTTGGCCTTCTGCGCTTTCAGCAGGTCGATCGCTGCCTGGAGCTGGGTCTCGTCGAGTGCGTACGGGTCCTCGATGCCGAGATCCGGCTGGGTGTTCATCAGGTAGAGCGCCGCGTCGGCGATGTAGATCGGCGAGTCGTACGCCGTCACCTTGCCCTTGTACTTCGCGGCCTCGTCACCGAAGACGACGCCCCAGTCGGTGGGGGCCGGGGTGACCTCCTCGGTGTTCCACATCAGCAGGTTGGCGCCATAACCGTGCGGGATGCCGTACATCTGGCCGTCCACGGAGTTCCACGGCTTGTCCTTGAGGAAGCCGTAGACATCGGCGTAGTTCGGCACCAGGTCGGTGTTGACCGGCTCCACGTCGCCGGCGGCGATCAGCCGGAGCGAGGCGTCGCCCGAGGCGGAGATGACGTCGTAGTCGTTGCCCGAGCCCATCAGGCTGACGGCCTCGTCGCTGGTGTTGAAGGTCTTCACGGTGACTTTGCAGCCGGTCTCCTTCTCGAACGGCTTGACCCAGTCGTCCTCGGCGTACCCGGCCCACGAGAGGATGTTCAGCGCTCCCTCGCCCTCGCCGACGCTCTCCTTCATCGGCAGGTCGGGAGCGGCAAATCCCGAGCCGGCGCTGCCTCCGTCGTCGTCGGAACCGCAGCCGGCGACGGTCAGGATCAGGGCCCCGACTGCAGCTGCTGCGACCAGTGTGCGTGTGCGTCTCATGCTGACTCCTCTGTGATGGCGGTTGGTGCTGTGCTGGTTGGGTCATGGGCGATCTCGATGACGTTCTCGGGCAGCCAGGAGAGCTGCACCGAGGCGCCGCGTCGGGTGCTGGTGTCCTCGTTCTGGGTGTTCTGGCGGAGCACGGTGAGGGACGCGGTCTCGCCGGTGCCGTCGGGCGGTGCAGCCAGGTCGACGACGTAGTGGTTCGCGGAGCCGAGGTAGACGACCTCGCGGACGGTGCCTGCAGCGGACATCGCGCCCACTACCGCCTCGTCGAGATGGATTTTCTCGGGCCGGATGCTGAAGGTGCCCTCGCGGCCGATAACGGCGCGGGCGGCCGCCCCGGTGAGCAGGTTGGAGGTCCCGACGAAGCCAGCGACGAAGGCGCTCGTCGGGCTCTCGTACAGGTCGCGCGGCGCGGCGACCTGCTGGATCCGGCCGTCGTTGAAGACCGCGATCCGGTCGCTCAGCGTGAGCGCTTCCTCCTGGTCGTGGGTAACGAAGACGAAGGTGATGCCGACCTCGCGCTGGATCTCCTTCAGCTCGATCTGCATCTCACGGCGGAGCTTGAGGTCCAGGGCGCCCAGCGGTTCGTCGAGGAGCAGCACCTTGGGGCGGTTGACCAGCGCGCGGGCCAGCGCGACCCGTTGCCGCTGGCCCCCCGAGAGCTGGGCCGGCCGGCGGTCGCCGTGGCTGGAGAGCCGGACCGCCTCTAATGCCTCCATCGCCCGGGTACGGCGTACGGCGCGAGGGACCTTCTTGACTCGGAGACCGTACTCGACGTTCTCCTGGACGTTCATGTGCGGGAACAGGGCGTAGTCCTGGAAGACGGTATTCACGTCGCGGGCGAACGGCGGGTCGTCGGTGACGTCCTCGCCGGCCAGGTGGATCCGTCCGCGGGTGGGTTGCTCGAACCCGGCGATCATCCGCAGCACCGTGGTCTTCCCCGAGCCCGATGGACCGAGCATCGAGAAGAACTCGCCGTTCGCGATGGTGAGGTCGACCCCGTCGACGGCAGCGACGGATCCGAAGGTCTTCGCGAGATCCGTCAACTGGATCGATGGTGCGGATGACTTTTCACGCATGAATCAGAAGGTATGGCCGGAGCGGTGGGGACCACAAGCAACAGTTCTGCAACGGTCGGCATAGGGTGCTCTGGTGCCAGCCGTGGAACCCGCCGAGAAGCCGACGGTGCGCGACGTCCTGGCGGCAGCGGTCGCGGCCGTCAACGGGTCCGAGCGCCCCGGTCAGGTCCAGATGGCCGAGGCGGTTTCTGCGGCGATGGAGTCCAAGCAGCACCTACTGGTCCAGGCCGGTACCGGTACCGGAAAGTCGTTGGGTTACCTGGTGCCTGCCCTTCTGCACCACGACCCTTCGACAGGCTCAGGACGGCGCCGGGTGGTGATCGCGACCGCGACCCTGGCGCTCCAGCACCAGCTCGTCGAGCGGGACATTCCGGCGCTGGTCGAGGCCGCTGACGAAGTTCTTCACGAGAAGGCGACGTACGCGGTCCTCAAAGGGCGTTCGAACTACGCCTGCCTGCACCGGGTCCGCGAGGGTGTGCCCGATGACCAGGGCGCCCTGGTCGAGATGCCGACCGGCTCGATCGGCGCCGAGGTGGTCAAGCTCCGCGAGTGGATCGAGGACGAGGCGAAGGACGGGGGCAGCGGCGAGCGCGACAACGCACCTCGGCATACCGACCAGATCTGGCGCCAGGTCAGCGTCAGCGCCCGGGAGTGCGTCGGCGCCGCCAAGTGCGCCTACGGCGCCGAGTGCTTCGCCGAGCGCGCCAAGGAGAAGGCGGCCCGTTCCCAGCTCGTCGTGACCAACCATTCGCTGCTTGCGATCGACGCGATCGAGGGCATCCCGATGATCCCCGAGTACGACGTGGTGGTGATCGACGAGGCGCACGAGCTCACCGCCCGGGTCACCCAGGCCGCCACCGACGAGCTCTCGCCCGGCGACGTCGAGCGGACCGCGCGTCGGGCCGCCCGCCACGTCGACGGTGAGGCGGATGACCTCGCCGACGCTGCCGAGACGCTGCGGGACGCGGTGGAGAACGCGCCGGGTGGCCGATTGGACACGGTCCCGGTCGACATCGCCGACGCCCTGGTCCTGGTCCGGGACGCCGCCCGCGCCCTGATCACGGCTTTCCCGAAGGCGGCTCCCGGGGCGGAGGCCGACGCCGGCGCGACCCAGGCCAAGGGCTGGGCGCAGGAGCTGTTCGCCACCGCCGAGCGGATGGCCGCGGATTCGGAGTACGACGTCCTCTGGATCTCCGAGCGGGAAGCCCGGCACGGCGGCAACCGACTCTGCGTCGCGCCGCTCAACGTCGCCGTACAGCTGCGCGAGAAGCTGTTGACCGACAAGACGGTCGTGCTGACCTCCGCGACCCTGATGCTCGGCGGTGACTTCTCGGTGGTGGCCGGCTCGGTCGGGCTGGACCGGGCGGACGAGGGGAAGTCCTGGCGAGCGCTCGACGTGGGTTCACCGTTCGACTACGCCCAGCAGTCGATCCTGTACGTCGCCAAGCACCTGCCCCAGCCCGGGCGTGACGGACTCCAACAGGCGCACCTCGACGAGATCGTCGACCTGGTCGACCCCGCCGACGGACGAACCTTGGGGCTGTTCTCCAGCCGCCGGGCAGCCGAGGCCGCGGCCGAGGAGGTCCGGGCCCGGCTGCCGCACCTGACCACGCTCTGCCAGGGTGACGCCCAGCTGCCCGAGCTCGCGCGGCAGTTCGTCGGCGACCCGCACACCTGCCTGTTCGGGACGCTCAGCCTCTGGCAGGGCCTCGACGTCCCGGGGGACACCTGCCAACTGGTGCTGATCGACAGGATCCCGTTCCCGCGCCCCGACGACCCGCTGATGTCCGCGCGCTCGGCGGCAGCGGACAAGGCTGGGGCGAACGGTTTCATGAGCGTCTCCGCGACCCATGCCGCGCTGCTGCTGGCCCAGGGGGCCGGGCGGTTGATCCGGACGACCTCGGACCGCGGGGTCGTGGCGGTGCTGGACGCGCGGCTCGCCACCGCCCGGTACGGCGGCTTCCTGCGCTCCAGCCTGCCGCCGATGTGGGCGACCACCGACGGCGAGGTGGCCCGCAAGGCGTTACGACGCCTGTCCGCGGACGCCGAGAACTGATCCCTCCGTCGCGGCGCCAGCCCGCGCCTAGCGGGCCAGCACGATCGTCGAGTACGCCGAGGCCGGCGACTTCCCGAGGGCGTTGTAGGCGAGTACCTTGAACTTGTAGCGACCCGTCGGCACCGTCGTCCACTTGTGCGCCCGCGCCGCGGAGGACAGCAGTGGGGAGTAGTACGCCTTCGCGATCTTCCCCGCAGCGGTGAGCTTGTAGGCGATCACCTTGTACCCGGTGATCGGGCTGCCGCCGTCGGTGCTCGGTGTGGCCCAGCGGGCGATCGCCGTGACGGCGCCCCCGGTGATGCCGGACGACGGCGTACCGACTCTCGGGGGTCCGGGCGGGGCGGCGATGGTGAAGGCGGTGGTGCCAGCGGTGGTGCCGGCGATCAGGTCGGCGGTCCCGACGACGGTCACAGTGAACGTGTAGTTGCCCGCCTGCAGATCCGAGTAACTACGGCTCCGCGGGTTGGACGCCGGCACTGTCGAAGTCGCGACGGTGATGCCGTTCCGCTTGAGCACCGTGCTCCACCCGGTGATGGTGGCCTTGCCCGGGTTGGCGACCGTGCCCCAGGTGACTCCTGCGTCGTTGCCGGTCACGGACGGGGTCACCACCGGTGCCGCGGTCGGCAGCCAGGTGCTGACCCGTAGGTTCACCAGGGCGGCCGGCGAGTCGCCGTACGCGTTGGTGGCGACCACGCTCACCGGGTACGTCGTCCCGGGGACAAGGCTGGTCGAGGAGGCCGAGGTGGCGTCGGGGCCGAGGGGGATGGGGCTGCTGGAGAGTCCGGTGACGGTGTAGCCGGTGATCGGGCTGTCACCTGCCGAGACCGGGGCGGTCCAG
This sequence comes from Marmoricola sp., assembly GCA_046598425.1. Classification (GTDB taxonomy): domain Bacteria; phylum Actinomycetota; class Actinomycetes; order Propionibacteriales; family Nocardioidaceae; genus Marmoricola. The sequence goes on along the minus strand of JBKJIN010000069.1, from coordinate 8,354 downwards.
GTGACGGAGCCGTTGGTGCTCCGCTGGACCGGCGAGGCGGTGAGGTTCTGCGGGACCGACGGCGGGTCGTTGCCGACCGAGCAGCCGGTGATCGCGAGCGTGTACCCACCGATGCTGCCGTAGTCGGTGTACCCGGTGGACGGGTCGGGGACCGTGCCGAGCCCGCCCGAGCCGACGCCGTCGATCTCAACGTAGTAAGTGCCCGCGCCGGCATCGGCCACGGTGTATTGCGCGTCCATTCCGTAGGCGAGCGGTCCGGAGCGGTACGACGCTGGGTCGTCGGCGCCGATGAGAAGGCGATCGGAGTCGTAGACCGAGACCTTGAGGTCAAGGGTGCTGCCGACGCCGATGCCGGTCGCCGTCGCCGTGAACGGATCGCTGCAGTCGCGGGTGATCGCGAAGGCGTCCTGGTCGGCGGCTGCGGTGATCAGCCCCGCGACCTGGTACGACGCCGCGGTAGGTAGGACAGTCGGCGTACCGGTGATTGCCTGGTGGTCGTCGGCGAGCAGCGGGGCACCGCCCGCGGCAATCGTCGCCAGGTCGTCCTCGTGGTTGGTGGCGTTGGTGTACTCGCCCTTGCTGAACTGGACGACGGGCCTGGCGATGGTCGTGCCCATGATCGGGACCCACTGGTTGTGGCCGTCGTAGTACTCGTCGTTGGGGGAGATTCCGTCGTGGCCGAGGCCGACGGTGTGGCCGACCTCGTGCGCGGCCACGTTGGCGGCGAGAGCGGCCGAGCTACCGAGCAGGTCGGTGAAGACCCAGGTCGGCTCGGCCTGCCCGGAGTCGATCCCGTCAAACGTGTTGATGAAAGCCGTTCCGGGGCAGCCGCAAGCATCGGCCATCGCGGCGTCGTCGCTGCTGAAGACGACCCGGTCGCCCCAGGTCTGGTCACCCCCGGTGGTCCGGTTGTAGCCGTCGGAGCCCGGGTTCTCGGTGGTCACGTCGACGTCGAAGGCGGCGTACTTCTCGGCCACAATCCGCCAGACCTGCTGGATATAGGTCTTCTCGGTGTCGTTGAACGCCGGGTCGCCGTCCTGTGAGTAGCCGGTCGCGGTCCGTGCCGACATGCCACCGTCGGTCACCCACCAGGAGGTCGAGGTGATGGTTGCGCCGCCGAAGTCGAGGTAGATGACGTGGTTCGACTGCTCGCGACTGTGCAGCAGGAAGGTGTCCTCGAGGACTGCGGAGGCAGCCTGCACCTCGGGTGTCGACGACCCCGTCACGTCGGCGGATTCCCGGTAGTGGAGCCGGCCGTGCTGGCCGACCCAGAGCGTTTGGTCCTTGGTCAGCGCGTCCTCGAACTCACCCGCTGAGAGGTCGTTGAGTGCCGCGACCTCGTCGAGGTTTTCGCCGAGAGCCCGGATCGCTGCCTGGCCGTGGTTCGGTTGCGCGAGCACCTTTCGCCCGGGCGCGTCGGGGGCGTCCGCGCCGGCGACCTGGGTCGGAACCAGCACCGCGGCGGTCACGGCGAGCGCGAGCGCTGCACGCTGGAGGACACGCATGCCTCCTAGTGTTCCCCAGGAGGGGGGCCTCGGTCAGCCATATCTCAAAATACAGACAAATCAGACACGGCGGAGGACTGCGGTGACTTTGCCCAGGATCGTGGCGTGGGTCCCGTCGATCGGGTCGTAGTTCTCGTTGTGCGGCAGCAGCCAGACCTGGCCGTCCTTGCGCTGGAACGTCTTGACCGTCGCCTCGCCGTCGAGCATCGCGGCGACGATGTCACCGTTGTTGGCGTCGGGCTGCTGGCGGATCACGACGTAGTCGCCGTCGCAGATGGCGGCGTCGATCATCGACTCGCCGGAGACCTCGAGCATGAACAGTGTGCCGTCGCCGACCAGGGACTTGGGCATCGGGAAGATCTCCTCGACGCGCTCCTCGGCGAGGATCGGACCACCGGCGGCGATCCGACCGACCAGGGGCACGTTCGTCGCTTGGGGGTGGGCGTCGCCGATGCCGGTGACGTCGAAGCCACTGTCGTCCCCGCTGGAAATCGAGCGGCGGGCAGCCATCAGTTCGGGCAGGAAGACCTCGAGGGCGCGAGGTCGGTTCGGGTCGCGCTTGATGAACCCCTTCTGCTCCAGCACGCGCAGCTGGTGCGCGACGCTCGAGGAGCTGGCCAGGCCGACCAGGTCGCCGATCTCACGGATGCTCGGCGGGTAGCCGCGCTGCTCGATGGCGTCGCGGAGCGCGGTGAGGATCCGCTGCTGCCGCGGGGTCAGGCCGGTCGCGTCCGGGGGAGCGTCGGGGAGCTCGGAGATTTTCCTGTCGTTCGCCATGGATCGACGGTAGACCCAAACCGGGTCCGACTTCAAACATGTGTTCGAACAGGCGTGTCGGCCCGCGGCTTCGAACATACGTTCTTGACATGTTCGAACACCTGATCTACTTTCGTACATGTGTTCGATCGAACGTCTGATCGAACCGCTGGCGAAGATCTGTCGGTGGTTCCGGTTAGACATGGATCAACCAAAGAGCAACTGGGTCGCTGGCAGTGACCACCGGTCAACGGACCGGACTCTTCCCCAGGAGGTACCACCGATGAGTGCACTGAGCATCTCTCCCGCTTTCGCCCCGACGGCAGCGCGTACGCCGCGGCTGACGCAGAACGCGACCGTCCGGCTGACCCGGCGTGGTCGAATCGTGGTTCTCTTCGTGTTTCTCGCGGTGGCGCTGATCGTGATGATGAGCCTCGGCGGCTGGGCGACGGCGTCCCACGACAGCGGCACGCCGGAGCGCGTCCGCATCGTTGAGGTCCAGCCCGGTGACACCCTCTACGGGATTGCCGGCAACCTGGCCGAGCCCGGCGAGATCCGCGACATGGTTCACCACATCAAGGAGCTCAACTCGCTCCCCGGCGCCGGCCTCACGATCGGGCAGAAGCTCGCCGTGCCGGTGGGCTGACCCGACACCAGACTCCGACAACTCCCTCGACCCGGGTTGTCGGTACCAGTCGCTCAGGAGCCTGCCCCACGGGCTCCGGGGAAGCAGCGACTGACACGAGGGCGGGACCATCCAGGTCCCGCCCTTTGTCATGCCTACGCAGTACCCGCTCGGGCTGCGCCCTCGCTGAGCAGGAACTGTGCCCCCGTGTACGTCGCCATCACTGCGGACTCGAGTCTCGGCGGCGGGTTCTTCAGCAGGAACTTCCTGGTGCCCAGGATCGAGTCGGACGCCATGAACGTCGCCGCGCCGAGGAGCGTCAGGCGGCGGGCCGACTTCGGCATCGCCGGGTCGAGCTGGGTGGCGGCAGCGACCATGCTGGCCAGGATCGCTGAGTAGCCGGCGATCGTCGGCCCGAGTCGCTTGTCCTGGCGGGAGGCGTTGAATGCCATCGCGGGTCCGGTGGCAGCCCACAGTCCGGCGATCGCCTTCGGGCCACGGCGCCGGGCCTTGCTCCGGTTCGCGAGGAACCCTGAGATGTACGCCGCGTGGCCGACCGCGAACGAGCCGCTGCCGGCGACGAAGTTCTGCGGGTCGTCCCCCATCAGGGCGAGGTCGCCGCCCCAACCGCCGGCCTGCGCGACCAGAGTGCTGGTGCGCAGCGGCGAGTTCGCTGCCTTCGGGTTGGTGATGAGGGAGGCCATCAGCGTCGGCATCAGCAACGGCTTGGTCAGGACCCGGGCCTTGTGCAGGCGGTGGTCGGTGGAGCCGGAGAGCCAGGTGTCTGCTGCGGCGATGCCGAGGTAGGCGAGCTTGAGCTTCGTGGAGGTGAGCACCTGCTGAATGTAGTGGCAGATCAGGGTCCGCGGCCTCCCACCAGGGTCGGATGCTGGGGCCGGAGATTCCGCGTTCCTACCTGGAATGCGGCGATTTTCACTAGGGTTGCTCAGGTTGTCGCGACCAGTCTGGGGAGAGCTCCGTGTTGCAGAAGAACCGACGGTCGCGCCTGGCGTGGGTGGCACTGCTCGTCACCGCCGTCCTGGGGACCAGCCTCGGCGTACCGAGCCTCGCTGCGGACTCCACCCCCGAGGAGGGGGCCCGGCTACCGCAGCTGTTCCAGGAGACGCCGCAGTCGGGCGTCCACGAGGCCAACCCGACGTACGTCATCCAGGCGACCAGGGAGGTCAACGAGCTCAGCAACGACATCGAGTACGTCGTCCGTCGTACCTCCGACGGGGTTGCCGTGCACACCTTCAGTCGACCGCAGGGCGAGTCCCAGTTCCGTCCGCACCTGGTCGGCTCCTCCTACACCCAGCTGGTCGAGACTGGGTCGGCGAAGCGTGTCGACATCCGCAGCGCGGTCACCGGCGACCTGGAGCGGAGCATCGAGACCACCGGCAACGGGCTTATCCGGGCCGACCTCACCTGGGCGCTCGTCGTGTACTCGACCGGCAACAACACCGGGCAGAACGGCGTCCGGGTCCTGCACGCCGACGGGACGGTCGCCACCGTGCCCGGGAACTTCTTCTGGGCGCCCGAATGGATCGGCGGCGACGCCGCCACCGCGTACGTCGACGCCTACGAGGGCAGCTTCGCGATCGACACCGCGACGGGTGCGAAGACCCTGCTCGACTTCGGGGAAGGTGCTCGGCTGATGGCGGTCACGGACGGCGCCCTCATCGGAGCGGTCACCCAGTACCCCGAGGGCGTCACCACCCGCTACCTCCGAGCCCTCGACCGGGTCACGCTGGAACCGCTGTGGACCGTGCGGGTTCCCACCGATTACCACGACGAGGGCTTCGTCCCCTTCGGTGACCGGATCGCCGAGCTGTACCGGCCTGACGACGCGCCGTCGTCGAGCCACCTCGACCTCCGGCCGGTCGACCTGGCCACCGGCACCCTGGAGCCAGGGATCGCCCGCGGCGTTTTCGGGGCCGATCAGCTCGGTGACGGCCGGCTGGCGCTGACGCTGGCCGACATCCCCGGCGGTCGGATCGTCCTGGCCGACGACACGGCCGACCCGTTGAGCCTGTTCCTGACCTTGCCTCGCTTCGGCGAGCACTCGCTCGACGTCGGGCTGTCGGGCGACACCGTCGTGGGGACCTGGAGCACCTCGAAACTGCCCGGGGTCTACTCCCAGCCGGTCGACGGGTCCGGGGCGTGGACGGAGATCGACGCCCAACCTTCGTTCCCGGCGTACGACAGCGAGAAGGAGGTCACTTACCGCGGTGACGTCGTCCTGACGACTGGCGGGAGCCTGGACTCCAACGGGCGGCCGTTCCGGTTGACCTGGCCCGGCGGGTCGCGGACCGGCAGAGCCTGGGGGACCGAGCTCGGCCACGGCGGCCAGTACCTGCAGGTCGCGAAGGGCACCAGCGTCGGCGACAACTGGTTCGTCCAGGACGCCCGGACCGGCGACGTGGTCACCAGCTACCCCGGCGACGACCCCCGGGTGCTGGACGGGTCGCTGGAGTGGCGAAAGGCGGCGGTCGATCAGCTCGCCGTCCACGACCTGGCCGGCGTCGTCCCGGATAGGAACGTCCCGGTCCCGGCAGACTGCGCGAACGCGGACCTGGTTGACGTCCGCGGACGCTGGGCCGAGCTCGGCTGTGGGGGCCAGCGGCGCGTCATCGACGTCGAGGGCGAGTTCACCCCGTTCCTGGCGTCCGGGGGAGCGGCGGCGCGCTACCTCGGACAGGGCTACTACGTCTCGGTCGCCACCGAGTCCCAAGATGCCCAGTTCCGCCCGTACTACGCCAACGTCGTCGACCTGCAGACCCACGAGGTCCGCAGGTACGGACCGGTTCGCGCCAACAGTTACCCGCCCGGTGTCGGGCTCGCCGTCAACGACGGCGACGAGGCGAACCTGGTCTACATCGACCAGTACTTCCAGGTACGCCGGGTCGACCTCGACTGGCTCGGCGCGGCCCCTCCGACCCTGACGTCTGCGCCGTCGATCCCGGCCCAGGTGGCGTCGACGACCTCGAAGTCGGTGGCGCTGACCTGGACGTGGAACGGCGGCGTGTCCTACGACGTCCGGCGCGGGGACCGGACCGCGACGACCTGGACCTACCCGTCGGCGTGGCAGGGGCTGTCCTCAGGATCGGTGAGCGACACCATCGCGCCCGGGACCGGGGCGTGTTTCGCAGCCCGGGCCAGGAACGCCCGGGGTACGGCGAGCGAGTGGAGCGCGCCGGTGTGCCAGTACGTCGACGGCGTCGTACCGACGTTCTCCTCGGTCACCGGGACGGTGCGCTTCCCCGACATCCCCTCGATGCCGGTCACCTTCCGCGCGGTCGCCTCCGACGATCACGGGGTCGCGAGCTACGACGTGGAGTCGCGTCGAGCCGCCCCGGGCGGCAGCCTCGGCAGCTGGTCCCGGGTGGTCTCGGCCGGTAGTGAGGCACGGTGGACCACGAGCAAGCTGTCACCCGGGAGCGAGGTTTGCTTCCGTGCGCGGGCCCGCGATGCCGCGGGCAACACCACGGCCTGGACGACCGCGCGGTGTTCTTCGCTGCCGGTCGACGAGACCGGGTTCTCCACGCTGAAGACTCGCTACGCCTACGGGAAGTCGACGCTGGCGATCGGCGGCGGTTACCTGAGCATGTGGGGCAACGAAGCCGGTGCGGTCCTGCGGGGCCAGCGCGGGCGCGGCGTGGTGATCTGGGCTCTGCGCGGCCCAGGACAGGGCAAGGCCGATGTGTATGTCGGCTCCCGCCTGCTCGGCAGGTTCGACTTCAACGCGACCACCAAGAGGCGTGACCGGGTGCTGTTCTCGACGAGCACGCCGTTCAGCGGCGACGTGCGGGTGATTGTCCGGACTGCGGCCGGCGTCCGGCTCGACGCGATCAGCATCGTGCACTGACGCCGGTTGCTGATTCGGTTCCTCGATCGGAACCGGTCAGTCATCCCTGCCCGAGAGCAGCGGGACTGCTTCGGCGATCCGCAACGGCGTGCTCAGGCCGGTGATCGTGACGGAGCCGGGGACGTCCTGCCACGGAGCGTTGTTCACCCGCCAGGTCGCCGTCCAAGTGACCTCGACCTGGTGCTCGACCGTGACGTGAGCGCGCTGGTAGCGGTGCGTGACGCTCTTGGCCGGGTAGGCGTGGCCGGGGGTGGTGGTGACCTGGTCCGTCCCGTCCCCGAAGGTCCAGCGGAACCTGCTCGGGGTGATTGTCAGGTCGACGTCCTGACCGAGGAGTCGGATGCTCCGGTAGAGGGTCTCTGCTTCGACGTAGAAGATCGTGTCGAAGTTGACCAGCGTCTTGGTCGCGGGCTGCGTGATGCTCTTGAGTTCGGGGAGGGGGATGCGGCGGAAGGCGGTCGCGACGGCGGCGGGGGTGATGGTGGGGGAGTTGGTGCCTCCGCGGCACGCGGTTTGAAGTGGTATCCACTCACCGTCACGTAAGCCGAACAGCCAACTCGGAAGTTCGTCGTCGTCGCATGGGAAGAGTGGTACGCACGTCTCGTCCAGAATGTTCGGCGTAGTTGGGTCACCGCATGCGGGACGCCACTCGTAGGCTGTGAACCCGTTGGAAGGTTTGTCGGTGGGAGTAGGCACCGTGTCAGTGGTACATGTGATGCCGACTTCGACGAATCCCGCCCCAGAGGTTGGAAGCTCGTTGCACGAGTCCGCCCAGGCAGTCGAAGGCGTCAAGAACGCCGCCGACACGGCGATCGTGACTAGGTAACGCGAGACCATTTGAGCACCTTCCGCCCGGGTGCCGGCGCGACGAGGAAGTCGTATGCCGCCGACCCGCCGGTGAATGTGCTCGTGGGTTGGCCCGGTGTAACCGACTTCTGCTCGGAGTACGAGGCACGAGTCGTGATGAGCCAGTTGCCTGACGTCTCATCCCTTACGCCGACGAAGCCGCTGACCTTCCAGGCTCCACCCGTCAACTGGCCGCCCTTGGCGTAAAGCGTTTCGAGAGACCTGATGGTCCGCTGGCACGCGACGCAGTCCGCACTACTTAGTTTCGAGAGGGTCTGGATTTCGCCGGTGGCCTGCGCCAGGTTCAGTACCTCCACGTAGTACTTCACGAATCTTTTCGCCCCTTCTTTCGAGTCCTCCTTCGCCTCCTCTGGCATCACCGGAGCCGCCAGTGTCGACGTTGTCGGGGATGGTGACGGGGGTGGGGGAGCGGAAGGTGGGGGATCCCCTCCACAACCTGCGAGAACGAGTGCGAGCGCGACGAAGTACAGGAGTTTCATTGGGGCTGTCCTTCCGAGTAGAGAGCCGCGCCAAGTGTCGTGACCGCGGGCGACGTTCCGCTACGCCCGATCGACATCTGTGGATAACCGGCTCTCCTGACGCTTCCGTGGGTCATGTTCGGCCTGGGAGGTTGGGTCGGTAGCCGCCGAGGCGCAGCATTGCTAGGGCGATGAGGGGTTCGGGGCCGTGGAAGCCGTAGGCGATGCGGGTCATGAGCCGGATCTTGGTGTTGACCGATTCGACCAGCGCGTTCGAC
>JBKJIN010000066.1:0-38619 GCA_046598425.1 Marmoricola sp. | reverse complement strand
CGTGCTCGTCGGTGAGGTCCGCGACCAGGAGACGGCCGAGCTCGCACTGCAGGCCTCACTCACCGGCCACCTGGTGCTCACCACGCTGCACACCAACGATGCCGTCGCCGCGATCACCCGGCTGGTCGAAATGGGCGTCGAGCCGTTCCTGGTCGCCTCCTCACTGACCCTGGTCGTCGCCCAGCGCCTGGTCCGCACGCCGTGCGCGAGCTGTGCCGCGCCCTACACGCCGTCGCCGCGCACGCTTGCCCTGCTCGGCCTCGCTGACGTCGATCTGGCCGGTGCCACACCGCGTCGCGGGACAGGGTGCTCGGAGTGCGGCGGTACTGGCTACCGCGGTCGCACTGGCGTCTTTGAGGTGCTGCCCATCAACGCTGCGCTGCGCCAGGTGCTCTTGTCGACGCCCACCGAGGCAGCCATCGGGACGGCGGCCCGCGAACACGGCATGACGACGCTCCGCGCCGCGGCACTAGCCGCGGCGCACCGTGGCGAAACGACCTACGAAGAGGTGCTACGCACCACGCAGGTCGATGCTGTCAGCGGACCTCGTTGTCCCTTGTGCGCGCGGGCTCTCGCGGACGACATGCAGTGCTGCCCCTGGGACGGCTCCCCGATCGGCAAGGACCGATGCACCGCCTGCGAGCGACGGCTGGATGCGGAGTGGAGCACCTGCCCGTGGTGCCGCACCCCGGTGGTCGGCTACATCACGCCGGCCGTCCCGGACGAGCAGGCCGGGCTGCCCGTGCTGCTCGTCGTCGACGACGACGAGAACGTCTGCGCGTTCGTCACGGCAGCCCTGTCGGGCTCAGTCGAGGTCGTCACCGCCCTGTCGTCCGAGCAGGCTCTCGCCGCGCTGGGCCGGCAGCACTTTGACGGCATCCTGATCGACAACGGCCTGCCCGACCTGTCGGGAGTGGAGTTCATCCGTCTCGTCCGTTCGGACCCCCAGACCCTGACGCTGCCGGTGGTCCTGTTCACCGGCTCCTCCTCCCCCGATGTTGAGCGCGAGGCCCGCAACGCTGGAGCCGACGACTTCCTCGCCAAGCCCGTCGAGCCGCTCATCCTGGAGGAGCGCGTCCTGGCGTTGCTCAGCCGTACCAGCCGCACGATGCGCACGGCCGTGCCACTGCCGTGAGGCAAGGCATGATCAGGTCATGGCTCTGTCCCGCCGTCGTGCCCTCGGTGTCCTCGGCGCGCTCGGCGCCGGTGCTACTGGCCTTTACGCCGCGGTGAGCGGCAACGGCGGCTACGCCCCCAAGCCCATGATCGCGCCCGGAACGACCAGGACCCCCGAGCGGTACGGCGGGACGCCGCGCCAGGTGGGCGAGTGGTGGGTGCCGGCGACGGCAGGTCTGCTGCCGACCGTCGTGCTGGTCCACGGCGGCTACTGGCGCCCGGACTTCGACCTGCACCTCGAAGATGCCCTCGCCGCGGATCTGGCGGGCCGCGGTTACCTCGTCTGGAACATCGACTACGCACCCTCCAGCGAGGCGTGGCCGGCCACGCTCGTCGACGTCGCAGCGGCTTACGACCACACGTTCGCCGGGGCGCACGCCGATCGGGTCGACCGTGCGCGCGTAGCGGTGGTGGGGCACTCCGCGGGCGGACACCTGTCGCTCTGGTTGGCGTCTCGCGGACGACTGCCTGCCGACGCACCGGGTGCGGGCGACCACGTCACGCCGGCACTCGCCGTACCGCAGGCCCCGGTCGCGGCCCTGGCGAAGCGATCGGCGCTGGGGCTCGGTGGCGGTGCTGTCGACGCGCTGATCGGCGGACCACCGACGGAGTACCCGGAGCGGTACGCAGTCGCCGATCCACTGGCGCTGGTCCCCTCGGGGGTGCGCACGGTGCTCGTGCACGGTGTCGACGACAACATCGTGCCGCTGTCGCAGAGCGAGGAGTACCTGGCGGCGGCCAAGAACTGCACCCTGGTGAAGGTCCCGGGCGGCCACTTTGAACATCTGCAACCGGCCTCGGAGGCCTGCGCAGCTCTACGCACTGCGCTCGCCACGCTCTGAGCCCTCGCCACCTCTGAGCTAGAGCTGGCGCACCAGGGCCGCGGCGAGTGCGGCAGCGACCAGCACAAAAGCGAAGGAGCGCCCACGCCACAGGCACAGCGCTCCCACGCCCACTGAGACAGCCCGCGCATCCAGCTGCAGGGATCGCCCCGATCCGAAGGTCTGCACGACAACCAGAGCAGCGAGCAGGGCGATGGGAAGCATTGATACGACGCTGCGCACGATCGGTCCCGACGTCACGCTCGAAGGCAGTGCCCATCCGGCCGCTTTGAAGCCGAAGCAGCCGGCGGCAGTGATGAGCACCGCTGCCCAGATCATCGACGCACCAAGCGTGGAAGGACGGCGGTGGCGGCCACCAGGACGGGGACGCCCGGCGGCGTAAGAGGCAGGGCGATCAGCGCAAGGACGGCGCCCCCCGCCGCTACTCCTGGGGCTTCGCGAAGCCGCGGCCACAGCAGCGCGAGAAAGGCCGCTGCCACCGCCCCGTCCAGTCCGATGGCCAGCAGGTCGACCGAGGAGGCGGTGAGGGCGCCGAGGAGGGTGGACAGGTTCCATGACCCGTACACGGCGAGTCCGGTGGTCCAGAAGGCCGTCGCTGCGTGTTCGGGCGGCGCGGAGATGGCCACTGCTGTGCTCTCGTCGATCGTGAGCTGAGCGGCAACCCCTCGGCGGACGCCTTGGGCGGGTAGGAGATCCTTGAGCACCACGGCGTACAACGCGTTGCGGGAGCCGAGCAACAGCGCCGAACCCACCCCTGCGATGAGGGATCCACCGGCCCCGATGACACCGACGAGCGCAAACTGCGACGCACCGGTGAAGACCAGAAGCGAGGTCGCACAAGCCTGGAGGACAGTCAGGCCGGCGCCCACCGCGACGGCACCGAAGGAGGCGCCGTACAGACCGACAGTCAGACCCAGGCTGAGCCCGCGTCGGATGACGGCCGAGCGGCTCTCCTGCGTCAGAGACCGGCCCCGCAGGAGCCAGGGGCCTCCGCGGCACCATCGACGAGCAGCTTGTCCATCAGCGCCTTGAGCTGCACGACCTCGGTCGGGCTCAGCCGTTCGATCACGTGCTCGGCCACGCCCTGCAGGTGCGTCGGTGCCGCCTCCCGCAGTCGACTGAGACCGGCTTCTGTCAGCACGGCATGGGTGCCGCGGGCGTCGTTCGGGCACGAGGCGCGCTCCACCAGGCCGTCGCGCTCGAGGCGATCAATCAGGCGGGTGAGGCCGGAACGACTGAGCAGCACCCGGTCGGCGAGCTCGGTCATCCGCAGCCGACGGCTCGCAGACTCCGCCAGGTGCAGCAGCACTTCGTACGATGGGAGGGGCAGATCGTGCGCCGCGACGAGCTCGCTCTCGAGCGTGCGGGTGAGCTGAGCGTGCACGCGCAGGAACGATCGCCACGCACCGATCTGCGTGGCATCAAGACGCTGGGCGGTCGTCATGGGGCTGAGTCTAGTTGCCCGCGCAACGGTAGGTACCGTTACGGCGTGAGATCTGCCAAGGACTTCTTCCGCCCCCTCGCCGTCGGCGCTCCTGAGCCCCTCCGCGAGATCCCCTGGTCACCGTCACGGATGATCCACTTCTTCGACCCGTCGAATGAGAAGATGGTCGCGAAGGTCCCGGACATCGCGACGAAGGTCGGCGTGCTCCTGGGCAACCTCGAGGACGCGATCGCGTTCGACAACAAGGTCGCTGCCCGCGAGGGCCTGGTGAAGGTCGCGCGGTCCTACCAGGGACCGGCCGCTCTCTGGACCCGCGTCAACGACCTTGGCAGCCCGTGGATCCTGGACGACCTGACGACCCTCGTCACCGAAGCGGGGTCCACCATCGACGTCATCATGGTGCCGAAGGTCGAGGGCCCCGAGGACATCCACTACGTCGACCGCCTGCTCGCACAGCTAGAAGCTCGCGCAGGGATCAGCCGACCACTACAGCTCCACGCGATCCTCGAGACCGCCCGTGGGGTCGCGAACGTCGAGGAGATCTGCGCCGCCTCTCCCCGTATGCAGGGCATCTCCCTCGGCCCCGCTGACCTCGCTGCCAACCGGCGCATGAAGACCACCCGCGTCGGTGGCGGACACCCCGGCTACCTCGTGCGGCAGGACGCCCCGAAGAACGAGAGCGGTGAGACGCAGTACGACGCCGAGCGGACGACGTACCAGCAGGACCTGTGGCACTACACGATCGCCCGGATGGTCGACGCCTGCGCCATGCACGGCATCTACCCGTACTACGGCCCGTTCGGCGACATCAAGGACACCGTGGCCTGCGAGGACCAGTTCCGCAACGCCTTCCTGCTCGGCTGCGTCGGCGCCTGGTCGCTGCACCCGGTGCAGATCAAGATCGCCAACAAGGTCTTCTCCCCCAGCGTCGAGGACGTCAAGCACGCCCGCCGGGTGATCGCCGCGATGGGCGACGGCACCGGCGCGGTGATGCTCGACGGCAAGATGGAGGACGACGCCTCGGTCAAGCAGTGCAAGGTGATGGTCGCGCTCGCCGAGGAGCTCGCTGCGATCGACCCCGACCTCAAGGCGTCGTACGACGCGATCGTCCTCGACTGAGCACCCCCTGACTGAGAGAGCACCCCGATGAGTCCCCAAGAATCGAACGCATTCCGCCCCCGCCGCTCCGTCCTCTACATGCCGTCGTCCAACGAGCGCGCCCTGGAGAAGGCCAAGTCGATCGCCTGTGACGCGCTGATCCTCGACCTCGAGGACGCCGTCGCCCCCGAAGCCAAGCCGGCCGCCCGGGAGGCCGCCGCCGCAGCGGTGCACTCCGGCGAGTACGGAAACCGCGAGCTCACCATCCGAGTCAATGGCATCGGCACCGAGTGGCACGACGAGGACATCAGGGTCGCGGCCCAGGCAGGGCCGGCCGGGATCGTCGTCCCCAAGGTGAACAGCGCAGCAGAGGTGCAGTCCCTGGTCGCCGCCATCGAGGGCGCCGGGGCGCCCGAGCACACCAAGCTCTGGGCCATGGTCGAGACGCCCGAGGCGATCTTCAACGTCCGCGAACTGGCTGCTGCCTCGCCGCGCCTGGCCGTCCTGGTGATGGGAACCAACGACCTGGTCAAGGAGACCTACGCCGAGCACGTCCCTGGCCGGGCTCCCCTGCTGACCGCGCTGTCGCTGTCGCTGCTCGCCGCCCGCGCCGCCGGGATCGCGATCCTCGACGGCGTGTACAACGACGTGAAGAACCTCGACGGCTTCCTCGCCGAGTGCGAGCAGGGCCGCCAGTTCGGCTTCGACGGCAAGACGCTGATCCACCCGGGCCAGGTCGAGGGGGCGAACGAGGCGTTCGCCCCGTCCGAGCAGGCCGTCGAGGACGCGCGGGGCCTTATCGAGGCGTTCGAGTCCTCGACCGGTGGCGTGGTCACCTACAACGGCCGGATGGTCGAGAACCTGCATGTCGAGTCGGCGAAGCGCACGCTCTCGATCGCAGCAGCGATCGCCAGCATCTGAGGCTGGCAGAGCCACTGAGGTCGGCGCAGGGGGTCAGCCGACCTGGCTGAGCAGGTGCTGGTGGAACTCACGTTCCAGGTGGGCGATCAGGTAGACCGGGTCGCTGGCCAGCACCCGCGCCCGGTCAAGCAGCAGAACCCGCCAGCCGAACCGGGCGCACCGGAGCACATCGGCGTCCGCCGCCGGGCCGCTCAGCACGACGCCGAACCGGTGCGTGGGCAGACCCAGCACCAGCCGTACGCCGACTACCCGGAGAGCGGGGGTGGGCGTCGGTAGCCGCGCGTCATACCAGCGCAGCCGGAGGACCGACTCCCCCGCGTGCGCGGCTCGACCGTCCGCCATCGCCGCGAGCTCGCGAGCCTGGAAGGCTCCGGGGTGGTCGAGGGCGGCCATCGCGGCCAGGAGGTCGTGGTGGCTTAACGAGCCAGCAGCAAGCATGCCGTCGAGCAGGGGCAGCCCTCGCTCGGGGGCGAGGTGGCGGGCTACGTCGACAGCGGTGCGCAGGGCCGTCGTGCACCGGACGCCGCCGAGGACAGCCAGGTCGCCGGGCACGAACCGTACCGGCCCGTCCAGGCGGCGACGGCGGCTGTGCAGGTCGAGCGGAACGGGGGCACCCGCGGGATCCCGGTCGGGTTCGGCCCCGTGCACCCACGCAGCGGTCCGGTCGATAACCACGTGCCGGCGTCCGACTACCAGGGCCAGGGCACGCGCCCGGACGATCGTCGGTGTCGGGGCCTCGGCGTCGAGGTACACACCGCGGACCAGGCGGACGATCCGGCCGCGGCGCAGCAACTGTTCGAGGACGGCTCGCCCGAGGCCTGCTCTCGCCGCCCTCGCGGGAGTGAACGGGTCGTGGTCGAAGAGCGGGGCGCCGAGGTCCATCGCCCCACCCTCACCGATCTGCGGGCCGTCCCGTCAGCGCGATCCACAGGGCAAGGGCAACGCCGCGGCTCAGGCGCCCTTGAGCGTGGCTCGGATCGCCGGGGAGAACTGGCGAACGATGACCTCTGCGGGCGCCGAGGCGACCGGTTCGACCTGGAGGACGTAGCGCATCATCGCCAGGCCGACGAGCTGTCCGCAGACCAGTTCGACGCGGAGCGCCGAGGCCTCCATGCCGGTCGCCTTCGCTGCCGGGTTCACCACGGTCCGGTTCAGGACCCGGTAGAACGCCTGCCCGGCGCGGGCGCTGCCCACCGAGGCCCGCACCATCCGGAGCATTCCCTGCCGGGTACGAGGGCTCTCGCAGAGTGCCAGGTAGCTGCGGAGCAGTCGGACGCTGAAGTCGGCATCGACGTCGAGGCCTTCCTCCGCGATCTTCGCGAGGGCGCTCTCGGTGGCAGCGATGACCGTCGGCGAGTCCGGGAAGACAGGAGGGGGCACGAGCCCAACGGTATCCGGAGCACTCGCCGACACCGAACCCGTGGCCACCGGTCCGAGACCTGATGACCTTGGTCCCTTCAAGGCAGGGTGCCGATCCAGACGACGAGCTGCTCGGCTGGGTCCGAACCGCGCACGCCGCAGCAGCCTGAGCCGATCAGGCCTGGGGTTGGGTGTATTTGCCCTGGAAGAACAGCAGCGGGTCGATGTTCGAAGCACCCTCGGCAGTGTCGGCGCTTCGCCGGTCGCCGAAGGCCAGTTCCTTGACCCGGCCGATCACGAGGTAGTGGTCGCCCGCCTCGATGACCTGGTGCACCGTGCAGTCGATGTAGCCGAGGACACCATCTATAACCGGAGCGCCCGTGGTGGCAGTGCTCCAGCCGACGCCGGTGAACTTCTCGTCGCCCTTGGTCGCCATGCCGTTGGACAGGTCCGACTGGTCGGCGGCGAGGATGTTGACGCAGAAGAACCCGGCGCGCTGCATCAGCGGCCACGCCCGGGACGTCTTCGCCGGCGAGAACATCACCAGCGGCGGCTCCAGGGAGACCGAAGAGAACGACTGGCAGGTCATTCCGACCGGGGCGCCGTCGGAGACCGAGGTGACCACGGTGACGCCGCTGCAGAACAGGCCCAGGACGTCGCGGAACCGGCGCGCACGAGCTGCTGCCTCCGGGTCGTCGGGGATCGGCGTGTGCTCGCCGAGCCGCAGCTCGAAGTCGAGCTCGTTGCCGAGCCAGGACGAGATCAGCTCCTGGCTGGGCCACGTCTCGCGGGCGTTCTCGTTCATCCCCTCGGGGACGCTGCTGCTCGCGGGAGTAGTCACCGGCCCATTCTTCATGGGACTACTGACCCCCGCCGAACGTGTGTCCCCAGTACGAGACGGCAGTGCTCTCCCGGGCGACCCAGCGAACGTCGTCGACCTGGAGTCCCTCAGTACCGAACTCGAAGTCGAAGCCGCCGGGCGACTTGACGTAGAACGAGACCATCTCGTCGTTCATGTGCCGGCCCAGGGTCGCCGAGAGCGGCGCCTTGTACTTCTTGACCCGCTCGAGCGCCCGTCCGACGTGGTCGAGCTTGTCGACCTCGAGCATCACGTGCACGCACTTGGACGCGTTCGGCATCGGCAGGAAAGCGAGGCTGTGGTGGCGCGGGTTGACCCCGAGGAAGCGCAGCCAGATCTTGGAACCCGGCTCCTTGCCGACGAACTCGCCGGGCATGCTCATCGAGTCGCGTAGGCGGAAGCCGAGGACCTCGGTGTAGAAGCGCAGCGCCTCCACGTCGTCGAGGACCGGGATCACGATGTGGCCCATGCCCTGGTCACCGGTCACGAACGTCGCGGCGTACGGCGTCACGACGGGGCGGGACTCGTAGGTGATGCCGTGGAAGAGCTCGAAGACGTTGTCCCACGGGTCGGTGAACCGGATCAGCTCCTGGACCCGGCGCTCGGCCAGCTCCTCCGGCGTCCCCTCCTCGAAGACCACGCCTGCGTCCTTGAGGTGCTGGCGGGCGTTCTCCAGGGCAATGTGGTCGGCGACCTCCCAGCCGGTGGCGTCGAGCTGGTCGACGTCGCTGGGGAAGACCACGATCCGTGCCGAGACGGCATCGATCCGGAAGTAGAGGTTCTCCGGGGTGGGGCCACGGCCCTCGGCGACCCCGAGGACCTTGCCGGCGAAGAGCCTCCAGGCCTCCAGATCGGTGCTGGCGACCCTGATGTAGCCCATGGACTTGATGTCGATGGTCATGCTCCACCGTCCTTCTTGGGTCGTTCCCGGTGACCGGCGAGGAAAGCGGTGCTGACCTCGGCGAACTCCTCCGCGGCCTCGATCTGCGCCCAGTGGCCGCAGTTCGGGAACACGTGCAAGCGGGCGTTCGGCATCGTCTTGAGCGCGACCAGCGCCCCGTCCAACGGGTTGACCCGGTCCTCGCGGCCCCAGGTGAGCAGGGTGTGCTTGCGGAGCTTGTGGACCTCGCGCCAGAGCATCCCGTCCTCGGCCCACTCCGGGTTCCAGAACGAGGCACCCATCGAGCGCATCGCCTCCAGCGAGCCCTCTGCGGTCGCGTCCGCGAACCGCTCCTCGACGAGTTCGTCGGTGACCAAGCCCTGATTGACGACCATGGTCGAGATGAACTTCCGCAGGGCTTCCTTGCTCGGCGCCATGCTGAAGTCCATCAGCCGCTGGACACCCTCGGTGGGGTCGGCGTGGAACAGGTTGAGCGAGAGGCCGCCGGGGCCCATCAGCACGAGGCGCCCGACCCGGTCGGGGTAGCTGAGCGCGAACCGGGTCGCCGTACCGCCGCCGAGGCTGTTGCCGAGCAGATGGACCTTCTCGATCTGCAGCTCGTCGAGAAACTTGACCAGGTAGTCGGCCGAGTGCCGGAAGTAGTTCGCCGTCACCTCGGGCTTGTCCGAGCCGCCGAAGCCGGGCTGGTCGACCAGCAGGGTGCGGAAGTTCGCGGCGAACCGGGGCAACGCCGAGCCGAAGTTGCTCCACGCCGAGGCTCCAGGACCGCCGCCGTGCAGCAGCACGAACGGCAGGCCACCGGCGAAGTCCGACGCGGTCTCGCCAGCTTCGTAGTAGTTCAGCGTGATGTCGCCGGCCTTGGCCGACCTCCGGGTGGCTTCCTTGCTGCAATCCAGCTCAGTGGGGGCAGACACGACTCAGTACATCCCCGGGTCGACCTTGTGACCGAACTCGTGCGCGCCGTACATCTGCAGGGCGCGCTCGGGGTCGTTAGCGGCGTGCACCCGACCGGCGTGGGCGTCGCGCCAGGCGCGCTGGAGGTAGGTCCCCTGCGCGAGCGCACGACCGCCGGAGGCCTCGAAGAGGGCGTCGATCGCGTCGATCGCCCGCTGGGTGCCGAGGACCTGGTCGCGGCGGACCTTCAGTCGCAGGCCGAGCGGGATCTCCTGGCCCTTCTCGACCAGGTCCATCTCTTCGCGGATGTTGTTCATCGCCAGCGCCCAGGCGGCGTCGATGTCGCTGGAAGCACGAGCGATCCGGACGGCTGAGAACGGGTCCAGTGACGCCTTCTCACCCAGGTACGCCGCACGGACGCGCTTCTGCTGCATGTCGACGTGCTCGGCGTAGGCGCCATACGCCATCCCGATGATCGGGGTGCAGATGGTGGTGGTGAAGACCGAGTGGAACGGCAGCTTGTAAAGGTTGGAGGTGTTGACTGCTTGACCAGGGCCCTTGCACTGACCGGTCTCACCCATCGAGAGCGTGAAGGCCTCCGGGACGAAGACGTCGTCAACGACGATGTCGTTCGAGCCGGTGCCGGATAGGCCGACCATGTGCCAGACGTCGATGATCTGGTAGTCGCTGCGCGGGATCATGAACGTCCGGAAGTCGACGACGTTGCCGTCCTCGTTGAAGACCAGGCCACCGAGCAGCACCCACTGGCAGTGGTCGCAGCCGGAGGAGAAGCTCCACTTGCCGGAAAGCTGGAAGCCGCCTTCGGTGATGGTCGCCTTGCCGGTCGGCGCGTAGGAGGAGCTCAGCCGGACGTTCGGGTCATTGCCCCAAACCGCCTGCTGCGCCTCGTCGGCGAAGAGGCCGACCTGCCACGGGTGCACGCCGACGACGCTGGAGACCCAGCCGGTCGAGCCGCACGCGCCGGAGATCTCCTTGACGCCGGTGTAGAAGTCGATCGGGCTCGCCTCGAAGCCGCCGTACCGCTTCGGCTGGAGGAGCTTGAAAAAGCCGGTCTCCGCGAGCTCCTTAATAGAGGCCTCGGGGATGACGCGCAGGCGCTCGGTCTCGTCCGCCCGCTCTCGGATCGTGGGCAGCAGATCGCGTACGCCGTCCAGAACAGCCTGGCTCATGACTTCTCCTCGTCGTCGGGTTCTTCTGCGCCCAATACTAGAACACGTTCTACCTCTTCGTCCACGTCCTGACGTGTCGCTGGGGATTTCGGCACCGATGTCCTCGGCCGAAGTGACCGAACCGGGACAAGTCCGGCACCACGACGCCCGTGTTCCTCGTAAGCCGGCGGTTCCCCAACAAGTTCTGCAGAAAGTGCAAGGACTCCTCCGGGCCCGTGCTCCTACCTGCACGAAGCACCCAGCACGTCACACCGACCACCAACCAGCACCACCCACCCGAGGAGAACATCATGAACCGCATCGCCCGCACCCTGTTCGTCGCCCTGCCGCTCTCGGCCGCCGCGCTCACCCTGAGTACCGGCACCGCCACCGCAGACACCCCCGGCCCGGTCATCGTGATGCCGTCCGAGCCCGGCGACCCCGGCCCGAAGGACATCGCCAACCCGACCCCCGAGGGCCCCGGCGACATCACCGACACCCCGGACCTCCCCCTCGACAGCGGCGAGGGTGACGACGGCGAGGAGGAGCCTGACTTCCCGCTCGACGGCGGCTGCTTCGAGGGCTGCGACCTCCCCGAGGACGAGACGACCACGGACGACACCGAGGTTGCCGGGATCACCACGCCGAACCGCGTCGACGCCGGCGTCGGCGCCAACGACGACACCGGCCTCCAGCTGACCTGGCTCCTGGCCGGCGGCGCCCTGGTCACCGCCGGCGGCGCCACCCTGGTCGCCCGCAAGGAGGCCCAGTAGAAGGCCCAGTAGAAGGCCCAGTAGAAGGCCTGATCAGGACCTGGGGAGACCAAGGGCCCCGCACCACCACCATTACGGTGGGGTGCGGGGCCCTTGGTCTGCTCCTCGGACGGGCGTCAGCCCTGCTCCTGCTCCGCCTTCAGCAGCAGCGCGATGTCGATGAGCTGGTCCTCCTGGCCGCCGATCAGCTTGCGCTTGCCGGCCTCTGCGAGGATCCGGGCGCCGGAGACGCCGTACCGTTCGGCGGCGTTGCCCGCATGCTTGAGGAACGAGGAGTAGACGCCGGCGTAGCCCATCATCATCGTCATCCGGTCCAGGCGGCATTCCTCCGGCATCGCCGGGCGGATCACGTCCTCGGAGGCGTCGATGATCTTCAGGAAGTCCACGCCGGTCTTCCAACCGAGCTTGTCGGCGATCCCGACGAACGCGTCCAGCGGGGTGTTGCCTGCACCGGCGCCAAAGCGGCGGACCGAGCCGTCGATCTGGGTCGCACCCGCGCGGACGGCCATCACGGTGTTGCCGGCACCCAGGTCGAGGTTCTCGTGGCCGTGGAAGCCGACCGTGGCCTCGTGACCGATCTCCGCGACCACCGCAGCGACCCGGTCCGAGACGCCCTCGAGGATCAGGGCACCGGCCGAGTCGACGACGTAGACGCACTGGCACCCGGCGTCGACCATGATCCGAGCCTGCTTAGCCAGCACCTCGGGCGGCTGGGTGTGGCTCATCATCAGGAACCCGACGGTCTCCAGGCCCCGCTCGCGCGCGAGCGTGAAGTGCTGCTCGGAGACGTCCGCCTCGGTGCAGTGGGTGGCGATCCGGCAGATCGACCCGCCGTTGTCCTGAGCCATCAGGATGTCGTCCTTGGTGCCCAGGCCGGGCAGCATCAGGAACGCGATCTTGGCGTTCGTCGCGGTCTCGGCCGCGATCTTGATCAGCTCTTGCTCCGGGGTGTGGGAGAACCCGTAGTTGAAGCTGGACCCGCCGAGGCCGTCGCCGTGGGTGACCTCGATGACCGGCACGCCGGAGGCGTCGAGAGCCCCGACGATCGCTCGGACCTCGTCGACGGTGAATTGGTGGCGCTTGTGGTGCGACCCGTCCCGCAGGCAGGTGTCGGTGAGCCGGATGTCCAGGTCGGACGTCGGGTCGGTGTCGCGCCAGGTACGCGTCAGCACGTTGAGCTCGGCTGCTCCGGAGATGCTCATGTCAGGTCCTTTGGTTTCGACAGGCTCAACCGGCGGTGGCGAGGATGGCGCGCGCCATTCCCTCGCCCGCTCGGGTGGCGGCGGCGGTCATGATGTCGAGGTTGCCCGAGTACGGCGGCAGGAAGTCCCCGGCGCCCTCGACCTCGATGAAGATGGAGACCTTCGTGGCGCCACGGGTGGCGTCGCTCGGGTCGTCGAACTGCGGCTCCTGCAGCAGCCGGTAGCCGGGGACGTACTCCTGGACCGCCTTGACCATCGCGTGCACCGAGGCGCTGATCGCGTCCCGATCCACGTCCGCGCCGACGGCGCAGAAGATCGTGTCGCGCATGATCATCGGCGGCTCGGCCGGGTTCAGGATGATGATCGCCTTGCCCGTCGCGGCGCCGCCGATCGTCTCGATGCCCCGGGAGGTGGTCTGGGTGAACTCGTCGATGTTCTGGCGCGTTCCGGGGCCGGCGCTGAGCGAGGCCACCGACGCCACGATCTCGGCGTAGGAGACCGGGGTGGCCCGGGAGACAGCGGCGACCATCGGGATGGTGGCCTGTCCCCCGCAGGTGATCATGTTGACGTTCTCGGCGTCCGCGTGCTCGTCACCGTTGACGGCCGGGATGCAGGCGGGGCCGACCGCGGCCGGGGTGAGGTCGACCGCCCGGATGCCCGCCTCGGCGTACCGGGGCGCGTAGGCGCGGTGCACGTAGGCGCTGGTGGCCTCGAAGATGAAGTCCGGGAGCTCGTCCTGCTTGAGCAGCCAGTCGACGCCCTCGGCGCTGGCGATCAGGCCCTCGTTGCCGGCCCGTTCCAAGCCTGGACTGCTCGGATCGACGCCGATCATCCAGCGCGGCTCGATCACGTCACTGCGCATCAGCTTGTACATCAGGTCGGTGCCGATGTTGCCCGGACCGACTATCGCTGCTGTCAATTTTGCGTTGGTTGAGCTTGTCGAAACCATGCTTCCTACTCCCCGAACTTGACGCTGAGCGGTGCGAACCCGCTGATGGTCGCCACGACATCATCTCCCGCGGCGAAGGGTACGAAGGGACCGAGGGCCCCGGACAGGATCAGGTGGCCCGCACGCAGCGGGTCACCGAAACGGAAGGCCTGGACGGCGAGCCAACGCAGCGCCTCCAGCGGATCGCCGAGGCACGCGGCCCCGTTGCCGGCGGACCTGACCTCGCCGTTGATGGTCAGCGTCATCTCGACGTCGACCGGGGTCACCTCGTCGAGCGTCCTGGGGTCGGTGCCGATCACGAAGAGCCCGCTCGACGCGTTGTCGGCGACGGTGTCGGTGAAGGTGATGTCCCAGTTCCCGATCCGGGAGTCGACGATCTCCAGCGCCGGCAGCGCCACCTCGACGGCTTCACGGACGAGTTCGAGGGTGATCTCCTCCTCCGTGGCCGGGGCGATGTCCTTCCCGAGCCGGAAGGCGACCTCCGCCTCGACCCGGGGCTGCACCAAGGTCCGCATCGAGATCGGGGCCGCGCCGGGGACGGCGCCCTCGCTGACGTCCATGTCGCTGAGCAGGTAGCCGAAGTCCGGCTGGTCCACGCCGAGCTGGTCCTGGACCGCCTTGGACGTCGCGCCGATCTTGCGACCGACAACGCTCACCCCACCGGCGATCCTGGCCTGGACGAGACCGCGCTGCACCGCGTATGCCGCGGGTAGGTCGTCGGTCCCGATGAGGTCACGTACGGCGGCGCACGGCACCCGTGTTGCCTGCGCCGTGGCGAGCCGTTCGACGGCCGCTGAAATGGCTTCTTTTGAGGTCACGAAACCCATACTAGAACCTGTTACAGTTTCTTGCCATGAAGCCCCTCGACGGAGTCGAAATCAACTCGGCCTATGACGTAGTCGTGGTCGGCGCCGGTGGCGCCGGCATGACGGCCGCTCTCGCCGCAGCCCGTCAGGGGCTGGACACGCTCCTCGTCGAGAAGTCTGCCTACTTCGGCGGTTCGACCGCCCGCTCCGGCGGTGGCGTCTGGATCCCCGGGAACTACGCGCTCGTCAAGGCCGGCGAGGTGCCTGCGGGCGACGAAGCCGAGTCGAAGAAGTACCTCGACTCGATCGTCGGCGACGTGGTCCCGAAGGTCCGCCGCGACACCTACCTGGACCGCGGCCCCGAGGTGATGGAGTTCCTCAAGGAGAACACCCCGGTGCGCTTCCGGTGGGTGCCCGAGTACTCCGACTACCTCCCCGAGGCCCCCGGCGGACGGGCCCGCGGCCGCACCGTCGAGGCGATCCCGCTGAACGCGAAGTTCCTCGGCGACGAACTGGACCGGTTGCACCCGCCGTACGGGAAGGCGCCAGCGAACCTGATCATCACCCAGGCCGACTACCGCAAGATCAGCCTCGGCCTGCGCACCCTGCGGGGCCCGCTGACGATCCTGCGTGCGAGCCTGATGCGGCTAGTCACGCTGCTGCTCGGCAAGAAGATGTACGCGATGGGCAATGCCATCGCGATCGGCCTGCGCAAGGGCCTGATCGACGCCGGCGTCCCGGTCTCCTACGAGACCGAGCTGACCGACCTGGTGATCGAGAACGGCCGCGTCGTCGGGGTCAAGGTCCTCCGAAAGGACGGAGCCGGCGTTCCGGAGATTATCCGCGCCACCCGCGGCGTCATCCTGGGCAGCGGCGGGTTCGAGAAGAACCTCGAGATGCGGGAGAAGTACCAGCCGCAGCCGACCTCGGTCGACTGGACCACCGGGGCGCCGTCCAACCAGGGCGGTGGCATCCTTGCCGGCATCACCGCCGGCGCTCAGATCGACCTGATGGACGATGCCTGGTGGGGTCCGACCATCCCGCTCCCGAACGGCCCGTGGTTCTGCCTGGCCGAGCGCAACCTGCCCGGCTCGATCATCGTCAACGCCGCCGGCAAGCGGTACATGAACGAGGCGCTCCCGTACGTCGAGGCGACCCACGAGATCTACAAGGGCGAAGCCACCGGGGTCACCCACGTGCCGTCCTGGATGATCATCGACCAGCGCTACCGCAACCGGTACCTCTTCGCCGGCCTCGGCCCGCGCCAGCCGTTCCCGGGCCGCTGGCTGAAGGAAGGCGTGATCAAGAAGTCGTCCTCGATCGAGGGCCTGGCCGAGCAGATCGAGGTCCCGGTCGAGGCGCTCACCGCCACCGTCGAGCGGTTCAACGAGTTCGCGAAGACCGGCGTGGACGCAGACTTCGGTCGCGGCGAGAGCGCCTATGACAAGTACTACTCCGACCCAGCGGTGAAACCGAACCCGTCGCTGCACACGATCGACCAGGGCCCGTTCTACGCGGTCAAGATCGTCCCCGGCGACCTGGGCACCAAGGGTGGCCTGGTCACCGACGAACGGGCCCGCGTGCTCCGTGCCGACGGCTCGGTGATCCCCGGCCTGTACGCCGCCGGCAACTGCTCCTCCGCGGTGATGGGCAATACCTACGCCGGCCCCGGTGCCACCATCGGGCCGGCGATGACCTTCGGCTATCTGGCCGCCGAGGACATCGTGAAGAGCACCTCGACAGACTCGACAACCGGAGAGGTGGCCTAACGTGCCGATCAACCCCGACATCGCCCTCGGCGCCGAACTGCCGAGCAAGACGTTCTCCTGGACCGCCAGCGACGTGCTGCTGTACCACCTCGGCCTGGGTGCCGGGTCGCGACCGGGCGACAACCTGGACCCGAAGGCATTGCGCTACACCAACGACGACGAGAACCTGCAGGTGCTGCCGTCGTTCGGGATCGTGGCGCCCACGTTCCACGACGAGAACCCGCCGTCGCTGGACCTTCCCGGCTGCGACATCAACCTCGCGCAAATCGTGCACGGTGCCCAGGAGATCGTCGTGCACCGCCCGATCCCGACGTCGGGGACCGCGACCGTCTCCGACCGGATTAGCGAGATCTGGGACAAGGGCAAGGCCGCCGTCCTCTGGCAGGAGGGCGTCGCCGTCTCCGAGTCCGGCGAGAAGCTCTGGACCACCCGCTCCTCGATGTTCATCAAGGGAGAAGGCGGCTGGGGCGGCGACCGCGGCAACCCCACGGTCGTCGAGATCCCGGAGCGCAAGCCCGACGTCGACACGACGTACGACGTCACGCCGCAGCAGGCGCTGCTCTACCGGCTCTGCGGCGACCGCAACCCCTTGCACTCCGACCCGGCGTTCGCGCAGGCGGCCGGCTTCCCGGCCCCGATCCTGCACGGCCGCTGCTCCTACGGAATCGTCCTGCGGTTGGTCACCGACGAGCTCCTCGGCGGCGACGCGACGCAGGTCGGCGGGTTCGCCGCCCGGTTCGCCGGCGTCGTCTTCCCCGGCGAGACGATCCGGGTGCAGGCCTGGGACTCTGGCGAGCAGATCCTGGTCAACGCGACGATCGCGAGCCCGCGCGAGGAGCGCGACGGCGCCCCGGTGCTGGCCGACTGCTACGTCACCAAGGCCTGAACCATGGCACTCCTCGACTCCTGGGAGCTGGGTAGCCACAGCCACGCCGGCGTCACTCACCCCAGTTACCGCAAGGGCTCCGGCCCCGGGGTCGTCATCATCCACGAGATCCCCGGCCTCACCCCGAAGGTGATTGCGTTTGCTGAGGAGGTCGTGGCGGCCGGGTTCACAGTGGTGCTGCCGCACCTGTTCGGGACGCCCGAGCGGCCGATGAGCGCCCTCGCCGTGGCGAGCACCCTGCGCCAGGTCTGCGTCAGTGCCGAGTTCACCAAGATGGCCACCGGCGTTACCGCACCGGTCGCAACGTGGCTGCGCTCCCTGGCCCGTGAACTGCACGGCGAACTCGGTGGGCCAGGTGTCGGCGCCCTCGGGATGTGTTTCACCGGTGGTTTCGCGCTCGCGATGATGGTCGATCCCGCCGTGGCGGCGCCCGTCCTCGCCCAGCCCTCGGTGCCGTTCGCGGTGGGTAGCAAACGCGCCCGCGACCTCAACCTCTCCCCTGCCGACCTGATGGTCGTGAAGGAACGTGCTGCGGGAGGCTGCCAGGTGCTCGGCCTCCAGTACCCCTCCGACCCGATGACCGGTTCCCGCTTCGAGACCCTGACCCGCGAGATCGGCGATTCGTTCATTCGCGTCGAGTTCGGCGGACGCGGGCACGGCACCGTGACCGAGGAACGTCAACAGGAAGGTGTTGACCGGGTGCTCGCGTTCTTCGCCGAGAAGTTGCACCGCTAGTTGGACTGCTGTCGCTCAACCGGACTGTTCACGACCGCACGGTTCTGAAACGGATCCCGCCTGAGATGCAGCTCGTGCTCTGGACGGCGTCTCAAATCCCGTGTCCGTAATCAGTTGTCGCAGAATAGGTGCGGCCGACGGATTGTGAACACTTACGTGTTGAATCCGCCCGTCCCAACCCACGCTGATTGCCAGTGCCCCGCTCGACGACTCGGCGTACCCGGTCAGCTCGGTGACCCGGATCCGCCCAGCAGGCTCAACCAGCGGCCGAGAGGACCAACCCGCTGGTCGGCACCCCGGTGCCGGCGGTCACGAGCACGTGCTCGACGTCGGGGACCTGGTTGACCGAAGTTCCCCGCACCTGGCGGACACCCTCGGCGATGCCGTTCATCCCGTGGATGTACGCCTCGCCGGGCTGACCGCCGTGGGTGTTCAGCGGCAGCCGCCCGCCGAGCTCGATCGCACCGTCCTTGACGAAGTCCTTCGCCTCCCCGCGACCGCAGAAGCCGAGCTCTTCGAGCTGCATCAGCACGTACGGCGTGAAGTGGTCGTAGAGCACCGCCGTCGCCATGTCGTCGGCCTTCAACCCGGACTGGCGCCACAGCTCGCGCCCGACGACGCCGATCTCGGGGATCCCGATGTCGTCGCGGTAGTAGGACGTCATCACGAACTGGTCGCGGGCGCTGCCCTGAGCCGCAGCGGTAATCGAGACCGGCTTCTGCTTCAGGTCCGCGGCCCGCTCCGGCGTGGTGACCACGATCGCGACCGCACCGTCGCTTTCCTGGCAGCAGTCGAGCAGGTGCAACGGCGCAGCGATCATCCGGGAGGCCTGGTGCTCCTCGAGCGTGATCGGCTTGCCGTAGAAGAACGCCTTCGGGTTGGTCGCAGCGTGCTTCCGGTCCGCCACCGCCACCGCACCGAAATCCGCCGAGGTGGCGCCGTACTCATGCATATAGCGCTGGGCCTGCATCGCGACCGTCGCCGCCGGGGTGGAGAGCCCGTAGGGATAGGTGAAGGCGTTGTCGAGGCCATTGGTGTTGACCTGGGCCGCCGCCCACTGCGAGACCTGGCCGAACCGGTCCCCGCTGCGCTCGTTGAAGCCGCGGTAGCAGACCACCACGTCGGCAACCCCGGTCGCGACCGCGATCGCGGCCTGCTGGACCGTGCCGCAGGCGGCCCCGCCGCCGTAGTTGATCCGGCTGAAGAACCGCAGGTCCCCCATCCCGAGCTCGCGGGCGATCGCGATCTCGGAGGAGTTGTCCATCGTGAAGGTGGTCAGCCCGTCGACGTCGGACGGCTTGAGACCGGCGTCCGCGAGGGCGTCCAGGACGGCCTCGCAGGAGAGCTGGAGCTCGGAACGCCCCGACTCCTTGGAGAAGTCGGTCGCACCGATACCGGCGATCGCGGACTTGCCCGACAGCGTGCGAGTCATGCAGCTGCTCCACTCTGCGAGTCGTTGCCGGCCAGGGTGACTTTGGCGTTCACGTGATTGCCCAGCGAGACCAGTCCGAGGACGTCGATCGTGACGGTTCCGTCCGGCGCGTCGTCAGCGTTCTCGACGACGGTGCCGCTGAATGTCATCGTGTCGTAGGGGTACGCCGGAGCGCCGAGCCGCAGGCCGCACGAGGTGATCCGGAAGTCCGGGCCGATCGCGTCGCGGGCCCACTCTCCGACGTACCGCTGGACGTAGCCGGTGGTCGTCAGGATGTTCATGAAGATGTCCTTCGACCCGTGGCTCTGGGCCAGGTCGCGGTCGTGGTGGACGTCCTGGAAGTCCCGGGTGGCGATCGCGGTGGAGACGATCAGTGTCGGGGTCAACGGGAGCGACCATTCCGGGAGCTGGGTTCCGAGTACGGCGCTCACACCGTCACCGCCCACTGCGCCAGGGTCAGGTCGTCGTCGATCTTCTCGAAGACCACCTCCACCGGAGCGCCGATGGCGACATGGTCGCGGTTGCCCTGGACCTCGCCCACGATCCGCGCTCCTTCCTCGAGCTCGATCAGCGCGAGCGTGATCGGCAGTTCCTTGCCCGGCAGCTGCGGGGCGTGGTGGACCAGGTAGGAGAAGACGTTGCCCCTCCCGCTGACGACGACGTGGCCTCGGTCCGCGGCGTGGCAGGTCGGGCACATCGGGCCGGGCGGGTGCCGGAGCTCGCCACAGGCGTTGCACTTCTGGATGCGCAGCTCGCCGGCGGCAGTGCCCTCCCAGAAGAACGCAGTGTCCCGGTTCTTCTGCGGACGGACCAGCTTGGTCTTGTCGACGGCCGCCTTCCGCTGCCCGGGCTTGAACTTGAGCACCCGGAAAAGCATCGTCGCGACGACCTCACTGGTGCCGTCCTCCCTGGCGACCCGCCAGGTGTTCGTGGTGCTGACGAAGTAGCCCTCGCCGACGCCGGTCTTCTTCGGGCCGACGACGGAGTGGAGCTTCGCGGTCAACGTGACGTGCTCCCCCACCCGGACCGGGCGCAGGTAGACCTGGTCGCAGTTGGTGCCCAGCACCGAGGTGAACCCGGCTCGGTCGAAGATCTGCATCGTCGAGTGCAGCGGCGCGTTCGCCCGGGTGGTCGGGTCGAGGCCGTCCATCGTCCAGACCTGCGACATCGCCGGCGGTGCCTCACCCTGGGTGTAACGGGGGTCGGTCTCGCCGATCGCCTCGGTCCAGTTGTTGATCATCGCCTGGTTGATCGGGTCGCGGGCCGGCTTCGGAGCGGACTCCCCCAGCGCCTCGATCTTCGCGACCTCGGCCATGATCCGGTCGTGGGTCCAGGTTTCGACAGGCTCAACCAACGGGGACGTCATCGGGGCACCTTCGGGAGGCCGAGGCCGAACATGGCGATCAGTTCCCGCTGCACCTCGTTGACGCCGCCGCCGAAGGTCAGCACGAGGTTGCGCTTGCTGGTCGCGTCCAGGAAGTGCAGCAGCGTCCCGGTCTCGGCATCGGCCGGGTCGCCGTACGCGCTGACGATCTCCTCGAGTGCGAGCCCGAGAGTCTGGACCTCGTCGGAGGCGAACACCTTCGAGGCGCTCGCGTCCGCGACGGCAGCCACGCCGGTGGCACCGCCGCCGGCGACCTGCCAGTTCAGCAGCTCGTTGACCCGGAAGGCCACGGTGACCCGGGCCAGGGTGTCGCGAACAGCAGGCACCTCGAGCAACGGGGTGCTGTCCGGTGCGGTGCGGTCACGTGCCCAATCGATCACCAGGTCGCGCAGGCCCTCGAGCCGGCCGGCGGGACCGAGCATGATCCGCTCGTGGTTGAGCTGGGTGGTGATCAGCCGCCAGCCCTGGTTCTCCTCGCCGACGAGCATGTCGGCCGGGACCCGGACGTCGTTGTAGTACGTCGCGTTCACGTGGTGCGAGCCGTCGCAGGTCACGATCGGGGTCCAGGAGTAACCCGGGTCCTTGGTGTCGACGATCAGCACCGAGATTCCCTTGTGCTTCGGGGCGTCCGGGTCGGTGCGGACCGCGAGCCAGATGTAGTCGGCGGCGTGCCCGCCGGTGGTCCACATCTTCTGGCCGTTGACGATCCAGTCGCCGGTGGCCGGGTCCTTCTTCGCCGCGCAGCGCAACGAGGCCAGATCGGTGCCTGCGTCCGCCTCGGAGTACCCGATCGCGAAGTGCACGTCGCCGGTGAGGATCTTGCCGAGGAACAGGTCCTTCTGCTTCTCGGTGCCGTAAGCCTGAAGCGTCGGCCCAACGGTTTGCAGGGTCACCGAAGGCAGGTGAATGTCGCCGCGCGAAGCTTCGTTGGCGAAGATCTGCTGCTCCATCTCGCCCAGGCCCTTGCCGCCGTACTCGACCGGCCAACCGACGCCCATCCAGCCGTCGGTGCCCATCTGCTTGATGTTGCGGTGGTACGCCGGCCCGTGCCGGTCGACCATCATCTCCAGGGTGTCCTCGGCACTGACCAGCGACGAGAAGTAGGTGCGGACCTCGTCCTTGAACGCGCGCTGGGCCTCGGTGAGTTCGAGATTCTTCGCCTCGGTCTCATGGGCTGGCACCCGGGCGAGGGTGCCGGACTTGCCGCCCAGCAGTCGGACGATGTCCTTGGCCCGGGAGAAGTACCGGTGCAGCGGATAGGTCTCGTCGACGCCCATGCCGCCGTGCAGGTGGTGGCAGGTCTGCAGGGCCGGCGGGACGCGGTCGGCGAACCAGGCACCAGCGACGGCGAGGTCGTCAGCGGCCGGGAGCCCCGCGGCGACCCGCCAGGCTGCGTTCTGGGCGCCTAGGGCGGTCATCCGGGCCACTACGAAGACGTCGGCGATCTGGGCTGCGACAGCCTGGAACTCAGCGAGTTTGCGGCCGAACTGGACCCGCTCCTTGATGTACCCGGCAGTCAGGTCCAAGGCGCCGGCGACGAGGCCGTCGCCAAGGAGCAGGAGTCCGGCGATGGCGTGGTCACGCAACACCTGGGACGCGGACTCGCCGAGGATCTCCACTGCGGGGGCCCCGTCGAAGACATAGCCAGTCATCGCGGGGCCAGCGTCACCGGCCGGGACGGTGCGCGAGGCGTAGTTCGCCGTCGCGGTCACGCCGGGTCCGGCAGGGTCGACGAGGGCGACGCCGGCATCGGTGGAAACCAGCAGCAAGGTGGCGCCGGGCAGCACCGAGACATCGGTCTTGTGACCGGTGACCTTGCCGTCACGCAGCGTGGTCGCCGGTGCGAGCGGCAGTGCGTTACCGGGCTCGTTGAGCGCCGGGGCCAGGAAGAGCTTGCCAGCCACCACGTCGGGGATGATCCGGCCGGCCTGCTCGGGGCTGCCGGCGGTTGCGACGGTCAGCAGGCCGCACGCGAGCGTGTCCCAGACCGGGAGGTCCGCGGCTCGCCGGCCGACCTCGTGGAGAAGGACGCCGACCTCCTCGAGACCGAGTCCTTCGCCGCCGTACGCCTCCGGGGCGGCCAGACCGAGCAGTCCGGCCTCGACGCAGGCATCCCAACTGGCACCGCCCTTGTCCAGGACATCGGTGACGACCGAGCGGATCTCGTCACGCACCTCGCGCAACTCATCAGGCACTGGCACAGGTGACCCCTTCAACCCAGGTGTTTCTTCAACAGATTGTGAACGCAGCAAAATTGGAACCTGTTCTAGTCTAGCCTGAGCACCACAGATCGAGCAGTACCCAATCCAGCACATTCGCGCGTGCCGAGGTCGAGGGGACCACCTTGCCGCTACCCACCCTGCCCGCGTTGCTGCGGAAGATGATCGACGTACCGTCCGTCGTCGTCCCGAAGGGCCGCTGGCTCGACGTACCCGGGCGCGGACGCACCTGGCTGACCGATATCCCCGGACCCACCCCGGACGCCCCCGCGGTGATCCTGCTACACGCGGTCGGCTGCACCGGCATGCTCACCTGGTTCCCGGTCGTGGAGATGCTGAGCGCGAAGTACCGCGTCGTCATCTTCGACCAGCGCTGGCACGGCCGCGGGATCACCTCCGAGCACCTGTCGATCCGGGACTGCGCCGACGACGTGAGCGCAATCGCCAACCTGCTGGACCTGGTCCAGCCCGTGGTCGCCGGTTACTCGATGGGCTCGATCATCGCGCAGCGATGCTGGCGCCAGCACCCGCAGCGGTTCGGCGGCCTGGTCCTCGCCGCCACCACGGACCACTTCCGCACCAACGGTCGCGAGCAGGTATTCCACACCGCGATGGAGGTGGGCACCGGCGCGTTCCGTGCGCTCTCTTTCTCCAAGACCATCAACGCCGCCGCCCAGGCTGCGACCGAAGCGCTGCTCGACCCGACCGACACCCACCAGTGGGCGCTCGCGGAATGGCGCAGCACCAGCCCGTGGGCGATCGCCCAGGCCGTCGCCTCGCTCGGCCGGCACCACTCCACGCCCTGGCTGGCCCAGATCGACATCCCGACGGCCGTCGTGGTGACCACCAAGGACAAGGTGCTCTCCCCCGAACGTCAACGGGTGATCGCGGCGACGATCCCGGGCGCGACCGTCCACGAGGCCGAATGCGGGCACGCGGGCTGCGTCCTAGACGCGAAGACCTTCGTGCCGACGTTCCTGGAGGCCGTCGACACCACGATGGGACGGCGGGCGAGCCGGCTCAAGGTCCGCACCGCCTGAGAGTCAGCCGAGGACGGCGTCGTACAGCGCGTCCAACTCCTCGGGGAAGTGCTCGGCCAGCGACGCGATCTCCGGCATCGACTGACGGCAGGCGATCAGCCCGACGTGCATCCGGCCCGCGTTGCTCATCACCGTGACGTTGAGGCCAGCGCCGTGGAAGACCGGCCCGAGCGGGTAGAAGCCGACGATCTCGGCGCCCATGAAGTAAAGCGCGACCGGTGGGCCCGGAACGTTCGAGATGACCAGGTTGTGGATCACCGGGCCCTTCTCGGCGAGCTTCAGCTTCGCCACCGCCCGTACGGCGAGCCCGAATGTTCGCGGGGCGGCGAACTCGGCCCACTCCTGGAGAGTGTCGGCCGGGATCGCCTTGTGGTGCTCCTTGGCGTTCGCGTTCGCCTCGGCGAGCTGGACCAGCCGTTCGACCGGGTCCGCGACGTCGGTGCCCAGCTTGGCGAACATCGAGGAGACCTTGTTGGTGCCTCCGGATTTCGTCGAGGTCTGGTGCACCGA
The DNA here is from genome assembly GCA_046598425.1 of Marmoricola sp. Classification (GTDB taxonomy): domain Bacteria; phylum Actinomycetota; class Actinomycetes; order Propionibacteriales; family Nocardioidaceae; genus Marmoricola. The sequence goes on along the minus strand of JBKJIN010000066.1, from coordinate 14,251 downwards.
GACCGGGACGCTGGCGAGCAGCGAGGACTCGGGCAGCTCACCCCGTTCCTGCAGGTAGCGCCGGAGCGCGCCGCCGCTGATCGCGAGCACGACGTCGTTGACGGTCGCGCCGGCGACCGCGTGCCGGATCTCTTTGATCTTCTCCAGCGACATGTCGGCGTACGCGACCGAGCGCTGGCCGGTGATGTTCCCGTTGAACGATGTCCGCGGGGCGGTCAGCGGAGCTGCCATCGCCGTACCCTGACGGGCCCTGCTGATGGTCTTGCTCAGCACCGAGGTGGTCGGGGCCAGCAGCTTCACGAACTGGACCGGCTTGGCGAGGTTCGTCAGCAGCCCGCGCCCGAAGAGTTCCCAGTCACCGGGCGGTGCCGCGAGCTTCGTCCCCGCCGGTGCCAGGTCGAGAAGCGGGGCGTTCGGTTCCAGGCTGCAGAGGAACGAGATCATGTTCGCTCCCGAGATGCCGTCCACGGTGGCGTGGTGCATCTTGGTGAAGACGGCGACCTTGCCGTTGTCGAGACCTTCGATGACCCACATCTCCCACAGCGGGCGGGAACGGTCCATCGGGATCCCGGCCATGTGCCCGCAGAGCTCGGCGAGCTCCTCCTTGCCGCCCGGGGACGGGACGGCGAGCCGGTGCACGTGGCGGTCGATGTCGAAGTCCGCGTCCTCGACCCAAATCGGGTGGTCGATCTCGAGCGGCACCTCCTTGAGCTTGCGGTGGAAGCTCGGGATGGTGCTGATCCTGCGTTCGAGGTCGGCCTTCATCCTCGCGAACGAGTAGCCGCCCGGGATGGTCAAGGGGTCAAGCTGGATGATGCCGCAGACGTGCATCAACTGGGCCGAGCTCTCCAAGTAGAGGAAACTGGCGTCGAGGCCGCTGAGACGTTCCATGAAGGTCATTCTACTGCAAATAGAACAAGTTCTATTTTCGGCGAGATGCCCCGCTTTGGACCGCCATACAGCCCGGTACGCTCGGCGCATGGCCTTCGCACGACGTCGCATCGTCACCGCCCTGCTCACCGCCAACGCGCTCAAGCCGGTCGGCGGGTACCTCAGTCCTCTCGGCTTCGCCGCCGGCTGGCCGACCGGCGAGCTGGCGCCGCAGCTGTTGGCCCTGACCGCGGTCGACACCGCCCAGGCCGTCGTACGACGCAAGGCGAGCCCGGCCAGCCTGCTGCTCGCCGGAGCCAGCGCAGCCGGCCTGGCCTACCTGGTCGGGCACGCCCGCAAGGCCGGCGAGCTCGCCGAGCAGGAGCTCGCCACCTCCCTCGGTGCCGACTACCTCGAAGCCCTGGACCGGCCCCGCGACGAAGACCTCCGTACACCGCTGCGCGCCATCGCCCGCCCTTTCTCGTTGATGCAGCCGGGCGTCGAGGTCATCCGGAACCTCAACTACCGCGACGGCGGCAGTCGCGCGCGCTTAGACATCTACCGGCCCGAGGGCGTCGACCTGACCAACGCGCCGGTCCTGATCCAGATCCATGGCGGCGGATGGACTATCGGCGACAAGAGCCAGCAGGGCCTGATCCTGATGAACCGGATGGCAGCCCGCGGCTGGATCTGCGTGGCGATGAACTACCGCCTCGCCCCGCAGAACCCGTTCCCGGCGCAAATCATCGACGTCAAGAAGGCGATCGCATGGACCCGGGAGAACATCGCCCAGTACGGCGGGGATCCGTCGTACCTGGTCATCACCGGCGGCTCCGCCGGCGGCCACCTGGCCGCGCTGGCAGCCACGACCCCCGACGTCGCCGACTACCAGCCCGACTTCGAGGACGCGGACACCTCGGTCGCCGCGTGCGTGCCGTTCTACGGGATCTTCGACATGGCCGGGATCACCGGCGACAAAGCCGCGGTCCAGATGCGCGACATGTTCCTCGGACCGCGCATCTTCAAGAAGGACCCGAAGGCGGACCCGGCAGCGTTCGAGCTCGCCTCGCCGATCAGCCACGTGGGTCCGGACAGCCCCGATTTCTTCGTGATCCACGGCGTCCACGACGGTCTCGTCTCGGTGCGCCAGGCGCGCAGCTTCGTCACGAGGCTCCGCGACGTCTCGACCGGGATCGTCAGCTACCTCGAGCTTCCGAACACCCAGCACGGCTTCGAGGTCTTCTCCTCGATCCGGAGCCAGAACGTCATGCGGGCTGTCGAGCGCTGGCTCGAGTGGCACCGGGTGGTGCGGCGCAAGGAGACCTCGACGCCGATCACCGAGCCGTCATCCGCGCGGTAGCCCCAGGATCCGGTCGCCCACGACGTTGCGGAGGATCTCCCCGCGCCGCAGGCGCGATCAGACGGAGCGTGTTGGGACGACGCAGATCATCCGCGCGGTAGCCCCAGGATCCGTTCACCCACGACGTTGCGGAGGATCTGCGTCGTCCCTCCGGCGATCGAGAGGCAGCGGTTGCGCAGGAACAGGTCGTTGGCCGTGATCGCGCGCTCGCTGGCGGTGAACATCTCCGCCCCGAGCAGTTCCATAGCCAGCTCGGCGCTGTCCTGACGACTGCGGACCCCCACAAGCTTGGCGACGCTGGACTCCGCCCCGGGCCCCTGCCCGGCGATCGAGCGCAGGGTCGAGCGCATGCCGAGCAGCTTGACGACCTGGGCCAGCGCGATCGCTCGGCCGACCTTCTCGCCCGCGCGCGGGCTGGCGCCGTCGTCGAGTAGTTCGACCGCCATCTCGACACTCTCACCGAGCTTCGAGCCCGCCATCGCGACGCGCTCGTTGGCGAGCGTGGTCACCGCCAGCCGCCAGCCGCCGTTGATCTCGCCGACGACACACTCATCGGGTACGAAGACGTTGTCGAAGAAGACCTCGTTGAACAGCGCCTCGCCGGTGAGCTCGCGCAACGGTCGGACATCGATCCCCGGCGTCTTCATGTCGACTACGAAGTAGGTGATCCCGGCGTGCGGCTTGGCGTCGGCGTCGGTGCGGGCGAGGCAGACACCCCAGTCGGCGCGCTCGGCGATCGAGTTCCAGACCTTCTGACCGGTCAGCAGCCAACCACTGTCAGTCCGCTCCGCCTTCATCCGCAACGCAGCCAGGTCCGAGCCGGCGCCGGGCTCGCTGAACAGCTGGCACCAGGTGATCTCGCCGGTCAGGGTCGGGCCTACGAAGCGCGCACGCTGCTCGTCGGTGCCGCCCTCGAGGATGGTGGGGGCCGCCCAAGCCCCGATCACCAGGTCCGGACGCTCAACCCCGACGTTCTCCAACTCCTGGTCGATCACTAGCTGCTGGATCGGGCCGGCACCGAGGCCGTACGGCGCCGGCCAGTGCGGCGAGAGGAATCCGGAGCCGGCGAGCGCCGCGCGACGCCCAGCCTCGGGCAGCGCCCCGATCCGCTGAGCCTCCGCCCGGGCCCCGGCGCGGAACTCCTCGTCGAGACCGCCGAAGTCGATCTCGCCCGAACGCCGTACGCCGGAACGCGCACACGCGGTCAGCGCGACCGCGAACTCGCCGGGGTCGCCCAGGAACGCGCGGAGCGCGATCGCCCGTCGCAGGTAGAGGTGCGCGTCGTGCTCAAAGGTGAAGCCGATCCCGCCGAGGACCTGAATGCAACCCTTGGCGACTTCGACGGCCCCGTCGAAGCAGATCGTGGCCGCGACTCCCGCGGCGAACCGGGCCTGGTCACCGCCGTGCTCTGCTGCCGCGGCGGCGTCCCAGGCGGCGGCCGTGACGCTCTCGCTGGTCTCCAGCATCTCCGCGCACAGGTGCTTGACGGCCTGGAAGGCTCCAATCTTCTTCCCGAACTGCTCGCGAACCTTCGCATACTCGACGGCGGTGTCCAGGCACCAGCGGGCGATGCCGGACGCCTCCGCGGCCGCGAGCACGACGAGCTCGAGCGGTACGCCGTCGGCCGTGTTGGTCGCCAGCCCGGTCAGGTCCAGGTCGCCCAGGACGACCTCGCCCACGGTGCGGGTCAGGTCGACCGAGACACCGGGCCGGATCTGGACCTGGTCGGCGGCGACCAGGACGTGGCCGGCAGACGTGGGGACCGAGACGTGCGTCGTGACCGGCGCGTCCAGCACGGCCAGCGCGTCGATGCCCAGGCCGACGGTGATCCGACCCTCAGCGATCCCGGCGCGGACGTCTGCGTCGTCGTACATCAGGCCGGCGACGACCGTGGTCAGGAACGGCCCCGGGACGAGCGCGTAGCCGGCCGCCTCCACGGCGACCGCCTGGTCGAGCAGCGTGCCCCCGCCACCGCCGACGGATTCGGGCAGCGCGATCGCGGTCAGGCCCAGCTCAGCCGGGAGCGTCGCCCACGGAGCCAAGGCGCCCGGGTCGGTCTCGGCCGCGCGCACAGCGGCGATCGAGCCCTGGCTCTCGGCCCACTTGCGGACCGAAGCCGCGAGCTCGGTGTGGTCGTCACTGATACCGATCGGCATGCCTACTCCTGCGTAGCTGGTTGAGCTCGTCGAAACCCTCACCGCGTCTGGACGTGCTCGACGACCGGGAAGGAGAACTAGAACGTGTTTCACATTCTGCCATGACTTAAGGTCTCCGCGTGAGTACTGCGACCCCCGAGATCCCGGCCTTCCTCCTCGAGCACGCGACCGCGGCGAAGGGCTTCATGCCGCTGGACGAGGGCGCCTTCCTGCACGCAACCGCTGTCGCGCACCTGGGCGCCGGGCCGGCGCTCGAGATCGGCACCTACTGCGGCAAGTCCGCGATCTACCTGGGCGCTGCCGCCGAGGCGGCCGACAGCACCGTCTTCACGCTCGACCACCACCGGGGGTCGGAGGAGAACCAGGCCGGGTGGGAGCACCACGACCCGACCGTGGTCGACCCCGAGATCGGTCTGATGGATACCCTGCCCACGTTCCGCCGTACCGTCCAGCGCGCGGGATTGGAGCACCGGGTGGTCGCAGTCGTCGGCGACTCCTCGACGGTCGCGCACTACTGGCGGACGCCGGTTGCCCTGCTCTTCATCGACGGCGGCCACTCCGAGGACCCCGCCCAGGCCGACTACTCGGGCTTCGCGCCGTGGGTCCAGCCCGGCGGCGTGCTGGTCATCCACGACGTGTTCGAAAATCCCGAGGACGGCGGTCAGGCCCCGTTCCACGTCTGGCAGCGGGCCGTCGCCAGTGGTGCGTTCACCCCGCGGGGAACCGTAGGGTCGATGCGGGTCCTGGAACGGACCTCAGGCGTTGCTGGCTCTAGAGTCGGATAGCTGGCCTGTCGGCTGACCGGTCGGCGCACCCGCACTCCAGCGCAACCTCGGCGAAGTGCGGAGCCAGCGTGTCGCCGCGCATGATCCCGGAGCCCGGGGTGGTGCGGGACAACTCGTCGGCAGCCAGCACGACCGCCGCTGCGGTGTAGGTCGTGTGCTCGTGCGGCCAGTTGACCTGGTCGGGCCAGACCCAGCCGGTCCAGTAGCGACCGTCCTCCTCGCGGAGGTGCTGCATCGCGACGAACTGCTCCAGCGCACGCTCGTGGTCGCCGATGGCGTCCAGCGACATCACCAGCTCGCAGGTCTCGGCACCGGTGACCCAGGGGTTCTGCTCGACGCACTTGATGCCTAGCCCGGGGACGACGAAGGTGTCCCACTTGCTCTCCAGCAGCTCGACTGCAGCGTTGCCGCGGACCGCCCCGCCGAGGACCGGGTAGTACCAGTCCATCGAGAACTCGGACTTGTCCAGGAACAGGTCCCGGTGGCGGCGCAGCGCATGGCCGAGCCGGCCACCCGTCAGCTCCCAGTCGACCTGCGGATCGCCGACCAGCTCGGCGAGCGCAACCCCGGCGCGGAGCGCCTGGTAGATGCTCGACGAACCGGCGAGGAGCGCCTGCTCGTTGACCTTGGCCGGACCCCAGCTCCCGTCGGGCCGGGCGTCCCACTCCTGGGACCAGGCGATCCCGCCGAACTCAAGCTGCAACCCGACGACGAAGTCGAGAGCCTTCCGCACGACCGGCCACATCCGGTTCACGAACGCCCGGTCCTGGCGCAGCAGCCAGTGGTGCCAGACCCCGACCGCGAGGTACGCCGACATGTTCGTCTCGCCCGAGGCGTCCTTGATCTCGCCCACCACGATCTCCATCGGCCAGGAACCATCGGCACGCTGGGTCCGCAGACACCACTCGTAGGCACGCTCGGCCGCATCGACCTCACCCCCGACGAGCATCGCCATGGCGCCCTCGATGTGGTTCCAGACGTCGGTCTTCTCGCCGGGGGTCCAGGGCACGGCGCCGCTGGGCTCCTGCATGGCGGCGATGGACGCAGCCGTCTGGGCGATCTGACCAGAAGTCAGGACGCCGTGGACAGCAGGGATCTGCCAGGTGATCGTCGGATGCATCAGCGCGTTACTCCGGCTTGCGGAAGTAGAGCACCATGCTCTTGCCGATGAGCGGGTTCAGCGCCTTCTCGGCCAGCCGGGTGAGCGTCGAGTAGCGCGGCGTCTTCATGATGTCCCAGACCAGGACCTGGTGGTACGCCTTCACTACGGGGTGGTCGTTGTTCTCCACACCGACCGCGGACTTGATCCACCAGTACGGCGCGTGCAGGCCGTGGGCGTGGTCCTTGCCCTCGTAGACCATCGCGTGGCCAGGGGTGCCGTCGTTCGCCCGGCCGCCCTTGGTGACCTTGTCGATCAGCTCGTGGTCGGTGTAGATCCGGATGTGCCCGCCCTCGGCGTTGTGGTACTCGGGCGAGAGACGCCAGTTGATCACCTCGGGCAACCAGCGCGGCACCGTGATCGCCATCGTGCCGCCGGGGCGCAGCACCCGGATCAGCTCTTTGATGGCGGTGACGTCGTCGTGGATGTGCTCGAGGACCTCGGAGCAGACCACCCGGTCGAACTCGCCGTCGGCGAACGGGAGCTGCAGCGCGTCGCCCTCCTTGATGTCGGCGGCGGCCCCTGCGGGGACCTCGCCGGCCTCCTTCATCGCGCCGAACAGCTCCAGCACACCGGCCAGCTCATCCGCGTCCTGGTCGAACGCGACCACGTCGGCGCCACGGCGGAACATCTCGTAGGCGTGGCGGCCCGCACCGCAGCCCATGTCGATGACGCGGTCGCCGGGCCGGAGGCCCAGGCGGTCGAAGTCAACAGTCAGCATCAGTCGTCCTTCACGGTGGTAGAACTCGTTGAAACCTTCTTCACGCGCTTGTGCGTCGACGTCGGGTTGGCCGCGTAGTCGGCCAGGACGTGCTCGTACGCCGCGGCAGTCTTCTTGGCGACCGCGCTCCAGCTGAACAGCTCCTGCGCCCGGACCCGGCCGGCCTTGCCGAGCCGATCGCGGCGCTCCGGGTCGTCGAGCAGCGCGGCCAGCGTGCTGGCCAGCTCGCCGACGTCACCCGGGGTGACCAGCTCGGCGCAGAGGCCGTCGGGGCCGACGACCTCGGGGATGGCACCGGTCCGGCTCACGACCAGCGGGGTCTCGCAGGCCATCAGCTCGGCGGTCGGCAGCGAGAAGCCCTCGTACAGCGACGGGACGACCGCGATCTCAGCCGAACCCATCACCTTGACCAGTTCGACGTCGCTGATGCCGTTGACGAACGTGATGTGTTCGCCGATGCCGAGTTCCTCGATGAGCTTCTCGGTACGACCGCCCGCGGTCGGCTTGGTGACCAGGAGCAGCTCGAGGTCGCGCTCGGTGAGCAGCTTGGCGAACGCTTCCAGGAGGGTGGCGATGCCCTTCATGGGCGCGTCGGCGCTGGCCATCGCGACCAGGCGGCCCGGTACCCGGGGCTCGGTCGGCGGTACGAAGCAGTCGTCGACGCCGAGCGGGATCACCTGCATCTTGGCCAGGTCGGCGCCGAAGTCGTTGGCCGCGTCCACCTTCGAGGACTCGGACGGGAGCAGGATCCAGCGCGCGCGGCGTACGACGGCGCCCTGCATCCGCAGGAACCCGTACCAACGACGCAGACTCAGCTTCTTGCGCAGCGGCGCTGCTGCGATGTCCACACGACGGTCGAAGGTGATCGGGTGGTGCACGGTCGTCAGGACCGGGATCCCGAGCTCCTTCTCGATGTCCATGACACCGTGCGCGAGCACCTGGTTGTCGTGGACGATGTCGAAGTCGTCAGCGCGGCCGCGCAGTGCCCGCAGGACGCGCTTGCCAAAGGTCCGCGGCTCCGGGAAACCCGCGGTGCACATAATCGCGAACTCCTGGGCGTCGATCAGGTCGCGGAACTCCCACGGCCAGACCATCCGGAACGGGTCCGGTTCGCGGTACAGATCGAGGCTGGGGACCTTGGTGAGGGCGACGCCCTCGTCGAGCTCCGGGTAGGGCTGACCGGAGAACACCTCGACGGTGTGGCCGAGCTCGGTGAGCTCCCTGCTGAGGTGGCGGACGTAGACGCCCTGTCCCCCGCAATGCGGCTTGCTGCGGTAGGACACGAGTGCGATGCGCAATGGCCCGCCCTTCCCAAATTTTCCGGCCAGGCCGGGACGTTTCTCCGGTGTTTCAGAACTGCAACGTGTTTCTATTATGACCGATCCCGCTGCTAGCCTTGGTTTCACGGTCACGCGGGGGCAATTCTGCAGGGTCGAGCAACGAAAAGACGAACTCCGGGCGCTGCGACGAGGAAGGCTGGGAACGGTGACGACCACCAATTCACTGACCTACGAAGACCTCGGCTCCGCCGCCCAGCGCGACCGACGCCGGCGGATCCTCGACGCCACCATCGCACTGGCGTCCAAGGGCGGGTTCGACGCGGTCCAGATGCGGGCGGTCGCCGAGCAGGCCGATGTCGCCCTCGGGACCCTGTACCGCTACTTCCCCTCCAAGATCCACCTCCTCGTCTCCGCGCTCGCCCGCCAGTTCGAGGACACCCAGACGACGGTCAGCCGCAGGCCGGTCCCGGGCGACACGCCGTCCGAGCGGGTCATCTATGTGCTCAAGCGCGCGACCCGGGGAATGCAGGGCGACGCCAACCTCACCGAGGCGCTGACCCGGGCGTTCATGTTCGCCGATGCCTCCGTCGCCACCGAGATCCACGTCGTCGGCATGCAGCTGACCACGATGCTCACCCGCTCCATCAAGGGCGACGCGTACGTCGAGGGTGAGCAGCCCAGCGACGAGGACATCGCGATCTCCCGGGTGATCAGCGACGTCTGGCTCTCTGCCCTGGTCTCCTGGGTCACCGGCCGCTCGACCGCCGAAGAGGTCGGCGAGCACATCGAGACCGCGGTCAAGTTGCTGCTGCGCTGACCGGGCAGATCTTCCGGGCGTCCGCTAACCCGCCCGCTCGGAAGCGCGCAGCCGAGGCCGCTGACGCGTCCTAACCCCCGAACGCGTGGGTGGCGGTGACTCCGCCGTCGATCGCGATCTCGGCGCCGTTGATGTAGCCAGACTCGTCACTGGCCAGGAACACGTAGAGCGGCGCGATGTCGTCGGGATAACCGACCCGGCGAAGCGGCACCCGGGAGGCACCGAACTCCATCGCCGCGTCCCCGCCGTGCGGTCGGGTCATCGGGGTGTCGATCATGCCCGGGTGGACCGAGTTGACCCGGATCCCTCGCGGGCCCAGCTCCATCGCTGCCGCCTTGGTCATGCCACGGATGGCGAACTTCGTCGCGGTGTACGCCGTCAGCGACGCCATCCCGGCGAGACCCTCGACCGAGGAGGCGTTGATGATCGAGCCGCCGCCGTTCTTGCGCATCGTCCGGGCGACGGCCTTCATCCCCAGGAACGTGCCGAGCTGGTTGACGTTAACGAGCAGCATGTACTCCTCGACCGTCATCTTCTCAATCTCGGCGAACCGGAGCAGGCCGGCGTTATTGGCCAGGACGTTGACCGGCCCGAAACGCTCGTTGACCTCCTCGACCAGCGCGGTCCAGGAAGCCTCGTCGCTCACGTCGTGGTGACGGAAGTAAGCGGCCTCACCGAGCTCGGCGGCCAGCGCCTCGCCCAGCTCGTCAGCGATGTCGGCAATGACGACCCGGGCGCCCTGGGCGACGAAGTGCCGCGCGATGGCCGCTCCCTGGCCCTGGGCGCCGCCGGTGACGATGGCGATCTTGCCCTGAAGTCGATCAGTCATCTCAGGCCTCCGGCGCCAGGTTGTAGATGTGAGCTGCGGCGAAGCCGAGGTCGGGATCGCGGTCGTCGAAGAACGATCCGACCGTGCGGTCGAGCTCGGCCAGGTCGAAGACGCCCTGGGTGGTGTCCCAGCGCCCCGCGATCTGCGGCGCCTCCATCAGCACGACCATACCGCCGTAAACGACGAATACCTGACCGTTGATTTTGTCCGCGGCCGGCGAGGCGAGGTAGGCCACGAACGGGCCGACGTGCTCGGGCGAGTACGGGTCGATCGTCATGCCTGAGGTGTCCTCACCGAAGACCGATGCAGTCATCGCGGTGCGGGCGCGGGGCGCGATCGCGTTCGCTCGAACGCCCATCTTGTTCATCCCGCGAGCGATCGAGCTGGTCAGAGCCGTGATCCCAGCCTTGGCCGCGGCGTAGTTCGCTTGGCTCGGAGACCCGGCCAGCGACGCCTCCGACGCGGTGTTGATCACCCGGCCGTACACCTGCTCGCCGGTCTCCTTGTGCTTCGCCCGCCAGTACGCCGCGGCGTTGCGGGAGAGCAGGAAGTGCCCGCGGAGGTGGATCCGGGTCACCAGGTCGAAGTCCTCGTCGGACATGTTGAAGAGCATCTTGTCGCGGGTGATACCGGCGTTGTTCACGACGATGTCCAGTCCGCCGAGGCCGAGCGCGGCCTCGACCATCGCGTCGGCCGTGGCCCGCTCCCCCACGTCACCGCCGACCACGACAGCGGTGCCGCCGAGACCCCGGATCTCCTCCGCCGCCTCGTCGCCGGCGCCGGGCAGGTCGTTGATGACGACCGCGGCTCCCGCCTTGGCCAGGGCTACCGCCTCGGCGCGGCCGAGACCCGCCCCTGCTCCGGTGACAACGGCGACGCGGCCGTCCAGCGACAGGGGGTCAGTGTTCTCAGGCATGCGGGCAACGCTTTCTCATCAGGGATTCTTCGTGGAGCGGGACCGGCGGGAAACCGGTACGGGCTGGGCAGGCGGAAGCGATCAGTCCTCGACGAGGCTGATGGCCGACTTAGGGCACGCGGCGATCGCCTGGGCGACGGCGTCCCGGTTCTCGTCGGTGACGTTCTCCTCCAGGATCTGGAGGAAGTCGTCGTCGTCGATCTCAAAGTTCTGGGGAGCGAGCGCCTCGCACAGGGCGTTGGACTCGCAGAGGTCGAAGTCGACCTTGATCTTCATGGTTTTTCCTCCGGGTGGGTCTGATCTGTCTGGGGAACGAGGGTTGGCGAGGTCAGGAGCCCTCGCTGGAGTGGCCGGGAAAGACGCCTTGGTCGGGGAAGACCAGGGGGGCTGCATTGTTGACGGCGGTGGCCACCTCGCCGAAGCCGACGGCGATCAGGCGGACCTTGCCGTCGTACTCGGTGATGTCGCCGGCCGCGAAGACACGAGGAAGGTTGGTCCGGGTGGTGGAGTCGACCTTGATGTGACGCTTGTCGAACTCCAGACCCCACTCCTTCATCGCGGTGAGGTCCGCGACGAAGCCGAGGGCGGCGACGACGGCCTGCGCGGGCCGGGTGACGACCTCACCGTTCTCCAGGGTGATCTCGACCTTCTCGACGTGCCCGTCACCGACCAAGGCTGTGACCTGGGCTTTCGTGATGATCTCGGTCTTGCCGGCCATCACGGCGTCAATGGTGGCTTGGTGAGCGCGGAACTGGTCACGCCGGTGCACCAGGGTGATCGAATTGGCCAGGCTCTCGAGGTGGTGCGCCCAGTCGAACGCACTGTCACCACCACCGACGATGACCACGTCCTTGCCGACGTACTCGTCGAACGACGGGACGAAGAACGCCAGGCCGCGACCTTCCCAGCCATCGCCGGCCGGGAGCGGGCGTGGGGTGAACTTGCCGATCCCCGCGGTGATGATGACCACCTTCGCGACGACCTCAGAGCCGTCGTCCAGACCCATCGTGACGGTCTCGTCACCGACTGTGAGCGCGTTCGCGGTCCGCTCCAGCAGGTACGTCGGGTTGGCACTGGCGGCCTGTTCGACCAGGTCGTTGATGAGCTCGCGGCCCTTGATCGTCGGGAACCCGGCGACGTCGAGGATCGCCTTTTCGGGGTAGAGCGCCGAGACCTGGCCGCCGATCTCGGGTAGCGAGTCGACCAGCGTCACCGACATCCCGCGGAACCCCGCGTAATACGCCCCGAACAGGCCGGCCGGACCTGCACCAACGATGAGCACGTCCGTCTCGTGGGTCTGCGGCAACGCACTGTCCTTCCGGGGTGTCAACAATCCAAGAAGTGGAACCTGTTCTAATTTAACAGAACCCGGTCCCAAGGGCAGCGTAGTGGTGAGCTCGGCGCCCCGCGATCAGCGACGCGGGCAAGATCGCGGCGTCACCAGCGGCGTCATCGGGTGGCCTCCATCATCTGGCGCAGCTCCTTCTTGAGGTCCGAGATCTCGTCGCGCAGCCGGGCCGCGACCTCGAACTGGAGCTCACCCGCCGCCGCGTGCATCTGCTCGGTGAGCTGCTGGACCAGCTCGGCCAGGTCGCTGGACGGCAGGCCGGCCAGGTCGCGGTTGACCTCGCGCATCTTCGACAGCCCCGGGACTGGCGCCTTCTTCGACTTCGGATCCATCCCGCTCCAGGTCGCGAGCAGCTCCTCGGTGTTCTCGTCCTCGCGCGCGAGCATCTCGGTGATGTCCGCGATCTTCTTGCGCAGCGGCTGGGGATCGACCCCGTGTGCGGTGTTGTACGCGACCTGCTTGGCACGACGGCGGTTGGTCTCGTCGATCGCCTTCTCCATCGACGCCGTCATTTTGTCGGCGTACATGAAGACCTGGCCGGAGACGTTGCGGGCCGCTCGGCCGATGGTCTGGATCAGCGACTTGTCCGAGCGCAGGAAGCCCTCCTTGTCGGCGTCCAGGATCGCCACGAGGGAGACCTCCGGGAGGTCGAGGCCCTCGCGCAGCAGGTTGATCCCGACCAGGACGTCGTACTGGCCCAGGCGCAGGTCGCGGAGCAGCTCGATCCGCTTGAGGGTGTCGACCTCGGAGTGCAGGTAGCGGGTGCGGACCCCGGCGTCGAGGAGGTAGTCGGTCAGGTCCTCGGACATCTTCTTGGTCAGCGTGGTCACCAGGACCCGCTCGTTGCGCTCGACCCGGACGTTGATCTCCCCGATCAGGTCGTCGATTTGGCCCTTGGTCGGCTTGAGGATCACCTCTGGGTCGATCAGCCCGGTCGGCCGGATGATCTGCTCGACCGCGTTTTCCACGCCGCCGCCCTTGGCCAGCTCGTAGTTGCCGGGCGTTGCGGAGAGGTAGATCGTCTGCCCGATCCGGTCGAGGAACTCCTCCCAGCGCAGCGGCCGGTTGTCCATCGCGCTGGGCAGCCGGAACCCGTGGTCGACCAGGTTTCGCTTGCGGGACATGTCGCCCTCGTACATGCCGCCGATCTGCGGCACCGCCACGTGCGACTCGTCGACGACCAGGACGAAGTCCTCCGGGAAGTAGTCCAGCAGGCAATTGGGGGCGCTCCCCCGCTGCCGGCCGTCGATGTGCATCGAGTAGTTCTCGATGCCCGAGCAGGACCCGACCTGGCGCATCATCTCCACGTCGTACGACGTCCGCATCCGCAGGCGCTGCGCCTCGAGCAACTTACCCTGGCGCTCGAAGAGCGAGAGCTGCTCCTCGAGCTCGGCCTCGATGCCGCCGATCGCGCGCTCCATCCGCTCCGGACCGGCGACGTAGTGGGTGGCCGGGAAGACGTAGAGCTCGTTGTCGTCGGTGATGACCTCACCGGTGACCGGGTGCAGCGTCATCAGCCGCTCGATCTCGTCGCCGAAGAACTCGACCCGGACGGCGTGCTCTTCGTAGACCGGGAAGATCTCCAGGGTGTCACCGCGGACCCGGAAGGTGCCCCGGGTGAAGGCGAGGTCGTTGCGGGTGTACTGGATCTCGACGAGACGCCGCAGGACGCTGTCCCGGTCGTGCTCCTGGCCGACCCGGAGCCGGAGCATCCGGTCGACGTACTCCTGCGGGGTGCCGAGGCCGTAGATGCACGAGACGGTCGAGACCACGATCACGTCGCGCCGGGTGAGCAGCGAGTTGGTCGCGGAGTGCCGCAGCCGCTCGACCTCCTCGTTGATCGAGGAGTCCTTCTCGATGTAGGTGTCCGTCTGCGGGACGTAGGCCTCCGGCTGGTAGTAGTCGTAGTACGAGACGAAGTACTCGACCGCGTTGTCCGGCATCAGCTGCCGCAGCTCGGTGGCGAACTGGGCGGCGAGGGTCTTGTTCGGCTGCATCACCAGCATCGGC
>JBKJIN010000082.1:0-20694 GCA_046598425.1 Marmoricola sp. | reverse complement strand
GGGTCCGGGAGGGCACTGCGGGGCGTCTCTTGATTCCAGCGCGGTCGACCTACCCCCGCACGTCGACACTTCGGATCAGCCACTTCCCGGACCCGCGAACCCGACGCTACAACCGGACCGCCGTCCCCGGAAGACACCAGTCCTCAAGGCCGGTTGACAACAGAGGGGCTCCCGTTTCCGTGCGGTTGCGCGAGCGGCTAGCCGATTCCCGTGTCCATCAGCGAACCGAACAGCGAGATCGGGATCATCAGGCTGGTGAGGGCGAGTCCGATGGTCGTTAGTACGTCACCAACCCGACTCACGATCGCGGACAGGCTGGACCTCCGGGAGATCCGCTGAGTGCGACCAAGCCACCACGCCAGCAGGAACGCCAAAGGCGGCACGAAGATCGAGATCCAGTCCTGCAACGAGAACGGCTCGGGGGCTTCCGTCAGCAAGTAGACGCTAAACGCAATCGCGAGGCCGAGTTGGCTCACGGTCACCAGCGGATGCGAGATCTCTCGGCTGGCCCGCACTTCGACTGATGCCGTCATCTGTTCATGCTGTCATCGCGTGTTCGCTCTGTCTCAGAACTCTCCGGTTACGGGCACCTGGACTAACTTGCCCCTGCCCCTGCCGTCGCCAGCGCCGCCACGATCGCCTGCACTGCCGGGGACCTGCCCTGACTCTTCCGCCAGACCGCCAGCGCCTCGCGGACCGGAACCGGGTCCCTGACCGGCATCGCGAGCACCCCGTCTGGGAGCAGCCCGCGACCCAGCCGCGGGATCAGCGCGATGCCGAGACCGGCTTCAACCAGCGCCACGTGCGAGGCGAACTCGAGCGACGTGTGCTCGACCTGCGGCAGGCCGCCGGTGCCGGCGTACATCCGGGTGAGCCACTGCCGGCAGATGGTGCTCTCCGGCGTCGCGATCCAGCGCTCGTCGACGAGGTCGGCCGGCGTCAGGTACGTGCTCCCGGCCAACGGGTGGTCGGCGCGCAGGATCACCTCGGCCTCGTCGTGGTGGACCGTACGACGTTCGAGGTGGTCGGGGACCGACAGCACCACGTCGCCCCAGCGGTGAACGAGCGCGACGTCGGCATGACCGGTGGCGACCTGTTCGACGGCGTCCCACGGCTCGACCTCTCCGAGCCGGATCCGCAACCGGGGGTGCTCGGTCATCAGGGCGGCGACGGCCGGGCCGATCAACCCGCGCATCGCGGTGGAGAAGCCGACCAGGGTGAGCTCGCCGACGACGTCGCCCGCGTGGGCGTGCAGGTCGGTCTCGAGGCGTTCCAGGTCGCGGGCGATCCGGGCGCCCTCGGCCACCAGGATCCTTCCCGGCCCGCTGAGGATCACCCCGCGGCCGACCCGTTCGAGCAGCTCCACCCCGGATTGCCGCTCCAGACGCTTGATCTGCTGGGAGACCGCCGACGGGGTGAAGCCCAGCTCCTCGGCCGCGGCGACGACCGAGCCGAGTTGGTCGACGGCTTCGAGGGAGCGGAGGGCGGTCAGGTCAATCATGTAGCAAGATTACCGGGTCCCATGCAGAAGTAATCGCTGGTGCTACATCAAGACGCTCTCCAGACTGGAGCCCATGAGCCCCCGTCATGCCGCCCTCGCCGTCCTGGTCGCCGTGATCTGGGGCTTCAACTTCGTCGTGATCGACTGGGGGATGAGGGACGTGCCGCCCCTTCTCTTCGTGGCGTTGCGGTTCGCCGCTGTCGTCGTACCGGCGGCGTTCTTCGTCCCGAGGCCGCAGGCGCCGTGGCGGGTCGTCGCTGCCGTCGGGGTGTTCATGTCGTTGGGCCAGTTCTCCTTGCTCTACCTGGCGATGGACGCCGGGTTGCCTCCGGGGCTGGCTGCCCTGGTGCTGCAGGCCCAGGTGCTGTTCACCGTGCTGATCGCGGCGCTCTGGCTCCGCGAGCCGCCGACCCGGAAGCAGACCGTGGGAGTGCTGCTCGGCGCAGTGGGTCTGGTCGTGGTCGGGGTCGGTCGCGGTGGTCACGTGCCGCTGCTCGCGCTGCTGCTCTGCGTCGGTGGGGCGCTCTCCTGGGGCGTCGGCAACGTGGTGTCGCGCCGCGCCGGGGTCAGGTCCGGGCTGTCGATGGCGGTCTGGTCCTCGTTCGTCGTACCGGTGCCGCTGGTGCTGCTCAGCCTGCTGCTGGACGGGCCCGCGGCGGTCGGAGAAGCGCTCACCCACCTGGACGGACGGGCTTGGGCGTCGACGGCGTACACCGCAGGGCTCGCCTCGCTGGTCGGCTACTCGATCTTCAACGGGTTGCTGGCCCGGTACCCGGCCTCCTCGGTGGTGCCGTTCGTCCTGATCGCTCCGCCGGTGGCGATGCTGAGTTCCTGGTTGCTGCTGGACCAGGTCCCCAACGCTGCCGAACTGGTGGGCGGGGCGGTGGTGCTGGTCGGCGTCCTGGTGACCTCAGCCCCGACCGCTCTCGGTGTACGACGCCCCAGGAGTCTCGGAGAGGTTGATCAGGGCCGAGACGATCCGGCGCGCAGTGAAGTCGGCGCAGAGTTCATGAACCTCTTCGATGGTGCAAAACCGAGCCGAGCGGATCTCGCGCTTCTGGCGGACGATCCTCTCGACGATCGTGTCTTCGTGGACCCCGCCGTCGAAGACCAGGCAGACCGCGTCGTCCCAGCCGCCCCAGGACGGTAGCCAGTCGGTGAGCACCAGCGGGCCGGTCGCGATCTTCAGCCCGAGCTCTTCCTCGACCTCGCGGCCGACAGCGATCATCGGGGACTCGCCGACCTCGACGACACCGCCGGGCAGGTCCCAGTCCTTTTTGTAGGTCAGCTGGCAGAGCAGCACCCGGTCATCGGTGGCGCGGATCAGCATCTGGCTGATCGCGCGCTTACGGGGCAGGAACGAGTTGAGCAGTCGCCGGAAGCCGGCCGGGTCGTCGACCGGGGTGTCGTCGGCGAGCCGGGCGTAGACGATCCGGTCCGAGCCATCGACGACGCTGCGGGCGACGCCCTCGCGCATCAGCCCGGAGAAGGTCGCGATCCGCTGTGCGTCCTCGTCCTCGGGGTCGACGTGTGCTTCGATCCGTTGGTGGCCGGCGCCGAACCCGGTCGCCAGGGCATCGCGGATGGCCTCGACCGACGGGCCGAGCCCCTGCGCTTGGAGGTCGGCGGTCCAGGTCACCCGGACCACGCCGGGGGACACGGGGGTCAGTTCAGCGGCCACAGCGACAGCCTATCCGCGGTCCGGTCAGCCCGACGCGAGCCAGAGCACGCCGAGCGGCGGCAGTCGGAGCCGGGCGCTCGCCGGCTGCCCGCCGTATGGCTGCTCCTCGGCCTGCACCACACCGAGGTTGCCGACCCCGGAGCCGCCGTAGACCTCGGCGTCGGTGTTGAGCACCTCGCGCCATGCGCCGGTGAACGGCAGCGGCAGCCGGTAGTCCTCGTGCGGGCGGCCGGAGAAGTTGGCGACGCAGACCAGCGCCTCGCCGGACCGGCTCCAGCGGACGAACGCGACCACGTTCGCCGCGACGTCGTCCGCCGCCAGCCAGGTGAAGCCCGCGTCGGTGACGTCCTGCTCCCAGAGGGCGGGCGAGTCGACGTAGCGGCGGTTCAGGTCGCCGACCAGGCGCAGCACCCCGGCGTGGTCACCTTGGTCGAGCAGCCACCAGTCCAGCTCACCGGACTCGGCCCACTCGTTGTCCTGGGCGAACTCGCAGCCCATGAAGAGCAGTTGCTTGCCCGGATGGGCCCACTGGTAGGCGAGGAACGAGCGGACCCCGGCGAACTGCTTCCACCGGTCGCCGGGCATCTTGCGGAGCAGAGACCCCTTGCCGTGCACCACCTCGTCGTGGCTGATCGGTAGCACGTAGTGCTCGGAGAACGCGTAGACCAGGCTGAAGGTGAGCTGCCCGTGGTGGTGGGCGCGATACATCGGGTCCTTCTCGAAGTACCCGAGGGTGTCGTGCATCCAGCCCATGTTCCACTTGAAGTCGAAGCCCAGGCCGTCGTGATCGATCGCTGCCGTCACCCCCGGCCAGGAGGTCGACTCCTCGGCGATCACCAGCGCGCCGGGAGCCGCTTCGGCGACGGCCTTGTTCAGCTCGCGGACGAACGCGACCGCCTCCAGGTTCTCCCGGCCACCGTGCACGTTCGGGGCCCACTCGCCGGCCTCGCGGGAGTAGTCGAGGTAGAGCATCGAGGCGACCGCGTCCACCCGGAGGCCGTCGGCGTGGAACTCCTCAAGCCAGTAGAGCGCGTTCGCGATCAGGAAGTTGCGGACCTCCAGGCGACCGAAGTCGAAGACCAGGGTGCCCCAGTCCGGGTGCTCGCCACGGGCCGGGTTCGGGTCCTCGTACAGCGGGGTCCCGTCGAAGCGGGCGAGCGCGAACTCGTCCTTCGGAAAATGCGCCGGCACCCAGTCCAGGATGACGCCGATCCCGGCACGGTGCAGCGCGTCGACGAGCCGGCGGAACCCGTCGGGGTCCCCGAAGCGGGACGTCGGGGCGTAGTACGAGGTCACCTGGTAGCCCCAGGAGCCGCCGTAGGGGTGCTCCATCACCGGCAGGAGCTCGACGTGGGTGAACCCGGCATCTACCACGTACGCCGTCAGCTGGACCGCCAGGTCGTCGTAGGAGAGTCCGCGGCGCCACGATCCCAGGTGCACCTCGTAGACCGACATCGGCCGCTCGCTCGCCGGGGCGCCGGTGCCGCGCTCGGCCATCCAGACGTCGTCGGTCCAGGTGTGGGTGCTGGCAAAGACCACCGAGTGCGTCTCCGGCGGAACGCCGGCGTGCACTGCCAGCGGATCGGCCCGGTCGGTCCAGGAGCCGTCGGACCCGGCCACCGCGTACTTGTAGCGGTTGCCAGACACGACGCCGGGAACGGCGATCTCCCAGACCCCGGTGTCGGGACGTCGGGCCATCGGCAGGGTGGTGCGGTCCCAACCGTTGAAGTCGCCGACCAGACGTACCTCGCGCGCGCCGGGGGCCCAGAGCGCGAACCGGGTGCCGCCGTCGTACGGGTGCGCGCCGAGGGCGTCCCAGAGTCGGTGGTGCCGGCCCTCGCCGATCAGGTAGAGGTCGAGGTCGCCCAAAGGGCTGGTCCGGGGGTCGGTCATGGGTTCTCGCCGGCGAGCCGAGTCA
The DNA here is from genome assembly GCA_046598425.1 of Marmoricola sp. GTDB lineage: Bacteria > Actinomycetota > Actinomycetes > Propionibacteriales > Nocardioidaceae > Marmoricola. The sequence goes on along the minus strand of JBKJIN010000082.1, from coordinate 15,594 downwards.
GCGCGGCCATCGGGATCGAGGCCCAGCCCGGTCGGTTCCGGGTCTCGTAAGCCACCTCGTAGACGGCCTTGTCCGCGACGTACGCCGTCAGCAGCGTCCGTTCAGCGTCGGTGATCGGGGTGCCACGTCGCTCGGCATACCCGACCAGGAACGCGTCGGTGTTCCGCGCGGTCCACTCGCTGGCCCGGTAGGCGACCTGGAGCGCCTCGTCGCCGCCCGTGGAGAGGTCGCGGGCGACCGAGAGCGCCGCGTAGTCGAAGGAGCGGATCATCCCGGCGACGTCGCGCCACGGCGAGTCGGGGAGCCGGCGCACGGCGAGGTCCCGGGCTGGCTCGCCCTCGAAGTCGACGATCTTCCAGTCCAGGGAGGTTCGCAGCGTCTGGCCGAGGTGCAGGTCGCCGTGGACGCGCTGCGCGGTCAGGCCGCTGACGTCCCCGACGGCGGCGAACCGGGCGGCCAGGCCGTTGCGGAACACCGCCACCTCGGGGACCGCCTGGACGGTCGCCGCCAGACGCTCCGCCATGGCCGCCACGACCACGCTCGCGTCGAGCGATCCGGTCCCGAACGTGTCCGCCAGCACGCCGTGCACCTCGGCGAGGGTGACCCCCAGACGGTGCGCCTCGCCCGCGAAGTCGCCGCCCACCTCGTGGGCGTGCAGGTCGGCCTCGGTGAACAGGTTGCGCGCGCTCGCCAGCGCCAGGACCCAGCCGTCACTGGCTGTGCGGAGGAACTGCTGGAGCATTGCGAGCTGGATCTCCGAACCGATCCCGCTGGCCACGGCGGCGTAGCCGTAGAGCGCGGCTACGTGGGTGCTGCCGGACCGGGTGAGCGCCTCGTGGATCTCGACGTCGGGGTTGGTCCCCGGGGTCAGCCGGCGGAAGATCTTGAGCAGGCTGTCCTCGCCGAAGGCGAGCGAGGAGTTGCTCTGCTCGCCGCTGAACAGCGTCGAGTGCGTCTCCAGGTCCAGGTCGTGCTCGGCAGTGCGGCGGAACGCGACCCGAGCGTCGAGGTCGGTGTCCGTCTCGCCGGCAAAGGCGCGCAACCAGACCTGCATCGCGTCGCGGTCGTGGACCGCGTCGTAGTGGTGCCGGCCGTCCCAGAAACCCACGTACGCGTGCGTCAGCCGGTCCTGCTCCTCGTCGTACGACGCGAGCGGGACCTGGTAGAGGTCGGTCGGGGCTTCGCTGCCCGGGCTCGGTGTGAAGGTCACCTGGACCAGGTTCGTAGTCACGTCCGGCGCAAGCGGCAACCGGGTCACCGCGGTGACCTCGAAGGCGCGCCCCTTGCCGCCGAACCAGCGTGCCTCGGCGAGGTACGCGGTGATCGCAGCACTCTGGTCAGGCGTCATCGGCAACCTCCGGAAGGCGGATCCAGTAGAAGCCGTAGCCGCCGAGGGTGAGCAGATAGGGGAGCTCCCCGACCTGGGGGAACCGGACGCCGCCGATCAGCTCGACGGGAGTGACCCCCTCCCAGCGGCGCAGGTCGAGCTCGACCGGCTGGGGGAAGCGGGACAGGTTGTTCACGCAGAGCACCGTGTCCTTTCGTTGGACACCGTGAGCGCTTCCGTCGTCCTCTGTCCAGCTGTGCTCCCGGACGTAGGAGAGCACCGAGGGGTTGGTCCCGCCGAGGTCGTGGAACTCGCCCAGGCCGAAGCTCGGGTGCTGCTTGCGGGTGTGGATCATCCGGCGGGTCCAGTGCAGCAAGGAGGAGGAGTTGTCGAGCTCTGCTTCCACATTCACCGACTGGTACCCGAAAACCGGGTCCTGAATCACCGGCAGGTGCAGCCGTCCCGGCGTCGCCGCGGAGAAGCCGCCGTTGCGGTCCGAGGTCCACTGCATCGGGGTCCGGACTCCGTCGCGGTCGCCGAGCCAGATGTTGTCGCCCATCCCGATCTCGTCGCCGTAGTAGAGCACCGGCGAACCGGGCAGCGAGAGCAGCAGCGCGGTGAAGAGCTCCATCCGGTTGGTGTCGTTGTCCAGCAGCGGCGCGAGCCGACGGCGGATGCCGATGTTGGCCTTCATTCGCGGGTCCTGCGCATACTCCGACCACATGTAGTCGCGGTCCTCGTCGGTCACCATCTCCAGGGTGAGCTCGTCGTGGTTGCGCAGGAAGATGCCCCACTGGCAGCCGTCCGGGATCGGCGGCGTCTGCTCCATGATCTCCCAGATCGGGAACCGGGACTCGCGCCGGACCGCCATGAAGATGCGCGGCATCACCGGGAAGTGGAAGGCCATGTGGCACTCGGTGCCGATGACGCTGCCGTCCTCCTGGGTCTCGGCGCCGAAGTACTCGACCACGTCGGAGGGCCACTGGTTGGCCTCGCAGAGCAGCACCCGGCCGGGGTAGTTCTCGTCGACGAACCGGCGCACCTGCTTGAGCGCCTCGTGGGTCTCGGGCAGGTTCTCGCCGTTGGTCCCGGGGCGCTCGAACAGGTAGGGCACCGCGTCGAGGCGGAAGCCGTCCAGGCCCATGTCGAGCCAGAACGCCATCGCGTCCAGCATCGCCTCCATGACCCTCGGGTTGTCGAAGTTCAGGTCGGGCTGGTGGGAGAAGAAGCGGTGCCAGAAGTACTGGCCTCGGACCGGGTCCCAGGTCCAGTTCGAGGGCTCGGTGTCGACGAAGATGATCCGGGCGTCGGAGTAGAGATCGTCGGTGTCGGACCAGACGTAGAAGTCACCGTACTCGCCGTCCGGTTCGCTCCGGCTCGCCTGGAACCACGGGTGCGCGTCGCTGGTGTGGTTCATGACGAAGTCGATGATCACCTTGATGCCGCGGGCGTGCGCCGCGTCGAGGAAGGCACCGAAGTCGTCGACCGTTCCGCACTCCGGGAGGATGTTCGTGTAGTCGGCGACGTCGTACCCGCCGTCGCGCAGCGGTGAGGTGAAGAACGGCGGCACCCAGAGGCAGTCGACACCGAGCCACTGGAGGTAGTCGAGCTTCTCGGTCAGCCCGCGGAAGTCGCCGACGCCGTCGCCGTCGGAGTCCTTGAACGAGCGCACCAGGACCTCGTAGAAGACGGCCGTCTGGAACCACTCGGGCGTCCCGGTGGTTGAGCCTGTCGAAACCTCTGTCACGCCGTCCTCACGCTCAGGATGTGGGCCACCTCGACGGTCGGGTCGAGGCGGACGTAGTTGTCGGCGCTCCACGACCAGGTCTGGTCGGTGAGGGCGTCGTGGACCTCGAACCGGGCGTCGCCCGGGAGGCCGAGCGCGCCGAGGTCGAGGTGCACCAGTGTCTCGTGCGCCGCGTGCGGGTCGAGGTTGAGGACCACGATTACGAGGTCGTCACCGTCGGTCTTGGAGAACACCACGACGTCGTCGTCGTCGCTGTCGTGGACGTGCAGCGTGCGGAGCCGGGTCAGCGCTGGGTGCGCCCGCCGGATCTCGTTGAGGCGGGTCAGGTACGGCGCCAGCGACCGGCCCTCGGCTTCGGCAGCTTCCCAGTCCCGGATCCGGATCTGGTACTTCTCCGAGTCCAGGTACTCCTCGCTCCCGGGCCGGACCGCCATCCGCTCGTAGAGCTCGAAGCCGGCGTACACGCCCCAGCTCGGCGAGCCGGTCGCGGCCAGCGTGGCTCGGATCCGGAACGCCGCCGGCCCGCCGTACTGGAGGAACTCGTGCAGGATGTCGGGGGTGTTGACGAAGAAGTTCGGTCGCAGAAAGTGGCCGGTCTCGGTGGCGAGCTCGCGCAAGTAGGACTCCACCTCGGCCCGGGTGTTGCGCCAGGTGAAGTAGGTGTAGCTCTGATGGAAGCCGACCTTCGCCAGCGCGTGCATCATCGGCGGGTAGGTGAACGCCTCGGAGAGGAAGAGCACGTCGGGGTTCGTGGTCCGGAACTCCGCGAGCAGGCGCTCCCAGAACGCCAACGGCTTGGTGTGCGGGTTGTCGACGCGGAAGATCCGGACCCCGTGCTTCATCCAGTGCCGGACGACGCGCACCACCTCGGCGTAGATGCCCTCGGGGTCGTTGTCGAAGTTCACCGGGTAGATGTCCTGGTACTTCTTCGGCGGGTTCTCGGCGTACGCGATCGAGCCGTCGGCGCGAGTGGTGAACCACTCTGGGTGCGCGGTCACCCACGGGTGGTCCGGCGCTGCCTGCAGGGCCAGGTCCAGGGCGACCTCGAGACCGAGGCTCCTGGCCTGCTTCACGAAGGCGTCGAAGTCCTTCAGGGTGCCGAGCGCGGGGTGCACCTTGTCGTGTCCGCCGGCCTTGGCGCCGATCGCCCACGGCGAGCCGACGTCGGTGGGGGTGGGGGTCAAGGTGTTGTTCCGGCCCTTGCGATTGACCGTGCCGATAGGGTGGATCGGCGGCAGGTAGACGACGTCGAAGCCCATCGCAGCGACGCCCTCGAGACGCTTCGCGGCGGTCTTGAAGGTGCCCGGCACGACCGTCCCGTCGGGCTTCTCGATTGCCCCCTCGGAGCGCGGGAAGAACTCGTACCAGCCGCCGACCAGGGCGCGCTCGCGGTCGACGAAGAGTGGGTACGGGCCGTCGGTCGAGAGCAGGTCACGAAGCGGGTACGCCGTGAGCACCTCGATGAGCGCCGGGTCCTCACCCGCCGCGAGTCGCACCGGGACCGGACGGGTGACGTCGCGCAGTGCGGTGATCGTGTCGAGGACTACCCGGCGCTCGGCGGGCGGGGCCTGCACCTCGCGGCCCCAGCGGTCCAGCAGTTCGGCGCCCTCGGTGAACATCAGCTCGACGTCGACCTCGGCGCGGATCTTGATCCCAGCGTCGTGCAGCCAGGTCGCCAACGGGTCGCTCCAGGACTCGATCGCGAAGGTCCAGGAACCGACCGTGTCAGCGGTGACCTGGGCAGCGCGCCGGTCCACCGCCCCGGGGACCGGCAGCAATCGCACCGGCTCGCGCCGGGCACCGGCGGGATCGGTGAGTGCCACGTCGGCGCCGAGCTGGTCGTGCCCCTCGCGGAAGACCAGGGCGCTGACCTCGAAGGACTCCCCGACTACGGACTTGGCGGGGTAGCGCCCGTGTTCGACCACGGGCGTCACGTCCATCACGGGGATCCGTCCCACCATGGGTCAACCCTTGCGAACTAACGGTGAGGAAGCAAACCGCTACCCGTGGATCAGCGGCACCACCGCTGGTTGAGCTTGTCGAAACCCTCGGGGTGTGCGGGCAGCGCCAACGTTGGTTGAGCTTGTCGAAACCCTCGGGGTGTGCGGGCAGCGCCACCGCTGGTTGAGCTCGTCGAAACCGTTCCCCGTCCACAGGTGGAGTCGGGATGGGTGGCGGCAGCTGCCCGGTGGTCGGAGGGTGTTCGGATGCCTTTCACCTACATCGTCCAATGTGTCGACGACAGCTACTACGTCGGCAGCACGTGGGACGTCGAGCGTCGTGTCAGTCAGCACAACCTGGGTGAAGGAGCGGCGTACACCCGCCTACGCCGACCTGTGAAGCTGGTCTGGGCGGGCGAGTTCTCACGCATCGCCGACGCGTACGCGTTCGAGAAGCAGGTACAGGGCTGGTCTCGCGCGAAACGACGGGCGTTGATCGATGGTCGCCTCGACGACCTGCCGGAACTGTCGCGCTGTCGGAGTCAGCCAGTGCCGTAGGTTTCGACAGGCTCAACCAGCGGGGTTTCGACAGGCTCAACCAGCGGAGGAAGCAAACTGCTACCCGTGGATCAGCGGCGACATCGCCCGCGCGATCCGGCTCTCCCGGCCGGTGACGCGCTCCTCCAGGTCAGCGATCCGCATCGCCTGGAGACCGGCGTTGATGCCGAGCCAGCGCAGCGGCTCCGGTTCCCAGGCGGGACTGTGGTGGTCGACCCACGGAAGGGTGGTCAGGTCCGAGGTCGAGCCGGTGATCAGGTCGGCGAGGGTGCGGCCGGCGAGGTTGGTGGTCCCGACCCCGTCGCCGACGTACCCGCCCGCCCAGGCATGTCCGGTCGCACGGTCGTAACCGACCGAGGCGGCCCAGTCCCGGGCGATCCCGAGCGGTCCGCCCCAGGCATGGGTGAACGCCACGTCGCCCAGTTGGGGGAGCAGGTCGGTCAGGGTGCGGCGGAGCAAGGAGTGCACCCGAGGCGCGTCGTCGTAGGTCGGGCGGATCCGCGAGCCCAGGTGGTACGGCGCCCCGCGGCCGCCGAAGGCCAGTCGTCCGTCCGCGGTGCGCTGGCCGTAGATGATCACGTGCCGCCCGTCGCTGAAGGTCGGCCGGTCCTGCAGCCCGACCTCCTCCCAGGTGCTGGCCGGGAGCGGTTCGGTGGCCACCATCAGGGAGTAGACCGGTGCGACCGTGCGCCGGGTACCAGGGAGCCGCGAGGTCCAGGCCTCGGTGGCCCGGACCACCACGTCGGCCGCCACCGTCCCGACCGCCGTACGGACGCCGTCCGGCTCGATCGCCTCTACCCGGGTGTGCTCGTGGATCCGGACGCCGCGGCGCTCGGCCGCAGCGGCGAGGCCCCGGACCAGCGTGGCCGGGTGGACGGCGGCGCAATGCGGGGTGAACAGTCCGCCGCGGACCTCCGTCGCGTTCAGCAGGCCGGAGGCCTCGGCGGCAGTGAGCACCCGGAGGTCGTCCTCGGTGAAGCCTCGGCTGTGGGCCTCGCGAGCCTCGGCTCTGAGTCGGCGCAACTGGGGCTCCGAGCGGGCCAGGGTGACGGTGCCGCCGTGGTGGAAGTCGGCGTCGATGCTCTCGGCCGCGAGCACCCGGCCCACCTCCGCGACCGTCAGCGCCATCTCCCGGTGCAGGCGCAGCGCCTGGTCCGACGAGGACGCCGCGACGAGCGTGGACCACGGCGTCGGGAAGAGCGCGCTGCACCAGCCTCCGTTGCGGCCCGAGGCGCCGAAGCCGACCGACTCCGCCTCGAGGACGGCGATCCGCAGGGCCGGGTCGGCCTGGCTGAGGTAGTACGCCGTCCAGAGGCCGGTGAAGCCTGCGCCGACGACCACCACGTCGTACGACGCCGGCCCGGGCAGGGCGGGACGAGCGGGCGGCGGCGGCCCGGCAGTATCGGTCCAGAGGACCGAGCTCAGCGGACGCCCCAGGAGTAGGTCTGCTTGCGGAGCTTGAGGTAGACGAATGTCTCGGTGCTGCGGACTCCCGGGATCGTGCGGATCCGCGAAGAGAGCATCTCCAGCAGGTGTTCGTCGCTCTCGCAGACCGCCTCGGCGAGGATGTCGAAACCACCGGCGGTGATCACGACGTACTCGATGTCGTTCATGTCGGCGAGCGCATCGGCGACCGGCTCGAGCGGCCCGTCGACGTGCAGGCCGATCATCGCCTGGCGGGCGAAGCCGAGTTCCATCGGATCGGTGACGGCCACGATCTGCATCACTCCGCTGTCGATCAGGCGCTGCACCCGCTGCCGTACGGCTGCCTCGGAGAGCCCGACGGCCTCGCCGATCCGGGCGTAGGCGCGGCGGCCGTCCTGTTGGAGCTGCTCGATGATCGCCTTGGAGACGTCGTCGAGGGGTGTCGTACGGCGTACGGGGTGTGACTCGGGCTCTGGCATGGCGTCATGGTCTCGTCAGGGCGACCTCGAAGGCAAGGTTGGACACCGGTTTTCGTTGCGAAACAGGAACTTCGCGACGAAATCCCTTGTAGCGAACCCGCCATCGTGTCACGATGCGCCCATCGCGCAGGGGAGGTTTCGTTGTCTGAGAATGCCCGGCTGAACCGGAGAACCGTCCTGCGGGGCGCGGCGGGGGCTGTGTTCGGAGGCGTCAGTATCGCGGCCATGCCGTGGCTCTTCGACACCCCCGGATCGGGTCAGGACCCGGCGTCCTGCCGGGCCCCGGACCGGTCCGCGTCCGACCGTCGGCTGGTGGTATCGAACTGGCCCGAGTACATGGACGAGGACAGTCCCACCACGCTCGAGGACTTCGAGAAGCGGACCGGGATCAAAGTCCGCTACGACATCGACGTAAACGACAATCTCGAGTTCTTCGCCAAGGTGCGCAACCAACTCGGGTCCTGCCAGTCGACCAAGCGGGACATGTTCATGCTGACCGACTGGATGGCCGCCCGGATGATCGACGTCGGCTGGATCCAGAAGCTCGACCCGGCGAACGTGCCGAACCTGCACGCCAATCTGATCGACTCGTTGAAGTCGCCTGGGTGGGACCCGAAGCGGGAGTTCTCGGCGCCGTGGCAGAGCGGCATGACCGGGCTTGCCTACAACAAGTCGAAGGTCAAGGAGGTCCGGTCCTTCTCCGAGTTGCTGACACGTGAGGACCTTCGCGGTCGGGTCTCGCTGCTCTCGGAGATGCGGGACACGATGGGGTTCATGCTGCTGGTCAACGGTGCTGACCCGTCCGACTTCGGCAACGTCGAGTGGGAGAAGGGCGTCGAGACCCTGCGCAAGGCCCGGGGTGACGGGCAGATCCGGTCGTTCGGCGGCAACGAGTACGTCCAGGACCTGGCGGCCGGGAACGTGGTGGCCTGCGAGGCCTGGTCAGGCGACGTCGCGGCCGCCGAGGACCCGAACCTGGTCTTCGTACCTCCCGAGGAGGGGTTGATGATCTGGGCCGACAACATGCTGATCCCGAACCTCACCACGCACCACCGCAGTGCCGAGGAGTGGATCAACTACTACTACGAGCCCGAGGTCGCCGCGCGGCTCGCTGACTACGTCTACTACATCTGTCCGGTCAAGGGCGCCGAGGCGGAGATGGAGAAGATCGATCCCGATCTACTGCGGAACAAGGCCCTGAAGAACCTGATCTTCCCCGACGAGGAGACCTTGTCGAAGACGCGTGGATTCATGGCGCTGACCGAGGCGCAGAACACCCTCTACGAAAGGGATTTCGCTGATGTCACAGGTGGCTGAACCGATCTCGGATATTCAACCCGGCTCCGTGAACCGCGATCTGCGGATGTCCCGGCTGACCAAGGAGTTCGCGAACTTCACGGCCGTGAAGTCGCTGGATCTCGTAGTACCGCAGGGGACCTTCTTCGCGCTGCTCGGCCCTTCAGGGTGCGGCAAAACCACGACGCTTCGGATGGTCGCCGGTCTGGACACCCCCACCTCGGGCTCGATCCACCTGGGCGACCTCGACGTGACCTACGAGAAGCCGTACCGCCGTCCGGTGAACACCGTCTTCCAGAACTACGCCCTCTTCCCGCACCTCGACATCTACGAGAACGTCGCTTTCGGGCTGCGGCGGCGCAAGGCTAGTGACGTCGACAAAAGCGTTGGGGACATGCTCGACCTCGTGGAGTTGACCACCCAGGCGCGCAAGAGGCCGTCCCAGCTCTCCGGCGGCCAGCAGCAGCGCGTCGCGCTCGCGAGAGCATTGATCAACCAGCCCGAGGTGCTGCTGCTCGACGAGCCGCTCGGCGCCCTCGACCTCAAGCTCCGCCGGTCGATGCAGCTGGAGCTGAAGCGGATCCAGACCGAGGTCGGCCTCACCTTCGTGCACGTCACCCACGACCAGGAGGAGGCCATGACGATGGCCGACACCATCGCAGTTATGAACGCCGGGGTGATCGAGCAGCTGGGCAGCCCGGCTGAGCTCTACGAGAACCCCGCGACGACCTTCGTGGCCAACTTCCTCGGGCAGTCCAACCTGATCGAGGGCAGGATCGTCGGCCGCGACGGCGACGTCGTCAAGGTCGAGATGGAAGGCACCACGGTGTCGATCCGGGCGGAGCGTGCGCACGCCGACACCGGCGCAGGCTGGGTCGGCATCCGGCCGGAGAAGGTGTTGATCGCGCCGACCGGGCAGCCGATCGACGCGCCGGGGAACCACCTGACCGGTGCCTACATCACCGACGTCAGCTTCGTCGGGGTCAGTACCCAGTACCTGGTCCGGATGGCCTGGGGCCAGGAGCTGATGGCGTTCGAGCAGAACACCGGGGTCCGCGGGATCATCCCCGTCGGTACCCAGGTCGACGTCTCTTGGCGGCCAGAGTTCGCTTTCCTCCTCGACGCCAGCCAGGACGTCAACGCTGGCATCGAGGTAGCCTGATGGCTCTGCAAGAGGCGACGCCACACGCGCCGCCCGGCCCGGCGGAGAAGCCGAAGCGAAAGCTCACTGGCTACTGGCTGATCGCTCCGGCCGCGATCTGGTTGACGTTCTTCTTCCTGATCCCGTTGTACTCGCTGGTCGCGACCAGCCTGTACGACCCCACCGGATCGCCGCTCGGCGGTTACGACGTCACGTTCCACTTTCAGAACTTCGTCGATGCCTTCCGCGACTACTGGAAGCCGCTGCTGCGCTCGCTCTGGTACGCCGGCGTGGCGACGACCTTCTGCCTGGTCTTGGGCTACGTGCTCGCCTACGCGATCGCGTTCAAGGCCGGGAAGTGGCGCAACCTCCTGCTCGTCTTGGTGATCGCGCCGTTCTTCACCAGCTTCTTGATCCGGACCCTGTCGTGGAAGCTGATCCTGGCCGACGACGGCTTCGTCGTCGACGCGCTGCAGACGGTGCACATCCTCGGGAACGACGACCGGCTGCTGGCCACGCCGTTCGCGGTGATCGCTGGTCTGACCTACAACTTCCTTCCGTTCATGGTGCTGCCTCTCTACGCCAGCCTGGAGAAGATCGACGGCCGGCTGATCGAGGCAGCCGGCGACCTCTACGCCTCGCCGGCGCGGGCATTCTTCAAGGTGACACTGCCGCTCTCGATGCCCGGCGTGGTCGCTGGCACGCTGCTCACCTTCATCCCGGCCGCTGGCGACTACATCAACGCCGACCTGCTCGGGAACCCGAACACCCGGATGGTCGGCAACGTCATCCAGGACCTCTTCACCAGCATCAACGACTACGCCGCGGCTGGTGCGCTGTCGATGATCCTGATGGTGGTCATCGTCAGCCTGGTGCTGGTCTACGTGCGCAAGGTCGGGACGGAGGACCTCGTATGAGCGTCGGTCTGAGCACTGGTCGCCGAGCCCGGCTGTGGATCGGCGACCACCTGGTCCTCCTGCTCGGGTTGATGGTGCTGGTCTACATGTTCGTGCCGATCGCCGTGGTCGTGCTGATGAGCTTCAACGACAACTCCTCGGCGAAGAACATCTACGCCTTCCGCGAGTTCACCTGGTCCAACTGGACTGACGTCTGCGAACCGAACGGGATGTGCGCCGCGGTGAGCAAGAGCGTCCAGATCGGTCTGCTGGCCACCTTGGTCGCGGTCATCCTCGGGACGCTGGCAGCCTTCGCGATGGTGCGGCACGAGTTCCGGGGCAGGTCGGCGGCCAACCTGATCGTCTTCCTGCCGATGGCCTCGCCGGAGATCGTCCTGGGTTCCTCGCTGCTCGCGCTGTTCGTCGCGAGCGGCAATAGCGAGCTGCTCGGGTTCCGGGCGATCTTCATCGCCCACGTGATGTTCTGCCTCTCGTTCGTGGTCGTGACCGTGAAGTCCCGGCTCGCGGGGATGGACTCGAACCTGGAGCAGGCGGCGAAGGACCTCTACGCCAACGAATGGCAGACGTTCTGGCGGATCACCTTCCCGCTGGTGCTGCCGGGCATCATGGGCGCGGCGCTGCTGAGCTTCTCGCTCTCCTTCGACGACTTCATCATCACCAACCTGAACGCCGGTCAGACGACCACGTTCCCGATGTTCGTCTACGGCGCCAACCAGCGCGGCGTCCCGATGCAGGTAAACGTGATCGGCACGATCATGTTCGTGGTCTCGATCGCGATCGTGCTGGGCAACGAGGTCAACAACCGACGGAAGGCACGGGCCCTCGCGGTCAGATGAGCTCCTCCGCCACTCATCGGTCCTTGATCGCTGCCGCTCCGAGGACATACTGGCTCGACGACGCGGCGCGGCCTGAGCCATCGGCATCGCCGGAGGGCGCGCCGTCGGTGGATCTCGTCGTGGTCGGCGGCGGGTACCTCGGCCTTTGGACCGCGCTGCTCGCGGTGACGCGCGAGCCCGGGCGCGACGTGCTGGTGATCGAGGCCGAGACGTGCGGTCACGCGGCTAGCGGTCGCAACGGCGGGTTCTGCGAGGCGAGCCTGACCCACGGCCTGGGCAACGGGATCGCGCGGTGGCCCGAGGAACTCGCCACCTTGATCCGGCTGGGTCGGGAGAATCTGGTGGCCATCGAGCGGACGATCGCAGAGGAAGGTATCGACTGCGACTTTGTCCGGGCCGGAGCGCTCAGCGTGGCCACCCTGCCGGAGCAGGTCGAGGGGCTGGTGACCGAGCAGGTCGAGGCTGCTGAGTACGGCGCGTCGCTGACACTCCTCGATGTCTCCCAGGCGCGGGCGCGGGTTGACTCCCCGACGTACCTCGGGGCGCTGCACGACCCGGACTCCGCGATCCTGGAGCCGGCGCGGTTGGCGTGGGGTCTGCGCGAGGCGTGCCTGCGGCGTGGAGTGCGGATCCAGGAGGGGACCTGTGCCCGTGGCCTGGGCCGAGCGCGCGACGGGATCGTCCGGGGCAGGATCGAGGTGTACACCGACCGGGCAACGATCACGGCTCGACACGTGATGTTGGCGACCAATGCGTTCCGGCCGCTGCTGCGGCGGCTGCGACTGATGACCGTGCCGGTTTACGACTACGCGCTGATGACCGAGCCGCTCTCGGCCGAGCAGCGGGCCGCGATCGGCTGGTCGGGGCGCGAGGGCGTCGGTGACCGGACCAACCAGTTCCACTACTACCGGACCACCCGGGACGGCCGGATCCTGTGGGGCGGGTACGACGCGATCTACCACTACGGCAGTCGTCAGCGGGCGTCGTACGAGCAGCGTCCCGAGACCTTCGACGTCCTGGCAGCGCACTTCTTCACGACCTTCCCGCAGCTCGAGGGGCTCGGGTTCACTCACCGGTGGGGCGGCGTGATCGACACCTGCACCCGGTTCGCTGCCTTCCACGGCACTGCGTACGACGGCCAGGTCGCCTACGCACTCGGGTTCACCGGCCTAGGGGTCGGGGCCACCCGGTTCGCCGCCGAGGTCGCTCTCGATCAGCTCGCGGGAGCCGAGACCGAGCGGACCGGGTTGAGAATGGTGCGCGAGAAGCCGCTGCCATTCCCGCCCGAGCCGCTGCGCTGGGCTGGGATCGAGGCGACCCGGTGGTCGCTGGCACGAGCCGACGCGAACGGCGGCCGGGACAACCTCTGGCTGCGCACGATGGACCGACTGGGATTGGGGTTCGACTCATGACGGCTGTACTGCCGCACTGGATCGATGGCGACGAGGTCGAGGTGGGCATCGTCGGGGTGAACCTGGGGTTCCCTCAGAGGTGGTTCTCGGCCTCGATCAGCACCGACCGCAGCGCCCGCTCGATCTCGTCGAAGTGCTGCTGGTCGCAGATCAGCGGGGGAGCGAGTTGGACCACCGGGTCGCCGCGGTCGTCGGCGCGGCAGTAGAGGCCGGCCTCGAAGAGCGCCTTGGAGAGGAAGCCGCGCAGCAGCCGCTCGGCCTCGGCGTCGTTGAAGGTCTCTTTCGTCGTCTTGTCCTTGACCAGCTCGATGCCGTAGAAGTACCCGTCGCCGCGGACGTCGCCGACCAGGGGCAGGTCGAGCAGCTTCTCCAGGGTGCTGCGGAAAGCGTCTTCGTTGGCGAGGACGTTCTTGTTGAGCTTCTCGCGCTCGAAGATGTCGAGGTTCGCCATCGCGACCGCGGTCGAGACCGGGTGGCCGCCGAAGGTGTAGCCGTGTAGGAAGGTTTCGCCGCTGTTCTTGAAGGGCTCGAAGAGCCGGTCTGTGGCGATCATTGCACCGAGCGGGGAGTAGCCCGAGGTGAGTCCCTTGGCGCAGGTGATGATGTCGGGCTGGTAGCCGTACCGGTCCGCGCCGAACATGTGACCTAGACGTCCGAAGGCGCAGATCACCTCGTCGGAGACCAGTAGGACGTCGTATTCGTCGCAGATCTCCCGGACCCGCTCGAAGTAGCCCGGCGGCGGCGGGAAGCAACCACCGGCGTTCTGGACCGGTTCGAGGAAGACCGCGGCGACGGTGTCGGCGCCCTCGAACTCGATCGCCTCGGCGATCCTGTCCGCGGCCCACTGGCCGAACGCGTACTCGTCCTCCGGCGTGCCGCTGCCGAACTGCTCGGGCGCCCGGTAGAGGTTCGTGTTCGGCACCCTGAAGGTGCTCGGCACCAGCGGCTCGAAGGGAGCCTTCATCGCCGGCAGCCCGGTGATGGACAGGGCGCCCTGCGGTGTGCCGTGGTAAGCGATCGCACGGCTGATCACCTTGTGCTTGCCGGGCTTGCCGGTGAGCTTGAAGAAGTTCTTGGCGAGCTTCCACGCGGTCTCGACGGCTTCGCCACCGCCGGTGGTGAAGAAGACCCGGTTGAGGTCTCCCGGTGCGTACTCGGCCACCCGGGCAGCGAGGTCGATGGCGCCGGGGTGCGCGTAGGACCAGATCGGGAAGAAGGCCAGCTTCTCGGCCTGCTTCGCCGCAGCCTCGGCGAGCTCGGCACGACCGTGGCCAGCCTGCACCACGAAGAGGCCGGAGAGCCCGTCGAGGTAGCGCCGGCCCTGGGTGTCGAAGATGTAGGCACCCTCGCCCCGCTCGATCGTGGGGATCTCGGCCGTCTGGTAGCCCGAGTGCCGGGTGAAGTGCATCCAGAGGTGGTCCCGTGCGGCCTGCTGCGCTGCGTCGCTCATGCAGGCAGTCTGCCAAGGCTCTCGTCGTCAAAGCAAGTGAATCCGCATCAGATCCTGGGTTCTTGCGTTGCTTTCGCGTAAACATCTGGGTTCAATCTGCGGATTTCGTTGTTGATGCTTGACGACGGCATGTCATCTGGCTTGACTGGGCGCATGTCTGCTGAAGCGGTTTTCCAGAACTTCGTCAACGGTGCGGCGGTCGACGCCGCGGACGGGGCGACGTACGACGTCCTCGACCCCACGACCGGCCAGGTCTACGCGAAGGCGCCGATGTCGGGCGCCGAGGACGTCGACCGCGCGTACGCCGCCGCCGCGGCCGCCTTCGAGTCCTGGGGGAACACGACTCCGCAGGGCCGCGCGTCCGCCCTGCTCAAGATCGCCGACGCCATCGAGGCCCGCGCCGAGGAGATCAACGCGGTGGAGTCGCGGGACACCGGCAAGCCGCTGCACCTCACGATGAGCGAGGAGATGCCCTACGCCTGGGACCATTTCCGGTTCTTCGCGGGTGCCGCCCGGGTGCTCGAGGGTCGGTCGGCCGGCGAGTACATGGCCGACCACACCTCCTGGATCCGCCGCGAGCCGATCGGCGTCGTCGGACAGGTGACGCCGTGGAACTACCCGCTGCTGATGATGATCTGGAAGATCGCCCCCGCGCTGGCGGCGGGCAACACCGTCGTCCTCAAGCCCTCGGACACGACGCCGGCGTCCTCCACCCTCCTTGCGGAGATCGCCCAGGAGTTCCTGCCTCCGGGCGTGCTCAACGTGGTGTGCGGCGACCGCGACACCGGCCGGGCCCTGGTGGAGCACAAGACGCCGCAGATGGTCGCGATCACCGGCTCGGTGCGCGCCGGCATGGAGGTCGCGCAGTCCGCCTCGGCCGACCTGAAGCGCGTGCACCTCGAGCTCGGCGGCAAGGCGCCGGTGGTGGTCTTCGACGACGCCGACGTGGTGGAGGCCGCGGGTGCGATCGCCGAGGCGGGCCTCTTCAACGCAGGCCAGGACTGCACCGCGGCCTGCCGGATCCTCGTCCAGTCCGGCGTCCACGACGAGTTCGTCGCCGCGCTCG
>JBKJIN010000064.1:0-16943 GCA_046598425.1 Marmoricola sp. | reverse complement strand
CTCCCAGCCCTGGTCGCAGTACCGCTTGTCGAGCTCGAGTGCCCGGTCCACGAGCGCTGCGTAGACGCCCTCCTTCGCACCGTAGTGACCGTAGACCGAGCCAACCGACACGTCCGCGTGGTCGGCGAGCTGCTCGATAGTCGTCGGGTGGTAGCCGCGGCTGAGGAACAGCGACTCGGCGGCGTCGAGGATTGCCCCTGCCGTACGCGACTTTCGGCGGTCCTGCCGAGCGGAACTGACTTGAGTGACCATAAATGGAACGATACTCTAAAATTGGAACGCCGGTCTAGGGGACGCCATCCTGAGCCCGGTTGTGTGCCCCAGTGCGTCGCCGGCGACGCGCTCAGACACACAACCGGTCACCGGCAGGTCAGGGCGAACTGCTGGATCTGACGCGTCACGCCGGCGTCCTCCGCCCCGAACCTGGGGTCGGTCAGCTGGGCGGTCGAGTACTCCCGGATGATCTTGCCGGCCACGCAGCCCGCGAGCTCCGCGGGTGCGCCGGCGCTGAGCAGCTCGCTGCCGATCTGGTTGCGGATGCTGACGAGGGTCAGCGCGTCGATCGAGGCGTTCTTGCCGACCTTCGACCCCGTGCCCGGATCGCAGGACTCGAAGAGCACCCGGCCCTTCTCCGAGACGACCTTCGCCGGACTGCCCGGCGCTGCCGCGACCCAGCGCCGGAGGGCCTCGAGCATCCGGGAGGTGTCAGACCCGGTGTCGCCGACGTACGCCGCACGGACGCAGGAGACGCCCTCCTTCTCGTAGAAGACGTACGCGTCGCCGCCCCAGCCGTCGACGACGTCGACGGCCTGGGTCAGCGGAATCCGCTCGGCGAGCATGAAGTACCAGCTCAGTGCGCCGAACTCACCGGAGTCGACCTTGTCCTCCCCGTCCTTGACCGCCGGGATCGGGACCGCCTCGGCGTCGAGGTCGTCGGCGAGCACCTGGAACGGGTCGTAGAGCGCGGCGTCGTGCGTGGGCGTGTCACGGTACAGCTCGTCGAGCGCCTTGTTGCCGCCGTCCTCGGCGACCAGCTGGGTCAACGCCTCGCCGAGCGCGTACGGCGAGCTGATAATGGTCAGCACCGCCTTGGGGACACCCTTGAGGTCGGACGTCGCCTGGTCCTGCTGGGCCTTCTCACTCTTCTCCAGCGCCTTGCGCTGCGTGCCGTTGAGGGACTCGCGGTACAGCGTGGCCACCCGCTCGGCGTCGCCCTCGATGATCGCGTCCAGCACGGACTCCTCGCTGTCCGCGGCGTCCTTCTCGCGCAGCTCCTCGAGCCGGTCGCCGATCGCGAAGTGCTGGTCCTGGAGGGCGTGGGTGAGCTCGTGCACCAGGGTGGCCCGGGACGCCGGGGTGAGCTCGGTGCCGCGGATGGTGATCGTCTCGTCCTCGAACGAGTAGAACGCCAGGGTCCCGCCACCGCTGGCGCCGTTGAACGCGGCGAGGAGGTCGACGTCCCCGGTGATCAGGCCGATCGCCCGGAGCTGGCCCGCGGCCTGCTCGATCTCCTCGCGGTCCTTCTTGTCGAGGTCCTTCTCGTCGGTGGTCACCTCCCGGGTGAACGCGTCCTTCTTCAGGAACCGGACCTCCACCGGGTGCAGGAAGCTGAGCCCGCGCTCCTTCTCGACGATCGTCGCGTACTTCGCGACGCGGGGGTCCCAGGCGCTCGGGTACTCCTTCTCGTCGTCCTTCCGGAGCTCGCCGAGCACCACGAACGTCACGATCACGGCGCCGACGAGGGCGATCGCGCCCGCGGTCAGGATCGACCACAGCGGTATCTCCGGCTGGGGCGGCCCGACGGGCGCTGGCGGGTACGACGCGGCGGAATGCCCGAGATCGCTCATGGCCGGGACGCTACCCGGCCGGACCCCGCGGCGGACCGGTTCGGTGAAGCGGCTGTGGCGTCAGCGGTCGTCGTACGACGCACGGTTCGCCACGATCGTGGCGGCGTGCTGCTCGGCCCAGACCCGGACGGCGTCGATCGGGGCGAGCAGGTCGCGGCCGAGGCCGGTCAGCTCGTACTCGACCCGTGGGGGGACCTCGGCGTACACGGTGCGGGTCAGGATGCCGTCGCGCTCCAGGGCGCGCAGCGTCTGGGTGAGCACCTTGGGGGTGACGCCCTCGAGCCGGGTCCGCAGCTCGGAGAACCGGAGCCGCCGGTCGGCGAGCGCGACCACGACGAGCACCGTCCAGCGGTCCCCGATCCGGTCCAGCACGACCCGGGAGGCGCAGGCCCTCGCGAACGCGTCCGGCGGGTAGTCCTCCAGCGGACGGCCGATGGTTTCCATGAGGTATCTATAGCACGTTGAAGTACTCAGTATCAACTGGATACCGTCAAGCTTCCGGCCCACGGATCAAGGAGCAGACATGAGCAACGACATCAGGATCGCCGTCTACGGCGCGACCGGCGCGATCGGCAGCAGCATCGTCAGCGAGGCGCGGTCCCGCGGCTACGAGGTGACCGGGATCAGCCGCAGCGGCAGCGACGAGACCGGCGACGCCCTGGACCCGGAGTTCGCCGCCGGGATCGCCGAGAAGCACGACGTGGTCGTCTCGGCGGTCGGCCCGAGCCGGACCATCGATGACGGCACCCGGTTCCCCGACACGATCGCGAACCTCGTCGCCACCGTCGGACAGAGCCGCCTGGTCGTGGTCGGTGGTGCCGGCAGCCTCACCGTCGACGGCGTTCGCCTGGTCGATACTCCGGAGTTCCCCGAGGTCTACAAGTCCGAGGCGCTCAAGGGCGCCGCGTCGCTGGAGGTCCTGCGGGCCGCCGGCCCTGAGGTCGACTGGACCTACCTCTCGCCGGCACCGCTGATCGCCCCCGGTCAGCGCACCGGCGCGTACGTCGTCGGGCGGGAGTCCCCGGTCGGGGACCAGATCAGCATCGAGGACTACGCGGTCGCGCTCGTAGACGAGATCGAGTCCCGGACGCACGTGCGGCAGCGGTTCACCGTCGCCAACTGAGGCGTACGTCCCCGGTCTCGGGGTCTACCGGGGATCGGGGACAGGCTCCCGGATTGCAGACCGGGCCCGGTACGCCGTACCGGCCAGCGCGGCCAGGCCGGCGACGCCGAGGCCGATGCCCCACCACGTCGTGTGGCTCGCGGCCAGCGCGAACAGTGCTAGGGGGATCATCGCGACGGCATCGGCGACGAGCAGAAGGCGGAACCCGATGTGCCCGGTGATCAGCGAGCAGGAGATCCAGAAGGCGCTCAGGAGTGCGCAGAACCCGAGGATCACGTAGATGTCGTCGCGGTACGGGTTGTTCTCGATGAAGTCGCGGAAGCCACCCATCTCCGGGTCATCGAACTCTGGGCCGAGGTACTCCTCGCCGTCGGGTGAGGAGAACTCCTCCGGCATGCCCTCGTCGAACTCCTCGTCGAACTCGGCGTCGATCCCTTGGAAGGCGCGCGAGACCATCAGCACCTGCATCACGCCGGCCAGTGCGAACAGGCCGCCGATACCGGCCAGGACGCCGGTCAGGATCCGGGTCTCCGGCAGGAACCAACCGGCGACGGTGACGATCACGACGAAGGCGGTGGCAGCAGCGCCGATCATCAAGAACAGGCTGTTGCCGTCCTCGCCGAACATCTCGTACGAGTCCCTGCCCAGGATGTCGTCGAACGCCTGGATGTAAAGGACGGCGATGGCTGCGAGCACGGTGACGACGAACGGCGCCGACCGGGTGACCAGGTAGCCCGCGACTCCCAGAGCGAGGACGACGCTGCCACCGGCGTAGACCCCTGCGCGTCCCCCGTCGAGGGCGACTGCCAGCATCAGACCGGCCCCGAGCGCGCCGGCAGCTACGGGCCAGGACACCAGATCTGCCGTCCGTTCGGACGCCGGAGCCGTCGCGCGGATCCAGCCGGCGAGGGCCAGGAGGACCAGGCTGGCGACCGCGCCGACGGCGAAGCTCGACACGTCGAGGGCTCCGCTCTCGCGCGCGAACATCGCGGAAACGGCGATCGCGGCGCCAGCGAGGGCGACGCCGACCGTCGTACCTGCTCGTGGGAGTCCGGCTGTGGCGGCCGAGACGGTGAAGCTCTGTCCGGGAGGCGTTCCTGGAGTGGTGCTCGGGTCCGAGGTGTCGCGCACGTCGCTCATACCGCAACGCTAGGGCCTTTCTGCTCGACCGTCCTTGGTTCGCCGCGGCGTCGCGCAACGAGGACGTAAGTGTTTGGTCACCGGTCCGCCCTTGCGGCCGCAGCTGACCGGCAGCAGGCTCGATCCATGACCGCGACCACCGCTCCCGACTTCACCGGCCTGCGGGCCATGTTCATCAACGGCACCCTCAAGCGCTCGCCGGAGCCGAGCCACACCGAGGGCCTGATCGAGACCAGTGCGGCGATCATGCGCAAGCACGGCGTCGAGGTCGAGGTGCTGCGCGCCATCGACCACGACATCGCGACGGGGGTCTACCCCGACATGACCGAGCACGGGTGGGCCACCGACGCCTGGCCGGAGATCTACCCGAGGGTGCTCGCCAGCGACATCCTGGTGCTCGCCGGCCCAATCTGGCTCGGCGACAACTCCAGCCAGACCAAGGTGATCATCGAACGGCTCTACGCGCTGTCGGGGATGCAGAACGACAAGGGCCAGTACCTGTACTACGGCCGCGTCGCCGGGTGCCTGATCACCGGCAACGAGGACGGGATCAAGCACTGCGCCCAGAACATCCTGTACTCGCTCCAGCACGTCGGCTACACGATCCCGCCGAACGCCGACGCCGGCTGGATCGGCGAGGCCGGCCCCGGCCCGTCGTACCTGGACCCCGGCAGCGGCGGCCCGGAGAACGACTTCACCAACCGGAACACCACCTTCATGACGTGGAACCTGATGCATCTCGCGAAGATGCTGAAGGACGCCGGCGGCGTCCCCGGGTACGGCAACCAACGCTCAGCTTGGGACGCCGGCGAGCACTTCGACCACCAGAACCCTGAGTACCGCTGAGCGCCGACTTGCCCCGGGGATAGCCTGCGCGGTGTGAAGGTCGTGGTGCTCACCGGTGCGGGGATCTCCGCCGAGAGCGGCATCCCCACCTTCCGTGACTCCGACGGGCTCTGGGAGGGCCACGACCCGCAGCAGGTCGCCACCCCGGAGGCGTTCGACGCCGACCGGGGCCTTGTCCAGCGCTTCTACGACGGCCGCCGTGCCGCGCTGGCCCGGGTCCAGCCCAACGCCGCCCACCACGCGCTCGCCGAGCTCGAGTCGCTGCTCGGCGACGACCTGTACTTGATCACCCAGAACATCGACGACTTGCACGAGCGGGCTGGCTGCACCCGGGTACACCACATGCACGGCCGGCTCCGGGCCGCGCTGTGCCAGGCCTGCGAGGTCCGGACGCCGTGGGAGCACCCGCTCGCCGACGAGCCGGCCTGCCCCTCGTGCAGCACGGCCGCGCTCCGGCCCGACGTGGTCTGGTTCGGGGAGATGCCCTACGGGATGGACGACATCCACCGCGAGCTGTTCACCTGCGACCTGTTCGTCTCGATTGGCACCTCCGGTGTGGTCTATCCGGCGGCCGGCTTCGTGGACTACGCCATCGCCGGCGGCAGCGACACCCTCGAGCTCAACCTGGAGCGGGCGGAGAACAGTGACTTCCGGGTCTCCCGGCAAGGCCCCGCCACCGAGCTGGTCCCGGCCTGGGTTTCCGAGGTCCGGACGCACGTGGATGCGGCCGGCCGATGAGGTCCGCGATCCTGCTCGTCGTCCTGCTGGCCGGGTGCGGCAGCCCGTCGGAGCCCCCGCTGGAGATCGACCGCCTACCCGGGGCGCAGGTGGGGGAGATGGCCGAGCGCGAGCTCGAGGCGGAGTACCCGGCGATGGCGCCGGGAACCGTCACCTGCCCCGACCTCGACTGGGAGCTCGACGCCTCGGTCCGCTGCGTCCAGGTGGCCGAGCTCAGCGAGGGGCGCCAGGTCACGATCGGCGGGACCGTCACGGTTACCGACGTCACCGGGGGCGGGCGGCTGCACGTCGAGCTCGACGACACCGTCGCGGAGTTCGGGATCACCGGTGCGTACCTCGGCGCGGACCTCGAGACCCGAGCGCGGGCCCGGCTGGACCTGGACCCGACGTCGGTTCGCTGCCCCTACCTCTCCGGACCGGTCGGTACGACCGTCCGCTGCCGGGTCGTTCACCAGAGCCGCACCGAGATCGTGCTCGCCCGGATCACGGCCCTCGCGCCGGAGCGGCACGCGACGTCGTACGTCTTCGACTGGAAGCAGTCCCCGGCCCGCTGAGACCAGCCTTGCCTGGGTTGCGGCCTGACGGTGCGCCGTGGTGCATTGGCGCTCATGAACGCCGATGCCGAACTGCCCGCCGACGCCGAGCTGGGACCGCATGAGAACGAGCCGCACGTGGAGAACACTTCGGCGCTCCTGAGCTGGCTCCGCGCCGCCGTCCTCGGCGCCAACGACGGCATCGTCTCGGTCGCCGGCCTGGTGATGGGTGTCGCCGGCGCCACCACGGACCGGAACACGATCTTCGTCGCCGGCACAGCAGGCCTGGTGGCCGGGGCGTTGAGCATGGGGGCTGGTGAGTACGTCTCGGTGAGCACCCAGCGCGACACCGAGCAGGCGCTGCTGGCCAAGGAGAGGCGCGAGCTCGAGGAGGACCCCGAGGACGAGCTGGCAGAGCTGGCCGGCATCTACCGGAGCAAGGGCCTCAGCGAGAAGACCGCGGTCATCGTCGCCGAGGAGCTGACCGCCCACGACGCGCTCGCCGCCCACGCCGATGCCGAGCTCGGGATCGACCCGGACGCCTTGACCAGCCCGTGGCCGGCGGCCGGGGCGTCGATGATCGCCTTCATCCTGGGCGCGGCGCTGCCGCTGCTGACGATCACCCTGCTGGGGGAGTCGACGCGGATCTGGGCCACCGTGGGGTCCGTCGTGATCGCCCTCGCGTTCACCGGCTACGCCTCGGCCCGGTTCGCCGAGGCCGACGTACGCCGTGCGATGGTGCGCAACGTCACCGGCGGGCTGCTCGCGATGCTGGTCACCTATGCGATCGGCGGGGTCGTCGGGAGCCAGACGGGGTAGCAGCAGCGCGCTGAACTACGGTGCAGAGATGAAGATCGTCGTCGCCCGGGAGACCCGATCCGGCGAGACCCGGGTGGCGTTGGTGCCCGATCTGGTCGGAGAGCTGACCGCCCTCGGGTACGAGGTGCTGGTCGAGCCCGGCGCCGGCGAGCAGGCCGGCTTCAGCGACGCCGAGTACGTCGAGGCGGGGGCGGCGATCGACGCGGCGGCGGTCAGCGTGGCGGACGTGGTGATCGGGGTGCAGCCGCTCGACCGGGACGGTGTCCGGACCATGCCGCCCGGAGCTGCCCTGATCGCGTTCCTGCCGGTGGCCCATGAGCCCGACCTGGTCGTCGCGCTCCGGGACGCCGGGATCATGTCCTTCTCGATGGAGCTGGTGCCCCGGATCTCGCGGGCGCAGCCGATGGACGCGTTGAGCTCCCAGGCGCTTGTCGCCGGCTACCGCGGTGCGGTGGTCGCGGCCGGGCTGCTGCGGCGCTTCTTCCCGCCGAGCATGACGGCAGCTGGCGCCGTCCTGCCAGCGGAGGTCGTGGTCCTCGGGGCCGGCGTCGCCGGGCTCCAGGCGATGGCCACCGCGAAGCGGCTCGGCGCCGTCGTCCGCGGCTACGACGTACGGCCGGCCTCCGCGGAGGAGATCCGGTCCGTGGGGGCGACTTACCTGGACCTCGGGCTGGAGCCGCTCACCGGGGCCGGCGGTTACGCACGGGAGATGACCTCGGAACGAGCCGCTCGCCAGCGCGAGCTGCTGGCGCCGTACGTCGCGGCCGCCGATGCGCTGATCACCACAGCGGCGGTGCCGGGCAAGGTGGCCCCGGTCCTGGTGACCGCGGCGATGGTGGCGGCGATGAAGCCTGGCTCGGTCGTGGTCGACCTCGCCGCGGAGAGCGGCGGCAACGTCGAGGGTGTCGTCGCGGGCGAGCTGGTGAGGATCGGCCGGACCCAGGTCTGGGGCGGCGCCGACGTACCCGGTCAGATGCCCGGTCCGGCCTCGGAGCTCTACGCCCAGAACGTCGTCAACCTGGTGAGGTTGATGACCGTCACCGGTGAGGACGGAGCGGCGGTGTTCGCGCCGGACTTCACCGACGAGATCGTTGCCGCGTGCGCCGTCACCCTTGCTGGTTGAGCCCGTCGAAACCAAGCCTGTCGCAACCTCAGCCACGGGCGTACCGTGGAAGCGGAGGTACTGCCATGGCGCGTACTGATGACTTCAGGATCGCCCCGGACGACGGGTACCGCTACCAGGCGCCCGAGCCGAGCCAGGAGCAGCGAGACCGCGAGGCCGGCTACATCATCCTCGCGCTCGTCGTGATCCTGGTGATGGTCGCGACCGCGACCGGGAAGATCATGATTTTCTCGACGTACTGAGAACTTCGGGGCTGGACTGGCCGCCGGGCAGCCGCGGGAGACGATCACCGCGACCACCCGACGACCAGCGGCTCTGCCCGACCGCTCAGGAGAGCGACCAGCGGACTTTCACGGTGACGTCGAACTCCAACTGGCCGGGCGAGATCGGCACGGACCCGGCCCGGAGGCTCTGCATCACCCCGCTGGTCGGCACTGCCGCCCTGAACAGCCCGTCGCCGATCCCGTTGTACCCGCCGTACCGCTGCGGGACGACCTCCTCGACGTAGAGGAGCTCGCCGACCTCGCGGCCGGCTGCTTCGGCCAGTGCCGCAGCGGCGGCCTTCGACTTCTTCACCGCGGCGTCGCGGGCTTTCGCGATGATCTCGTCCTGGTTGCTCAACGAGAAGCTGACACCGCTGATCTTCACAGCGTTCCCGGCGGCGGCGGTGACCCCGCCGAGGGTCTTCCCGGCCTTGGTGAGGTCCCGGACCAGGACCTCCACCCGCTGGGTCGAGCTGTAGCCGATGAGTCGACGCTGCCCCCGGCCGGCGTAGTCGTACCGCGGCTGGATCGAGAGGCTGGCGGTCTGGATGTCCTCGGCTGCGACGCCGTTCTTCTTCAGGTTGATGGTGACCGCACGGACATCGTGGTTGGTCGCCTGCAACGCCTGGGCGTTCGTGTCGCGACGGTTCGTCACCGTCGCGCTGAAGCTGAGCTGGTCGGGCTTCCCGGAGGCCGAGCCCTCGCCGCTGGTGAGAACGCCGGTCGGGTCGGTGCTGGCAGAGGTGATCCCCGCGCCGACCGGTTCCGGGTCGTCCTCGCGGACTTGGAGCCCGGCGAGGAAGACCGCCGCGAGGGCGATCACCAGGACCCCGATCGTGAGCAGGTTCGGCGTACGGGGAGCGGCGGTGGTGGTTTCTGACATCAGTACTCCTGGGATGACGAGGAAAGGGACGTGGGGAGGCGGGATCAGCCGAGTGACCAGCGGACCTTCACGGTGACGGTGAACTTCTGCTGTCCCGGTGAGATCGGCACCGACGTACGGCGGGCCTCCGAGGCTCCGATTGAGTCGAGGGCGAGCTTGGCACTGTTGAGGCTGTAGTAGTTCTCGTCGTACCGGTCCGGGACGACCTCCTCGACGTAGACCAGCTCGCCGACCTGACGCCCGGCCGCCTTCGCCAGTGCTTCGGCCGCGGCCTTGGACTTCTTTACGGCCTCGGCCCGGGCCTGGGCGATGACCTCGTCCTTGTTGCTGACCGAGAGCTGGATCCCGCTGATCTGTACGGCGTTGCCGGCAGCCGTCGTGACGCCGCCGAGGGTCTCGCCGGCCTTGTCGAGCACCCGGACCAGGACCTTCACCCGTTGGGTCGAGGTGTAACCGACCAGCCGTCGGCCGCGGCCGGAGTAGTCGTAACGCGGCTCGATGGTCAGGCTGGCGGTCTGGATGTCCTTGTCCGCGACGCCGTTCCTCTTCAGGTTGATAGTGACGGCGCGGACGTCGTGGTTGGTCGCTCGGAGGGCCTCGGCGTTGGTGTCGCGCCGGTTGGTCACGGTCGCGGCGAAGGTGAGTTGGTCGGGCTTGCCCTCGGCTGAGCCTTGTCCGCTGGTGACCACGCCGACCGACTGGGTGTCCGGGACAGTGCTGGCGGCCGCCTGCTGCGGGTCGTCGTCGCGGACCTGGAGACCGGCGAGGAAGACCGCCGCGAGGGCGATCACTAGGACCCCGACGGTCAACAGGTTCGGCGTGCGCGGGTCGGCGGTGGGCTCGGACATGGGTTCTCCTTGGCAGGCCAGTGGTGCTGGTCCGACGCAGGGAGAGCCCGGACGGTTCCCTCGGTTTCGGGACCCGCTACTGGGCTTTCTACTGGGCTTTCTACTGGGCTTTCTACTGGGCCAAGCCGTAGAGCCGGTCGCCGGCGTCGCCGAGGCCGGGCACGATGTAGCCCTTCTCGTTGAGCTTCTCGTCCAGCGCGGCGGTCACCACCGTGATCGGGATGTCCAGGTGGGCGACGCCGGCCTCCAGGTTCGCAACCCCCTCGGGGGCGGCGAGAAGGCAGATCGCGGTGATGTGGTCGGCGCCCCGTTCGGTCAGGAACTTCAGCGCGGCCGCCAAGGTGCCGCCGGTGGCGAGCATCGGGTCCAGGACGTAGCACTGGCGTCCGGACAGGTCGTGGGGCAGCCGCTCGGCGTACGTCTCGGCCTCGAGGGTCTCCTCGTTACGGACCATGCCGAGAAAACCGACCTCGGCCGTCGGGACCAGCCGCATCATCCCTTCGAGCATGCCGAGCCCGGCGCGCAGGATCGGCACCACCAGAGGTCGGGGGTGCGACAGGTTGACCCCGTCCGCCGGGGCGACGGGGGTCCGCACGGTGACGTCCTCGACCCGCACCTCCCGGGTCGCTTCGTAGGCGAGCAGCGTGACCAGCTCGTCGGTGAGCCGCCGGAACTCCGGCGAGGCGGTGCGCTCGTCGCGCAGTGTTGTGAGCTTGTGGGAGACCAACGGGTGATCGACGACGTGCAGGCGCATGAAGGGAAGGTTACTAACATCTCCGCGCCTCGCGTCCGGGCTACAGTTCTGCGACCATCAGGTTGAGGGTCGACGGCGAGCGGAGGTGGGCGGTATGTCGGACGTGACCGACGCGGAGATCAGCGCGATCGACTTCGCGCTCGTCGCCTACCAGGACGAGGGCATCTGGAACCTCGCCGAGTTGCCGCTGCACGCCCTCGACGACGTCGATGCCATCGCCCACGAGCTGCGCCGCTACCCCGGCGAGTCCGGTGCCCTGGCGCTGCTCTCCATCGACGAGGACTTCATCCTGCTGGTGCGCGCTCAGGGCACCCTGGTCCGGGTCCTGCTCTCGGACGCGACCGCGGCCCCGGACTGGGCGCTGGCCCGCTCGGCCGTCGACCACCTCGGCGTGCACGTCGAGATCGACGAGGAAGTGCAGGCTCCGGCCGGGAGTCTCGACCTCCTCGCCGACCTGGGGATCTCCGCCGCCGAGATGGACGACCTGCTCGACGACTTCGACCTCCTCCCCGAGGACGTCATCGCCGAGATCGCCGCCATCGCCGGATTCGGCGACGAGTTCGACGAGTTCCTCGAGGACTGAAGATGGGCCCGTGGGACGCCGCGATGCGGCAGGCGCTCAAACGCGCCGGCGAGGCGCACGTGAGCGGTGACGTGCCTATCGGCGCCGTCGTCCTGGACGCCCACGGAACCGTGATCGGCACCGGGATGAACATCCGCGAGCGCGACGCTGACCCGACCGGTCACGCCGAGGTAGTCGCCCTGCGAGCAGCAGCCCAGCACGTCGGCGAGTGGCGGCTGACCGGCTGCACGCTGGTGGTGACGCTGGAGCCTTGCACCATGTGCGCCGGCGCGGTAGTCCTCTCTCGGGTGGACCGCCTCGTCTTCGGCGCGTACGACGAGAAGGCCGGCGCCGTCGGGAGCCTCTGGGACGTCGTACGCGATCGACGTCTGAACCACCGCCCCGAGGTGATCGGCGGCGTGCTCGCCGAGGAGTCCGCGGCGTTGCTCGAGGCGTTCTTCGCCGAGCAGCGGAGTTAGCAGACGCCGGTTGTCACACCCGGCAGGTATCAGGGACGTCAGGACCTGCCGGAGGTGTCAACCGACGCGATCAGTGCCGTGACCTCACCAGGGTCGAAGGCCTCGCGGATCTTCCGAGCGTGCGTGCGGCAACCTTGCAATGACGCAGCGAGCGACAGGCAATTTCTGTCGCGCCCGACCCCTCCGGTAATCTCTCCGGCGGTGGCGTGTCCGAGCGGCCGAAGGTGCAACACTCGAAATGTTGTGTGGGGTCAAACCCACCGTGGGTTCAAATCCCACCGCCACCGCCAGCAGTAAACAGCCTCTGACCTGGGAAGATGCCAGGTCAGAGGCTGTTTGATTTCTAGGTCGTGCCAGATACGTGCCAGATGGGCCACGCTCAGCATGCTTGCTTGGCGATCCCGACGATCGCTCAGTGCCCGCTCGCCGAACGCCGGTGGTCGGCCGTTTCAAGCGTCTTCCGCCGGGAAGCGGTTGGTCTTGAGGAGCATGGGTGCCGACGATCGAGGAGGGTGTGAGGGGTCGGATTGGCGAAAATCGGAGAACGATTCTTGGAACCGTGAGCCGTCAACGATTTCCGTAGGAACGGATGACTCTGAGGAACGCGTTGATGCTTCGAAGAATCAAGGCTGCCGGACGGGTCCTCTGTGCAAAGCTCGGTTCCGTCAGTGCGATGCGCCTACGCAACTTACGCCAGGGCCGAGTCCAACTATTTCGTCGCGGTGGATCCCCGATCAAGTCGGCGACCTGCGAATGAGTGCGAGGAACTCAACTTCGGCGCTCAGGTTGCCTGCTAGCGTCACCACGAGTACTCGGGGCTCCTCGAACGTTCTAGCCAAGGAGTTCCTAGCGGTCGGGTGACGCACCTGACAGCGGGTTGAACACCTTTCGGGAGACAGGATCACGGACATGACGTTCAGAGCAGCATCAAGGGTCTTTACGACAATCGCCGCGCTGTTCTTGGGCAGCCTGGTCGTGATCGGAATCCAGGCGCCAGCAAACGCAGCGGCCTGCGAAGACGCAATGAACTCCTACAACAACATTCTGGAAGTCGACGACGACTACGGCCAGATTGCCGGATGGGACACGGGCGATTGGTCATCAAACGGCAATCGTGCGGAGGTGCGAGTGATCTCAAGCGCGAACGTGGATTGCCAGTACATCTCCTCCCTCCACGTGCTGAGTCAGGTTGGCCAGGGCTTCATGGAGTTCGGCTATTTCCTCGGCTTTTGGGGTCCGAGCTCCTGCACCGGAGTCGACCACGATCACTTCTACGTTCAACCAACGCTCTTCAATGTCAGGCAAACAGAAGACGGCGCCTATTCCTGCAAGATCTTCGAGACAGTCAGCGTCCCCAATCCGTCGTATCAGGTGCTTAGGATCGATGATGGCGACAGGAACGGCTCCTGGATCTCCTATCTCAACAACGTCTCGCTGCAAGGGACGACCGGCGTTCCCCTCGGTTTCACGCACGGCGCTGTGGCAGTTGGCATGGAGCGCGGAGTCGAAGGGGACATCGGTGTTGCGCGCTATAACGACGTCTTCGACCTGCACCTCCTTAACTGGAACTACACCGAGAACCTGGTTCGATGGTGTGACAATGACCCTGACTACCGCTGGCAGGTCAACAACGCCCACGAGGGTGAGATTGTGGACTACCAGCCCAACACGCCGTGGGTGACCTGCAATCCGCCCCCCGGCCTGTAGGCAACTTGGGTGATGCAGCGTTTCGTGCCTGCGAAGCATCAAGAAGACGTGAACCGTCAAAGGTCGAGTGCCGTGCCAGCGCCTGCGGCAGCCTCGTTCGATCAGTTCGTGGTCGAACGAATCGGTGGATTGCTGCGCGTCGCCCTCAATCTGACCGGTGATCGCACACAGGCCGAGGACCTCGTCCAGGAAACGCTTCTCCGGGCGCTCAAGGAGCGTCGCCGGATCGCTGCTGCATCCAACCCATCCGGCTATTTGACCCGGATGCTCGTCAATGAATTCCTACAGGAAAAACGACGAGCGCAACGAGACACCAGGCGATCACTTCATTTGATGACACAAGACCATTTGCGGAGAGTCACTGATGAGGCTGCTGCTGTTGCTGATCATCTCGATCTCAAGCAAGCCATCCGCGATCTCCCGCCAATGCAGAGAGCGGCCTTGGTTCTTCGATTCTACCTTGACCTAAGCACCGAGGAGATCGCCGAACTGATGGGCATCGACCCATCGACGGTTCGCTCAAACCTGACCCGAGGCCGTCGGCGGCTTCGCCAGCACATCCAACTAGCCAACACAGCGGAGGCCATCGGTAATGGACAGACTTGATTCCCAGCTCACAGAGTTCATGCATGACACAGCCCAATCAGTCACGATGGCCGACGAGGAGAGTGCGATGACCCGTTTCAGGACAGCGTCAACCGATCGGAGCCGCACCCGTGTGCTGGTCGCAGGATTTGCGGCCGTAACTGCGGCCGCCGCCGTCGTCTCGGCGGCGACGTGGGGCCTGGGCGACACCAAGCCTGCCGGTCCACCCTCCGCGTCCAAGGCCGAAACGGCCGAAGTTTCGCCTCCGCAAAATCGGAACAACAACGGCTTCGGCACCCGCCCCCTGGGTGAGCCATGCGCGGGAGGGGTCGTTGCGTCAGCCTCGAGTGTTGTGGATCTCGCCGAGAAGACCGGAACCCGCGTCTATCTTCCATCTGAAGCCGAGGTCGACAAGGCCTGGACCTGCGACAAAGCCAGCCCAACCCCAATCTTCATGATTAACGATGTTCAGCTCGCATTCGAAAAGGACTGGAACGTCGACCCGGAGGCTTACCTCAAGGAGTACGTGGCCGAATGGGGCGGTCAGATCGAGACGGTTCAGGGATACCCGGCCCGGGTTTCGCCGGCCTCCAAGACCCAGGCGCTGCACTCGATCATGATCTTCGCCAACGGCGAGGTCATCAAACTTCTCGCCAACCCCGACGTTCCTTTCGACCGTCTGCGGGATCTGGCGAGCGAGCTTGCACTCCCAGCAGAGTAGGGATAGCGCGAAGGGCCCAGACTCTAGGTGATTCCTCGGAGGGAAGTTCCTTGGTGGTACAGGTTTCATTCTGAGTACCAGTCCGCTGTGCCGTTCGCAATCAAACACAACACGACACCCATTGGCCGCGCGGTTGATCTCCCGTCAAGCCCCGGGCACGCGCCTACTGCGGTCGGGTCTGCCCCCGGTCTGGTTGACACTCGGGGTTTGCGGTAATCAGGCCGCTTGTGCGGCTGCGTAGATCATCTCAAACTCGACCGGCGTGAGCTTGCCCAGTCCGCGCTGGCGACGTCGGCGGTTGTACTTGGTCTCGATCCAGGTGACGATCGCGAGGCGCAGTTCCTCGCGGGTGTCCCATCGTTGGGTGTCGAGCACGTTCTTCTGCAACAGCGAGAAGAAGCTCTCCATGCTGGCGTTGTCGCCGGCTCCGTAGGAGCGGCCCATCGACCCGACCAGTCCGTTGTTCGCGAGAAGTCGCTGGACCTTCTTGGCTCGAAATTGACCGCCTCTGTCGGAATGGCACACGGTCCCGATCGGACTGCGCAGAGCGATCGCGTTCCTCATGGCGGCCATCGCCAGGCCCGACTTCATCCGCGAGTCGATGGAGTAGCCCACGATCTTGTTCGACCAGACGTCCTTGATCGCGCAGGCATACAGCTTCCCTTCGCGCGTGGGGTGTTCTGAGATGTCCCAGAGCCACACCCGGTTCGGGCCGTCGGCGGTGAATTCGTGGCGGACCACGCCGTGCTCATCTACAACCGCGAGGAGGTCGTCGTGCGGGGCCGGGCCGGTCGATCCGGCCTTGCTGCGCTTCTTGTGGTGGCTCGCGGTGATGCCAGCGATGCGACAGAGCCGGTGGACTCGGTTCTCTCCGACCACGATCCCGTGTTCAAGGTCGAGCTCGTCGGTGAGGAACCTGTAGCCCAACGTCGCGTCGTCGGAGTGGAGTTCGTAGAGGACGTCAATGAGGTGGGCGTCGTCGTAGTCCCGCTGGCAGACCGGGTCTTTGAGCCACTTGTAGTACCCCTGGGTCGTCAGGCCCAGCACCCTGCACGCCACCGCGACCGGCACCCGAATACGGGAACCGGCCGCGGCCATCTCACGGACGAGCGGGAAGACTATTTCCCGGCAGATTCGCCTGGGACAGATACGCAGCCGCTCGACGCAGGACCTCGTTCTCCTGCTCCAACAAACGGATCCGCTTGTTCGCCTCCCGCAACTCCTTGCGCTCAGCCTCGCTCAAGCCAGGACGGCGACCGTCCTCGATGTCGGCCCTCTTCATCCAGTTCGACAGTGAGCCTTCGGAGATCCCGAAGTCCTTCGCGATCTGGGACAACGGAGCCTGGCCCTTACGGGCAACCGCCACGACATCGTCGCGGAACTCCTTCGGATACGCCTTAGCCATGGTCGACATCCTTCCAGCGAGGACGAATCCTCACAGATCAGATGTCAACCAAACTCGGGGCAGACCCGTCGTACTGTGCACGGAATCTCCACCCTCTCGGGCAGAACCTAGGTGCGATTCGGGCAAGTTCGTGCAACGTCGGTGTGGCAAATATGTGGCAGGACGACCAGTCGAGATCGGCCATGGCCAACGACGATCAACACGTTTATGCAGGTCAGCCGCACAATGCCAACAACGACCATCAAGAGCCGCTGAGCGTGCCGGGCTTCCCCTGGAACTACTGATCAGGCACTTTGCGCAGAGTTAGCCTCGCGAGTGGCTCCGCGCAACTCCAGGCCCCTGCCCTTTCTGTCGAGAACCGAGCGTTGACGAGTTCCGACCTCTTTGCTTCACACCACGTTCAGAGCCCTCGAAATAGAGCGGCACGCATGCTATGAAGGTCAGTAGATCGGGACTGCCCAGACTTTGGTTGACACCTGACCTGTGAGGATTCGTCCTCGCTGGAAGGATCGTCACTATGCCGAAGCCGTATCCCAAGGAGTTCCGCGACGATGTCGTGGCTGTTGC
>JBKJIN010000035.1:0-6995 GCA_046598425.1 Marmoricola sp. | reverse complement strand
CCCCGCCAGCGGTGCGACCAGGCTGTACTGCGGGTACAGCTCGAAGAGCCGCTCGGTCAGGTCATCGGGCACCTCCAGGTGGAACCGGTAGGAGATCGCGGCGTAGAACATCTGGGTGCGGGCCGCGCTCTCATACTGGTTCCACGTCGACCGGCCCGCCGATCTCACCGGGCGGATGATCGAGCTGCAGGAGCGCTACTCGCCCTGGTCCTACCTGCCCGACACCCACATGTTCGCCAGCTTCGGGCATCTCGGCGGCTACTCGTCGGCCTACTACACCTACGCGTGGTCCCAGGTGATCGCCAAGGACCTGTTCAGCGCCTTCGACCCCGCCGACCTCTTCGATTCCGAGGTCGCCCACCGGTACCGGGACACCGTGCTGGCCGCCGGCGGCTCGCGCGATGCCGCGGCGCTGGTCGCCGACTTCCTCGGGCGTCCCTACGACACCGAGGCGTTCACGGCGTGGTTGAACCGATGACCCGGGAGTCGATCGGAAGTCAGATCGCGTTCTCCCACCACCCGCACGACCGGATCGGGGACCGGCGTACGGACGAGGCGTGGTTGGCCGAGGTCTGGGCCGACGAGGGCACCCAGGTCCTGGTGATCGCCGGGACCCGGGTCCAGCCGGTCGACGGCGCGATCGCCTGGGTCCCACCCTCCCAGGCGGCCGACGGCACCCGGGTGCTGCTCGGTGAGCGCGACGGCGCGGTCTGGTTCGCGGTGATTACCGACGGAGCGGTCGACGAGTCCTGGGTGCCGCTGCGCTTCCTGGTCCCGGCGATCACCGAGGAGTCCGCTGCGCTGCTTGTGCACGCGATCGGGATCGCCGAGTGGCTCTGGGCTACCCGGCACTGCATCCGCTGCGGGGGGACCTACGAGCCGCTGCACCTGGGGCACGTGCTGCGCTGCACCGACTGCGGCCGGGAGGAGTTCCCGCGGACCGACCCGGCCGTGATCATGGTGGTCACCGACGGCGAGGCCCCCGACGACCGGTGCCTGCTCGGACGGCACCCGTCCTGGCCCCCGGGCCGCTACTCGACCCTGGCCGGGTTCGTCGAACCGGGCGAGTCGATCGAGCAGGCAGTACGCCGCGAGGTGCTCGAGGAGAGCGGCATCCGGGTCGGCGAGGTCACCTACTTCGGCTCGCAGCCGTGGCCTCTCCCGCGCAGCCTGATGATCGGCTGCCTGGCGAAGGCGACCTCGGCGGACATCTCCGTGGACGGTGAGGAGATCGAGGACGCCCGCTGGTTCAGCCGCGAGCAGATGAAGGCCGAGGCCGAGGTGGGCACGCTGGTGCTGCCCGGCGGCATCTCGATCTCACGATCGCTGATCGAGCACTGGTACGGCGGCCCGCTCCCGGGCCAGTGGTGATTGAGCGTGTCGAAACCCGGTGACGTGCGCGCAGCCCCAGCCGCTCAGCCGGCCAGCGCGGCCAGTTTCTCCTTGACCTGCTTGACCGATGGGTTCGTCTGCGCGCTGCCGTCGGAGTAGACCAGGGTGGGCACTGTCTGGTTGCCGTTGTTGACCCGCATTACGAGGTCCGCGGCCGAGGGATCCTGTTCGATGTCGACCACGGTGACCGGGATGCCTTCCCGGTCGAGCTGGCTCTTGAGCCGGTGGCAGTACCCGCACCACGGGGTCGAGTACATCGTGAACTGGCCGGGCATCTCGGCTGTCCCCTCTCGCAACTAGGCTTCAACCCGACAGCCGGTCAGGTCGATCACTCGATGATCGCCGGTTCAACCAAACCAGGAGGTGAAACATTCCGTGAGTCTCCCCGGCAGCGCTGATCGCCTCCTCGAGGCGCTCGACCCCGAGCAGCGACAGGTCGCCCTAGCGCTCCGCGGTCCGGTCCGGGTGCTCGCCGGAGCGGGGACGGGAAAGACCCGTGCAATCACCCACCGGATCGCGTACGGCGTCGCGACCGGGGTCTACAACCCCTCCGAGGTGCTCGCGGTCACCTTCACGGCGCGGGCGGCCGGCGAGATGCGCACCCGGTTGCGCTCGCTGGGAGCTCCCGGGGTCCAGGCGCGGACGTTCCACGCCGCCGCGCTGCGCCAGCTCCGGTACTTCTGGCCCAAGGTCTACGGCGGCGAGCCCCCCGAGCTGACCGCCTCGAAGATCCCGATCGTCGCCGGGGCTGCCCGGCGCAACCGGCTCGACGTGGACCAGGCCCGCCTGCGCGACCTGGCCAGCGAGATCGAGTGGTCCAAGGTCACCAACGTGCGGCCTGACGACTACGTCGCCCTGGCGCCCCAGCGCGGTCGCGAGGTCAGTGGTCTCTCGCACGCCGAGGTGGCGCACGTCTTCTCGACGTACGAGGAGCTCAAGCGCGAGCAGGGGCGGATGGACATGGAGGACGTCCTGCTGATCGGGGCGGCCCTGCTCAGCGAGGACGACCGGGTCGCGGCATCGGTCCGGTCGCAGTACAAGTGGTTCGTCGTCGACGAGTTCCAGGACGTGAGCCCGATCCAGGCGGCGCTGCTCGATCTCTGGCTCGGCGGTCGCAACGAGATCTGCGTGGTCGGCGACCCGGCGCAGACGATCTACTCCTTCGCCGGTGCGCGGGCGTCGTACCTGACCGACTTCGCGAAGCGGTACCCCGGCACCACCAACGTCGAGCTGGTCCGCAACTACCGCTCCACCCCCCAGGTGATCGCCGCCGCCAACGGCCTACTCAAGGGCAGCGCGACCGGCTCGGTCGAGCTCCGCGCCCAGCAGCCTTCCGGCGCTGAGGTCCGCTGGCAGGAGGCGACCGACGAGGTTGCCGAGGCCGATGCGGTCGCGGTAGAGGTCGCCCGGCTACAGGCTGCCGGCGTGCCGCTGCGCGAGATGGCGGTGCTGTTCCGGATCAACGCCCAGTCGGAGACGTTCGAGGAGGCGCTGACCGCGCGCTCCATCCCGTACGTCGTCCGCGGTGCCGCCCGGTTCTTCGAGCGCCCGGAGGTCCGTCAGGCACTGGCGCTGCTGCGGGCCAGCCTGCGGGCGGGCGAGGCGGCCAGCGACGGGATGCTCGAACAGGTCCGCGGTGTCCTGGCCGGGATGGGCTGGAGCACCGAGGCGCCGACCGCTCGCGGGCAGGCCCGGGACCGGTGGGAGTCCTTGATGGCCCTGATCTCCCAGGCCGACGAGTACGCCGCCGGAGAGCTGGCGCCGACGCTGGAGGGCTTCGTCGCCGAGCTCGACCGCAGGGCCCACGAGCAGCACGCGCCGGTCGCCGAGGGCGTCACCCTGGCCACCCTGCACACCGCCAAGGGCCTGGAGTGGGACGCGGTGTTCCTGGCCGGCATGCAGGAGGGCTCGATGCCGATCACCTACGCCGAGGGCCCGGCGGCGATCGAGGAGGAGCGCCGCCTGCTGTACGTCGGGATCACCCGGGCCCGCAAGCACCTGATGATCTCGTGGTCGCTGGCCCGCAACCCCGGAGGTCAGGCCCGCCGGAAACCGTCCCGCTTCCTGGCCTCGTTGCGTCCGGAGTCGGTGACGGATCGCGTTTCGGCGACCGGGCCCGCCAAGACCGGCCGCCGGCGCGGCAAGGCGTCGGCGTGCAAGCTCTGCCAGCGCCCGTTGGCCTCGGCCCGCGAACGGAACCGCGGGTTCTGCGAGGACTGCCCGGTCCCGTACGACGAGGAGCTGTTCGCGTCGTTGAAGGCATGGCGCAAGGTGCGGGCCGACGCCGAGAGCGTGCCGGCCTTCGTGGTCTTCTCCGACGCGACGCTGGAGGCGCTCGCCGAGGTGCAGCCGAAGGACCAGCAAGCGATGCTCCGGATCAGCGGGATCGGGGCGTCGAAACTGGAGAAGTACGCCGACGATGTGCTCGCCGTTCTCGGTGGGAAAAGCCTCGACTAGAGGACCCGAATAAATGATTTGCGCGCCCTGTTGAGCCGGGCGTACCTTGTCCTCACGCAAACGACTGCGCGCACACAGCCCTGACAACGCTGGCGCCCAACGATCCGAAGGAGGTGCACGACCATGAAGAACCAGACGATGCAGAACCAGTCCTGGCACAACACGACCGTAGTTCGCATGACGTCCGTCGTGCCCACCTACGGCTTTGGCACGGGTGATGTGCGCCAGAACGCGATCGAGCTCGCCTCCGATCTGTCCTCCGTCAAGCGTCATGCAGCCGCCATCAAGGCCACCCCGGCCATGGGCCTCCAGCCTTGGAGTCCACCTGTCACCTGAGTCCACACTCAGTGACCGGCACCTCCAAGGCCGCGGAATCCCAGACAGGGAATCCGCGGCCTTCGTGTTTCTCCGGGCGTTTCGAGCAGGACCCCCGACTTTCCCGCAAGCGATCGATAGAGATGAGAGAGGTGACACATGAGCATCAGCGTTCTCGGCCCCACCACGGCCGACGATCACCTGCTTCCGTGTCGGGTGAACGAAGCGGAGCTGTTCTTCGCGGAATCACCGAATGATGTGGAGCTGGCCAAGTCCCTGTGCCAGAGCTGCCCGGTCCGCACCGAGTGCCTTGCCGGGGCCCTCGAGCGGCGCGAGCCGTGGGGCGTGTGGGGCGGTGAGCTGTTCCTGTCCGGAGTGGTGATCCCCCGCAAGCGCCCGCGTGGTCGTCCCCGGAAGAACCCGGTGGCGGCATGAACAACCCAACTCTTGAACGGAGCACCACGATGATCAACCTCATGAACGAGGACCTCGTTCGTGCGCATTTGCACGAACGGCTGGACCAGGCGCAACGGGTACGGCGAGCGCGCCAGCTCGTAGCCGCCCGGCGGCTGTCCCGCAAGGCCGAGCGCGCCGCTGCCCAGGCGCGGCTGGCCCTCGCCCGCGTGATCTGAGCGAGCGCTCTCGGTAGAGCACCTACTTCTCGTCGATCGCGGGAAAGACAAGGCCGGTTCGATGACTTCTCGTCATCGGACCGGCCTTCGTCGTCTGGACTACCGTGGCCCCATGACCAGTTGCGCCCTCTGCGGCGCCGACGCACCCGCCGACCCGCCGCCGCTGACTTGGACGTCGGCCACCGAACGGGGTCGGGTGCAGTGGTTCTGCGACTCCTGCTCGCGTGAGCACCTGCGGGCGATGGAGTCCAAGCTGGACTCGGAGTGGTGGTGAGGGATTTCGGGACGGGCCTGGCGGCCCTCCTCAACCAGCGTCGGAGGCGAACCCCGGGAGCGCGTCCTCCAGGATCCCGCGCAGCCCGATGGTCGCACCCAACTGGCTCAGGACGCCGCCGGCGCCGGTCCAGGTCCGGTGGATCAGCAGGTACGACGGCGGCAGGTTGAGCCGCAGCAGCACGGCGTACGCGTCGCCCTTCGGGTCGTTGAGCCGGGTGAACTGCTCCTGGATCCAGGCCCGCGAGAACGTGAACTCGTCGGCCCGGCCCGGCTCGACCAGCGGTGCCAGGTAGGAACGCAGCTTGTTGGCGTCGACGGTGATCCGGTCCCGGATGAACCCCTCCGCCCGCAGTTCGGTGACCAGCGCGTCGTAGTCGTCATCGCAGGCCAGCCGGAGCGACCGGCCCAGGGACGCCGGCAGGGTGCGGTCAGGGAGGCGAGCCACGGCTCCGAAGTCGAGCACCCCGAGCTTGCCGGGTGAGCCGTCGGGCTGCGGCACCAGCCGGAAGTTCCCCGGGTGCGGGTCGGCGTGCAGCAGCCCGGTCCGTGCCGGGGCGCCGAAGAGGAAGCGGGCGAACAGGTCGCCGTAGTGGTCGCGCTCGGCCGGCGATCCATCCCGGACCACCTGCGCCAGCGATGCGGTGCTGTCGAGCCAGGAGGAGACCAGGACCGTCTGGGTGCCGGCGAGGACCTCCGGGACCACGATCACCGGGTCGTCGGCGTACGCGGCGGCGAAGACCTGCTGGGCCTCTGCCTCGAGCCGATAGTCGAGCTCTTCCTCGGTGCGTTCCTGGAGCTCGGCGATCAAGGGCTTCACGTCGACGCCCGGAAAGACCGGGCCGAGGGTGCGGGCTACCCGGGCGAGCTGCTTGAGGTCGCTGCGCAGCGCCTCGCCGGCTCCCGGGTACTGGATCTTCACCGCGACGTCCTGGCCGTCCCACCGGGCCCGGTGCACCTGGCCGATCGAGGCGGCTGCCGCCGGGACCGGGTCCAGGTCGGTGAGCCGGCCGACATCGGCGCCGAGCTCGGCTGCCAGGATCTGCCGGACGGTGATCGTCGGCATCGGCGGCGCCGAGTCCTGGAGCCGGGTGAGCTGGTCGCGGTAGGGGGCCGAGACCTCGTCGGGAAGGGCCGCCTCGAAGATCGACATCGCCTGGCCGAACTTCATCGCCCCGCCCTTGAGCTCGCCGAGGACCTTGAAGAGCTGGTCGGCCGTGCGAGCCTGCAACTCCGCGGCCACGAGCTCGGCCGGCTTGCCGCCAACCCGCTTGCCCAGGCCCAGGGCCGCGCGGCCGGCGAAGCCCAGGGGCAGCCCGGCAAGCTTGACAGTTCGCATCGCTGCCCTGCGGGGGATTTCACTCACCCCACCATTGTCTCAAGGTTCGCCATGCACCTGCAAAGTGGATGGCGAAACCAGCGACGGCTCAGGATCGCCGGCCACGGCAGCGAGACCTCTAGCGAGAGATCCCTTGGCACCGGCTGGCCATCCAGACAGGTGTGCACGATCATCGCGGCCAGGCCGATAGTAGTCGCTGTCAGCGTGCTCTCTGCCGTGATGGGCGGGCCGGGGCGCAGAGGCCAGGTCGGGGACAGCTGGGACAGCAACGCGGGCCAGGCCGGGTCCCGGTCCCGGCGGTGCAGATCCATGCACGACAGGCACGGACCCCCGATACTCGTGATCAGCGGCCCGACCTGCACGTGGTGAGCCTGCACCACCAGCGGAAGGTGCGGTATGCCGCGGCGCCGCCACGGCTCACCCGCCTCAGCGTGGATCGCGCCCAGCGCTGCCAGCACGACCAGGTCGGGGCGGGCCCCCTGCTGCCGCGCCGGGTCAGAGGGCGCCCGGCCATCAGCCTGGTGGCTCCGCAGCGCTGGGCGCGATCCACGCTGAGGCGGGTGAGCCGTGGCGGCGCCGCGGCATAC
>JBKJIN010000038.1:0-60855 GCA_046598425.1 Marmoricola sp. | reverse complement strand
CAACGAGCTGCGCACCTTCCTGGAGCAGAACCAGGTCGACCTCGGCAGCCTGATCAACAACCTGGTCACCACCGGCGAGATCGTCGTCAAGAAGCTCCCGGGGATTCGCCAGGTCCTAGTCGTCTACCCGTACATGGTCGCCGGCGGCTACACCGTGACGGCCAAGAACTCCGAGGGGTACAACGCCCGGTTCGGTCTCATCATGAACCAGGAGCCCGCCGTCTGCGAGCAGGGCTACGACCCGGCCGAGCGCCGTCCACCTACCGACGGCGACACCGTCGCCATGGACGAGGACGCCCGCTGCACCGACACCACCAAGAACCACCGCGGGTCCCGGACCTCGCCGCGTCCGCCGGTGGCCACGGTTGACCTGGACGCGGGGACGACCACCTGGTCGGACCAGGCCGCCAGTCCCGCGGCTGCGCCGTACTCGGACCAGGCCGCGCTGACGTACCTGCTTTTCCGTCCGCTCGGCTGACCTCCGGCTCTAGGCTCCGGTCATGACTGACGACCGGGGAACCCTCCGCTGGCTCGGCAACGACGGCGATCATCCCGCTCGCCGTGCGCACCAGGCGGCGCTGCGTTGCGCGATTGCCGGCGACAAGCAGGGCTGGCTGGCTCTCTGGGCCGAGGACTGCGAGATCCACGACCCGGTCGGTCCGGGGATCTTCGACACGACCGGAGCCGGCCACCACGGCCGAGCCGGGGCGGAGCACTTCTGGGACGTCGCGATCGCTCCGGTCGCCCGGTTCGACGTGGAGGTCCGGACCTCGCACGCCTGCGGTGACTCCGCGGCCCAGGAAGCCACCTTCACCACCACCTTCAGTGACGGCAGCCGGGCCGAGATCGACCTGGTCGTGGTCTACCGCGTCGACGAGCAGGGGCTGATCACCTCGATGTGCGCGTATTGGGAGCTGGAGAATGCCCGGCTGAGTACCGTCTCCGCATGAGCATCGACAACGCCGCGCTGGCCGCCGGAAGCATCCGCCTCGCCTCGGGGATCTCGTTCCTGGTGGCTCCTGAGAAGGCCAACCGGCTCTGGGGCGACGACACCGTGCTGGTGCCCTCGCACCGGTTGCTGCTGCACTCGATGGGCTACCGCGACGCCCTGATCGGCGGGCTGCTGGTGCACGCCGCACTCCGCGGCCGCGATACCCGCGGCTGGTTTCTGGCCTCCGGGGGCGCGGACGCGGCCGACCTGCTCGGCGGGTGGAAGACGCACGGCGAGATGACCGGCTCGCAGAAGGCGATCGGGCTGGGCGGCGCCGTGGTCGGCATCGGCGTCGGCCTGTGGGGCGCGACCCGGCGGCGTCGTACGGGCTGAGGGGGTATCGGCTGTCGGCATCCTGGGTCAGCATGGGGGCATGAGCATCAAGACCCTGACCGGACAGCAGATCGCCGAGGAGGCTCTGACCGGGTGGGCCTACCTGCTCCACGGCCTCCAGACCCGGATCCGGACCAAGAACTTCGTCAGCGGTCTCGCGATCCTCAACGAGATCGGCGCGGCCGCGGAGGAGATGGACCACCACCCCGACCTCGACCTGCGCTACTCGCGGATCGACGTCCGGCTGAGCAGCCACGACGCCGGCGGCGTCACCGACCGCGACGTACGACTGGTCCGGCGGATCAACGAGATCGCGAAGGCTGCTGGTGCCGAGGTCGAGTGTGCCTCGGTCTCCCGGCTCGAGTACGGCCTGGACAGCAGTCGGGCAGCGGTGATCGCGCCGTTCTGGGCCGCGGTGCTCGGGGGCAAGCACACCGGTGGCGAGGGGTGGACCGACGTGGTCGACCCCTACGACACGTTCCCGCTGATCTGGTTCCAGCCGTCCGAGTACGGCGAGCAGCGGCAGCGCTGGCATCCGGACGTCTGGATCGACCCGGCCCAGGTGCAGCCGCGGATCGACGCGGCCATCGCGGCCGGCGGCACCCTGGTCAGCGACGAGCGTGCGCCGTCGTTCTGGGTGCTGGCCGACCCGGACGGCAACCGGATCTGCCTCTGCACCTGGCAGCAGCGGGACTGAGGGCTACTTCTTGACCAGTGAGGTCAGGGTGATGTCGTCGCGGGCCACGTAGACCCGGAAGTACCCGGAATTGTCGGTCAGGTCCGTGTCGACGTACCGCAACGCCAGGCGCTGATTGATCGTCGGCGAGAACCAGGTCTCGTAGGTGTGGTCGAGCCGGCAGCCGCCCTCCCAGCGGAGCATCTTGTGCAGGATCAGGCCGTGGGTGGTCGCGACGGGACGGGCGCCCGGACTGGCCGCGTGGTCGCTGCCAGCGGTGGCGCCACCCCAGCCGCCGTCGCCCCAGTCGCCGCTCCACGGGTCTGGCTCCGCCGGCGGGGGCTCGGGCAGCGGGCCGCGGTCGGTCGGGACGTAGGTCCAGCCGTCCTCGGCCCGGTTGCAGTTCGCGTCCCCGATCGCGGAGCCGGGGCCGTAGCGGACGTACCCGGTGACGACTACCCGGTAGGTCACTCCAGCCCGCAGCACGTACGGCGACTCGACGAGCTGACCGGTCGCCGGGACGTTGAACCCGGGGGTGACCGCGGTGTTGTCCGGGTCGACCTGGCCGGTGCGCGGGTAGAACGCCGGCTTGGCGGGGACGTTCCGCTGGCGGTACCAGGACGTCTGCGCGGCAGCGCCGCCGTACCCGAGGGAGATGTGCACGTGGTCGAGGTGGCGCAGGGACCGGGAACAGGTGGCTTTCGCCTTGCAGCTCGCGTGGAGGTACGGCCGCGGCTCGAAGTCCCGGTACGACGACCAGATGGTGTCGTTGTAGATCAGGTACATGATCCCGAGCCGACGGGCCAGCGCGTTCCGGTTGCCGGCGGCGTCGGTCGCCAGCGCCGCGCGGATGAAGTGGTACGCCGCCGACTTGGTCTCGGTCCGCTTCACGTCGGCGCCCCAGTCGAAGGCCCGGCCGTCCTTGTGCTCGCTGGTGGATCCGGTTCCGCAGGCGCGCATGATCCCCATCGACTTGGTGACCGGGTAGCGCGCCAGCAGGTAGCGGGCCAGCGCGAGGGTGCCGGGCTGGGCGCTGCTGGTGCAGGTGACTTGACCCTCGTAGCGCGCCGGTTCGTCGACTAGCGGTGAGTAGCCAAGCGCGTCGGCGCGAGGTCCGGCAGGCAGCAGGCCGACCAGGAGGGCGCCGAGGCTGAGAGCGATCGCGGCGCGGGAGCGAGTCGAACGGGGGAAAGCGGGGCGAAGGTCGAAGAAGCGCACGGCAGGACGTCCAAACGTAGGCAGCGTAGGTCGAAGCGACCTGCGGCCCCTTCTGACCGCACTCGCTCAGAGGTCCCATCGGCCCGACGTCCGGCGACCTGAGTGTCCGAGTACGCCGAGCAGGCAGGTTCTGTACGCGCTGACCCGCACAAACCTGCTCGGTCAGCGTCAGCGTCAGCGTTCGGGGTCAGCGTTCGGGGTCAGCGTTCGGGGTCAGGCGAAGGCGACGAACATCCCGACGATCGACGGGATCGTGCCGAGCAGCAGCCACGGCGTCACCGGGGTCCTCTTGTGGATCGCCAGGCCGGCCGCGACGGCCCCCATCCCGAAGATCGCAGCAATCACGATCAGGCCGATCCGTGCTTCGGGACGTGACTCGTCGATGAAGACGCCCGCCAAGATGAGCCCGACGACCAGGTGGAAGATCGTGGTCACGATCAACACCGACATCACCCACTGCTGAACTCGGGTGAGCCCCTCGTCGTTACGCGGACGCGGTCGCGGGTTGGCGGGATCGAGCAGGTGCTTGGCCACCCGGGGCTGGGTCGGGGTCGGCTCGCTCATACCTGAGGATCTCAAGGTGTTCCGGGACGGCGGTAACCGGGGCCGGGCTGAGGTGCGGTTTCTGGAACAGGTTCTAGATTTCGGCGAGCCCAGGAGGCACACTGAACCGAGGCGGGGAACGAATGCGGAGAGAGGTTGCACCGATGCTGGTCGACGTACCCGAGGGCAAGGACCCGATCTCCTTCGTCTGGGGCGAGATGGTCCCCAAGATCGGCCTCGCGGCAGTGAAGTTCTCCGGCGCGGTGTACGCCGACAGCACCCTGTCGCTGCACGAGTTCGAGGCTGCGCGGCTGACTATCGCGGACGTGAACGGCTGCGTCTTCTGCCAGGACTGGCGCACCGAGCGCGACGGCGTCACCGTCGAGACCGGGTTCGACGAGGAGGTCCGCACCTGGCAGACCTCGACCGTGCTCGACGAGCGCAGCAAGCTGGCCGCCGAGTACGCCCGTCGCTTCGCCGAGGACCACCACAACCTGGACGACGAGTTCTGGGCGCGGATGTTCGCGCACTACTCCCAGGCTGAGGTCGTCGAGCTCAGCATGTGCCTGGGCTCCTGGATCGCCTTCGGCCGGCTCAACCGGGTGCTCGGCCTCGACGTCGCCTGCATGCTGCCCGTGCACGCCCAGGAAGCGGTCAGCAACGCCTGAAGGCCTTACTGAACTTGTGTCAATAAGATGTAACTCACAGTTACGCCGCCGCTGGTTCGGGACTACTCTCGACCGTGTCGGGCCGGT
Organism: Marmoricola sp.; assembly: GCA_046598425.1. GTDB lineage: Bacteria > Actinomycetota > Actinomycetes > Propionibacteriales > Nocardioidaceae > Marmoricola. The sequence continues at coordinate 56,339 of JBKJIN010000038.1, read as the reverse complement.
CGTCGGCTCGCGTGCTCAAGGAGGACCGATGCCGTCACGGCTCAACCCGTACATCCAGTTCGCGGACCAGGCTCTGGAGGCGCTGACCTTCTACCAGCAGGTCCTCGGGGGCGAGCTGAACGTGAACCGGTTCGGGGAGTTCGGCGCCAGCGAGGAGCCGTTGGCCAGCCAGGTGATGCACGGCGTGCTCGAGACGCCGAGCGGGTTCACGATCATGGCCGCCGACACCCCTCCGGGAATGGAGCTGAAGGGCGCCGGCAACATCACCATCAGCCTCTCCGGTGACGACGTCGCCGACCTCCAAGGCTGGTTCGCCGGGCTCAGCGAGGGCGGCAGGGTGAACATGCCCCTGGAGAAGCAGATTTGGGGCGACGTCTACGGTCACCTCACCGACCGCTTCGGGATCGACTGGCTCGTCAACATCTCCGGCAACATCTCCGGCAACATCTCCGGCGACGTGGTCGCCGCGGAAGGTGCTCACGCATGAGCGCCAAGAACGTGGACTACGACGTACTCGTGGTCGGTGCCGGACTCTCCGGCATCGGTGCCGGCTACCGGTTGCAGACCGAGTGCCCGGAGAAGACCTACGCGATCCTCGAGGCCCGGGACTCCATCGGCGGTACCTGGGATCTGTTCCGCTACCCGGGCATCCGGTCGGACTCCGACATGTTCACCCTCAGCTTCCCATTCAAGCCTTGGAGCGACGAGAACTCGATCGCCGACGGCCCCGCGATCCTCAGCTACATCAAGGACACCGCCGCGGAGTTCGGAATCGACGAGCACATCCAGTTCCGGACCAAGGTGACGGCCGCGAACTGGTCCTCGGAGAGCTCGACCTGGACGGTCAACGTCGAGGATCGCCGCGGGACGAAGGCCAGCAAGCGGACGATCACCTGCTCCTTCCTCTACGCCTGCTCCGGGTACTACGACTACGAGCAGGGCCACGAGCCGGTGTTCCCGGGGATCGACGACTACGCCGGCCTGGTCGTCAAGCCGCAGTTCTGGCCCGAGAACCTCGACTACGCGGGCAAGAAGATCGTCATCATCGGCAGCGGCGCCACCGCCGTCACCCTGGTCCCGTCGATGGCCGAGGACGCCGCGCACGTGACGATGCTGCAGCGCAGCCCCACCTGGATCGGCGTCGTCCCGAAGCAGGACAAGCTCGCCAACAGGCTGCGCTCGACCCTGCCGGCTGGGATCGCCCACAAGATCGTGCGGACCAAGAACATCGCCTACAACATGGGCATCTACGAGCTCTCCACGCGACAGCCGAAGCTGATGCGCAAGATCCTGACCGGGATGAACACTCGGATCCTCCAGGACCCGGAGATGGTCGCCGAGCACTTCACCCCGACCTACAACCCGTGGGAGCAGCGGCTCTGCGCGATCCCCAGCGCGGACCTGTTCACCGCGATTCGCCGGGGCAAGGTAGACGTCGTCACCGACCACATCGACACCTTCGTGCCCGAGGGCATCCGGCTGAAGAGCGGCCAGGTCCTCGAGGCCGACATCGTCGTACCGGCGACCGGGCTGAAGATCCAGCTCTTCGGCGGGATCAAGCCCACCGTCGACGGGGAGCCGGTCGTGCTGAACGAGAACTTCGTCTGGCAGGGCTGCATGCTGACGGGGATGCCGAACTTCGCCCTCTGCGTCGGCTACACCAACGCGTCCTGGACGCTCCGCGGCGACCTCACCTCCCGGCTGGTCTGCAAGGTGATCAACGAGATGGACAAGGTCGGCGCGGACTCGGTCGTCCCGGTGCCGGAGGGACCGCTCGAGGGTCGTCCGCTGCTCGACCTGGCGTCCGGCTACATCCAGCGCGCGGCCAACGAGCTGCCGCAGCAGGGCAACCACGGCGCCTGGCGGGTCCGGCAGAACTACCTTCTCGACTCCGCGACCACAATGCGCCGTGACCTGCACAAGACGCTGCAGTTCACGCCGGCCCGCCGTACGGAGAAGGCGTCCGTGTGAGCGACGCCGTGAAGGTGAACCCGTGAAGGCGAACGACACCACCACGCTGGAGGTGAACGGGGTCCCGCTCCGGGTCCGGATCAGCGGGCCCGAAGACGGTACGCCGCTGCTGCTGATCCACGGGATCGCCCGCAGCCTGGAGGACTGGTCCGAAGCCCAGGACCTGCTCGCCCGCAGCGAGAACGGTCCGGGGTACCGGGTGATCAGCACCGACCTGCCCGGCTTCGGCTACAGCCGCCGCGGACGTGAGCGTCCGAGCCTGCCCGCGTTCGGCCGCGCGATGGCGGCCCTGCTGGACGCGGCCGGAGCCGACGGTCCGGCACACGTGATGGGCAACTCCCTGGGTGGCGGTGTCGGGATGACCCTCGCCGTGGACCACCCGGGGCGGGTCGCCAGCCTGACCCTGGTCAACAGCGTCGGCTTCGGCAGCGACGTCAACATCTCCCCGCTCCCGATCGCGTACGGCGCCCTGGCCGCACTGCCCGTGGTCGGGTCGACGTTCCGCCAGAAGGCGCGGGAAGCCGGGACCGAGGCGATCCGGGACCTCTTCTGGGACCGCGACCTGGCGACCGTCGAGCAGCTCCGGCACGCCGGCCTGCTCTCCCGGCAGCCCGACTACCAGTCCACTTTCCTGGGTACGGCCGCCACCCTGGGCGCACCGTTCGTCGGGGTCCGGTCCGGTTGGCGCCGGGACCTGCTGACCCGGGTCGCCGCCAGTCGGATCCCCACCCTGGTGGTCTGGGGCGACGACGACCGGATCCTTCCGCCGCACCACCTCGACGCCGTCCGCCGGCACCTCCCGGACGCCCGGACGCACCTGTTCGCCGACACCGGGCACATGCCCCAGGTCGAGCGCGCGGCCGAGTTCGTCGCGGTGGCGTCGGCCTTCGTCGCCGAGGTCGAGTTGCAGGACGGTTCGGGCAGCCCGCCGCCGGAACCGACCAGGAAAGCCGGCTAAGTCGGGCGGGTGCCCTGGCTGAGTTCGATGCCGAGGTCGTGAAGAGCGGACAGCCCGGTGGCTGGCCGTACCTGATCTGGCCGGACTCGGCCGAGTTCTTCGGTACCCGGGGCCTGGTGAAGGTCCGCGGCACCGTCGACGGCGAGCCGTTCGAGTCGGCCTTCATGGCGCTCGGGGATGGCAACCACAAGTTGCCGGTGAAGTCGGCGATCCGGGTGAAGATCGGCAAGGAGGCCGGTGACACGGTGCACGTCGTCGTCACCGACCGACTGAGTCGATGAATGGGCCGCTGAATGAGCCGGTGAACGAACCGTAACCGGAACCGCGCAGAGCAGTTAGTGAGGCATGGTGACCTCACACATACGAAATGTGTCCCTCGCTGCTTCCGGTGCGTTGGTGGTCTCGTTGCTGGCCACGACCGCCCCGTCGCTGACCAGCGCCGCGGCTGGCCCGCCGACGTACACGGCCACGATCACTCGTACGGCGCACGGCATCCCGCACATCACCGCCGGCGACTACGGGTCCCTCGGCTTCGGCTCCGGGTACGCCACTGCGCAGACGAGCACCTGCACCCTCGCTGACGTGCTGCTCAGCGGCCGCGCCCAGCGGTCGCGCTACCTGGGTCCGGAGGGGAAGTTCGACGACGGCGTCGCGATGAACGGCACCAACCTCCAGTCCGACGCCCTGGTCACCGACCTGCGCAACCGGAAGGTCGTCGAGAAGCTGCTCGCCGACTCGGTGGCCGGACCGGGTGCTCAAGCCCGGGCGATGGTCAACGGCTACGCGGCCGGGGTGAACAAGTACCTCCGCACCATCGGCGGCAGCCAGAACATCACCGACCCGGCGTGCAAGGGCGCCGGCTGGATCCGGGCCGACATCAAGGCGCTCGACGTCTGGTACGGCGTCTACCTCGCCAACATCCTCGCCTCGACCGGCAACTTTCTGAAGCAGATCGTCGGCGCGACCCCGCCGACCCTCGACGACCCGGGCTTCCCCAGCCCGGCCACCTTCGGGGTCGTCCCGCCGGAGCTGCCCAGCGCGGACGAGCTGATGAAGGCCCTGGGCAAGGATCCCGCGTCGCCGTTCGGCTCCAACGCGACAGCGGTCGGCAAGGGCCACTCCTCGACCGGCAAGGGGATGCTGCTCGGAAACCCGCACTTCCCGTGGAATGGCCGCTACCGATTCAGTCAGCAGCACCTGACCATCCCGGGCGTCTACAACGTCGCCGGCGGCAGCCTGATCGGTTCGCCGGTGGTCAACATCGGCTGGAACAAGGACGTCACCTGGAGCCACACCGTCTCGACCGGGTACCGGTTCACGCCGTACGAGTACCGGACCGTCCTCTCGCCGTTCACCTACCTTTCCGCCGACGGCGTGCTCAAGCAGCTCGAGAAGCGGGTCGTCGAGGTGACCGTCAAGAAGCCCGACGGAACCCTGGGCACCGTCACCGAGGACATGTACCGGACCCCGCAGGGCTACGTCATCGACGATGCCGCCAGCCTGATGGGCTGGTCGCCGCTGAGCTTCTTCGCGATCCGGGACGCGAACGGGGAGCACCTGCGCACCATCGACACGTTCCTCAACATGGGCAAGGCGACGTCGGTCCGCGACCTGATCAAGCGCCAGGACGCCGGCGGCGGGATGCCTTGGGTCAACACCACGGCAGCGGACCGGTACGGCGACGTCGTGTACGCCGACCACTCGGTGGTCCCGAACGTGCCGAACTCGCTGGCCAACGCCTGCATGACCCCGATCGGGCGGGTGCTGCAGCAGATCGCCGGGCTCCCCGGTCTCGACGGCACCCTGGCCGACGGGGCATGCGCCTGGAAGACCGACGCCGACGCCCAGCGCCCCGGGATCTTCGGCACCAAGAACCTCCCCGCGGCGTACCGGACCGACTTCGTGATGAACGCCAACGACTCCTTCTGGCTCCCGCACCCGGACCAGAAGCTGACCGGGTACGCCCGGATCATCGGGTGCGAGGACTGCTTCCGGACGCTGCGGACGAAGGTCGTCACCAAGTACGTCACCGACCGGATCAAGGTCGGCAAGGTGACCCCGACGGTGCTGCGCGGCTGGGAGCACGAGAACAGGGTGATGGGCGCCGAGGTCATGGGCACCGCCGATTTGGTCGCGGTCTGCGAGGCCGCGGCCGGTGGCGACGCCTGCCCCGTGCTCGCCGCGTGGGACAAGAAGTCGAACATCGGCAGCCGCGGCACCCACATCTTCGAGGAGTTCGTAAAGCGGCTCCCGAAGGCCGGACTGGTCGGCGGCCAACGGTTCTGGAAGGTGCCCTTCGACAGCGCCGACCCGTTGAACACCCCCCGGGACCTCGACGAGACCAACGCCGACGTGATCGGCGCGATGAAGGGCGCGATCGCCTTCCTGCGGTCGAAGAAGGTCGCCATGAACGCGACCTGGGGGTCGGTCCAGGTCGCCGGAGACCGCGGTGCACCGCCGATCCCGCTCGGCGGCGGGTCCGGCAACGACGCCGGCAACGCCAATGCCCTCGCCTCGCGCGGCGTGCTTACCAACACCGGCTTCCTCAAGCCGATCACCTACGGGTCGAGCCACATCCAGGCGGTGTCGTTCACCGCGTTCGGCCCCGATGCCCGGACGATCCTGACCTACGGCCAGTCCGACAACCCGCTCTCGCCGTGGTCGAAGGACCAGACGCTGCTGTTCAGCCAGAAGAAGTGGGTCGCGTTCCCCTGGACGAGTACGCAGATCGCGGTGGCGAGGATCAGCCGGGTGACGGTCAGCGGGAGCTGAGCCGGGCGTTCAGCGGGCCGCGGGCGGCGCGAGCTGGTAGCGGATGAAGCTCGGCACCGCGAACGCCGCCACGATCACCAGCACCACCACAAGCACGCCACCGCCGGCTGCGGCCGTCGCTGTCCCGACGACCGCCGCCGCTCCGCCGTGCGCGACGTCGGCGATCCGCGGACCGCCGGCGACCACGACGATGAAGACCCCTTGCAGGCGACCCCGGACGGCGTCCGAGGCGGAAGCCTGGAGCATGCTCATCCGGAATGCGGCCGAGGCCATGTCTGCCGCCCCCGCAATCACCAGCATTAGCACCGCTAGGGCGAGCATGAAGGTCTGCGCGCCGGTGTCCGCGAGCGCGACCGCCCCGCCGAAGCCGGTGATCGCCAGGCCCCACACGATGATGCAGACGATGACCGCGAGTCCCTGGCGACGCACCCGGGTGACCCAGCCGGAGAAGACCCCGCCGATCACCGCCCCAATCGGGATCGCCGCGAAGAGCAACGCGAACGCGAGTCCACCCCCGGAGGGGCCATTGAAGTCGAGGTTCGCGATCTCGGGGAAGAGCGCCCGCGGCATCCCGAAGACCATCGCGATCAGGTCGACCACGAAGGACATCATCAGCACCGGATGCCCGCGCAGGTAGCTGAAACCCTCGATCACCGCGCGCAGCCCCGGCGTACCGGAGGCTCCCTCGACCGGCAGCCGTGGCAGTCGTACGACGGCCCCGAGCGTCGCGAAGAGGGTGATGGTGTCGATCAGGTAGAGCCAGGAGAACCCGATGAACGGGATCAGTGCCCCGGCAACCAGCGGGCCGGCGATGGCGCCCGCCTGCAGCACGGTCATGTTCAGCGAGTTCGCGGCCGGCAGCTCGGCATCGGGGAGGAGCTTGGGGAGGATGGCGCTCCGGGTCGGCTGGTTGATGGCGAAGAACGCCTGCTGCACGGCGAACAGGCAGAGGAGAAGCCACACGTTGCCGGCCCCGAGCGCGGCCTGGGCCCAGAAGCCGGCGCTGGTGGCGATCAGGCCGACGGTGGTGACGATCAGCAGTGTGCGTCGGTCCATCACGTCGGCCAACGCACCGCCCCAGAGGCCGAAGACGATCAGCGGGACCAGACCGAAGATCCCGGTCAGCCCGACGTACGCCGAGGAACCCGTCTCGGCGTAGATCTGTGCCGGCACTGCAACGACGGTCAGTTGGGCACCGACGACGGTGATGATGTTCGCTTTCCAGAGCCGGCGGAAGTGGTCGTTGCGCAGCGGGGTGGTGTCGGCGAAGAGTCCCCTGATCTGCATTGGTGGAGGTTACGCGAACTAGCGGAGCGGAGATCGTGCCGGCGGCTTGATGCCGGAGCGTCGGTCTGGTCGTATCGACGCATGACCTCTCGGACCCGCCGCCGGCTGCTGCCGACGCTCGCCCTCAGCCTCACCCTGGTGCTCACCGGGTGCGGACCCTTCGGCGACGACGACAAAGCGCCCCGCGCTGCGGCCGACACGCTCGCCGCCGCGCTGGAGTCGGGCGATGTCAGCAAGATCCTGTTCACCGAGGAGACCGACGCGCAGGACTACGGCGACCGGGTCAAGGGGCTGAAGGGCCTTGAGTCGACCGTCGAGGTCATCGGCCTCACCGGGGACGGCGCGACCCGGACCGCGACGCTGCGCTGGTCGACGCACCGCACCACGGGGCCGTCGGTCGAGATGCGCTGGGAGCACGAGACCTCGGCGAAGCTCGTCGAGGACGCCGGCGTCTGGAAGGTCGACTGGGAGCCGTCGGTGCTGGAGGCGTCGTTGCAGCCGGGCGAGAACCTTGCGGTCATCACGCTGCGCCCGAAGCGCGGGGACATCCTCGGCCGCGACAACCAGCCGCTGGTCACCTTGCGCACGGTCGTGCGCTTCGGCATCGACAAGACCCAGGTCTCGGCTACCGCGGCGGCGGGATCGGCCCGGCGGCTGGCCGCTCAGCTCGACCTCAGCGCGGACGCTCTGGTGAAGGAGGTCGCGAAGGCGGGACCGAAAGCGTTTGTCCAGGCGGTGGTGCTCCGCAAGGCTGAGGTCGGTGCGGCGCTGCTCGCCCGGGTGGACCGGATCCCCGGAGCCCGCGCGATCGACGACCGGTTGCCACTGGCGCCGACGAAGGACTTCGCCTCGGCGATCCTCGGCACCGTCGGCCCGGCCACCGCCGAGATCATCGCGAAGAGCGAGGGTCGCCTCGTCGCCGGTGACGACGCGGGGCTATCAGGCCTCCAGCTCCGGTACGACGAGCAGCTCGCGGGTGCGACCGGCTACCAGGTGATCGCGAAGCCGGTGCTTGAAGAGGCCTCCGACCTTGTGAACGAGAAGGAACCGCGGGCCTTGTTCACTGCAGATGCTGTCGACGGCGATCCGCTGACGCTGACTCTCGACACCGCGCTGCAGACCACGGCACAGCGACTGCTCACCCGGTACGGACCCGCCAGCGGCCTGGTCGCGATCAAGCCGTCGACTGGGGAGATCCTGGCGGCCGCGAGCGGCCCGGGGGCGGACGGCTACAACACCGCGACATTCGGGCAGTACGCGCCGGGGTCGACGTTCAAGGTGGTCAGCTCGCTGGCGCTACTCCGGGCCGGCCTCACGCCCACCTCGCCGGTGAGCTGCCCGGCGACGGTCACCGTGAACGGCAAGCAGTTCAAGAACTACTCCGACTACCCGTCCGGGAAGTTGGGCCGGATCACGTTGCGGGAAGCGGTGGCCAACTCGTGCAACACCGCCTTCATCTCCTCTCGCGCGAAGATCACCGGGTCGGCGCTGGCCGATGCGGCCGCCGCGCTGGGCTTCGGGGTCGACCACGATCTCGGCTTCCCGGCCTACTTCGGTCAGGTGCCGGCGCCGGGCGGTGAGACCGAGGCTGCGGCCGACCTGATCGGGCAGGGCAAGATCCTGGCCTCGCCGATGGCGATGGCCGCGGTGGCGGCGAGCGTGGCCAAGGGCGGGACAGTGCTTCCGGTGCTGGTGCCAGCGGTGCAACCCGACGCCACAGCTCTGCGCAAGCCGCTCACGAAGGCGGAGGCGGGCAGCCTGCGTGCGTTGATGCGCGCCGTGGTCGAGGACGGCTCGGGCTCGTTCCTCGCATCCCTGGTCCCGCCGGCGGTGCTGGCCAAGACCGGCACCGCGGAGTACGGCACCGCTGCCCCGCTGCGGACGCACGCCTGGATGATCGGCGCCCAGGGGGACCTGGCGGTGGCGGTCTTCGTCGCCGACGGCCAGTCCGGGTCGCGTACGGCGGGCCCGGTCCTGGAGGCGTTGCTGCGGGCGGCGCAGTAGCGGGTGGCGGCTTCTCGCTATCCGTCGCGGGGGCGAGTTCTGAGACGTTCTGTTTCGGACACGGGTTGTGAGACGCGGTAGGGAGCCGGAGCGGCCCGTTGAGCGGGATGTGTTTCAGAACCGTGCGGTTGTGAGACGCCAGGTCGCTCGGTCGTGCAGCTGTCCCTTGTCGTAGTAATGCGCGAGGCGGGACCGAATGTGACCTTGTGAACTAAGGTCCATGCGAATCGTGGGCGACCCACGATGTCACGTTCAGGGCGAGGACGGTGGGTGGTGGATCGCGGGGCTGTAGACGACCCCGCTGTAAGCGGCTCCCTCGGAGTACGCGTCATCCACCCAGACACGTTCGGTCTGGGTGAAGACGCCTTGTGCGCCGACGCGGAGGAATTTGGGGTTCCCCAAGCAGGATCGAGGCACATCGAGCACCACTCGTTTATAGCTGTACTTGATGACGAACTTCAGACCGGAACAACTGCGGGTCTTGCCCTCGAAATCGGTGAAGAAGGCCGTGCCCTTCCAGTTGCCAGGGGTCGCGACGATGTTCAGATTCCGGTAGACCTGAGGAGTCTTGAACCTGAATTCGTGCTTGTTCTTGATACCTGCGTCGGGCAGTGAACGGTAGTGGAGCGCGACATGCACGGTGTGGTCCTGGTGAACCGCGCGAAACGCACGGACGTCGCCGATAGATCGGCTAGGCACGACGGTCGGGATTCCGTCCCCGGGGCCGCCATCGATGTTGAAGTACGCAGCATCGCCCAAACTATCGGCGTGTTGCTCCTCGTCGAGGTAGTCAACTGCAGATGCCGGAGCCACCAAGAGTGCGGCGATGACCGTGAAGATGGAGACTGCCAACGCCCGCTTCATTGGTCCTCCAATGGTTTTGTCCGAGTATCGTCCGACCCCGTCCTCCAAATGTCAACGAAGTCGCTTGAGTCGATCACAACCATTTGCGGACCGCTGGATCTCTTGCACGGCAACTCAGCGCGCGCCGTAGGGTGGATCAATGCGACGCCCGCTTTGGAAACGTCTTGTTGATCGGCTCGGCCTGACCCTCTCGGCCCTTATTTGCCTGGGATTCGCGGCAGGTGCCATCTTCGCAAGCGAAGGGTGGGGAGACAGTTTCTGGAAACTCGCGATCTCCGTTGCATTCGGAATCGGGACCGCGAGAGCTGCGCCGCTAATGATCAAAGACTGGCGGAAGGCGCCAAGCCGTGACGTAGTCGCCGATCAACTCTGACAGTCTCACAACCCGGTTCCGGACGTGTGATCTGAGAGGCGGAGCGGATGGCCGATGTTGAGCACTCGGAGTTCATAGCGCTGCACAACGGTCAGATCGCGTCCCTGTCGTTCGAGGGTCGCACTGTCGGGTACCTCGCTTGCCAGAAGGAGCAAGGTTGGGGCTTGGGCAAGCCGTTCGGTACCCAGACCTTCGCGTGGTATCTCGTGACGCTCGTTGACGGTCGGCAGTACGTGATCGAGGACTACCCGCCGTATGCCACGACTCCGGAACTCGCACAGGGTTATCTCGAAGATGAACGTGCGCTCGACGACGCGGAACCCCCTCGCACCTATGAGGTTCAGTGGCTTCCCGAAGCCGAACAGGCTGCTGCGCGGGAAGAGTATGGAATCAATCGCAGCCCCGGCACCTACCGATTCGAAGGAACCATCGAGGTCGAGTGGTGGTGGTCGCGTCTACTGGATCGGATGCGCGGCCGTCGACAGCCGGAATAGGTGTTCGTAAACCTCCGGTTCCGGACGGTCGCCCTGGCAGGATTCCAGATGACACCGCTCACGAAGCTGCGCGGCACCTGGGGTCGTCGGGTCAGGCAGCCGGCTCGGACCGCAGGGGGCGTTCGTGGGCGACGTACGGGGTGCTGGACGATGGCTCGGCAGGAGTGACCCCGGCCTCGTGCGCAGCGAGCAGCCGCAGGACGCCAGCGCTTCGTTTGACCAGCCGGGTGCGTTGCTGCTCGAGGACGGCCTCACCCAGGTGGGTGTCGAGCTGGGCCTCGCGGGTTAGGTTCCAGCGGTAGCGCAGGGCCGCGGCCAAGGTGTCGCGGTCGCCGAAGATCTCGGCGTACTCGGTGTTCCAGGGGAGTGTCTCGGCGCCCGCGTTCGCAAGGGCCTCGATCTCCTGCAGTGCCTGCCAACGGCGGTGGGTTTCGGTCCAGCTCATCACAGATCACCTTCTCTCTCTCGTCTCGGTGCTGGGAAATCTACGGATCTGGGCGCTGGGATCCATCGCCCCGTAGTCCCCCATGCGGCTGCGACCGTGGTCGCAGGACGCCACCGCCCGTGGACGGATGCCGAAGACCCGCATTCCTCCCTACGCTGGGACCTGTGCGCCGCCTTTCGGACCCGACTCCAGCCCAGACCGAGACCCGTCTCGGCTGGCTGCGCGCCCGCATTGAGGAGCATGTCGAGGCACATGGCCTGCTCTATCCGTGGTGGATCCCGGTGCTCTCGTTCCTCGGCCAGTTCGGGGCGGTGCTGATCGCGCTCAGCTTGCGCGATGCGCTGCTGCAACCGAGCTGGCTCTGGGTCTGCGCCGTCCTGGTGATGCTTCCCGGAATCTTGATGTTCGTCTTCAACCGCCACCTGCCCCACCTGCTGGAGACCTTCGCGGCGTTGGTCGCCGCTGGATTGCTGCTGGCCGACCCTGTGCCCGTCGGCTCGGTGATGGACACCGCGCCGGTGTTGCTCGCCTTCGTCACCGCGGAGGTCGTCGCCCGAGACGGGATCCGTAACGGACTGATCGTCGCGGCCGCGTCGTACGCGATGCTGATCGGAGCCATCGTCGGGCCGGGGATCGTCGGGACACCGGTGCACCTCGTCGACATCCCGCTCGGCTTCGCCATCGGCTACATGTTGCTCTGGCAGATGCGGGCCCTCGCCGCTGAGCGCGCCGCTCGCGAGGGCGAGCACGCCCGGGCGACCCTGGCCGAACGGGAGCGGATCGCCCGCGAGATCCACGACCTCGTGGCGCACTCGTTGAGCGTCACCCTGCTTCAGATCACCGGCGCACGCCATGCGTTGCGCGACCTGGAGTCTGCCGAAGCGGCGCCCGTAGTCGCCGAGATCGACGACGCTCTCTCCGATGCCGAGCGGGTCGGACGACAGGCGATGGCCGACATCCGTCAGACCGTCAGCACATTGGCCGACGGGCCGGCCGCCACCCAGGCCCTGCCCGGGGGAACCGAGATCGCGGACCTGGTCGCCCAGATGGAACGCGCCGGTCTCCAGGTGGACTTCGTTCAGACCGGCGACCCCGCGTTGCTCGCGAAGGCAACCGGCCTCGGGCTCTACCGGATTGCCCAAGAGTCGTTGGCGAACATCGCCAAACATGCTCCCACCAGTACCGCCCGGGTGCACTTCTCGGTGACCTCCAAGCAGGCCAGGCTCGTGGTACGCAACGCCCTTCCCGCCGGTACGCCGACCGACGGGCGCGGCTCGGGCCTGGCCGGAATGAGCGCACGCGCCGAGCAGCTCGGTGCGACCTTGGCCGCGGCACAGACCGACGGCGAATGGTTGGTGGACCTGAAGGTCCCGCTGCGTGAGCGCAACGGATTGCTCTGCTGCCCGTGGCGCGCCCACGGAACGGGCAGGGTGGCGTGGTGAGCGAGCCTGTGGAGACCAAAGTCATCCTGGTCGACGATCAGGAACTCGTCCGCTCCGGCTTGCGCCGGATCCTGCGCAAGCGTGACGGGTTCGAGATCGTCGCCGAGTGCGGCGACGGATCAGAGCTGCCGGCCGCGCTCGAGGCGGCCGACCAGGTCGACGTGGTCGTCATGGACCTGCGGATGCGCGAGGTCGACGGGATCACCGCGACCCGGGCGCTCGCCGCGCGCGCGGGTGCCCCGCCGGTGCTGGTGCTGACCACCTTCGACGACGACGAGATGCTCTCCGGAGCGTTGCGGGCGGGCGCGGCCGGGTTCTTGCTGAAGGACTCCTCTGCCGACGATTTGATCCGGGCCGTCCGCGCGGTTGCGGCCGGGGACTCCTGGCTGGACCCGGCGGTAACCGGGCGGGTGCTGAGCAGCTACCGGCAGAGCGCGGACCCGGCACCGGCAACCGTCGAGCACCAGGTGCTGACCGCCCGAGAGCTCGAGGTGCTCTGCGCGATGGCGGCGGGCCGTTCCAACGGGGAGATCGCCACTGATCTGTTCATCTCCGAGCTCACGGTAAAGAGCCACATCGGCCGGATCTTCACCAAGCTCGACCTCCGCGACCGGCCGGCCGCGATCGTTTACGCCTACGACAACGGACTGGTCCGACCCGGCGGTTGAGTTGGGCCTGATGGTCCCTCGAATCCAGTCCTTTGGTCGCCACGAGCCCGGTTTCGACGGGCCATCAGGCCGGATTCAACGGGTGGCGACGGCGAAGGCGCGCTCGGCGAGCTCCTGAGCCTGCTCCCGGTCGACCGGGACCAGCCCGATCCGGGTACGCCGGTCCAGCAGGTCGTCGACGTCGGCCGCCCCCTCGTGGGTGATCCCGAAGATCAGCTCGGCCAGGGTCGCGGGCACCGTCGCGCTAACCGGGGTCAGCGCCTCGGCCTCGGTCAGCCCGTGTGCGAGCGCGTTGGCCAACACGGCCGGCGCCTCGGTGCCGAAGCGGCGTACCAGGCGGGCCGGGGCCGGTACGTCGACCAGCACCTCGCGGGGTGCGGCGCCGAGGAGGGGCAACGCCGTGGTGCGGCAGGGACCTGCTGTCCGACCAGCGTGCGCCAGCGCAGCATCGACGGCGTCCTGCGCCATCCGCCGGTACGTCGTGAGCTTGCCGCCGACGATAGTGATCACCCCGGTCGACGAGGTGAGGACCGCGTGCTTGCGGGAGAGGTCTGCCGTCGAGCCGTCGCTGTCCAGCAACGGGCGCAGGCCGGCGTACGTGCCGACGACGTCCTCGCGGGTGATCGGGCGTTCCAGGACCCGGGAGATCACGTCGATGAGGAAGTCGATGTCCTCCTCGGGGGCGACCGCGACGTCCGGGATCTCGCCCTCGACCTCGTCGTCGGTCAGGCCGACGTAGAAGGTGCCGTCCGGCTGGGGGAGCGCGAAGACGAACCGGTTGGTCGCGTTCGGAACCGGGGCCATCAGCGCGCAGCGGACGTGCGGCAGGGAGGACGAGCGCAGGACCAGGTGGGTGCCGCGGCTCGGCTTGAGGGTGATGCCGGGGACCACCTGACCAGCCCAGACGCCGGCCGCGCTGATCACCATGTCGGCCTCGATCCGGCGTTCCTCGCCGGTGAGCTCGTCGCGCAGGACCGCGCTGGTGCCGGTCACCTCCAGCGCCCGGGTCCGGGTGTGCACGTGAGCGCCGTACGCCGCCGCGGTGCGGGCGATGTCGAGGACCAGGCGGGCGTCGTCCTCGAGCTGTCCGTCCCAGGAGAGGACGCCGCCTCGGGTGTCGCGCCGCAGTACCGGGGCCAGCGTGCGGGTCTCGGTGGCGGAGATTCGCCTGGGCTTGGGCAACGTCGAGCGGCTGGTCCGGGCGATTCGGCGCAGGAAGTCGCCGGCGCCGACACCACGGCGGGCCAGGAACGCCTCGAAGGCCGACACGTCGTCGGTCAGCGGGATCACCATCGGCAAGGCGTGCACCAGGTGCGGCGCGGTGGACTCCATCAGGATTCCGCGTTCGACCGCACTCTCGTGGGCGATCCCGACCTGGCCCGAGGCCAGGTAGCGCAGGCCCCCGTGGACCAGCTTGCTGCTAAACCGGGAGGTCCCCCAGGCGACGTCGAACGCGTCGACGGCGACGACTTCGAGTCCGCGGGAGGCCGCGTCGAGGGCGACCCCGGCGCCGGTGACGCCGAGGCCGATCACCAGGACGTTGGTCTTCTCCGGGATGCCGGTCGAGCCGGCCGTGATCCGACCGGCATCGGTCGCGGGGAGGGCGCTCATGGGTGCAGGTACCTCTCGACGAGGAGGCCGAGCTCGTGATCGAGGTGCTCGGCGGTGATCGCGGTGTCGGTCATGGTCTGGGTGGACAGGGTGAAGCCGTGGGCGCCGAGCAGGACCGCGCGGGCCAGCAGGCGCGGGTCGCCGTCGCGGATCTCGCCGACCTGCTGGCCCGCTGTGATCTCGGCGACGAGCAGGGAGAGGACGAGCTCCTGGGAACGGCCGGGGCGCTCGAGCAGGTAGGGGAGGACCAGCTGCGGGTCGAGCTCGACGATCCGGGTGAACAGCTCGTTGGCGCGCAGGGCGCGGACGGTGCCGACGATGCCCTGGACGAGGCGCTCGCGGTGGTCGGTCGCGCGGACGTCGAGGTCGACGAGTCCGGCCCACTCTCGGGTCATCAGGTCGGCGAGCAGCGCGTTCATCTCCGGCCAGCGGCGGTAGAGGGTCATCCGGCTCAGACCGGCCCGGCGGGCGATGTCGGTCAGCGTCGTACGGCTCCAGCCGACGGCGAGGATGGCTTCGCGGGCGGCGTCCAGCGCGAGGTCCTCGGTGGATCGGGGAGCGCCGTCGCTGAGGGCGCTCATCTGCCGCGCCGGAGGTACTTGTGACAGTGGGACATCATATGTCACACTGTAACACATGACGCAGACGAACCCGAGCCCCATCTCCGACGCCACCTCCCCCGAGATGCACTGGTCCCGCTGGGGCGACCCGGCCCACGCCGGCCCGCTCGCCGAGAGCGCGTTCGCCCTGGTCGACACCTTCATCGGCACCAGTGACACCCCGGCCGTCGCCGCTGCCGACGTCCGGCTCACCGACCCGCTCGCCAACGACCTGCTCGACGAGCTCGCCGCTCTGGTCGGTGCGGAGAACGTCCTGGTCGACCACGAGTCCCGGTTGCACCGCACCCGCGGCAAGTCGACGCCGGACCTGCTCAGGCTCCGCGCCGGCGACGGGTCCGACTCACCGGACGCCGTCGTCCGCCCCGGCACCCACGACGAGGTCGTGGCCCTGATCGACTGGGCCGTACGCCGCCACGTCGCGGTGGTCCCGTTCGGCGGCGGAACCTCGGTCGTCGGCGGCCTGGCCGCTCAGCGCGAGGGCTTCGCCGGCGTGATCTCGCTCGACCTGCTCCGCTTCGACAAGCTCGTCGGGGTCGACCACACCTCGATGACCGCGGTGCTCGAGCCCGGTCTCCGCGGTCCGGCCGCGGAAGCCCTGCTGGCGGCCGAGGGCGTCACCCTCGGCCACTTCCCGCAGTCCTTCCAGTACGCCTCGATCGGCGGCTTCGCGGTCACCCGGTCCTCGGGTCAGTCCTCGGCCGGCTACGGCCGCTTCGACTCGCTGGTCGTAGGGCTGAAGGTCGCCACTCCGCAGGGAACCCTCGAGCTCGGCAACTCCCCGGCGAACGCCGCCGGCCCCGACCTGCGCGAGCTGGTGATGGGTTCCGAGGGGGCCTTCGGCGTCGTGACGGCCGTCCGGGTCCGGGTGCGCCCGCTGCCCGAGGTCCGGACCTACGAGGCCTGGCGCTGGGCCTCCTTCGCCGAGGGCGCCGCCGCGATGCGGACGCTCGCCCAGTCCGGCGTGATGCCCACCGTGCTGCGGCTTTCCGACGAGAACGAGACCGCGATCAACCTGGCCAAGCCGGCCGAGGTGGGCGAGAGCGACGGTGAGTCGGGCGGCTGCCTGATGGTCACCGGCTACGAGGGCACTCCCACAGCGGTCGAGGCGAAGCGAGTCGCGGTCACCGCACTGCTGACCAGCCTCGGCGGCGTGAACCAGGGCCCGAACAGCGGCCAGGCTTGGGCCGACGGCCGCTTCCACGGCCCGTACTTGCGCGACTCGCTCCTCGACGTCGGCGTCCTGGTCGAGACGATGGAGACGGTCACCTTCTGGTCCAACCTCGACCACGTCTACGAGTCCGTGAAGGCGGCCCTGGTCGCAGCGCTCGGTGAGGCGACCCTGGTGCTCTGCCACATCTCGCACGTCTACGAGACCGGTGCCTCGCTGTACTTCACCGTGGCCACCAAGGCGTCAGCCGACCCGCTGCCGCAGTGGCTCGTCGCCAAGGCTGCCGCCTCGGACGCGATGGTCCACAACGGAGCCTCGATCACCCACCACCACGCGGTCGGCCGCGACCACAAGCCGTGGTTGGCCGAGGAGATCGGACCGGTGGGCGTGGAGATGCTGCGTGCGGTCAAGGAGAGACTCGACCCGACCGGGGTGCTTAACCCGGGCGTGCTGGTCCCGTAGCGAACACGCTGATTGTCAGAAGGTGCCGCTGGGATCGGGCATCAGTTCGCTGCGGACGAAGAACCCGTCGCACTGGAGCATCCGGCCGGTGCGCGGGTCGCCGAAGCCACCCTCGAGCGCGAAGATCCCGAACCCGGCTGCGGTCATCCGGGCCACCAGGTCCTCGAACAGCGGGGCGCCGTCGTACAGCGGGACCATCGAGAGCTCGAGCTGGACGGCAGCGAACGACGACAACGTCGCACCGGCGCCGTCGAGCACCTGACCCTCGTAGCCCTGGGTGTCGATCTTCAGCAGAGTCCTGGTCGGGTCGACGTCGTGGACGATGACCAGGTCAGCGATCGTGGTCATTGGGACCTTCTCGGCGCGGACGTACTCCGAGCCGGGCGCCGCGAGGCTGTGTGCGTCGGTCATCGGCAGGATCGAGGACGAGTACGAGTTCGCCGAGACGTTGATCTCGATCTCACCGGGCTCGGTGCCGACCGCGGTGTTCAGGGTCGTCCAGGCGGCGTCGTTCTGGGCGCGCCGGGCCAGGTGCGGGTAGGCGTCGCTCAACGGCTCGCACGAGATGATCCGGTCCTGGTAGCCGCTGGCGCGGAGTGCGGCGCCGTACTGGCCGATGTTCGCGCCGATGTCGAAAACGGTGCCAAGCTCGAGCCAGGAGAGCGCCGTAGAGACCTGTACCGGGAACGGGTTCCGGACCAGGTCGAGGTTCCGCTTCTGCAGCGCAGAGTGCAGGGCGACCTTGGCATGGTCCACCAGCCGGCCCGAACGGCCCTCGGCACGGTTCTTCACAGTCTGTTCTCCTCGTTCTGGTGCACGCCCTGCGGTCGGTGCGCACGATACCGGCGATCGTTGGTGGTCATACCCCGAAGGCCCAGACCGCCCCTGTGAACGGTTCTTCGACGACCAGCTCACGGCCGCCCTGCCCGCGGAGACGGGCGGCATCGCCGGCCGCGAGCGCACGGTCGCCGAGGGTCGCGCGTCCCTCGACGACGAAGACGTGCAGCCGGGGGGCGTCGGGGAGGACCAGCCCGCCGCTGGCGGCGGTCGCCAGGTGCAGCCGGGCACCGGCGGTGCCGACGGTGAGCGCGTCGGCTCCGACGACCTCGGTCAGGCCGGCCTCGCACGCCCCACGGGTCACCGCGTACGACGGCTCGCCACCGGGCTGGTCGGGACGCAGCCAGGTCTGCAGGAAACGGGTCCTGACCCCGGTTTCCGCCGTCTCGCTGTGCACGATCCCGGAGCCGGCGCTGACCCGTTGGACCTCACCGGGCAGGAGTACTCCGGTGTTGCCGGCATCGTCGGTGTGCCGGAGCGCCCCCTCGAGGACCCAGGTGACGATCTCGGTGTCGCGGTGCGGGTGCGCGGCGTACCCAGTGCCTGGCGGCAGGTTCTCGTCGTTGTGCGCCACCATCGCGCCGAAGCCGAGGTTTGCCGGGTCGTAGTGGGCGCCGAAGGAGAACGAGTGCCAGGTAGTGCGCCCCTCGGCGTGGGTGACGAAGCGGTCCACTGCCCGCTGGACCCGGATGCCGTCGTCGTCGCCCACCCGACCATCCTCCCCGATCAGGCGGCTGTGTTCCCGAACGGGAAGGTGGCGATGACGTGGGTCGCGTCCTCCTCGACGTGGACCAAGACAGCCTCGACGGCCTGCGTGGTCAGCGGCAACGACCGGGACACCGACTCACGGAACGATGCGGTGTCCTCGCCCGGAGCCAGGGGAACGGTCAGGTGCGGGACGATGTCATCGAACGCGCCGCCGTACGGCAGGAACTCCGGGAACATCCGGTGCAGCTCGCCGGTCAGCAGGCGGAACGGGCTGGCCGGCTCGGGAGCCAGGTAGGTGATCCCGCTGGGGAACTCGCAGACCTCGGTGAAGCTGTAGCCGAACGGCGTGACGTCGGCGAAGAAACGGGCCAGGTCCGAGAGCACCGCATCGTCGAGGTCCGGTTCGGCGAAGAAGGGTGCAAGCAGCGTGATGTGCGCGACCAGGCTGCGGTCCCGGGGTAGCAGCTGCGGCTGGACCTGGAGGGCCCGCGAGCGGACCATCGTCTCGGCCTCGGGCACCGGGATGACGATCGCGGTCATGGGCAGGCCGGAGGGCATCGCTGCAGAGACTGGTGCGTCGCCCACGGGAGCACCGTAGCGCGTCGGGGACCCCCCGAATCCATGTGGCAGCCTGATCCCATGGGCGCGGGTCATTCGCACGATCACGGGGGCACCTCCGGGCACGCGGGCGGGCGGGCCGAGGACCGGCGCCGGCTGCTGCTCGTGCTGGCGATCACGTCGACCGTCGTGATCGTCGAGGCGCTCGGGGCCTGGTGGAGCGGCTCGCTCGCGCTGCTCGCCGACGCCGGGCACATGCTGACCGATGCCGCCGGGATCCTGATCGCCCTCTCGGCATCGTTGATCGCTACCCGGCCGGCCAGCCCGCGCCGTACCTTCGGCTACCACCGGGTCGAGATCCTGGCGGCGGTGCTCAACGCCCTGGTCCTCCTGGGCGTCTGCGGCTACCTCGCGTACGCCGGCACGAAGCGGCTGATCGACCCGGTCGGGATCGATGCCGAGCAGATGCTCCTCTTCGCCGCGATCGGTTTGGTCGCGAACTTGGTCTCGGTCGCTGTCCTGACCCGACGCAAGGACAGCTCGCTGAACATGCGCGGCGCCTACCTGGAGGTGCTCAGCGACACCTTCGGCTCGGTGGCCGCGATCGCTGCCGGGGTCCTGGTGCTCACCACCGACTTCCTCCGCGCCGATTCGATCGCGTCCCTGGTGATCGCCGCGCTGGTGCTGCCCCGCGCCTGGTCGCTGCTGCGCGAGGCCGGTGCCATCCTGCTGGAGGCCGCCCCTGGGGGGCTCGACGTCGAGGAGGTACGCCGACACCTGGGCGAGGTCGAGGGGGTAGTCGACGTTCACGACCTACACGCCTGGACGATCACCAGCGGGATGCCGGCGCTCTCGGCGCACGTCACCGTCACCGACGGGGCGCTCGCGACCCGCGGGGTCGGGCGGATCCTTGACGACCTGAGCCACTGCGTCGACGAGTGCTTCGCGATCGAGCACGCCACCTTCCAGGTGGAACCGGTCTCGCACCGTGAGCACGAGCACGACACCGAGCACCGTTGAGTTGGTCCTCCTGGTGCGTTGAGTTGAGCCTCCCGGTCGGTTGAGTTGAGCCTTCTGGTGGCGACGGAGTCCGGGCATGCTGGGCGGATGGACCCCGAAGTCGTCGTCACCGTGCTACTGCTGGTCGCTGCGGCGATCCACCTCCCGCCCGTGCTCGGCGTGCTGGGCGTGGCCGGGATGGAGCGCGCCTACGGTACGGCGATTTCGGGCCCGGACCTGGCGATCCTGATGCGGCACCGGGCGGTGCTCTTCGGCCTGCTCGGGGGGTTGCTGGTGGGCGCCGCCTTCGAGGAGGACCTGCGCTGGCTCGCCATCGGCGGCGGCCTGGTCAGTGACCTCGCCTTCGCTCTGCTCTGCTGGGCGCACCGCGACCACGGTCCCCAGGTCGGCAACGTGCTCAAGCCCGACCTGGTCTCGATCGCCGTACTGGTCTCGGCCGGAGCGGTCGTGCTGATCTGGTGATCGGGTCGCACTCGGGCCGGATATCTGCAACCGTGATCTCGTGACTCCCGACGAATCCGCGAACCGCATCGTGGACGGCCTCGTCGCCGACGGACTCATCTCCGATGCCGACCGGGCGCGTGCCCGCGCGGTGGTCGTCAACGGTCTGGCGGCGCCGGACTCCGCTGCCGGGCTCCCGAAGTTGGTCGAGGTGATCGCCTACCTCGGGGCCGCACTGGTCCTGGCGGCAGGCGCGCTCTTCCTGGCCGAGACCTGGGAGGACCTCGGGGAGACCGGACAGGTCGGCGCCCTCGCGTTGGTCGCTGTGGTGCTCGCCGTTGCGGGGCTGGTGGCCCGACCGGGTCCCGTTCCGTCCGCGTCGCGGACCCGTCTCGCTGGGACCTTGCTGACCGGTGCGGCGGTTCTCGCCGGGTGCACCGTCGGCCTCGCCGTCGAGTACGTCGGTCGTGAGCCCGAGCAGGTCTGGGACGACGCGTACTGGCCGGCAACCGTCGGAGCGACGGTGACCCTGGTCCTCGCCGTCATCGGGTACCGGCTCGCCTCGACCGCCGTCGGTCTGCTCGGCATCCTGGGCAGCGGCTTCGTCATCGTCACGACCATGGCGCCGACTTGGGCCGGGGACGAGGCGCTGATCGTCGGGTCCTCGCTCGTCGCTCTCGCCGTGGTCTGGCTGGTCGTCACCGAACTCGGTGCCTTCGCGCAGCAGTCCATCGCCCGTGCGCTGGGGCTGGTCCTGGTGCTGGGCGGGTCCCAGCTGGTCAGCCTGGCCAGCAACCACGAGTCGGTCGGCTACCTGCTGGTGGTGGCCGTGGTCGTCGGCTCGGTCGTGCTGTACCTCTCCCGCCTGGACTGGCTCTACCTGGCCACCGCGGTCATCGGCATCACCCTGGTGGTGCCGGAGGCCGTCAGCGACTGGACGGACGGTTCGCTCGGGGTGATCGGCGGCGTACTGGTCACCGGGGTGACGCTGCTGGTGGCGTCGTTCATCGGCTACCGGTTGCGTGCCGAAGCTACCGACTGACTGCTCTCACCGGGCCGCCAGCTCCACACCCTGCGCGATCGCCCGCTTGGCGTCGAGCTCGGCGGCGACGTCGGCACCGCCGATGATGTTCACCGGACGACCGGCCGCGACCAGATCGTCGTACAGACCGCGGACGGACTCCTGGCCGGCGCAGATCACCACGTGGTCCACGTCGATCACCCGGGGCTTGCCGTCGACCGAGATGTGCAGGCCCGCGTCGTCGATCAGGTCGTAGGTCGCCCCGCTGATCTGCTGGACCCCCGACTGCTTGAGCACCGAGCGGTGCGCCCAGCCGGAGGTCTTGCCCAGGTCCTTCCCGATCATCGAGGTCTTGCGCTGGATCAGCGTGACCTCGCGGGCGGCGCGGCGCTCGGTCGGGTAGGTCAGCCCGCCGCGCCCCCCATCGGGATCATCGGCGTCGGGGTCGCCGACGCCCCAGTGCGCGAGCCACTCCTCGAGGGTCTCCTCGGTGTGGGTCAGGAAGACCGAGACGTCAACGCCGATGCCGCCGGCCCCGATCACGGCGACCTTCTTGCCGGGAACCACCGAGCCGTCGAGGACCTCGGAGTAGAGGACCGCCTTCGGGTGGCGTTGTCCTGAGCCTGTCGAAGGGTCGATGCCCGGGATCGCCGGGACCCGGGGGGTGACGCCAGTGGCGATGACGACCTCGTCGAAGCCGGCGAGAGCGTCAGCCGTCGCCTGGGTACCGAGCCGGACCTGGACGCCGAGGACCTCCAGGCGACGGGTGAAGTAGCGCAGCGTCTCGGCGAAGTCCTCCTTGCCGGGGACGGCCATCGCGAGCCGGAACTGGCCGCCGAGGTGCTCGCTCTTCTCGAAGAGCGTCACCTTGTCGCCGGTCTCGGCGAACGAGGTGGCGGCCGACAGGCCGGCCGGGCCGGCGCCGACGACCGCGACCTCCCGGGGACGCAGCCTCGGGGTCAGCACCAGCTCGGTCTCCCGGCACGCGCGCGGGTTGACCAGGCAGGAGGCCTTCTTGTTGACGAAGACGTGGTCCAGGCAGGCCTGGTTGCAGGCGATGCAGGTGTTGATCTCGTCGCCGCGTCCAGCCGCCGCCTTGTTCAGGAACTCCGGGTCGGCGCTGCCCTCGGCGAGGATCTGCTCCGCGAGCTCGGGGGTGTTGATTCGGTTCGACGCGCAGACCGGGATCGACACCTCCTTCTTCAGCCGGGCGGTCGCCCAGGTCCAGGCACCGCGCGGCACCTGGGTGATGATCGTCGGCACCCGGGCCTCGTGCCAGCCGATGCCGGTGTTGAAGACGGTCGCGCCGGCGTCCTCGAGCAGGAAGGCGAGCTCGAGCACCTCCTCCCAGGTCTGGCCGCCCTCGACAAGGTCGAGCAGCGAGAGTCGGTAGATGATCGGGAAGTCGTCGCCGACGGTCTCCCGGGTACGGCGGACGATCTCGACCGGGAACCGCATCCGGCGGGTGGCGGTACCGCCCCACTCGTCGGTGCGCTCGTTGGTGCGCTCGGCCAGGAACTGGTTGATCAGGTACCCCTCGGAGCCCATGATCTCGATGGCGTCGTACCCGGCCCGTTGTGCCAGCCCGGCCGAGCGGGCAAAGTCGTTGGCCGTGGCTTCGACGCCCTTGGTCGAGAGCGCGCTGGGCTTGAACGGATTGATCGGAGCCTTCTTCGCCGAGGCTGACACCGAGAACGGGGTGTAGCCGTAACGGCCTGCGTGCAGGATCTGCATCGCGATCGCGCCGCCCGCTTCGTGGACCGCGTCGGTGACCTGCACGTGTCGGTGTGCCTGCAAGCGGGTGGTCATCTCGCTGGCGAAGGGCTTGAGCCAGCCGCGCTTGTTGGGCGCGTAGCCGCCGGTGATGATCAGGCCGACGCCGCCAGCGGCGCGCTCGGCGTAGTACGCCGCGAGCTTGGGCAGGTCCCAGATGAAGTCCTCGAGCCCGGTATGCATCGAACCCATCACGGCACGGTTGCGCAGGGTCAGGTTGCCCAGGGTGATCGGCTCCACGAGGTGGCCGTAGGGGTGGGTGCTCATGCGTGTGCCTCCAGATACTCGTTGAGCCAGGCGATCCAGAAGGTCTCCTGGAGGATGCCGCCGCGCAGCACCAGGTAGGTGTCGAGGTCGTGGCCGGCAAGTCGGTCGGGGTCGGGGTAGTCGCGTGCTGCCATGCCCTCGTAGTGGGTCAGCCGGGTGCGGTGGTCGTCGATCAGTTCGCGGATGTTGGCCAACAGCGCCGCTCGGTCGCCGTACGACGCGGCACGCATCTTCACCGCGATCTCGCTGCGGAACCCGGCGCGGGGTGTGGTCGTGGCGATCCAGTCGGCGAGCGCTTTGTGGCCGACGTCGGTGACGGAGTACTCGCGCTTCTCGGGGCGTCCGGTCTGCTCGATCGTCTGGGCGGTGACCCAGCCGTCGGTCTCCATCCGCCGCAGCACCTTGTAGATCTGCTGGTGGGTGGCGCTCCAGAAGAAGCCGATCGACTTGTCGAACCGGCGCGCCAGCTCGAGCCCGGCAGCGGGGTGCTCGCTGAGGGCGACGAGGAGCGCGTGTTCGAGGGCCACGGGTGCAACTGTGCCTGCAGCCGAAGCCCTATGCAACTAGTTGCAAAGGTGCCTTCGATCACGTCGCGGCGACGGCCAGTCAGTGACCGAGCTCGGAATAGATACCCCCTAGGGGTATGTTGGCCGGACATGGACACACATCACGACCACCACGACTCCTCCTGGTCCACGGCGATCAGCGCAACGCTGCACTGCCTCACCGGCTGCGCGATCGGCGAGGTGCTGGGCATGGTGCTGGCAACCTGGTGGGGCTGGGGTGACTCCGCGAGCGTGGCGCTCGCCGTCGGGCTGGCGTTCTTCTTCGGCTACCTGCTGACCTTTGCCGCTGGTCGTCGCTCGGGCCTGGAGGTCCGCGCTGCGATCCGACTGGCCCTCGCCGCGGACACGGTCTCCATCCTCGTGATGGAGGTCGTCGACAACGGTGTCCTGCTCGCCGTACCGGGGGCTATGGACGCAGGCCTGGCCCACCCGCTCTTCTGGGGCAGCCTGGCCGGCGCGCTCGCGGTCGCTTTCGTAGTGACCGTGCCGGTGAACCGGTGGATGATCGCGCGCGGCCGCGGGCACGCAGTCGCGCACGCGGTTCACGGAGGAGATTCACGCCGGCGGACCTGAGACACCCTGCGTACCGTGACAGTGAACCTGTCATGATCCCGCCATGGGTATTCAGCTGGGACAGGGCACCGGTCCGCTCAAGGGCATCAAGGTTGTCGAGATCGCGGGCATCGGGCCCAGCCCGCACGCCTGCACGATGCTGGCTGACCTCGGAGCGGACGTGATTCGGATCGAGCGCCCGGGCGGGCAGCTGCTCACCGGCGGCAGTCACGATCTGCTCAACCGAGGCCGACCCAGCGTCGCGCTGAACCTCAAGGACCCGGCAGCGGTCGAAACCGTGCTCAAGCTCGTCGAGGACGCCGACGTCCTGATCGAAGGCATGCGCCCCGGCGTCACCGAGCGGATGGGCATCGGCCCCGAGGACTGCTTCGCCCGCAACCCCAAGCTGGTCTACGGCCGGATGACCGGCTGGGGCCAGACCGGCGCCTGGTCCCAAGCAGCCGGCCACGACATGAACTATATCGCCATCACCGGCACCCTCTTTGGCCTGGGCCAGGAGAAGAGCAAGCCCCAGTTCCCGGCGAACCTGATCGGTGACTTCGGCGGCGGGTCGACGTACCTGGTGATCGGCGTGCTGGCTGCGCTGCTCGAAGCGAAGGTCAGTGGTCAGGGGCAGGTCGTCGATGCCGCCATCGTCGATGGCACCGCCCACCTCAACGCGATGACCGCGGCGTTCCTCGCCGGTGGCAACTACCGAGAAGAGCGGGCTGCCAATCTGCTTGACGGTGGGGCGCCGTACTACGACATCTACGAGACCGCGGATGGCAGGCACATGTCAGTGGGCGCGCTGGAACCTCAGTTCTACGAGGTCTTCCTCGACCTGCTCGACGTGCGCGAGACCGCGCCCGACCGCTGGGACCCGGCGCAGAGCGATGACCTGCGTGCTGTCTTCGCGGCCCGGTTCGCCGAGAAGACCCAGGCCGAATGGTCCGCGATCTTCGACGGCACCGATGCCTGCGTGGCGCCGATCATCCCGATGACCGAGGCCTTCGATCACCCGCACATGAAGAGCCGCGAGGTCTTCGTCGAGCACGAAGGCGTCGTACAACCGCAACCCGCGCCGCGGTTCTCGCGTACCGAAGCGACCCTCGGCCTGCCTCCTGCTGCCGGGGCTGGCCAGCACACCCGCGAGGCGCTGCAAGCCTGGGGCATCGAGGACGTCGACGCGCTGATCGCCAGCGGTGCCGCTGTCCAACCGGAGTAGCACGCTGTGGACCGACCAAGGATGCTCACTGCCGCCGTGGCCTTCCTGGGTTTCGTCGTCGGCACCTTGGTCGGGGCCGCCTATGACTACCCGATCGCGCTGGCGCTGGGCTGCGGTGCGCTGGCGGTGGGCTGGGTCGTCGTCCTGAACTTGCCCGCGGGCGTGCCGTTCGTGGTGCGATTGCTGGTGATCGTGGCTTTAGCCCTAGGCCTGGGCGTGATCTCGCGGGCGGCCGCCGCTGAGGGGCTGGCGTCGTCAGCACCCTTCCTGGTCCTGCTGGTGACGCTCGCTGTTCAGGGCGCGACGTTCGCGGCGCTGCGTCGGTGGGGGCAGGCGAACCCCGAAGCCTGATCGCGCGTTGAACCTCCGCCAGTTCCCCGACCCTGGAGGATTCCCATTCTGCTGTTCGAAGCTCAGACCGACTGTCTCGTCACCTTTGGCTATCCGGCACTTGCCTGCGTCGCGGTCCAGCCTGAGTCGTGTGCCTGAGCGCGTCGGATACGACGCGCTCAGGCACACAACAGGCGCTACCCCAAGGCGATGACGGCGTCCCGCACGAACGCCGGGTCGTTCAGCGTCTCGCCGTACAGGTCGCGGAGCTGGCCCATTCGGTAACGGACCGTCTGCGGGTGCACGAACAGCGCGGCAGCGACGTCATCGCGGCGCCCCTGGTGGAGTAGCCAGGCCCGCAGGGTCTCGGTCAGCTTCACCCGGGACGCGGCGCTCTGCTCGGCGAGCGGCGCGAGCACCTTGGTGCGTAGGTCGTCGCGGGCGTCCGTGTCGGCCCCCACCACCAGCGCGGCCAGGTGGTCGTCGGTGTCACCGCGGAGCTGGAGCCGGTGCGTCCGGATCACCCGCAGGTACGACGCCCGCACCTGGGCCCACGGGCGCGGCGGACCGATGATCGCCTCGGCGGTGGTGAGCACGCGGAGCATCGCCTTGCGGGCGCGCCCGGCCCCCACCGGAACGAGCACCACCGTGAAGCCGGGCTCCAGGTCCACCGCGGCGGTCTCCTCGGGCACCTGCAGGGCGCGGGGGTCGAGCTGGCTGCGCAGGGACCGGTACTTCACGTCCGGCAGCATCACCGCAGTCAGCAGCGCCGGGGGGTCCCAGTCGGCGCGCTCGGCGGCAGCGACCAGGTCGGTCTCGGGGGCGCCCTCGACCAGACGCGCCGACAGCCGGTCCAGCCGGCGCTGCCGCAGCCGCCCGGACGTGGCGAGCTCGTCGGCGTGGCCGCTGACACTGGCGTCGGAGAGCTCGTCGATGTACGCGAAGACCAACTCGGCCAGCCGGGCAAGCTGGGTCGCCTCCAGGCCGTTGTTGACCGCCGCCGTGCTCATCTCCCGCCACGCAGCCCGGGCGCCGACCCGGTACGCCTGGGCCAGCGCGTCCATCGTCCGGCCGCTGCGGGCCTCACCGCGACCCAGCGCGTACGCCGCCTCGAGGACTGCCTCGACCTGCTCGCCGGCGTCGATGCCCTCGCGCCGGGAAGCCAGGTCGAGGAACCCATCGAGCGCGACCCTGACGGCGGTCTCGATGGTCCGCCCCATCTGCCCCTGGAAGGGATCGCGATAACTGGGGACCTCGCCGATCACCGCGGCGATGGTCTTCTCGGCGACGCCGGCTACGCCCCGGCGCATCTCGTCGGCGATCGCCGTGGGCAGGCGGAGCGCCAACTGCTCCCGTGCGAGCGGATCGCGACGCTGCGCCACTGGCATCTCCTTTGTTCGCTAGGAACAAATAGTACCGCCATATTCACGTTCTGAGGTCATGCTTTTACTCAGCGCGCCCGTCAGGCTTGCACCATGACCACGACGCTTCTCTCGCCCGCCACGCGGAACGGCTCGCTGCTCTCGCGGCTCGGCCGCTTCGCCGAGGCCGCGACCACGCCGCTGGTGCCCGCCGACTACCTCGACCTCGTTGCCCCGTTGCGCAGCGGCACCGACCTGCGCGCCCGGATCGTCTCGGTGACCCCCGAGACCCGCGACGCCGCAACCATCGTGCTCAAGCCCGGTGCCGACTGGGCTGGCCACGTCCCCGGCCAGTACCTCCGGATCGGGATCGACGTCGACGGCGTCCGCGAATGGCGCGCCTACTCGCTGACCCACGGCCCCCGCGCCGACGGCTGCATCTCGATCACCGTCAAGGCCGTCCCCGACGGGAAGGTCAGCAACCACCTGGTGCGCCAGGCTCGCCCGGGGACCCTGGTCCACCTCGAGCAGGCGACCGGCGACTTCGTCCTCGACCCTGCCGCGACCAAGCTGCTCTTCGTGACCGCCGGCTCCGGCGTTACCCCGGTGATCGGCATGCTGCGGAACCTCTTCCCGGTCACCGACTCCGGCGTCGTCGACCTGCCCCGCAGCAAGGACCTGGACATCGTCGTGGTCCACGTCGCGCCGAGCGAGCCTGATTCGATCTTCGCCGACAACCTGCGTGAGCTCGCCGACCACGGCGCCGTCACCCTCGTCGCCCGCTACGACGACCAGCACGGCGTCCTCGACGTCACCGAGCTCGGCACCCTGGTCACCGACCTGGCCGAGCGGACGACGTACGCGTGCGGCCCGGGCGGGCTCCTGGATGCGTTGACCGCGCACCACGAGAGCAAGGGTCTGACGCTCTTCACCGAGCAGTTCCGGGCTGGCTTCGTGGTGGCAGGCGACGGCGGCACCCTGACCGTCGGTGGCATGACCATCGAGGCCGACGGCGCCACCCCGCTGCTGGACGTTGCCGAAGCCGCGGGCGTGCTAATGCCCAGCGGCTGCCGGATGGGCGTCTGCTTCGGCTGCGTCCTGCCCCTGAAGGAAGGTGCCGTCCGCGACCTCCGCAACGGCGCGATCACCACCGCCGACCCGATCTCCTCGGCCAACGGCGGAGTACCCATCCAGACCTGCATCAGCGCCGCTGCCGGCGCGTGCACGATCGACAACGAGAAGAGCCACCGATGACCACGATCCAGAAGAAGGCCGAGAGCCCGATCGCGCACCTCAGCGCCGAGCAGATCGAGACGCTTGGGCGCGAGCTCGATGCGATCCGGCAGGAAGTCCTCGACACCCGAGGAGAGGCTGACGCGGCGTACATCCGCAAGGTGATCAAGGCCCAGCGCGGCATCGAGGCCGGCAGCCGTGCGCTGCTGCTCTTCTCGATCTTCCCGCCGGCCTGGATCGCTGGTACCGCTGGGCTCAGCGTCGCCAAGATCCTGGACAACATGGAGGTCGGGCACAACATCATGCACGGCCAGTGGGACTGGATGCGCGACCCGAAGATCCACTCGACGACCTGGGAGTGGGACAACGCCACCCCCTCGGACATGTGGAAGCACTCGCACAACGAGCTGCACCACACGTACACGAATGTCGTCGGCAAGGACAACGACCTCGGCTACGGCATCATGCGCGTCGACGAGGACCAGCGCTGGCAGCCGTTCTACCTGGCTCAGCCACTGTGGAACTTCATCAACGCCTGCCTCTTCGAGTACGGCATCGCGGCTTATGACCTGGAGCTCGGCAAGAACCTGTCGATCCCCAAGGAGAAGCGCAGCGAGGAGTTCAAGACCGGCGTCAAGCGCACCCTGGGCAAGATCCGCAAGCAGGCCACCAAGGACTACCTGGTGCACCCGCTGCTGTCGCTGCCGACCGGATCGTTGCTGCCGACCCTGGCCGCGAACATCACCGCCAACGTTGTCCGCAATCTCTGGACGCACTCGGTGATTATGTGTGGCCACTTCCCCGAGGGCGTCGAGACCTTCGAGAAGGCCTCGATCGAGGGCGAGACCCGCGGCGAGTGGTACCTGCGTCAGATGCTCGGCTCGGCCAACATCTCCGGTGGCCCGGCGGTGCACATGATGACCGGCAACCTGAGCTTCCAGATCGAGCACCACCTCTACCCCGACCTCCCCAGCAACCGGTACGCCGAGGTCGCGCCGAAGGTGAAGGCGCTCTTCGACAAGTACGAGCTGACCTACACGACGGGGTCGATGCCGAAGCAGGTCTACTCGGCCTGGCACAAGATCGTCCGGCTCTCGCTGCCCAACGGGTGGCTCGCCGACACCACGCCGGCCAACGCCCCGGCCCAGCTCGCGAAGCTCTACAAGATGACGACTGGCGGACCGAAGGTGCGCCGGGCGATCGAGGCGCGCGACAAGCAGCTGGCGCGTCGGCGGGCCGACGTCACCACGGCGGCCTGACCCGGCCTACCCCGTGGTGTCGAGGAAGAAGGCCCGCCCGGTAACTTCCTCGGGCTGGATCTCGACCACCTCGTACTTCGCCGTGGGCACCCACGGGCGCAGCGGGACCTCGTCGGCCCGGTGCTGCTGGTCCTCGTCGAGCCGACGGGCGACCCCGCGGACGATCACGCTGCGGGCGCTGACGGCGTCGTACTCGTCGATCTCGAAGACCACGTCCGAGTTCATCGTGACCCCGACGAGCTTGTTGCCCGGCGCAGTGCGGAAGAGGAGCTTGCGTCCCTCGACCGCGTAGTTGATCGGGGTCAGGTGGACCTCCGGGCCTAGGTGGAAGGCCAGCCGCCCGAACGAGTGGGTGCGGAGCATCTCCCAGCACTCGTCCGCCGTCAGCTCGCTGATCGGGTCCTCTGCGTCCATGGCCTGCTCCTCGTCGCCGTCGTACTCCACCGTCGCACGCGCGGGAGACGTGCTGGAGGGTAGAAGGTCACGGGATTTGGGCCGACCGGCCGTTCAGGCGACCCGGGACGGCGGGGATCGGGTAGTTCTGGTTGCCGTGGGTCGCCTTGAACCCACCGAGCCGGACGTACTCGCCGTCGTCGTACCTGCCGCAGTTGCCACCGGTCCCAGCCGAGTACACCTAGGCGCCCGGGAGGACCTCGGAGGGTTGTCGGGATCTTTCGAGCCGGTGACGTCCTCAGTCCGCGACGTCGACGTGCACATGGTCGCGGTGCTCGAGCACGCCCACCACTGCCTTGCTCCGCCCGTTCGCCGCGATGACGTAGTCGCGCCATCCCTGGAACGCCCGCCGCGCCGTCCAGATCCGACCGTCGAAGATCACGGTGCTGACCTCCAGACGGTCTGCGTGCGCGACCAGGTACTGCGCAAGCGCCCACCCGCGAGCCTTGCTGGCTTCGGTGACGGGTCGGAAGAAGACGTCGATGGCCCGGCCCTGGTAGTGCGCCGAGCCGGGTATGTGTCCGCTGCTCACGCCGCCCGGGGCGAAACCGCCGAGCGGGAGGTCGCCGAAGCGCGCCTCCAGGTCGGCTCGGACCAGGCGCGCGCGACCGGTCAGGCCGGCGTCGTCAAGGGTGTCCGCCTCGGCGTCGTCGGCACCGCCGTGCTTGCAGACCAGAGCGGCCCGTTCGCGTCCGCTCAGTGCGGCGGCGACGACCCGCACCTCGGCAGGTCCGAGGTCGATGGCTGTCGCGACGGCGGTTCGGGCGGCGTCCGCGCTCCCGGAACGGCGTACGACGGCCGCGACCGCGGCGGCGGCGGCTTCAGCCTCGCCCTGGTCGAGGCCGACCGCACGCCCGTCGACGGAGACGGTGCACTCCGCTGAGACCTGGTACCGGACCACGACGACGGTAGCGCCGGTGACCAGGAGGAGCACGACGAGCACCGTGATCCGCTTCCAGGTCATGGTCCCAGTCTCCCGGTGGCCGCCAACCCAGGTGAGGTAGCCCACAAGCAGCCCCCCATTGACGTTGACAGTCTTACTGTCACAATGGATGCGACGCCGCCTTCTCCCGGCGCGCGCCCGCCTGCAGTACTCGAGCGGAAACGCTCAGCCCATTCAACGCAGTACCAATCAACGACTAGTTGGGACGGTCATGGCACAACCTGAAGCTTTTGTGTACGACGCCATCCGCACGCCGCGCGGCAAGGGCAAGAAGGACGGTTCGCTCCACGGGACGAAGCCCGTGGACCTCGTCGTCGGCCTGATCGACGCGATCCAGGAGCGCAACCCGAATCTGGACCCGAACCGGATCGACGACATTGTTCTCGGCGTGGTCTCGCCGATCGGTGACCAGGGTGGCGACATCGCCAAGACTGTGGCGCTCGCCGCCGGTCTCCCCGACACCGTCGCCGGCGTCCAGTTGAACCGGTTCTGCGCCTCCGGCCTAGAAGCCGTTAACCAGGCTGCCAGCCGCGTCCGCGGCGGCTTCGAGGACCTGATCCTCGCTGGCGGCGTCGAGTCGATGTCGCGCGTCGCGATGGGCTCCGACGGTGGCGCTTGGGCCTCCGACCCGGCCACCGCCTTCGCCGCCTCGTTCGTCCCGCAGGGGATCGGTGCCGACCTGATCGCCACCCTGGAAGGCTGGAGCCGCGAGGACGTCGACGCCTTCGCCGCCGAGTCGCAGGCCCGTGCCGCCAAGGCGCAGGCCAACGGACTCTTCGACAACTCGGTGATCCCGGTCAAGGACCTCAACGGCCTGACCGTCCTGGAGAAGGACGAGTTCATCAAGCCCGGCACGAGCGTCGAGTCGCTCTCCGGCCTGAAGCCCTCCTTCCAGATGCACGGCGACATGGGCTTCGACGACGTGGCGCTCCAGAAGTACCACTGGGTCGAGAAGATCAACCACGTCCACCACGCCGGCAACAGTTCGGGCATCGTCGACGGCGCCGCCCTCGTGGCGCTCGGCACCGAGCAGGTCGGCAAGGACCTCGGCCTGACCCCGCGGGCCCGGATCATCTCGGCGGCCGTCTCGGGCGCCGACCCGACGATCATGCTCACCGGCCCGGCGCCGGCGGCCCGCAAGGCGCTGGCCAAGGCCGGTCTGGAGACCAAGGACATCGACCTCTTCGAGATCAACGAGGCTTTCGCCGCGGTCGCGATGCGGTTCATGCGCGACATGGGCATCTCCGATGAGATCACCAACGTCAACGGCGGCGCGATCGCCATGGGTCACCCGCTCGGCGCGACCGGCGCGATGATCCTCGGCACCCTGATCGACGAGCTCGAGCGCCGCGACCTGAAGCGCGGCCTGGCCACGCTCTGCGTCGGCGGTGGCATGGGCATCGCCACCATCGTCGAGCTGGTCTGACCGCCCACTCCCCACGACTTCAAGGAACAGGTATGTCTGAAGAATCCGCAGTGAAGTACGAGAAGGACGCCGACGGGATCGTCGTCCTGACGTTGGACGACCCCACCGCTAGCGCGAACACCATGAACGAGCTGTACGGCCGTTCGATGGAAGAAGCGGTCGCCCGACTCGAGTCCGAGCCAAAAGATGGGCCGGACTCGATCACCGGTGTGGTGATCACCTCGGCGAAGAAGACCTTCTTCGCCGGCGGCAACCTGACCACGCTGCAGCAGGTGCAGCCGGAGCAGGCGCAGGAGATCTTCGACCAGAGCCAGGCCGTCAAGGCCCAGCTGCGACGGATCGAGCTCCTCGGCGTCCCAACCGTGGCGGCCATCAACGGCGCCGCGCTCGGCGGCGGCCTTGAGATCGCGCTGGCCTTCCGTCACCGGATCGCGGCCGACGCCCGTCTTGAGATCGGGCTGCCGGAGTCGACCCTCGGTCTGCTGCCGGGCGGCGGCGGTGTCACCCGGACGGTCCGCCTGCTCGGCATCCAGAACGCGCTGATGGAGGTCCTGCTCCAGGGTCAGCGCTACCAGCCGGCCGCGGCCCAGGCCAAGGGTCTGATCCACGAAGTCGTCCCGGCCGCCGAGCTCCTCGCCACGGCGAAGAAATGGGTGCTCGACAACAAGGACAACGACGACGCCAAGGCTCAGCCGTGGGACCAGAAGGGCTACAAGATGCCCGGCGGGACCCCGGCCAGCCCGAGCCTCGCGGGCATGCTGCCTGCCTTCCCGGCGATCCTGAAGAAGCAGCTCAAGGGCGTGCACATGCCGGCGCCTGAGGCGATCATGGCGGCCGCTGTCGAGGGCGCTCAGGTCGACTTCGCGAACGCGGAGAAGATCGAGTCGCGCTACTTCGCGTCGCTGGCCACCGGGCAGACCGCGAAGAACATGATCCAGGCGTTCTTCTTCGACCTCCAGGCGATCAACTCCGGTTCCCTGCGCCCGAAGGGTGTGGAGAAGTTCCAGCCGACCAAGGTGCTGGTCCTTGGCGCCGGCATGATGGGCGCGGGCATCGCGTACGTCTGTGCCCGGGCCGGTCTCGAGGTCGTGCTCAAGGACGTCTCGATCGAGGCGGCCGAGAAGGGCAAGTCCTACACGCAGAAGCTGAACGACAAGGCCGTCTCGCGCGGCAAGTTGACGCAGGAGAAGTCCGACGACTTGCTCGGCCGGATCCTCGCGACCGACAACCCGGCCGACGCCAAGGGCTGCGACCTGGTCATCGAGGCCGTCTTCGAGGACCCGGCGCTGAAGGCCAAGGTATTCGGCGAGATCGCCGAGCACATCAACGCCGACGCGCTGCTCTGCTCGAACACGTCGACGCTGCCGATCACCGAGCTGGCCGCCGGCGTCGACCGTCCGGCCGACTTCATCGGTCTGCACTTCTTCTCGCCGGTCGACAAGATGCCGCTGGTGGAGATCATCCGCGGTGCCGAGACCACCGATGAGACGACCGCCAAGGCGATCGACGTCGTACAGCTGATCAAGAAGACACCGATCGTCGTCAGCGACAGTCGCGGCTTCTACACCTCACGGGTCATCGGGACGCAGATCAACGAGGGCATCTCGATGCTTGCCGAGGGTGTGCACCCGCAGAGCATCGACCGCGCGACCACGATCGCCGGCTACCCGGTCGGTCCGCTCCAGATCAGCGACGAGCTGAACATGGAGCTGATGTACAAGATCCGCAAGGCGTCGATCGAGGCGACCGAGCGCGACGGCGGCACCTGGGTCGAGCACCCGTCGGAGAAGGTCATCGACACGATGATCGCGGCGGGCCGGTCCAGCAAGCTGGTCGGCAAGGGCTTCTACGAGTACGACGAGAACGGCAACCGGACCGGCCTGTGGCCCGGCCTGGCCGAGACGTTCCCGGTCGCCGTTGAGCAGATCCCGTTCGAGGACATCGCCGACCGCCAGCTGGTCGTCGAGGCCATCGAGACCGTGAAGTGCTTCGACGAGGGTGTGCTGCACTCCGCCGCCGAAGCCAACATCGGCTCGATCTTCGGCATCGGCTTCCCGGCGGTCAAGGGTGGCGCGATCCAGTACATCAACGGCTTCGAGGGCAAGGCGGGCCGTGGCCCGGCCGGCTTCGTCGCCCGGGCCCGGGAGCTCGCCGCCAAGTACGGCGAGCGCTTCGAGCCGCCGGCCAGCCTGGTTGCGGTAGCCGAGAACGGTGGGACCTTCCCCGCCTGAACCACCCTCCGACCCGTCGTGAAAGTACGAGTACTTTCACGACGGGTCGGTGCTTTTCATCTGCACTTTCAGGACGGGTCGGCGAGACTGGGGGGGTGAATGAACTGGCGGACGTTCTGGGGGGCGTTCTGGGGGAGCGCATTCGGATCCGGGGCCTGTGGGTGCGGTTCGGCTCCGTCGAAGCCGTCCGCGGCATCGACATCTCGGCGTACGGCGGTCGTGCGACGGCCCTGCTCGGACGCAACGGCGCCGGCAAGTCCACCACGATGCGGGTGCTGGCCGGAGTGATCCCGCCGAGCACCGGTGAGGTTCTGGTCGACGGGATCGACGTCCGCACCGACCCGCTCCAGGTCAAGCGGGCGACCGGATTCTGCCCCGATGTCGGCGGGCTGGTGCCGCGGGCAACGCCCTGGGAGCACCTGCAGCTGGCGGCACGCTTACGCCGGATGGAGGGCTGGGAGCTGCGCGCTCAAGACCTCCTCGAACGCTTCGACCTCGGCGCGGCGGCACACCGGGTCACCGGCGGATTCAGCCACGGGATGGGCCGACGGCTCTCGGTGGTGCTGGCGGCGTTCCACGAGCCGGGGGTGCTGCTGCTCGACGAGCCGTTCGACGGGGTCGACCCGTTTGGGGTCGAGGCGACCCAGCAAGTGATCGCGGACGCCAAGGTGCGCGGTGCGGCGGTTCTGGTCTCGACCCACCTGCGCGAGCTCGCGATGGACATCTGCGAGGACGCCCTGGTCCTGCGCGGGGGCTCGGCGGTGGCCGCCCTCGGATCGGACGACCTGGCCGGGGAGGACGGCGCCCGTGCGTACCGAGCTCTCCTGGACTGAGCTCCGCACCGGCACCGCCGACGTCCGGGCGCTGCTGGCGTTCCGGCGTGCCGGCCTGCCCCGGTCGGCCCGGCGCCGGCTGGTCCTCAGCGCCGTGCTGGTCGTTCTCCTGACGACCGCGGCGGTGGTGGTGCCGGCGTACCTGCGCGAACCGCTGGACGGTCGCAACAGCGGGAACCTGGTCGCCGTTCTGCCGTCCTTCTACCTGGGCTTCCTGGTGCTCGCGGTGCTTGCGGCGACCACGTCCGGCGGTGGCCGCGAGCTGATCGCCCGGGAGCAGGCGGTGGTCTTCCCGGTCTCGAGCGTCACTGAGCACCTCGGCGCGCTGCTGATGGCCCCGCTCAACATCGCCTGGCTGATGCAGGCGTGGACCATCCTGGGCGCGACGGCGTACGTGTTGGGGCCGGCGAACCTGATCGCCTCGACCGTCCCGGTGCTGCTCTGGATCGCTGCGGCGACGGCGCTGGGCCAGGTCGTCGGCTGGCTCTACGAAGGCATCCGCCGCGGCCACCATGGCCTGCTCGTCGTCCGGGGGATCGCGGTGCTGGTCGCGGTCGGCGTCGGCGCCCTGGTCGTCTCGGGGACCGTGACCGACGTCCTGGACCGCAGCCCGACGGTGAGGGTCTTCGTCGCCGCCGGTTACGGCACCGGCGGCAACTGGACCGGCTGGCTCGGGTGGGTGGGCGTCCTGCTGGGGATCCTCCTCGCTGCCCTGGTCCTGGGTCTGGTCCCGGCACGCTGGGCCCTGCACCGGCCGCAGCGCGAAGAGCTCCGGATGGAGTCCGGGCACCGGGAGCCGCCGCGCAACCCGCGCTCGGACCTGGTCGCGATGGTGCGGGTGGACCGCGCCTCGATCTGGCGCTCGGTGCCGCTGCGCCGCGGCCTGCTCGTCCTGGGCATGATGCCGGGTGCGGTCGCCGTCGCCGGTGCGTTGGCCTGGGACGTGGTGATCATCCTGCCCGGCCTGGTCGCCTCCGGCGGTGCGCTGCTCTTCGGCGTCAACGCCTGGTGCCTGGACGGACGTGGTGCGCTCTGGCGCGACAGCCTCCCGGTCTCCCCGAACGTCGTCTTCACCGCCAAGGTGGTGGTCCTGTTCGAGGTGCTGCTGGTCGCCGGAGGCCTGACGATCGCCCTCGCCGCCCTCCGGGCAGGGGCGCCGACGCCGACCGAGGCGACCGCGGTGGTGCTGGCGCTGCTGGTGGTCTCCGCCCAGGTCGTCGACACCTCGCTGCGCTGGTCGGTCGCGCACCCGTACGCCGTGGACCTGCGCAGCGCACGGGCGACTCCGGCGCCGCCGGTCGTGATGGCTGGATACAGCGCTCGCCTCGCCACCAAAACCACCCTGCTCGGGATGGTCTTCGCAGCCGCGTCGACCGCGTCGGACTGGCGGATCCCGGTCCTGCTCGCCGTCCCGTTCGTCTGCTGGTCGGCCTACCGGTTGCGGACGACGGCAGTGGCCTGGGCGGACCCGGTCTTCCGGGCCCGGGTGATCGCGGTCGTCGCCAGCTAGCGGTGTCGGCCCGGCTGCCTACGGTGTCGGCCCGGCTGCCTACTTCGCGGTCGCCAACTTGGTGCAGGCGTCGGTCTTCTTACTGACCTGTGCCGTCAGGGCGGCTTGATCCGCCGTCTCCGCGGTCACGGAGGTGAGGAACTTGCTCCACAACGACTCGGGGACGGTCCGACGCAGGCAGGCCAGGAACCCTGCTGTGTCGAGGTCCTTGTTCTCGGCGCCACGCTCCTTCGCGTAGAGCGCGTAGTAGTCGATGCATCCGAGCAGGGCCGCCGTCGACTTCTTGGCGGTGAAGAGGTCTGGATCGGCGGCGTTCTGGTTGATCTCACCGGTGTCCGTCACGACCTGCGAGGACATCAGGTGCGGGATGCCGACGGTTGCGACGAGCTTGGTGATGAAGCAGGTCGCGTCTTTCGGCGGGAGCGAGCTGGCGGCTGTCCCGGCGATCAGGTTCTTCCTGATCTTCTGGATGGCTGCGCCCTCGTCGACGCAGGCGAGCACCGCGGCGGCGTACACGCGGGAGGTCTTCTCGTCGATGTTGGCGCCGTTGTCGTTGTAGGAGCCGTCGGCGTCGACGACCTTCGCCTCCTGGAGCTCCTCGGCGCCGAGCTCGTTGACGAACCGCTTCGCCACGCAGGCGGCGTCGTCCGCGTCCAGGATCCCGTCCGGGGTGGTGATGGCCTTGGCCACGTTGCCGGTAATGGTCGCGTTCAGCTTGCCGGTGGCGTCGTCGCCTCCGCAGGCGGTTGCCAGCAGCAGGACGAGCACGCCGAGAACGGCCGGTGCGGCCTTCTTCATCACGATCTCCGATGTCGGGAAGCGCACCCCGAGGGCGCGGAAACAGAGCCAACCATGCCTCATCGCCCGGGTTCTGTCCTGAGCGCGTCCGGACTGCGGTTAACCGCGAATTTACGGAACCCGACGTAACCTCGAGTGGAACTCGTCGTTGAGCCCAGTGACACCAGAGGATCCGGGGGGACCCTCTGGACCGCGCATTTTGTCGTTCTGGGAGACAGTTCATGACAAAGTTCGGATTTGCCGCTGTTGCGGCAATTGCCGCACTACTGGGCATTGTGGGCTTCACCGGTTCCGCTCAGGCTTACCCCGATGTCCAGCACAGCCTGACCGTCGACCGGCAGGTCCTCTTCAGCGGCGACTCGTTCACCGCCACCGCGTCGGCCAACGTCGACTGCGCGTGGGACCTGGAATGGAATGGCCAGGCACGCGAGGGCAACGGACCCGTCTTCGAGACCACCTACGTCGCTCCCCAGGTGACCGAGATCGAGAAGATCGACCTCGTCGGCACCTGCGAGTACGCCGACCCGTCCGACCGCGCTGCGAAGGCGACCGCAGCTACCTGGCAGGAGACGGTCACCATCACCGTCCGGCCCGGGGCCAACGGCGTCGCGGCCCCGACGGGCAGCACCAGCGGTGACCTGCCGGGCACCGGCGGGCCGAACCTGGTCGTGCTGCTGAGCGGCCTCGTCCTCGTGCTGGCGGGCGCCACTGCGGTGGCCGTGGCTCGCCGCCGCGACGAAGAAGCCGATCTTCCGGTGCAGACCGCCTAGTCTTTCCCCCTGTGGAAATCATCTCGAAGTTTGGCTCCTCGCGACGTCGGATCGTCGCCGGTCTGGTCCTGGTGGGTTTCTTCGTCGCGGGGATCTTCATCTGGCAGGCGTTCAGCGCCTCACGCGCCCTCCTCGACGCACGGGACCGGGCGGAGGTCGTCAAGGAACGGATCTCCGACGGCGACTTCGACGGGGCGAACCGGGCGCTCGCTGAGCTTCAGGAGCACACCCACGACGCGCACAACCAGACCGACGGTTTCCTGTGGGACCTCGGCCGCAAGATCCCGTACCTGGGCCGCAACATCGGCGCCGTCCAGACGGTCTCCGAGGTGCTCGACACCGCGACCCGGATCAACGCCCCTATTGCGCTCCAGCTGAGCCAGGCAGTCGACAACGGGACGTTCCGCCCGGTGGCGGGGAAGATCAATCTGCCCGAGATCGAGCGGCTCACCCCGGACGTGCGTCGGGCCGCGACCTCGATCGAGCAGGCCGGCCGCGACCTCGACAAGATCCGGCCGGGGCGGCTGATCTTCCCGTTCAACGATCTGGTGGCGGACCTGCAGGACCAGGTCGGCGACGCCCGCTCCGCGGCGAACGCGACCGCGACGGCGTTCGACCTGCTCCCGGGCATGCTCGGCGAGGGCGGTGAGCGGGACTACCTGCTGATGATCCAGAACCCAGCTGAGCTGCGCTCCTCCGGCGGCCTCCCCGGTTCGCTCGCGGTGCTGCACGCCGAGGCCGGCAGGCTGACAATGGGCTGGCAGGGCTCGGCGGGTGACGTCAACCCGTTCAGCGGCCCGGTCCTTGAGCTCCCGAAGGACACAACCCAGCAGTACGGCGCGAAGATGGCCGCCGACTTCCGCGACATCAACTTCACTCCGGACTTCGCGGAGTCGGCCCAGATCGCACGGGCGATGGTGAAGCAGAAGCTGGACATCGAGGTCGACGGGGTGGTCTCGGTCGACCCGATCGCGCTCGGCTACCTGATGCTGGGCACCGGCCCCATCCAGGCCTCCAACGGGGTCACGCTGACCGCCGACAGCGTGGCGCCGACGTTGCTCAACGAGGTCTACCTCCGGATCCAGGACCCGGTCCAGCAGGACGACTTCTTCGAGACCTCGGCCCGTCGGATCTTCGACGCGGTGATGGGCGGCCAGGGCGACCAGCAGAAGGCGATCAAGGGCCTGGCCACGGCCGCCAACGAGCACCGGGTGCTGATCTGGGCGGCCGACGACGCCGAGCAGGCCCGGCTGACCGGGACCGCGGTCGGGGGCGTGCTCCCGGGCGACACCGGCTCGGTCCCGCAGGTCGGGATGTACTTCAACGACACCGTCGCCGGGAAGATGGACTACTACTTGCGCTACCGGACCTCGGTCTCCGCGGTCGACTGCCGGCAGCAGGGCGCCCAGGACCTCCGGGCATCGCTGGCGCTCGAGTCGACGATGCCGACCAGCTTCAAGGGACTGGGCCCCTACGTTCTCGGCACCGGCCAGTACGCCCCGCAGGGCACCATCGCGTTCAACCTGCGGATCTATGCGCCGGCCGGCGGCGAGGTCACCGCGCTCAAGGTCGACGGCGAAACCCGCTCGGTCACCTCCGACCAGCACCGCGGTCGCCCGGTCGCCTTCGTGCCGATCACCCTGAAGCCCGGTCAGGAGAGCATCGTCACCGCCGACATCCGCACAGCCGCGGGCCAGGACGGTGACGGCGTCTTCAGCTTCACCCCCGGGATGGTGTCGGCCCGCAACGGCGTGACCATCGGCAGCGCCTGCAACTAGCCCAGGCCCCCGTCGCGTCACAACCGTGACAGCGCTACTGTCAGCGTCATGGATTTCTCACCGTCTCCGCGAGCCGCTGAGCTCGCCGCCCTGGTCTCGGCGTTCATCACCGACGAGATCGAGCCGGTCCACGACGCCTACCACCACGACGTCGCTGCGTCCCGTGCCGCGGGGACCTGGGCCGAGTCCCCGATCCTAGGTGAGTTGCGGACCAAGGCGCGGGCCCTCGGCCTGTGGAACCTCTTCCTCCCCCTCGGCCACGACCAGCCGTACGCCGAGAAGTACGGCACCCACGGCGGCACCGGTCTGAGCAACTCCGACTACGCCCCGCTCGCCGAGCTGATGGGCCGGGCGACCTTCCTGGCGCCGTACGTGTTCAACTGCAACGCTCCGGACACCGGCAACATGGAGGTGCTGCTCAAGTACGGCACCGAAGAACAGAAGGCGCAGTGGCTCGAGCCGCTGCTCGACGGCCGGATCCGCTCCGGCTTCGCGATGACCGAGCCCGAGGTGGCCTCCTCCGACGCCACCAACATGGCGGCCACCGCGGTCCTCGACGGTGACGAGGTCGTCATCAACGGCACCAAGTGGTTCACCACGGGCATCGGTCACCCGGACTGCAAGATCCTGGTCTTCATGGGCCTCTCAAACCCCGACGGTGCTGATTCTCGGGATCGACACCACCGCCACACGATGGTGCTGGTCCCGGTCGAGACCCCCGGGGTGAAGATCGACCGGATGCTCTCCACGATGAACGTCTTCGACGAGCCGGTCGGGCACGGCCAGGTCTCGTTCGATGACGTCCGGGTGCCCGCCTCGAACATCCTGCTTGGCGAGGGACGCGCCTTCGAGATCGCCCAGGGTCGCCTCGGACCCGGCCGGATTCACCACTGCATGCGGCTGATCGGTCAGGCCGAGGTCGCTCTCGAGCTGGCCATCAAGCGCGGCCTCTCCCGCACCGCCTTCGGCAAGCCGCTGGTCAAGCTGGGCGGCAACCCGGAGCGGATCGCGGACGCCCGGATCGCCATCGACCAGGCCAGGCTGCTGGTTCAGTGCGCCGCCTGGAAGCTCGATGTCGGCGGACCGATGAACGCGCTCTCGGAGGTCAGCCAGATCAAGGTGATCGTGCCGAACGTCGCCCAACAGGTCATCGACATGGCGATCCAGCTGCACGGCGGTGGCGGTCTCTCGCAGGACTTCCCGCTGGCGGCGATGTGGACCAACGCCCGCGCGCTGCGCCTGGCCGACGGCCCGGACGAGGTACACCGCGGCGTGGTCGCGCGGCTGGAGATCGGGCG
Organism: Marmoricola sp.; assembly: GCA_046598425.1. Lineage (GTDB taxonomy): Bacteria > Actinomycetota > Actinomycetes > Propionibacteriales > Nocardioidaceae > Marmoricola. The sequence goes on along the minus strand of JBKJIN010000038.1, from coordinate 14,009 downwards.
GCACCGTTGAGAAGGGACCGCTCGTGAGGGCGTTCGTCACCGGCGGCGCCTCCGGCCTCGGTGCCGCGCTCTGCCGGGCGCTGATCGCCCGCGGCGACGAGGTCATCAGCGCCGACGTGAACGCGCCCGCGGAGCCCGTGAACGGCGTCGAGTACCTGACCCTGGACGTCCGTTCCGACGCTGACTGGGCAGCAGCGCACGACCGCGTGCTCGCGAAGTGGGGGAGCCTCGACCTGCTGTTCAACAACGCCGGGGTCGCCGGTGGGGGTCGCCTCGACGTCGCCGGGCTGGACGAGTGGCAGTGGATCACTGAGATCAACCTCTTCGGGGTGGTCCGCGGGACCAGGACCTTCGTGCCGCTGCTGAAGGCGCAGGGGAGCGGTTCGATCGTGAACACGGCGTCCCTGGCCGGCCTGGTGCACCCCGCCGGGATGGCGTCGTACAACGCGGTGAAGGCTGCAGTGGTGGCGCTGACGGAGACCACCGGCCACGAGCTTGCCGAGTACGGGATCACCGCGCACGTGGTCTGCCCGTCGTACTTCCGGACCTCGCTGATCGAGAGCATGCAGGGCACCGACGTCGCGGTCGGCACCGTTATCGGCGCCTTGGTGGAGAGCTCACCGGTCAGCGCCGACGACATCGCGGCGGCGGTGCTCGCCGGCGTCGAGGCTGGTGTCGAGGTGATCCTTCCCGACGAGGCCGCGCAGGCGGCGTACGGACTCAAGGTCGCCGACCGGGCGGCGTACGACGACATGATGCGCAAGCAGGCCGCCCGACTGAATGCGATGGGCTGACATGGGTGACATCGAAGGGGCTTCGTCGGTCCGCGAGGAGGACGCGTTCGACCTGGACGCGGTGCGGGTCTGGCTCGCCGGCCACGGCGCCGACCTGAGTGGGGAGGTGGAGATCCAGCAGTTCGGCGGCGGCGCGTCCAACCTGACCTACTCGCTGCGGACCGCCGATCAGGATCTGATCCTGCGCCGACCCCCGCGCGGCAAGAAGGCGGCCGGCGCGCACGACATGGGCCGGGAGTTCCGGGTCCAGTCGGCGCTGAAGGAGCCGTTCGGCCTGGTCCCCGAGATGGTCGCGTTCTGCGAGGACGAGTCGGTGATCGGCTCGGAGTTCTACGTGATGCAGCGGCTCGACGGGATCATCCCGCGCCGCGACCTGCCCCCCGAGCTGGACCTCGACGAGACCGCCGCCCGCGAGCTCAACAAGACCTTCGTGGACACCCTGATCAAGCTGCACCGCGTCGACACCTCGATCCCTGCGATCGCCGCGATGGGCAAGGGATCCGGGTACGTCGAGCGCCAGATCACCGGCTGGTCCGGGCGCTACCGGAACGCGGCCACCGACGACGCTCCCGCGTTTACGAAGGTGATGGACTGGCTCGCCGAGCGGATGCCGGCCGACGTCGCCAACTGCGTGATCCACAACGATTACCGCTTCGACAACGTGGTCCTCGACGCTGGAGTCACCGCTGGCGACCCCAGCCGGATCATCGGCGTCCTGGACTGGGAGATGGCCACTCTCGGCGACCCGCTGATGGACCTCGGCGGCACCCTGGCCTACTGGGTCACCCCCGAGGACGACGAGGGTTTCCAGCTCGTACGGCGCCAGCCGAGCAACCTGCCGGGGATGTTCAGCCGCGCGGAGTTCGTGGAGTACTACTGCGAGCAGATGGCCGACATCATCGGCACCAGCCAAGTCGACGCCGAGCAGTGGAAGTTCTACGAGGTCTACGGGCTGTTCCGCTTCGCGGTGATCGCCCAGCAGATCTACTACCGGTACTTCCACGGCCAGACCACCAACGAGATGTACGCGATGTTCGGCCAGGCCGTGCACTACTACGAGGACCGCTGCCTGCGCGTCATCGCCGGCACGCTGTGATCGGCCCGCGCTGATGGGTCAGATCCTCCTGGTCCGGCACGGCCAGGCGTCGTTCGGGTCCGAGGACTACGACGCGCTCTCGCCGCTCGGCTTCGAGCAGTCCCGGCTGCTCGGCGTCAGCCTGGCGGCGCGGAACATCGCGGTGGACACGATCGTCGGCGGTGCGATGCGTCGCCACCGGGAGACCGCCGAGACGTGCGCCGGCGCAGCGGGCTGGGAGGTGGGAAACCTGGTCGTCGATCCGGGCTGGGACGAGTTCGACTTCCTTTCCGTCCTCGCGGTGCACCCCCACGACGTCGTCGGCGAACCGACCAAGGCGGAGTTCCAGCGGCTCTTCGAGGCGGCGACCGCGGCCTGGATCTCCGGGGAGGACCGTGCCTACGAAGAGACATTCGCCGGCTTCACCGAGCGGGTGGCCGCCGCCATGGAGCGGACCGTCGGGCTCGCGGCCTCGGGGAACGTCGCGGTCTTCACCTCCGGCGGGCCAGTCGCCTGGGCGGTGGCCTCGGTCCTGGTCGAGGGCGGGCTGGAACAAGGGCTGGGCGACCTCTGGACCCGGCTGAACCGGATGACGGTCAACAGCGCGCTGACCCGGTTGATCTCCGGATCGCGCGGCGTGAACGTACTCTCCTACAACGAGCAGTCCCACCTGGACGGCGTACCGGGCGCGCTGTCCTACCGCTAGCTCGACCGCCCGGCTGGTCCACCCCGATCACCTGTCTGGTCCAGCAGTCAGCGCAGCGAACGGTCAGTCGAGACCCCCGACCACGAGAAGGACCCAATGACGAAGACGATCCTGATCACCGGCGCCAGCAGCGGCCTCGGCGCGGAGATGGCCCGCCAGTTCGCGGCGCTCGGCCACGACCTGGCGCTCTGCGCGCGTCGTACCGAGAAGCTCGACGAGCTCAAGGCGGAGATCGCTGCTGCCCACCCCGACCGCCGGGTCGAGGTGCGCGCCCTGGACGTGACCGACGACGACCAGGTCTTCGCGGTCTTCCGCGCCTTCCAAGCCGATTTCGGCACCATCGATCGGGTGATCATCAACGCCGGTCTCGGCAAGGGCGCGCCGCTCGGCACCGGCCGGTACGACGCCAACCGGGAGACCGCGATGACGAACTTCGTCGCCGCGCTGGCCCAGTCCGAGGCGGCGATGGAGATCTTCCGCGCGCAGAACGCCGGGCACTTCGTGATGATCTCCTCGATGTCCGCGGTCCGCGGGATGCCCAAGACCCTGACCACGTACGCCGCCACCAAGGCCGGTGTCGCCCACCTCGCCGAGGGTCTGCGTGCGGAGCTGTACGGGAAACCGATCAAGGTGACCGTGCTGTACCCGGGCTACATCCGCTCGGAGATGAACGACAAGGTTGATCAGTCGACGCCGCTGATGGCCTCGACCGAGAAGGGCGTCCGGGCGATGGTCGACGCCATCGAGAAGGAGAAGGCATCGGCGGCGGTGCCGAGCTTGCCGTGGGCACCGCTGGGCGTGGTGATGAAGCACGCGCCGATGCCGCTGTTCAAGAAGCTGATCTGACGAGCAGGCGCTCGGAGCCTCAGTCGGCCAGCAGCCGGATCACGGCCAGTGCGTCGTCGATCGACGCCGGGTCGGTTTCGATGAGCGCCCCGTTGTAGACGAACCCCTCCATCAACCGGACCACGCCGTAGGCGAGCTTGTCGGTCTCGGAGCGGGGGGTGAAGTGCCCGCGCGCGGTCTCCTCGTCGATCAGGCGCTGCACCTCGGCGACGAGCCGGTCCTGGAACGTTCCGCTCGCGGTCAGCAGGCGTAGCGCCACGTGGGTCTCGTTGCGCATGAACGACTGCAGGGCGTGCGACCCGACGATGGTCAGGACGTAGTGCCGGAGCGCCTCGATTAACCGGTCGGTTCCTTCGAGGTGCTCGGACTTCTTCCAGACGTCGGCGATCACGGCGTGGCTGAGTGACCAGGCGACCTCCTGGATCAGCTGCTCGCGGCCGCCGGTCCAGCGGTAGAGGGTGTTGCGCGAGACACCCAGCTCGCGGGCGAGATGCCTCATGTCGAGCCGCTGGCCGGCGAGGTAGGTACGAGTGGCGGCGGCGTACGCGTCGGCCGGGGTGGCCTGGGCCGCCTGGGTCGCCGCGGTCGTAGTCATAGGAAAACTGTACCGGCTGTGAGGACAGCCACAGGATCTGTCACTTGTGGGACATATTCGGAATATGTCATGTTTCCCGGGTGAACTCCCACGCTGACGTCATCGTCGTCGGGGCCGGTCTGGCCGGCCTCGTCGCCACTGCCGAGCTCGCCGATGCGGGCGCGTCGGTGCTGCTGCTGGACCAGGAGCCCGAGCAAAGCCTTGGTGGCCAGGCCTTCTGGTCCCTCGGCGGCCTGTTCCTGGTGGACTCCCCGGAACAGCGCCGGATGGGGATCAAGGACTCCTACGACCTGGCTCTGCAGGACTGGCTGGGCAGTGCGCAGTTCGACCGCGAGTCCGACCACTGGCCCCGCAAGTGGGCCGAGGCGTACGTCGGGTTCGCGGCCGGCGAGAAGCGGCAGTGGCTGCACGACCAGGGCCTGCGGCTCTTCCCAGTCGTCGGGTGGGCGGAGCGCGGCGGCGGTCTCGCGAGCGGGCACGGCAACTCTGTCCCGCGCTTCCACCTGACCTGGGGGACCGGTCCCGGTGTGGTCGCGCCGTTCGAGCGCCGGGTGCGCGAGGCGGCCGAGAAGGGCTTGGTCACCTTCGGCTTCCGGCACCGGGTCGACGATCTGGTCAAGACCGCTGGAGTCGTGACCGGCGTCCGAGGCGCCGTCCTCGCGCCCGACGGGATGGATCGGGGACGGGCCTCGAACCGGGACGAGATCGCTGAGTTCTCCTACACCGCCCAGGCCGTGGTCGTCACCTCCGGCGGGATCGGCGGCAACCACGACCAGGTCCGCAGGCAGTGGCCGGTCGACCGGCTAGGCCAGCCCCCGGAGTTCATGGTCGCGGGCGTCCCGGCGCACGTCGACGGCCGGATGCAGGCGATCACCGAAGGCGCTGGGGCGCAGATCATCAACCCCGACCGGATGTGGCACTACTGCGAGGGCGTGCGGAACTGGGACCCGATCTGGGAGAACCACGGCATCCGGATCCTGCCAGGCCCGTCGTCGCTCTGGCTCTCGGCGACCGGGGAACGGTTCGGTGCGCCGGCGCTGCCCGGCTTCGACACCCTCGGGACGCTGGCGACGATCATGCGCACCGGCTACGACTACTCGTGGTTCGTGCTGACCCAGAAGGTGATCGAGAAGGAGTTCGCGCTCTCCGGCTCCGAGCAGAACCCGGACCTGACCGGCAAGGACATCCGGCTGCTGCTCAAGCGGCTCGGGCCGGGCGCGGCCGCACCGGTCGAGGCGTTCAAGGAGCACGGCGAGGACTTCGTCGTCGCGGACACGTTGGGGGAGCTTGTCGCCGGGATGAACCGGGTCGCCGGCTCGTCGCTGATCACCGAGGAGAGCCTCCGCCGGACTATCACCGAGCGCGACCGCGAGCTGGACAACAGCTTCACCAAGGACGTGCAGGTGACCTTCATCCGCGGTCACCGGAGCTTCCGCGGCGACAAGATCATGCGGACCGCCTCGCCGCACAAGTTCCTGGACCCGAAGAACGGCCCGCTGATCGCCGTACGGCTCAACATCTTGACCCGGAAGACCCTCGGCGGCTTGCACACCGACCTGGATGCCCGGGTGCTGCAGCCCGACGGGCAGCCGCTGCCGGGGGTGTACGCCGCGGGCGAGGTGGCCGGCTTCGGCGGCGGCGGCGTACACGGGTACAACGCGTTGGAGGGCACCTTCCTCGGCGGCTGCATCTTCTCCGGCCGGACGGCCGGGCGGGCCGCTGCGGCCGCGCTCGGTTGAGCAGGTCGTGTGCTCCAGCGCGTCAGCGGCGGCGCGCTAGGGCACACAACCGCACGCTAGTCTGGCCACCATGACTGGACGTGTCGTTCACTTCGAGATCCCGTACGACGACGGGGACCGGGCCCGGAAGTTCTACGCGGACGCCTTCGGGTGGAACATCCAGGAGTTCCCGGACATCCACTACTCGATCGTCCAGACGGGCGAGACCGACGACCGGGGCTTCCCCGTCGACAAGGGCTACATCGGCGGCGGCATGGTCAAGCGCGAGTCCCCGACCGACCGTCCGGTGATCACCATCGATGTCGAGGACATCGATGAGGCCCTCGCCAAGATCGAGTCCCTCGGCGGGATGGCCGTCCTGAGCCGCCAGAACGTCGGCGACATCGGTTACGCGGCGTACTTCAAGGACGTCGAGGGCAACCTGATGGGTCTGTTTCAGGCTCGGTAGTTCGCAGGTTTCACAACTTAAGTTGTGAAACTTGCGCCGACGTACCAAAATCCTTGTGCGTCGGCGCCAGGTTCACAACTTAAGTTGTGAAACCAGCAGCCCGGCGATCAGGTCGCGCAGCCGCGGCAGCTCGTCGACCAGGCCGAGCGGTTCCGCCTGGTCCTCGATCATCGCGCGGAATAGGTGCGCCTGCTCGACGATCCGCGGGTCGATGTGCCGGAACACCTCCAGCGTCACCGTCCCGTAGAGGCGCGACCAGGCGCGTTCCAGGACCCAGACTAGGCCGCGCATCTCCTCGGGTACGTCGGTCAGGTCGGCCGGGACCTGGGGGTTGCGCAGGATCTCGGCAAGGCCCGGCTCGAGGTCGGCCAGGGTCGGGACCGGGAACTGGTACTTCTCCCAGAGCGCGAAAAGCTGCGCGGAGAAGAACATCCCCGTCCCCGGCGAGGTGATCTCGTCGAGGCAGTCGACGTCGACGTTGGTGAAGACCAGCGCGAACTCCTCGCGGTTGCCCAGCGCCCAGGCCCGGAACTCGACGGTGGCCGCGATCAGCCTGGCTGCCGGATCGTCGGCGGGCTGTACGTCGGCCGCGGCGGAGATTCGGTCCGCGACGTCGGCATCGATCGCGATCGCCACCATCCGCACCAGGTCCTCGTGGCTGGCGGCGTACCGGTAGAGCGCGGGCGCTGTCATCCCCAGCTCACGGGCGACGGCGCGCAGGGTGACCTCACCGCGGTTCGCCAGTAGGGTGCGCGCGGCCGCCACGATTCGGGCCGTGGTCGCGGCGTGCTGCGCGGCGCGGGATGCGGTGGCGGTGGCGGCGGCCATCGGAGAGGACCCTTCGGTGGCGGACTTGACAGATCATAGTTTACACCGTTTACAGTAAACGGTGTAAACGCATCTCGACAGGCTCGATGACCGAGCTCGCAGACCAGGAGTCGCCGTGCTGAACCGTTGGACCCAGTTCCTGCTCACCAGGGCCCGCTTCGTCGTGGTCGCCGGCCTGGTCACGACCATCGCTGCCGCGGTCTACGGCCTCGGCGTCTTCGACTCCCTCGGCAAGGGCGGCTTCGACGACCCCAAGACCGATGCGGCCCAGGAACTGGTCCGCGAGCAGGAGGTCTTCGGCAACAAGAGCGTCGACGTCGTCCTGCTATACCGCAGCGAGACGATGCCGGCCGACGATCCGGACTTCCGCATGGCCGTCGAAGCTCGGATCGCCGACATCCCGACCGATGCGATCACCTCGGTCCTCACCCCCTGGGCCACCCAGGACCCCGGCATGGTCAGCGAGGACGGCAAGGCGGTCCAGGTCTACCTCTCCCTGGCCGGGGAGAGCCAGGACGACCAGAGTGACAACAACGAGCGAATCCTGCCGATCCTGGAGGAGGACGCCGACGACGGCCTCACCGTCGACATCGCGGGCGCCTGGGCGGTGTACACCGGCGTGAACGAGACGGTGGCCGAAGACCTGGCCCGCGCCGAGCTGATCACGTTGCCGATCATCTTGATCCTCTCGCTGCTCATCTTCGGGAGCCTGACCGCCGCACTGATGCCCGTCATGGTCGGCGCGGTGTCGGTCCTCGGCGCGCTGGCCATGGTCCGGGTCCTCACGCTCTTCGGCGAGGTCTCGATCTTCTCGATCAACGTCATCTCGCTGCTCGGCATGGGCCTCGCGATCGACTACGCCCTCTTCGTGATCAGCCGGTTCCGCGAGGAGCTCGCGAACGAGGCCGCGGACGACCCCGCCGCAGTGCGGAACGCGATGCGGACGACGATGGCGACGGCCGGCCGCACGGTTCTCTTCTCCGGGCTGACGGTGGCGGTCGCGATGTCCGCGCTGCTGGTCTTCCCACAGAACTTCCTGCGCAGCCTGGGGTACGGCGGCATCGCCGCGGTCCTGGTCGGCGTCACCACCGCGCTGACGATCCTGCCCGGCGTGCTGCTCTTGCTCGGCCGTCGGATCGATTCCGGGCGGATGCCCTGGCGACGCGGGAGATCGGTCTCCGTCGACACCGAGCACGGCACCTGGGCCCGGCTCGCGCACGGCGTGATGAAGCGCCCGGTCGTCGTGATGGTCGTGGTGGTCGGCGGTCTGCTGCTGGTCGCGGCGCCCTTCCTCGGTGTCACCTGGGGCTCGGTCGACTACCGGGTGCTCCCGCCGGACCACCCCGCGCACGTGGCTGCGGTGAAGCTCAACCAGCAGTTCGGCCAGGAGAAGTCCTCGGCCAACATCGTGCTGGAGACCGCCGACGAGGCGAGCGTGGCGGCGTACGTCGCCGAGGCGAAGGACGTCGAGAGCGTCCTGGACGTCCGCACCGTCGATGCGCAGGACGGGGTGACCCTGCTCCGGGCGACCTGGGCCGGCAACTCCCAGACCCCCGAGTCGCTCGACGTGGTCGAGGCGCTGCGGGCGATCGACGGTCCGGGTGGCGACAGGGTCCTCATCGGCGGTCTCTCGGCGGACACCGTCGACCTGCTCTCCTCGATCAAGAACCACCTGCCGCAGATGGCGGGCATCATCATTGCGGCGATGCTGGTGCTGCTCTTCCTGGCCTTCGGCTCGGTGGTGTTGCCGATCAAGGCGGTGCTGATGAACGTGCTCTCGATCAGCGCCTCCTTCGGCGTGATCACCTGGATCTTCGCCGACGGCCGGCTCGAGGGCTTCCTCGACTACACCTCGACGGGCTTCTTGGATGCGACCCAGCCGATCTTCATGCTGGCCATCCTGGTCGGGCTCTCGATGGACTACGAGGTGTTCCTGCTGAGCCGGGTCCGCGAGCAGTGGGACAGGACCGCCGGCTCCGACATGACGCCGGCCGAGCGCAACAGCGACGCCGTCGCGGTCGGGGTTCAGAAGACCGGGCGGATCATCACCTCGGCAGCGCTGCTGCTGGCGGTGGTCATCGGCGGGTTCTCCACCAGCGGCATCGTCTTCATGAAGATGATCGGCGTCGGCATGCTGGTTGCCCTGCTTGTGGACGCAACCATTGTCCGCGCGCTGCTCGTGCCCGCGACGATGAAGCTCCTCGGCAGATGGAACTGGTGGGCACCCGGCCCGCTCCGCCGTTTCTGGGAGCGCTACGGGATCCGCGAAGCCTGAGCTCGTAGCGGCGGTACCCGGCCATCACGGCACCACCGGCAGCCGGAGGACCTGGGCCGCACTGCCCGCGTCGATCGTGACCAGGTTGGCGCCGAGACCGCCGCGGTAGTTCAGCGAGCTCGACGCGACCACCAGCCGGATCCGGTGCCCCGGGGCGAACCGGTGCACGAAGGCTGGCAGCGTGACGGTGAACGCCTTGGTCACGTCGTTGACCCGCACCGGTGCGGTCAGGTTCTTGATGTCCGTGGCGCTGCCGTCCGGGGCGACGTCCTGCAGCCGCACGAAGAGCACCAGCTTGCCGGCGTCGCCCAGCCCTTGGGTGGCCTCGGCGCTGGGGGAGCCGACCCGGAGGGTGAGCTTCGGCGACCCGGCGACGTCGAGCTTCCTGGTCAGCGGCGCGGTGTTCCATACTGCCGTCGTCCCGGGCAGGTCGGCCTCAATCGCGGGGACCTTCGCGAAGTACGAGATCGCGTCCAGGGCGGTGAGGTTGGTCGGGGCTCCGGTGGGCGCGGTGAACAGGCTCTGGGTGCCGGCACGCAAGCCGGTAGAGGACGGCGACAGCGCCGTACCGGAGAGGTAGTAGGGCTTCAGCACCCCGACCGGGTAGGTCGCGGAGGTGGCGTACGCCGGTGCGGCGTTGCCGGAGTACCTCACCCAGTCGCGGAAGTAGGCAAACTCGGGCCCGGTGCTGACGGCGCGGTCCTTGAGGTAGTGCTCGAACCAGGCCGAGATCCGGCCGGTCTCGTACTGCGCGGCCGGGTCGGGATTGGAGAGGTCGATCTCACCCGGTGCCGGCGAACTGTCGGAATGGCCCCAGGACTGCCAGATCATCTTCACCGGGGTGCCCTGGGCCTGGAGCGCGCGGTAGTTGGCCACGCCCTCGTTGAGGTTGAACAGGGTGTCGCCCTGGCCCTGGATCACCAGCGTCGGGATGGTGATCTTCGGCAGGTAGGAGGTCACCGACGCGTGCCGCAGATTCGTCTGGGCGCCCGGCTCGAAGTAGCCGAGGGTGCCAGCGGTGACCAGCGTCGGGCAGACGAAGGTGGCGAAGTTCGGGCAACCTACGAGCCGCTCCGGGTCGACCGGGGCGTTCTGCAGGCCGTTCGCGACGCCGAGCCCGGAGAACCCGAGGCCCCAGCTCAGCTTGGTCGCCCCTGGTGTGGTGGTGCTGACCCCACTGAGGTGCGGCTTGGCCTGGGTGGTGTTGTTCGGGCCGAGCGCGTAGGAGAGGTCGTTCCAGGTGATGATCGGGATGATCGCGTCCAGCCGCGGGTCGACCGAGGCGATCGCGAACTGGATCTGGCCGCCGTACGAGCCGCCGACCATACCGACCCGGGGGTCGTTCGCGAGCTTGCGGCCGTTGTGGGCGACGGCGTCCTTCCGGATCACGTTCAGGACCGGTGCGGCCGTGGTGTGCTTGGCGTCGGTGAAGGCGATGCCCTTGGCTCCGCCGAGATAGCTGACCAACTGCTTGCCGGCGACGCCGTCCCAGTCGGGGTCGTCGAGGGTGATCTGGCAGCCGGAACCGCCGAAGCCGAGGCCCGAGTAGGACAGGACGGCGTACCCGCGCTGGGAGAACGTCCTGCCGACCCCGGCCTGGTTGTCCTTGGATCCACCGAAGCCATTGGTGGTCAGGATCGCCGGCACCCGGTTGGTGCTGCTCGCGCTCTTCGGGAGGTAGAGATCCCCGATGATGTCGCAGGTTTTTGCCAGCCCGGGTCCGACCTTCACCTTGAAGTGCAGCGGCGTCACCGTGTACGTCGGGGCAGCGGCAGCGCCGCCGGAGAGCTCGACCGTCGTCAGACCTCCGCACGTCAGTGCCAGGGCGACGAGGGGGAGCAGACGGCGAAGTGAGAAGTGGCGCATGGCGTGTCAACGATCCGTCGAGGACACCGGTTACGCGGTACGGGGCCGGCGGTGACCTGCGCCGACGGATCGACCGAGCCGCGGGCGAGCTTGCCGTGATGGGGACTTTGAGAGCCTGCTCAACGGCGGCCGGCCCGGTGCCTGACAGGATGAACGCATGAGCGTCATCAAGATCAATGCCATCACCGTCCCGGCCGACAGCGGCGATGAGCTGGCCCGCCGCTTCGCTGCGCGCGCCGGAGCCGTCGACGGTCAGGAGGGCTTCGAGGGATTCGAGCTGCTCAAGCCGACCGATGAGCGGACCCAGTGGCTGGTGGTCACCCGCTGGCGCGACGAGGAGTCCTTCCAGGCCTGGCTGACCTCGCCGGCGTTTGGCGAGGGCCACCGCGGTGCCGGCGGCGAGGCGCCGGCCGGGGACGGGCATGGGCATGGGCATGGGCACGGGCACGGCCACGGCGAGGGTCAGGCGCCGGTCGGCGTGGCCAGCGAGCTGTGGAGCTATGAGGTCGCTGGCGGTTCCACCCCCGCCTGACGCACACCCCCGGGGCACACTGAGGTCATGGCCACCCCCCAGCAGAACCGATCCACCGCGCTCCTCAGCCTGGAGTACCCGCAGTCGTTGGCGGTCTACGACGAGTACGCCGCCGCGCAGAAGGCGGTTGACTTCCTCGCCGACCACGAGTTCGCGGTGCAGAACTGCATGATCGTCGGCACCGACCTCAAGCAGGTCGAGCGGATCACCGGCCGGTTGACCAATGCCCGGGTCGCCGGCCTCGGCGCGATGTCCGGCCTCTGGCTCGGACTCTTCGTCGGTCTGGTCTTCTCGTTCTTCGGGGAGAACGACAACGTGATCGCCCTGATTCTCGGTACCGCGGTAATGGGCGCCGCCTTCGGTACTGTCTGGTCGCTGCTCGGTTACCTCGCGACCCGCGGTCGCCGGGACTTCTCGTCGGTGTCAGGCGTCGTCGCCACCCGGTATGAGGTCCTCGTCGAGCACAAGCTGCTCGGCCAGGCGCAGGAACTGCTTCGGCAGCTTCCGGGCGCGACCCCCGACCCGTTCGCCTGAGGCAGGTCTGTCGGGGCGACGCCCTAGGCTGCCGCTCGTGATCCTTGCCTCGCTCGTCATCGTGCTGTCGTCTCCTCGACCACGGGCGAGCTCAGGCGCTGGTTAGGCTCCGCACGTGGCGTTCGTGGTGCATCGAGGCGAGCGGTCGGACCTGCTCGCCGAGGGTCTGGCCGACCTGCTGCGCGCACCGCTGCCCGACCCGTTCGCCCGGGAGCTCGTCATCGTCCCGGCCCGGGGGGTGGAGCGCTGGCTCTCACAGCGGCTCTCCCATCGGCTCGGCCATGGCGAGGGCCGGGAGGACGGTGTCTGCGCAGGCGTGGAGTTCGCCTCGCCCGCCTCCCTGGTCGCGGAGGTTCTCGGCACCCGCGACGAGGACCCCTGGGCGCCAGAGACCATGATGTGGCCGCTGCTCCGGACGATCGACGCGGCCCTCGACGAGCCGTGGGCTCGCGTGCTCGCCGAGCACCTCGGCTACGGCATCGACGGTGAGGAGGGCGATCTGCGACGCGGCCGCCGGCTCGCGGTCGCCCGGCGACTGGCGCGGCTGTTCGCGGCGTACGCGACCCAGCGCCCCGACCTGCTCGCCGACTGGGAGTCCGGCGGCAGCGGTGACGGCGGCGGCCGACCGCTCCCTGCCGACCTGGCCTGGCAGCCAGAGCTGTGGCGCCGCGCCCTCGTGACCGTCGGCAGCCCGAGCCCGGGCGTCCGGCACGGCGCGGTGGTCGCCGGGCTGGAGGCCGGCACCCTCCGGCTCGATCTGCCCGCGCGGATCTCCCTCTTCGGGCACACCCGCATCGGGGCCGCTGAAGCCGAGCTCCTGGCTGCCCTGGGACGCCAGCGCGAGGTGCACCTGTGGCTGCCGCACCCATCGGCCGCCCTCTGGGAGAGCCTGCGCGATGCGGCGTCCGACCACGAGGGCAGCACCGGGTGGCGCAGCGACGACCGCAGCCACCTCGGCGTACGGCATCCGCTGCTGGCGGCGATGGGGCGCGACATCCGGGAGACCGAGACCACCCTGCTCCGCGCGGGGGCGTCGGAAGCACCGGCGCTGGCCCCGCCGGCCCGGCCGCGAACCGTCCTCGGGCACCTCCAGGTCGACCTCGCAGCCAACACCGAGCCCGTCCGCCGCGACCAGGCCGACGCCACCGTGCAGGTGCACGCCTGCCATGGTCCGGCCCGCCAGGTCGAGGTACTCCGCGAGGTGCTGCTCGGCCTCCTCGATGACGACCAGACCCTCGAGCCGCGCGACATCCTGGTGATGTGCCCGGACATCGAGGAGTACGCCCCGCTGATCAGCGGGGCGTTCGGGCTCGGCGAGGCCGTCGCGGGCAGCCACCCGGGGCACCGGTTCCAGGTGATGCTGGCCGACCGGTCGCCACATCAGACCAACCCGCTCCTCGCCGTGCTCGCCCGGTTGGTCGACCTCGCCGACGGTCGGGCCGAGGCGAGCCGGGTCCTGGACCTGCTCTCGCTCGACGCCGTACGCCGCCGGTTCGGCTTCACCGAGGCCGACCTGGAGCGGATGACCTCCTGGGTCGCCGAGGCCGGGATCCGGTGGGCCTGGGACCAGTCCGGTCGGGAGCGCTACGGCCTCGCCTCGTTCCCGCAGAACACCTGGCGCTTTGGGCTCGACCGGATCCTCACCGGGGTCGTCCTCTCCGACGACTCCGGGCTCTGGCTCGGGCCGACGCTCCCGCTCGACGACGTCTCCACCACCGACATCGGGCTCGTCGGCAGGTTCGCCGAGGCGATCGACCGGCTCGAGGAGCTG
>JBKJIN010000093.1:0-28280 GCA_046598425.1 Marmoricola sp. | reverse complement strand
CCTCGACGACGCCGTCCGGCACGTCCACGCCGAGGTCACGCTGGGCGGTGAGCACCGCGATCCAGAGCTGCCGCTCCAGGACGATCTTGTGCTCGGGCGACCAGATCGCGGCGAGGTCGGCGCCGGCGTACCGGGTTGCCAGAACGTTGGGCACAGTGACGTTGGGAACACTCATGAGACAACCTTCGCTGCGATGTCGGTGCGGAACTGGGCGCCGTCGAAGCCGATCGCCCCGACGCCTTCGTAGGCCTTGGCCCGGGCGTCGGCGAGGTCGCTGCCGACTGCCGTCACCGCCAGGACCCGGCCACCGGCCGTGACCAGCGCGCCGTCCGCGAGCGCGGTGCCGGCATGGATCACGGCGACGTCGCCGTCGCCGGCGAAGGCATCGGTGCCGACGATGACGTCACCGGAGCGGGATGACTCCGGGTAGCCGGCGCTGGCCATCACGACGGCGACCGCCGCACCGGACTTCCAGCGCGGCGGCGGAATCTCGTCCAGAGTGCCGTCGGCGGCGGCCTTGAGCAGGACGCCGAGCGGCGAGTCGAGGAGCGCCATCAGCGCCTGGGTCTCGGGGTCGCCGAAGCGGGCGTTGAACTCGATCACCTTCATCCCGCGGCCGGTCAGCGCCAGGCCGGCGTACAGCAGGCCCGAGAAGGTGACCCCGCGGCGCGCCATCTCGTCGACCGTCGGCTGGAGCACCCGCGTCAGGACGTCCTCGACGAGTCCCGCCGGGGCCCACGGCAAGGGCGTGTAGGCGCCCATGCCACCGGTATTCGGGCCTTCGTCGCCGTCGAAGATCCGCTTGAAGTCCTGGGCCGGCTGGAGCGGGTAGACGGTCGAGCCGTCGGTGATCGCGAAGAGCGAGACCTCGGGTCCGTCGAGGAACTCCTCGATCACGACCCGGTCGCAGGCCAACGCGTGCGCGAGCGCGACGGAGCGGTCGTCGGTGACCACGACCCCCTTGCCGGCGGCGAGCCCGTCGTGCTTGACCACGTACGGCGCCCCGAAGGCGTCGAGCGCGGCCTCGATCTCTTCGGCGGTGGTGCAGACGTGCGCGAGCGCGGTGGGTACCTCGGCGCCGGCCATCACGTCCTTGGCAAACGCCTTGGACCCCTCCAGCTGGGCGGCCTCGGCGGACGGTCCGAAGCAGGAGATCCCACGCTCGCGGACGGCGTCCGCCACCCCGGCGACCAACGGCGCCTCGGGGCCGACGACGACCAGGTCGACGCCGAGGCTGACGGCCAGATCGGCGACGGCGGTCGGGTCCATCGGGTCGACCGGGTGCAGGGTGGCCACGCCGGCGATCCCCGGGTTGCCCGGCGCGGCGTGCACCTCGGTGACCGAGGGGTCGCGGGAGAGAGCGAGAGCGAGCGCGTGCTCGCGGCCACCGGTGCCGATCACGAGGGTCTTCACAGGAGGTAAGCCTAGTGCGGCCCGGGGTGGCTACTCCCCGCGCACCCGAGCCTCGTACGCCGCCCGCTTCGACTCGTCCGCGTCGGCGAGCACCGAGTCGGCCTTCATCAGGTGCGCGATCGCTTCCTTGACCCGGCGCGGCATCAGGTCGGCGCCCTTCGCCACCGACTTGCTCCAGCGCGGCACCCAGGTCTCCGCCCGGGGCTTGCGAATGGTCGCCTCGATCACTGCGGCGACGTCGTCGGCCGTGACCGGCTTGACCCCGCGGGCAGCCGGGACCCCGGCGGCCAGCTCGGTCAGCACCACCGTCGGCAGCACCATGCTGACGTCGATCCCCTGCGGCGCCAGCTCAGCCCTGGTCGCCTCAGAGAACCCCACCACCGCAAACTTCGAGGCCGAGTACGTCGCCCCGTTCGGCACCGCGACCCGACCTACCGCGGAGGCCACGTTGATGATGTGACCGCGGCCGCGGTCCGCCATCCCGGGGGCGACCGTCTTGGTCCCGTTGATCACCCCGTGCAGGTTGACGTCGACGATCGCGGTCGCGACCGCGGCGCTCTCCTTGAGCACCGATCCCAGCGGCATGATCCCGGCGTTGTTGACCAGCACGTCGACCGGGCCGATCTCCGCGACAGCGTTGAGGAAGTCGGTCCAGGACTGCGGGTCGCCCACGTCGAGTGCCGCCGACACCACCCGCGATCCGGTACGCCGCGCCACGTCGGCCGCCGCAGTGGCGGCGAGGTCGGCGTCGAGGTCGCCGATCGCCACGGAGGCGCCGGCGCGCGCCAGCCGCTCGACGGTGGCAAGGCCGATGCCACGGGCGCCGCCGGTGACGATGATCGCGAGTCCGGCGAGGTCGTGCTGGGTCATCAGGAGGTCCTTCTCAGGTCGTCGGGTGCAGGGGATGGAGGTCGACCGGCTGGCCGTCCTTGGGGAACGGGAGCGAGTAGTAGTCAAGAGGTGCGGCGTACCCGGGGTCGACCGACCAGGAGTAACGCCTCAGCAGGTGATGCAGGATCAGCTTGACCTCGGCACCGGCGAAGAACATCCCCAGGCACTTGTGCACACCGCCGCCGAACGGCTCCCAGGCGTGCCGGTGCACCTTGTCCTCGCGGCGGTCCTCGGCGAACCGCTCGGGGTCGAAGACCTCGGGGTCGGGCCAGAGGTCGGCCTGGTGGTGCTGAAGGTGGACCATCACCGCGGTCAGCCTCCCGGCCGGGATCGGCATCCCCATCACGGTCGTGTCCTTCACCGTACGACGGGCCAGCACCGGCACTGGCGGCAGCAGTCGCAGCACCTCCTTCATCACCAAGTCGAACCCGACCAGCCCGTCGAGCTCGTCGAGGGACGGGTGCTCGCCGAGGCCGGCAGCCTCCTCGCGGAGCCGCTGCTGCCACTCCGGGTGCTGGCCGAGGTACTGCATCGCGGTGGAGACCGTGATCGTCGAGGTGTCGTGCGCGGCCATCAGCAGGAAGATCATGTGGTTGACCACGTCGGCGTCGGCGAACCCCTGCGCCCCTTCTGGGCCGTCCTCGGAGAGGTGGCAGAGCACCGAGAAGAGATCCGTGCCTGGTGCAGCCCGCCGGGCCGGGACGTGTCGGCCGAGGAACTTCTCCAGCAGTTGGCGGCCTTTCAGGGCCTTGCCCCAACGGGTGCCCGGCACCGGCAGCCGGACGATCGCCGTCGCCGCCCGGACGCAGGCGATGAACGCCTGGTTG
Source organism: Marmoricola sp. (assembly GCA_046598425.1). Taxonomy (GTDB): domain Bacteria; phylum Actinomycetota; class Actinomycetes; order Propionibacteriales; family Nocardioidaceae; genus Marmoricola. The sequence goes on along the minus strand of JBKJIN010000093.1, from coordinate 25,149 downwards.
ACCTCGGCCAGCTCGCGCGGGTCAGAGTCGGCGCCGCCCATGAAGACCTGGGTGGCGAGGTCCAGAGTCAGGTCCTTCAGCGCCGGGTAGACCCGGAACCCCGGGCCCGGCGCCCAGGCGTCCAGTCCGTCGGCGATCGCCGGGCTCAGGGCAGCGGCGTACCCGGAGAGCCGCTCGCGGGTGAACGCTTCCTGGAGCAGCCTCCGGTGCTGGTGATGCTCCTCGAAGTCGAGCAGCATCAGGCCACGGTCGAAGAACGGCCCCACCAGGCGACCCCAGCCCGGTCCGTTCGCGAACGCCTTGTCCGCGTTCCGCAGCGCTTCGCCGGTGGCATCGGGTCCGAGCAGTACCGTCCACCGCTCGCCGACAAAGCCCATCTCCGAAACCGGACCGTAGCGCTCGTAGTGGTCACGCATGAACGCCAGCGGGTCGCGCACGTAGGCGAAGGTGGCGCCGAGCAGCGGGAGCCCACGGCGGCGCGGGACCGAGGTGGCGCGCTCCGGATCCAATCTGACAGACATTCCTGTCAGTTTGCCCCGGGGGCCCTTACCCGTCAAGGTGTGCGGGTGAGTGAATCGACGCGCAGCTACGGCGGGAAGACCGCGGTCGAACGTGTCGCTGAGCGCCGTACGAGGCTGATCGAGGCCACCATCGAGGTGCTCGCCGAGCAGGGCGAGGCGCACACCACGATGACTGCTGTCTGCAGCGCGGCGGGCCTGACCGAGCGGTACTTCTACGAGAGCTTCGGCAGCCTGGACGACGCCCTGCTGGCCGCCCTGGACAGCGTCGGCGAGGAGATCATGGCGCTGGCGATCGGGACCAGCGAGAGCACCCTGGGCGCCCCGGAGACCCGGGTGCACGCCGTCATGGTCGCCTTCGTCGACCTCGTCGAACGCTCGCCAGCCAAGGCGAAGGTCGCGGTGATCCACTCCAGCGCCAACCCGCGGCTGCGCGCCCGGCGCCACGAGCTGATGGGACTCTTCGCCGACTTCGTCGGTCGCGAGTCCGCGGACCTGTACGGCGACGCCGCCTGGCCGGCCGACCGGGCCCGGATCCATGGGCTCGTCTACATCGCCGGGCTCGCCGAGCTGGTCGCTTCCTGGCTGACCGGCGACGTGGAGCTGAGCGCCGCCGAGCTCGTCGAGACCGCCGAAGACCTCTTCGCCGCGATCAGCCGACGGCCCTGAGCCAGGTGCTGCAGAAGAATCGCCGAAGCCGCTACCGCCAGGTCTCGACGGTCAGACCCTTAACCCGTCGGAACTCGCGGGCGTTGCCGGTAGCGAGCACAAGACCCTCGGCCCGTGCCTGCGCGGCGATGAGGACGTCGTACGGGCCGATCGGCGTGCCGCGCTCAGCGAGCTCGGCTCGAACCGCGCCGGCGACCCGGCCAGCTCGCTGATCCATCTCCAGGACCACGAAAGCATCCAGGAACTCCTCGACCGCTTCCAACGCCTCGTCCCTTCGCTGCGCCCGCAGCGCACCATAGGTGACCTCAGTAACGCTGATCGCCGAGACCGCCAAACCTATACCTGAGAAGACTCAGACCCGCCGCGACACCGAGGCTGAGTACGCCCCCGACCGGTACAGCAAGATCGGGTCGTCGGAGAGCTCGATCCCGTCGACCACCCGGGTCGGGTCGAAGACGACGATCTCGCCGTTCTGCTCGCGGTCGGGGTCCGGACCGGTCACCTCGATCACGCCGCCGCTGAACTCGCGACTGCCCTTCCAGACCGACATCGGGTCGTGCGGGTCGTCGCCGGGTGCGGCCACGACGACGCGCAGGTCGTAGCGGACCGGACCCACCGCTAGGCGCGCCAGGATCTCGTCGCGGAGCCGGTCGGCGCCTGAGAAGGTCGCGGGCGGCGCGGTGCCCGGGAGCGGCTCGAGCCGGTAGCGGACCCAGGTGGCGGTGCCGTCGGCCGCGACCCACCGGTAGGCGTGCACCGGGTAGAAGGTCACCTCGGCATACGAGCGGGGAGGCACGATCGCCTTCCCCTTGATGTTCGCCAGCATCGCCGGCAGCGCACTGCGGTGCCGGAGCAGGAAGAGCGACAGGTTCACCGGGTTCTTCGACGCTTCCACGAAGTCCAGGAAGTCCTCCGGGGTCCGGACCGGGAAGCGCGGGCCGGTCTGCCCGAGGATGTCGGTCGCGGTCCCGTCGGCCAGCCGGAACGAGACCGCTATGCCGCGGACGTCAGGCGCCGTGTCGGGCGCCTTCGGGTTGCCGCTGCCGTTCGACCAGCGCACCCGGACCGGCACCGGCTCACCCTGGAGGTGACCGGCTCGGGACAGGGCAGCAGCCTCGGGGGTCGCGGTGAAGGTCCCCACGTAGAAGGCGCCCTTGGCGTGCAGCGCCCGGTGGCCGGGGTGGCTGCCGAAGACACCGTTGATCCGGTCGATCGCCAGCTCAGGATTCACCATGGCCTGAGCGTATTGCCGTCAGCGGGGGTTGACCACGACCGTCTGCTCGCGACCCGGGCCGACACCGACCGCCCAGAACGGCGCCCCGGAAATCTCCTCGAGCGCCTTGACGTAGATCTGCGCGTTCTTGGGCAGGTCGTCGAAGTCGCGGCACCCGGAGATGTCGGTGCCCCAGCCCTCGAAGTACTCGTAGACCGGGGTGGCGTGGTGGAACTCGGTCTGCGTCATCGGCATCTCGTCGTGCCGGACCCCATCGACCTCGTAGGCCACGCACACCGGGATCCGCTCCCAGGTGTCCAGGACGTCCAGCTTGGTCAGGTAGAACTCGGTCAGCCCGTTGACCCGGGCGGCGTACCGGGCGACGACCGCGTCGTACCAACCGCAGCGGCGGGTGCGACCGGTCGAGACGCCGATCTCGCCGCCGATCCGCTGCAGATCAATGCCGTCCTGGTCGAAGAGCTCGGTCGGGAACGGGCCGGAACCGACGCGGGTGGAGTAGGCCTTGATCACGCCGATGACCCGGTCGATCCGGGTGGGCCCGACGCCCGCGCCGGTGCAGACACCGCCCGCGACCGGGCTGCTGCTGGTCACGAACGGGTAGGTGCCGTGGTCGACGTCGAGCATCGTGGCCTGGGCACCCTCGAAGAGCACCGTCTTGCCCTCGTCGAGCGCCCGGTTCAGCAGCAGGCTGGTGTCGGCGACCATCGGGCGCAGCCGCTCGGTGTACTCGAGCAGTTCCTCGACGATCGCGTCGACCTCGATCGCGCGTCGGTTGTAGACCTTCGCCAGGACTTGGTTGCGGACCTCCAGGGCGGCCTCGACCTTCTGCCGCAGGATGCTCTCGTCGAAGAGGTCCGCGATCCGGATGCCGACACGGTTGACCTTGTCGCCGTACGCCGGGCCGATGCCGCGACCGGTGGTGCCGATCTGGTTCTTGCCCAGGAAGCGCTCGGAGACCTTATCGACGGCCACGTGGTACGACGTGATGACGTGCGCGTTGGAGCTCACGACCAGCTGGGCCACCTCGACGCCGCGCTCGATCAAGCCGTCGAGCTCACGGAAGAGCGCCTCGGGCGAGACCACGACCCCGTTGGCGATGACCGAGGTCGCGCCGGGGGTGAGGATGCCGCTGGGCAGCAGATGGGTGGCGTACTTCTCGCCGTTGACCACGATCGTGTGGCCGGCGTTGTGGCCGCCGCTGGTGCGAACCACGTAGTCAATGGGCTGACTGGTGGCGAGGAGGTCGGTGGCCTTCCCCTTGCCTTCATCGCCCCACTGGGCTCCGAGGACCACGATCGCGGGCATCGCCCACCCCTTTCACAGCACGAGAGCCCGGGTGTGCAACAGCACCGGGCTCTTACGGCGACACGTTACCGCATACGGTGTATCGCGTGGACCCCCTCCTCCTCATCACCCATGCCGACGCGGGCAACGCCGACGCCCTCGGACCCGCTCTCGAGGTCCTCCGCGAGGTCGCCTCGGTCGAGGTCTGCGAGACCGCCAACCCGGGCGAACTGGACGGGGTCCTGCACCGCGCCGGGAGCCGCCCCATCGTCGTCGCCGGCGGCGACGGCAGCATGCATGCGGTCGTCGCGACGCTGCACCGGCGCAACGACCTGGCCGGCAAGACGCTGGGCCTGCTGCCGCTGGGCACCGGGAACGACTTCGCCAGGACGCTCGGGATCCCGCTGGACGCCACCGAAGCAGCCCACGCCCTGATCGCGGCCCGTCCGCGCGCGATGGACCTGATCGTCGACGAGCTCGGCGAGATCGTCGTGAACAACGTCCACGCGGGCACCAGCGCGCTCGCGAGCCAGCACGGCGCCGAGCTGAAGAAGCGCCTGGGCGGGGTCGGCCTGGGCATCCTCGGCTACCCGCTCGGCGCGGCGGTCGCGGCGGTCCGCCCGCCCTACCTCCGGCTCCGGATCGAGATCGACGGCCGGGTGATCGCCGACATGGACCGGCACGTCCTGATGGTCGCCGTCGGCAACGGCAGCAGCGTCGGCGGTGGGGCCGAGATCAATCCCGATGCCGACCCGACCAGCCGCACCCTCGACCTGATGATCTCGTTCGCGGTTGGTCCGGTCGCGCGCCTCGGGTATGCCGTCGGCGTCATCCGGGGAACGCACCAGGACCGCAACGACGTGCTGCACCTGAGCGGCAACCAGATCTCGATCTCCGGCGAGGACTTCTGGATCAGCGCCGACGGCGAGATCAGCGGCCCGGAGCGCCGCCGTACCTGGCACGTGGAGCCAGCGGCGTACTCGCTGCTGGTGCCCTAAGGCTTGCGGCCGATCCCCACGAAGTTCGGCGCGAAGATCGTCGGCCTGACGGCGGAGGCGTCGAGTCTGTCGAACGCAGCTCCCCAACGCTCGACGTCCGCTGTGGTCGCTGAGCCCTGGGCGAGCATCGCGTCCCGAGCCGCCCACAGCGGCGGGCGCATGCCGATCGGCATCTCGATGATGGCGTAGACGCCGGTGAAGTCGGTGACCTCGAGCCCAGCGGCTGCTAGCAGCTTGGCCAGCCGGAGCCCGACCGAGGGGTCGTTGCCCCGGTCGGCGTGAAAACTGGCGTAGCGCTCCGTGAGGTCCTCGAGCCCGGGATCGCTGTCCAGCGTCCGCATACCGGTCAGGTCGACGTCGACCAGGTAGACCGAGCCACCTGGGCGGACCAGGGTCGCCAGGTGGTCCACGATCCGCTGCTCGTCGCCGCCGTTGTGGGCCAGTACGTGCCGCATCATCACGACGTCCACGGAACCCGGTTCGACTCCGGTCTCCGTCGCGGCGCCCTGGAGCAGGTCGACGTTGTACAACCCGGATGCAGAGATCATCTGGGCGGCGGCCGCGAGGGCTTCCTGCTCGCGCTCGACGCCGGTCACGTGGCCGGTCGGGCCGACCAGGTCGGCGATCTCCACGCTCATGGCGGCCGGCCCGCAACCGACATCCGCGACCTTGGCGCCCTCCGTGATCCCGGCGAGCTCGAACTGCCGGCTCTCTGAGGCGATCGCCACCTGCGCCATAAAGCGGTAGCGCGCGATCTCCTGCTCACTGACGGCGAGCGTGTAGTCAGCCATGGGGAAAGCATCGCCCCGGGAGGTGCCGGTCGTCTACGGCCTCAGCCGAGAAGTGCCTCGTACGCCGCCGGGCTGGAGTCGCGCAGGAAGTCGCCGCAGCGCTGCTCCTCGGCGGTCTCGCCGATCCGGCCGGCGGCCTGCGTCAGAGCGGCGAGCGCGCGCAGGAAGCCGCGGTTCGGGACGTGGTCCCACGGAACCGGACCGTGGCCCTTCCAGCCGTTGCGGCGGAGTTGGTCCAGGCTGCGGTGGTAGCCGACCCGGGCGAACGCGTAACCGGCGACGTCGTCGGCGCCTTCGGCCAAGGTCGCCTCTGCCAGGACCGCCCACGCGATCGGTGACTCGGGGTGAGCCTTCACGACCGTTCGGGGCTCGTCGCCAGCAGCGATCTGGGCAGCAGCCGGGTCTTCGGGGAGGTGGGTCGCGGGCGGGCCTGCCATCAGGTCACCGTGGTTCAGCTCAGGGGGAGTCATGGACTAATAGTCCCCCCTCGGGTGTTGATTGGTTCCGTGACCCAGACTTCTGCTGCTTCCACGGCCCCCGACACCGGCAAGGACCCGTGGCCGGCGCTGGTCGCCCTGTGCATCGGTTTCTTCATGATCCTGCTCGACACGACCATCGTCACGGTCGCGACCCCGGCGATCATCGAGGACCTGGACGCCGAGGTGAACGCGGTGGTCTGGGTGACCAGCGCCTACTTGCTCGCCTACGCCGTCCCGGTGCTGATCACCGGTCGGCTCGGTGACCGCTTCGGCCCGCGCCGCCTCTACCTGACCGGGCTGGCGGTCTTCACCGCCGCCTCGCTCTGGTGCGGCCTGACCGGCAGCATCGAGGGCCTGATCCTCGCCCGGATCTTCCAGGGCTTCGGTGCCTCGATGATGACCCCGCAGACGATGGCGATCATCACCCGGATCTTCGCGGTCGAGCGCCGCGGCCAGGCGATGGCCCTGTGGGGTGCGACCGCCGGCGTGGCCACGCTGGTCGGACCGGTCCTTGGCGGCGTCCTAACCGACGCGCTCGGCTGGGAGTGGATCTTCTTCATCAACGTCCCGGTCGGCATCGTCGCGTTCGCGCTCGCCCTGCGGCTGGTGCCGACGCTCCCCACACACCCGCACCGCTTCGACTGGCTCGGCGTGGTCCTGAGCGGAGTCGGCATGTTCCTCCTCGTCTTCGGCATCCAGGAAGGCCACCAGTACGACTGGTCGACCGTCACCGGACAGATCACCGTCTGGCGGCTGATCGTCGTCGGCGCACTGGTCCTGGTCGCGTTCGTCTGGTGGCAGGCACGCAACACCGGCGAGCCGTTGATGCCTCTACGCGTCTTCCGCGACCGGAACTTCTCGATCTCCAACGTCGCGATCGCCGCGGTCAGTTTCGGCTTCACCGCGATGGGCTTCCCGCTGATGCTCTGGGCACAGCTGGTTCGCGGCTACTCCCCGACCGAGTCCGGGATGCTGCTGATCCCGATGGCCCTGGTCTCCATCGTCGCGGCACCGTTCGTCGGCAAGCTGTCCGACAAGGTTCACCCACGACTGCTCACCGGCTTCGGCTTCACGGTGCTGCTCACGGCCATGCTCGTCTCGGCACTGCTGCTCGACACGGGTACCCCGATCTGGCAGCTACTGGTGGCGATGGGCTTCGTCGGCCTCGGCAGCTCGTTCCTCTGGGCGGTCCTCGCCGCGACCGCCACCCGCAACCTGCCGCATGAGCTCGCCGGGGCAGGCTCCGGGGTCTACAACGCCCTGCGCCAGGTCGGAGCCGTCCTCGGCTCGGCCGGGATCGCGGTGCTGATCGACGCCCGGCTCGCGGCTCAGGGCCTCCGCGAGATCGGCGGCGAGGGTGCCCGCTCCGGCAGATTGCCGGCGGAGGTCGCCGACCGGTTCAGCGACGCGATGGGGCAGTCCCTGCTGCTGGTCCCGGCCGTGCTCGCGGTCGGCCTGGTCACGGTGCTCCTCTTCGAGCGACCACGGCACTTCGCGCTAGTCGAGAGAGCGACTGATCAGCCGATCGACTGACCGGTGCTGCGCAGGTTCTCGCAGGCCTCGACGACGCGGGCGGCCATACCGGCCTCGGCTGCCTTGCCCCAGGCACGCGGGTCGTAGGCCTTCTTGTTACCGACCTCACCGTCGACCTTCAGGACGCCGTCGTAGTTGCTGAACATGTGCGCAGCGGCCGGTCGGGTGAAGGCGTACTGGGTGTCGGTGTCGACGTTCATCTTGATGACACCGAAATCGACGGCGGCGGCGATCTCCTCCGGGGTCGAGCCGGACCCGCCGTGGAAGACCAGGTCGAACGGCTTGGCGCCGGCGGCGAGACCGAGCTTGGTCGCGACTGCCTCCTGGGCCGCCTTCAGGATCTCCGGGCGCAGCTGCACGCCACCGGGCTTGTAGACGCCGTGCACGTTGCCGAAGGTCAGCGCCGTCATGTAGCGGCCGTTCTCGCCGGTACCGAGGGCAGCGGCGGTGGCCAGCGCATCCTCGGGGGTGGTGTACAGCTTCTCGTCGATCGCTCCGACGACGCCGTCCTCCTCGCCGCCGACGACGCCGATCTCGACCTCGAGAATGATCTTCGCGGCCGCGCAGGCAGCGAGCAGCTCCTCGGCGATGACCAGGTTCTCCTCCATCGCAACAGCGGAGCCGTCCCACATGTGCGACTGGAAGAGCGGCGCCTCGCCGCGGGCAACCCGCTCGGCTGAAATGGCGATCAGCGGCCGGACGAAGCCGTCGAGCTTGTCCTTCGGGCAGTGGTCGGTGTGCAGCGCGATCTGGACCGGGAAGTTCTTGGCGACCTCGGCGGCGTACGCGGCGAACGCGACGGAGCCGGTGACCATGTTCTTGACCGACGGGCCGGACAGGTACTCCGCGCCACCGGTGGAGACCTGGATGATCCCGTCGCTGCCCGCGTCCGCGAAGCCTTGGAGCGCGGCGTTCAACGTCTGCGATGAGGAGACGTTGATAGCCGGGAAGGCGAAGGAGTTCGCCTTGGCTGCATCCAGCATCTCGGCGTACTTCTCGGGGGTGGCGATAGGCATGGAAGCTCCTGAGAGAAAGGTCCAGATCGCCTCAACCCTAGACGAACCCCGGACCCTCAGCCGCGCCAGGCCGAGCCGTTGCCGAGGTCGGCGAAGGTCCGCACCCAGGAGTGCATCGCGATCGCTGCCGCCGCCGACGCGTTGATCGAGCGGGTCGAGCCGAACTGAGCGATCGAGAAGGTGCCGTCGCAGGCTTCCCGGGCGCCCTCGGAGAGGCCAGGGCCCTCCTGCCCGAACAGGAAGCAGACGCGGCGCGGCAACTCCATCGTCTCTAGGTGCTCCGAGCCCGGCAGGTTGTCGATCCCGAGCAGCCGGACCGAGCCGCCGGGATGCTCGTGCAGGTACGCCGCCAGCGCCTCGGCGTCGGGGTGGTGCCGGACGTGCTGGTAGCGGTCGGTGACCATCGCGCCGCGGCGGTTCCAGCGCTTGTTGCCGACGATGTGTACCTCGGCGGCCAAGAACGCGTTCGCCGAGCGGACGACGGTGCCGATGTTGAAGTCGTGCTGCCAGTTCTCGATCGCGACGTGGAAGTCGTGCCGCCGGGTGTCCAGGTCGGCCACGATCGCCGCCACCGTCCAGTACCGGTAGCGGTCCACGACGTTGCGCCGGTCGCCGCGATCCAGCAGTTCCGGGTCGTACTCGGGACCGGTCGGCCAGGGGCCTTCCCAGGGGCCGAGACCAACCTCGGCCGGACCGTTCGGCATTGGGTCGTACGGCGCCCGCGCCTGCTCCGGGTCAGAGTCCTCGGAGTCACTCTTTGGGCCGCTCACACGACGCACCCTACGAGTCGCCGGAACGACCCGCCCTGTTCAGGTCGCGGCAGATACCCTCACGGGGTGATCGTCGACGCCGTCCAACTCCTGGGCATCAAGTACATGGACCCCAACTGGTGGCTCGCTGAGTTCGGTCAGGAGTTCTTCTGGATCAGCGTGGCGATGATCTTCGTCGAGTGCGGCCTGCTGTTCCCGTTCCTGCCCGGCGACACCCTGCTTTTCGCGATGGGCCTGTTCTTCGCCACCGACCGGATCGACGTCCTGGTCGACGCCAACGGAATGAGCCTGGCCTTCGGGATGCTGATCTTCGGCATCGCCGCGGTGCTGGGCAACGTGGCCGGGTACGAGATCGGCCGCGCGATCGGACCTCCGCTGACCCAGCGGGACGGCCGGATCCTGAAGAAGAAGTACTTCGACCAGACCCGCGACTTCTTCGACAAGCACGGCAACAAGGCCCTGGTCATCGGCCGCTTCGTCCCGTTCGTGCGCACCTACGTGACTGTGGTCGCGGGGGTCGCTCAGATGGACCGCCGCCGCTTCCTGACCTGGAGCGCGATCGGTGCCGCCTTCTGGGTGCTCAGCATCACCATGCTCGGCTACTTCCTCGGCAACGTGCCCAAGGTCGGGCCGTTCCTCTCGGACAACATCGACTTCGCGATCCTGGCGATCCTGGTGTTCTCGGTGATCCCGGTCGCCTACGAGTGGCTCAAGCACCGCCGGCAGGTCGCCGAGGTCCTCGACGACGTGATCGAGGAAGTCTTCGACGGGCCCGCCGACTCAGACCGCTAGGTCCGAGATCCCCACCGCGTAGCGGTACCCCAGGCCCGCGGCCTCGACGGCTTCGCGGGCACCGGTGTCCCGGTCGACGACGACAGCGACGCCGACCACCGTCGCACCGGCCTCGCGCAGGGCCGCCACCGCCTCCAGCACCGAGCCTCCGGTGGTCGAGGTGTCCTCCACCGCGAGCACCCGGCGTCCCTCGACCGAGGGTCCCTCGATCAGTTTCTGCAGGCCGTGCACCTTCTGCGACTTGCGGATCACGAAGGCGTCCAGCCGACGTCCGGCGGCAGCGGCCTGATGCATCATCGCGACCGCGATCGGGTCAGCGCCCAGAGTAAGCCCGCCGACGGCGTCGAAGTCCCAGTCGGCGGTCAGGTCGAGGATGGCCCGCCCGATCGCCGGGGCCGCCTCCGCGTCCAGGGTGACCCGCCGCATGTCGACGTAGTAGTCGGCCTCCCGCCCGGACGCAAGGGTGACCTTGCCCCGCACGATCGCCTTCGAGTTGACCTGCTCCAGGAGTACGTCACGATCCGCCATGGGAGGAGGCTACTTGCCCCGTTCCTTGACGTTCGTCAGGTGGCCGAAGGCGATCATCCGGTTGTCGGTGTGGAAGATCTCCGAGCAAGTGGTCAACGTGATCAGGCGCTGGCCCTCGGCCTGCTTGGGCTCCACGCCCCCGGGCTGCGGGTTGTCCGGGACCGGGGACAGCACCCAGGTGCCCGTGAACGGGATCACCAGGGCGTTGGGGTTGGTGTCCAACGTGTAGGTGAAGACGTGCGTCCGGGTCTCGACGATGACCTTGTCGCCCGGTCGGAGCTCGGGCATCCGGCGCAGCGGCTCACCGTGGGTGACCCGGTGCGCTGCCAGGGCGTAGTTGCCGACCTGGCCGGGGCCAGCGGAGTCGATGAAGTGGCCGTAGCCCTTGGCGAGGATGTCCTGGGTGGTCCCCTCGATCACCGGGATCAGGTACTTCGAGCCGAACTTCGGGATCCTGATCAGCGCGGAGGCGTCTCCGAATTCCGGGACCTTCGTTTCCCCGGCAGCCCAGTCCTCCTGCAGTTGGGTGGCGACCTCGCGCTGCTTCCCCTTGGAGACCCAGTTGGTGCCCCAGAGCTGCCAGGCGACGTACGCGAGCAGACCCAGGCCGGCCAGGATCAGCCCGATCCCGACCCAGAACGCGATCCGGCGCCCGGTACTGCGCTTCGGGGCCGGGGTGTCCGCGTCGGGCAGGGGCTCGGTCAGCACGCCTTGCGGGGCGTCCGTGGCCGTCGATTCGATGTCGCTCACCGCATCATTGTGAACTACTACTGTCTTGTCATGGGCCGATATGCGCACCGTATGGACGGAATTGGCAGCACCATCTTCGCCGAGATGTCCGCGCTCGCCGTCCGGACCGGGTCGGTCAACCTGGGCCAAGGCTTCCCCGACGAGGACGGCCCGCCCGCGATGCTGGACGCCGCCGCGGCAGCGCTGCGCTCCGGGCGCAACCAGTACCCGCCCGGTCACGGCACCCCCGGGCTCCTGGACGCGGTTATTGGCCACCAGCAGCGGCACTACGGCATCGGCCTCGACCGCAGCCAGGTGGTCGCCACCACCGGCGCCACCGAGGCGATCGCCGGGGCGATCCTCGGCCTGGTGAACCCCGGCGACGAGGTCGTCGTCCTGGAGCCGTACTACGACTCGTACGTCGCGATGCTCCAGATCGCCGGCGGCGTCCGGAAACCCGTGACCCTGCGTGCCCCCGACTTCCGCCTCGACCTGGACGAGCTGGCGGCCGCGATCACGTCGCGGACCCGACTGATCCTGCTGAACACCCCGCACAACCCGACCGGCACCGTGCTGACCCGGGCCGAGCTCGAGGGGGTAGCGGCGCTGGCGATCGAGCACGACCTGGTGGTGGTCACCGACGAGGTCTACGAGCACCTCACCTTCGGGATGCCGCACGTCCCACTGGCCACCCTGCCCGGCATGTTCGAGCGGACCCTGACCATCTCGAGCGCGGGCAAGACGTTCTCGGTCACCGGGTGGAAGATCGGCTGGGCCAGCGGCCCTGCTCCGCTGGTCGCCGCCGTCGAGGGCGCCAAGAACTGGCTGACCTACTCCTCCGGCGCGCCCCTGCAGCCGGCGGTCGCGATCGGGCTGAACGAGCACGACGACTTCCACCGCGGTCTCGCCGCGGACCTGCGGGTCAAGCGGGACCTGCTCTGCGACGGGCTCGCCGACCTAGGGATGACGGCGTACCGCCCCGACGGGACGTACTTCGTGACCACCGACGTGCGGTCATTCGGGTACGCCGACGGGCGGGCGTTCTGCCTCGCCCTGCCCGAGGTCGCCGGGGTGGTGGCAATCCCGTCGCAAGTCTTCTACGACGACCTAGACGAGGGCCGGCACCTGGTCCGGTGGGCGTTCTGCAAGCGCACCGAGGTGATCGTCGAGGGTCTGCGCCGACTCGGCGCAGCGGACCTCAGCGCCCGCTGAACCAGTCCCGGCTCGGCTTGCTGAGCAACGCGCCGAAGGTGGTGGCAGCCGCCGCGAGGTGCACCAGCGAGAGCGGGATCCCGAGCAGGCAGACCAACGCGGCGAGGCCGGTCGAGACCAGCAGCAGGATCCAGGCCCACTGCTGGCGCCGCCAGGCGAAGAACGCCACCACGGACGCAGCGATGCACCACACCAGGAAGACCACCGAGACCATGACGGTCGCGGCGATGGCGTAGTCCTCGTAGACGGAGTCCCACCCGGGGCTGTCCCTCATCCGCTCGAGGATGGCGTCGGAGTCGACCGCGACCGCCACGAGCATCCCGACGAAGGCGACGCTGGTGATCGCGGTGAACACCCAGGTCAGGAGGCAGGCGAGCCGCACCGGACCCGGGCGTGCGGACGGCGGCCGCGGGACGTGCGCGCGCGGCGCCGGCGGGTAGTACCCGTACGGGTTCGGGGCCTGCGGCGCCGGGACCGGCGGGCCGATCGGCGGCACCTGCCCCCAGCCTTGGGTCGGCGGCGGCTGCGGCGCCCCAGCAGGAGGCGCGGTCGGAGGCGCGGTCGGAGGAGCAGCCGGCGACGCCGCTGCCGGGAACTCCGGGAGCGGGGGGAGCTCCGGCATCGGCGGGACCTCGCGCGGCACCGGCTGGCGGCCGGCGAACCAGTCCCGGGCGGGCCGGGTCCAGAGGACCGTCGTACCGGCGGCGATGAACATGCCGAGGAAGCTGCCAGTGAACGGGGCAGTCACCAGGGCGGTGAGCACGATCGGGACCGCCGCCGCGGTCAGGCCGATCCGGGCGCCGTTGTTCCGCTGCAGCACGAAGACACCGAGGATCCCAGCCACGACCGCCGCGAACCCGGTGACGAACAGCGACCACCGCAGGATCTCGGTCACGTCCTCGACGCTCAGACCGAGCCCCTTGGCCGATCCGCTGGTCACCGCTTCGGTGATCTGCTCGCGCATGTCGACCGACCGCAGGTTGGCCATCGAATCGAAGACCGAAACCAACAGCATCAGCGAAGCGACCGCGATCCCCCAACCGGCGAACGTGACCTGACCAGGTCGGGCACTGCCCTCGGGGGAACTCATGGCCCCATTCAACCAAGGCCCCGGCTGCCGCCGTCAGTCGGTGACCCTGAGAGCGAGCCCGCCCTGGTCACCGCCTGGTTCCACGTCGACGACCACGTGCTGCCCGTCGAGGACCGCGCCGCCGATCAGCATCCGAGCCAACGGGTCGCCGATCGCCGTCTGCACCAGCCGGCGCAGCGGCCGGGCGCCGTACGCCGGGTCGTAGCCCTGCTCGGTGAGCCAGGCCCGAGCGCCCTCAGTGACGGTCACGGTGATCCGCCGCGGCGCGAGCCGCTTATCGAACGCCGCCAGCTGGAGGTCGACGATGTGGGCGAGCTGGTCCTTGCCGAGCGCGTCGAACATGACGATCTCGTCGAGTCGGTTGAGGAACTCGGGCTTGAACGACGATCGGACCACGCTCATCACCGAGGCGTGCTTCGCGTCCGTATCGAGCAACGGGTCCACCAGGAACTGCGAACCCAGGTTGCTGGTCAGGATCAGCAGCACGTTGCGGAAGTCCGCCGTCCGGCCCTGCCCGTCGGTCAGTCGCCCGTCGTCAAGCACCTGGAGCAGGATGTCGAAGACCTCCGGGTGCGCCTTCTCGACCTCGTCGAGCAGGACCACCGAGTACGGCCGCCGGCGGACGGCCTCGGTCAGCTGGCCGCCCTCGTCGTACCCGACGTAGCCGGGAGGGGCGCCGACCAGGCGCGAGACCGAGTGCTTCTCGGAGTACTCGCTCATGTCGATCCGGACCATCGCCCGCTCGTCGTCGAAGAGGAAGTCCGCGAGGGACTTGGCCAACTCGGTCTTGCCGACACCGGTGGGCCCGAGGAACAGGAAGCTGCCGGTGGGCCGGTCGGGGTCGGAGATACCGGCCCGGGACCGGCGGACCGCGTCGGAGACTGCCGTGACCGCAGCCGCCTGGCCGACCAGCCGAGCGGCGATGATCTCCTCCATCCGGAGCAGCTTGGCGGTCTCGCCCTCCAGCAGGCGCCCGGTGGGGATCCCGGTCCAGGCCTCGACCACCTCGGCGATCTCGGACGGCCCGACCTCCTCGGCCACCATCGGCTCCTCGGGGGACGCCGCCTCGGTCTCCTCGGACTCGGCGATCTGCTTCTCCAGCGCGGGGATCCGGCCGTAGAGGATCTCCGAAGCCTGGGCCAGATCGCCCTCGCGCTGCAGGCGCTCGGCTTCCACTCGGAGCACGTCGATCTGCTTGCGCAGCTCACCGGAGCCCTCGAGCGCGGTCTTCTCCCGCTCCCAGCGCGCCTCCAGGCTGCGCAGCTCCTCCTCGGAGTCGGCGAGGTCGACGCGCAACTTCTCCAGCCGGTCGCGTGAGGCATCGTCGGTCTCGCGCTCCAGGGCGAGCTGCTCCATCTTCATCCGGTCGACGTTGCGCCGCAGCTGGTCGATCTCGACCGGCGAGGACTCGATCTCCATCCGCAGCCGCGAGGCCGCCTCGTCGATCAGGTCGATCGCCTTGTCCGGCAGCTGACGCCCGGTGATGTAGCGGTCCGAGAGCATCGCGGCGGCGACCAGGGCGGCGTCGGTGATCTTCACCCCGTGGTGCGCCTGGTACTTCTCCTGCAGCCCGCGCAGGATCGCCACGGTGTCCTCCACGCTCGGCTCGCCGACGAAGACCTGCTGGAAGCGGCGCTCCAGGGCGGGGTCCTTCTCGATCCGCTCGCGGAACTCGTCCAGGGTGGTCGCGCCGATCAGCCGCAGCTCACCGCGAGCCAGCATCGGCTTGAGCATGTTGCCCGCGTCCATCGCGGAGTCACCGCTGGCACCCGCGCCGACGACGGTGTGAAGCTCGTCGATGAAGGTGATCACCTGGCCCTCCGAGGACTTGATCTCCTCGAGCACGGCCTTGAGGCGCTCCTCGAACTCACCGCGGTACTTCGCCCCGGCGACCATCGCGGCCAGGTCGAGGCTGAGCAGCCGGCGGCCCTTGAGAGAGTCCGGGACGTCGCCGTCGACGATCCGCTGGGCGAGGCCCTCGACGACAGCGGTCTTGCCGACGCCGGGCTCGCCGATCAGAACCGGGTTGTTCTTGGTACGCCGCGACAGCACCTGCACGACCCGGCGGATCTCGGCGTCGCGGCCGATGACCGGGTCGAGCTTGCCCTCGGCGGCGAGGGCGGTGAGGTCGACGGCGTACTTCTCCAGCGCCTCGTACGACGCCTCGGCCTCCGGGCTGGTGACCCGCCGGTTGCCACGGACCGAGGCGATCGCCTCCCGCAGCGCGTCCTCGGTCAGGCCGGCGGCGGTGAGGGCGTTCTTAACCGGGCTCTCGACAGCGACCAACGCCAGCAGCAGGTGTTCGGTGGCGACGTACTCGTCCTTCAGCCCGGCAGCGACCTCGAGGGCCTTCGCGAAGACCCGGGTCAGTGCCGGCGATGCGGTGGGGGTGGCGACGGTAGCGCCGGAGGCGCTGGGGAGCCGAACGGTGAGCTCGTCGATCGCGGCACCGAGGGCCAGCGGGTCGACGCCGGACTTCTCCAGCAGAGTCGGCGTGATCCCGCCGTCCTGGCGCAGCAGCGCGAACGCCAGGTGCGCCGGCTCCAACTGGGCGTTGCCTGCGGCCACGGCCGCAGTCTGAGCCGCGTTGATAGCCTCCACGCTGCGCGAGGTGAACTTGGAACCGTCCATGGACTCCCCCTTACGGTCGGTCGCTTCGCTCCCCCGTGGCTTCGCCACCAGGGTCATTGTCTCCATCGTGACGGACACGGGTACCGTCCGTCACGGGTTACAACGAACCCAGAGTTGAGTCCATTCCCATCAACTCTGGTGCGTTTTGGGGATCACCAGGGTGAGCAGCAGAGCCACCGCGGTGGCTGCAAGGGAAATCACGATGGCCAGGGTCAGTCCGTGCTCGGAGGGGAGCTCGACCGGTCCCAGTCGCACGGTCTCGTGCGCGAGCACGGTGCCGATCACCGCGGCGGACAGGGAAGTCCCGACCGAGCGCATCAACGCGTTCAGACCGTTCGCCGCTGCGGTCTCCTTGATCGCCACCGCACCCATGATCAGTGCAGGCATCGCGGCGTACGCGACCCCGACACCGGCGCTGGTGATGATGCCGGCGAGCGAGACCTGCCACCACTCCGCGCGCAGGAATAGCAGCACTGTGTAGCCGACCGCGATGATCGCAATGCCGGTGGTCAGGGCGGCGCGCGGTCCTCGGGCGGCGGTGATCCGCGCCCCCACGTCGGAGAAGAAGTACATCGCGAAACCGCCAGGCATCAGGACCAGACCCGCCTGGATCAGGGTCAGGCCGAGGCCGTGGCCGACCGCCTGCGGGGCGAGCAGGATCTGGATCGGAACCAACGACATCCCGTACATCGCGAAACCGGCGCCGATCGAGGCGATGTTCGTGAAGAGCACCTGCGGGCGGGCGGTGGTGCGCAGGTCGACCAGCGGCGCCTTGGTACGGAGCTCCCAGCGACCCCAGATCGCGGCGACCAGGCCGGCCCCGACAAGGAGCCCGACGGTGAGCGGGTCACCCCAGCCCCAGTCGCCGCCCTTGCTGATCGCGAGCAGGAGCATCACCAAGGCAGCGGCGAGGCCGAACGCGCCGAGGAAGTCGAACCGGGCCGGCGTCCGGACCGGCGATTCCGGCACAAGCGCCAGCACGGCGACGATCCCGACCAGGCCGAGGCCGCCGGCGATATAGAACAGGGCGTGCCAGTTGGCCTTCTCAATGATCAGCGCGGACACCGGCAGGCCAATCGCGCCGCCGACGCCGAGGGTCGCACTCACCCGGGCGACAGCCGGTCCGACCTTCTCGACCGGCAGCTCGTCGCGCATGATGCTGATGCCCAGGGCGATCGCCCCCATCGCCATCCCCTGCAGCGCCCGACCCGCAATCACGGCGCCGAGGCTGTCGGAGACGGCGCAGAGTAGCGACCCGGCGACCAGGAACCCGAGGCTAATCACCAGCATCAGCCGCTTGCCGACCATGTCACCGAGGCGCCCGGCGATCGGCATCGTGACGGCGGCCGCCAGCAGGGTGGCCGTCACCGCCCAGGAGGTGTTCGACGCGCTGGACCCGAGCAGGGTCGGCAGCAACGGGATCAGCGGCACGATCATCGTCTGGGTCAGCGCGACGACGATCCCGCAGTAGCACGCAACGGCGACGATCAGTCCCGGGCGTGCGAGCTGGCGCTCGGCAGCAACGGGGGTCGTCGTGGTGGTCATCAGGTTCCTTCGGGGTCCTCAGTAGCCGTTCGAGAGCGCGGCAAGTTATGTGTAGCCTACACATTGTGTGTACTATGCACATGCTGTTCCGAGCGAGAGGAGCATCACACATGCCCAGCCCTGCTGCCGCTGACCCCACCACGACGATTCCGCTCCTGGAGCAGGAGCTGACCCTCCTGTCCCGTCACCAGCTCAGCTCGGCTCAGCACAACCCCGACCTCGGCCTGGACCGCTCGGGCTACCAGCTGCTAGGCCGCCTCGAGCTCGAGCCGTTGACGCTCAAACAGCTGGCCGAGGCCTTCCGCCTCGACATCTCCACCGTCAACCGGCAGATCGCCGGGCTCCGCCGCAAGGGCCTGGTCGAGCGGATCGCCGATCCCTCTGGCGGAGTCGCCCAGCTGCTCCGTCCGACCCCGCGCGGACGCACCGAACTGAAGCACGACCGAACGACCCGCTACGGCCAGATCGGATCGGTGCTGGCCGCCTGGGACGACACCGACGTGGTCGAGCTACAACGACTGCTGGCCAAGTTCAACGTCTCGATCGAGGAGCTCGAGGGGCAGACCTGGCCCAGGCCGTGACCTTGGCGCAAAAGCCACCCACCTCAACGCCTGACCCGACCGGCCGCACGGCACCGCCGAGCTGCTTGGTGCCCACCGGGGACACTGCCGTTCGGCGATCCTTACTAGTCCGAACCGACTATGGCCGCGCTGCACCGGTTCACGGTTCGATCGACACGCACATCTCGGGCACCTTCACAGGGCTCCGAGCCAGCCCTGGAGGAAACATGCGCTATCTGAAAACCGCCCTGACCGTGATCGGGGCAGTCACCGTCCTCGTTCTAGCCGGCAACACCATCGTCCTGGCTGCTACCGGGCAGTCACTCCTGCTCGGAAAGAGCAACACGTCGGGGACGATCACTGCCCTGACCCGGACCAGCCAGGGAACCGCCCTGAAGCTACAGACCGCCAAGGCCTTCAACGCACCGCTCGCGGTTAACGGAACCGGCAAAGTCGCCAACCTCAACGCTGACAAGGTGGACGGCCTCGACTCCAGTCAGATGGTGAACCAGTCCTACGTCTGGACCAAGGCCGTCACTGTTCCAGATTCCACCGTGGCCTTCACCATCCCGATCCCGAAGGGAACCTGGGTGGTCGGCTACTCGATCTACATGTCGGGGGGTGACGCGGCTGGCGGTTCGTCGGGGTGCTATCTGCGTCGACAGACAGACGTACAAACGTTCTTCGCTGAAGACCGGTCAGCGACTGTGGCCGATCACAGCCCCGGCCACTCAGGAAGCGCCGTCATCACGATCACCGACGGCGCCGACCTCATTCTGAACTGCTCGGCAACCGAAGACTTCACGACCCTCGCGAGCCAACCCATCCAGGTTTATGCGACCCGGACCAGCACCATCGGCGGTGGCGTGCTGAAGCAGGCTGCCCCCGCCCAGCGCGTCGCCCGCTGACCCGAGCTGCCTCACCGACGGCCGTCCCCTTCGGGGGGCGGCCGTTCGTTACTACTCGTCGTCAGGAAGTTCGTGCTCGGGAAGGTCCACGATCTCTTCCTCATCAACCAGGCAGGTCTTGCAGAAGTCGATGCCGAATGGCGTCAGATGGATCGAGCGGCGGACCACCTTGGCGAACCGAACCGAGTGCATCGCGTGCAGGACGTCGGGTTGAGCCTCCACGACCTGGTACTCCAAGGGGTCTTCGAGCTGCTCGCGCGAGAACCACACCAGGCCTAGGCGGTGCAGGTTGTTCAAGTACGCCGGCACCTCGTCGAGGTATCGGACACCGGCCCGCGGGCCGATCATCGTGAGACCGGCGGAGAGCAGGTTCGAGCTGACCATGCCCACCGGACCACCGGTGCGGACGTCGACGGAGGGCTGCGGACCACCGCGGAGCAGCAGCAGCAGGATGCGCGCCTCGTCCGGGGCGACCTCCTCCAGGATCCGCCTGTACGCCGGGTGCGCCTCGTCCTCGCTCCACACGTCGCGCGACTTGCGCAGCAGCTCCTCGCCGCGTTCGCGCAGGGAGAGCTCGCGGGCGATACCGCGCGGCGTCTCGTCCGGGCTCATCACCGAGGTCAGCGTGACGCTGGCCTCGAAGAGAGCCATTGGGATCGGCACCCCGGCGGAGACCTTCGCGGCCACCCCCGAGATCGCCCGGGTGGCGTCGGCCAGGTCGGTCGCGACGCCGCGGACCAGATCACCGGCCGCTGCCGGGTCGGTCAGCGCCCGCGCCAGGTTCCGGGCGGACCGGGCGCTCGACCCTGCTGCCCACGAGGCGGACCGCAGCCACGCCGTACCGGCGATGCGGGCAACGCCGGGGAGCGCGTCGGCCGCGCCCTCCCAGACCGCCGGTGTCCGTGCTGGTTTCGACTCGGTCATTGCCCACCCACCCCGAAGAGAGCCAGGTGGACGACCCCACCGGCGAAGCCCATGATCGCGCCATGGGCGTAGAGCATCCACTCGTCTTCCTTGATCGCCGACCGCATCATGTCGACGAAGTCGCGCGGCGGAAGTTCTTTGGTCCGCGCCGAGACCAGGGTCCGGATCTTGTCCGCCTGACGTTTGCTGAACTCGGGGTCGCGGAACGGCGTGATCGTCCGGTCGACCGCCTCGTTCGCCACGGCGTCCCGGATATTGTCGAAATTCTTGGTGCCGATCGCGATCCGGACGGCACCTCGGACCGGGCCGGCAGCCTGGTCGATAGCGGGCCGCATCGCGGTCGCAAGCATCTGCCGGGTGCGGTCACCGCGCGGGCCGTCGAGCAGGAAGTCACCGATCCGCTCGAGGGTGATCACGTCGTCGGCGATGATCTGGGCGTAGACCTCGGCCGCCTCGTTCTGGCGACGCAGGAACAGGCCGTGCACCTTGATGCCGAGGATCCGCTTCGGCTCCGGCGGCTCGAAGATCAGCCACATACCGAGGGCGTTGGTGACCCAGCCGACCACGATGCCGAGGATGGGCAGCAACCACCACAGACCGAACCAGTGGTCGACCACCGCGACCGGAATCCCGAGCAGGAAACCGAAGATGAACCCGAAGGCCACCATCAGGTTCAACTCCTTCTGACCGAAGTCGCGGAAGATCCGGACCACCAGGGCGGGGTTGGCCTCGAAGTGGTCGATCACCATGATCTTCGGGTCGAGAAGCTGGTCGATGTGCACCCCGATCTCCTCGGTGATGCCGTGCACCACGGTCGGCAGCTGCGCCTGGACCCGGGCAATGATCGCCTGCCGGGCCGGCCGGGGCAGGTCGCGCCAAAGGTTGGGGTGCTCGCGGGCCATGATGTCCTCGATCATCCGCGGCATGTCCGGCTCGAAGACCTTGACGATGTGCTCGGCGATCTTGTCGGGCTCGAGCTGCTGGTAGAACTCGCCCGGCGTGCCCAGCTTGGCAATGGCCTTGTCCACGGCGATGCTGCCCATCTTGGCCGCGCGGGCCGGCACAATGCCCTGCCAGCCGATCCCCCCTTGCAGGATCCCGGGCACTTCCTGGAGCTTGCGGGGCAGCACCCGGGCCAACTGCTTGAGGCCGGGCACCGAGAAGCCGTAGAACCGGACCGGGGAGAACAGCATGATCAGGCCGGTCCAGTTGATCAAGAAGCCGATCACTCCGGTGAACACCGGGATCGTGAGGATGTGGAACCAGCCCGTGCTGCCATGGACTTCCTGGAAGAACCAGTCGATCTCCAACGGCACCATCAGTCGCGCTCCCACTCGCTCCGGGCCCCTGCGTAAGGCCGGTGCTGAGACTAACGGCTGAGTTACCGATCGGTCACTGCGACTTCAGGCACACGAAAGGTCGGGCGAGTACCGCAAATCGGACTAGCGGAACAAGTCCAGGGTGCCGCGCGGCCGGATCGCGGGCAGGTTCGGGCGCCGTTCAGCGAGGGCAGCCGCCGTCTGGTCGAGTACTGCCTGGAGGGTCCGAGCCCGCTCGAGGAGCTCGGCGTTGCGGGCGCGGAGCGCGAGGACCTTGTTCTCCAACTCGATGATCCGGCGGACCCCCTCGAGGCCGATGCCGGCCGCTGTGAGCTCGGCGACCACCCGCAGAGCCTCGATGTCGTTGAGCGAGTAGCGTCGCCCGCCACCCCCGGTCCGGCCCGGCGAGACCAGGCCGATCCGGTCGTACTGCCGGAGCGTCTGGGGGTGCAGGCCGGTCAGCTCGGCGGCGACGCTGATGACGTAGACGGGCGTGGCCGGCCCGGGAACACGTGCCCCCAGGCGAGATCCGGAGCGCGGCATCAGGAGCTCCTCACCTGGGACCGCAGGCCCGCTCGCTGGTCCTGGTCGGCGGTGGCGGCACGGTACGCCAGCAGCGCCTCGGCCGCCGCGTCGTTGAGCTCGGTGGGTACCTGCACCTCCACGGTCACCAGGAGATCACCCCGGACGTCCCCGGAGGCGGAGCCCTTCTCCGGCGCGCCGCGGCCACGGACCCGCAGGACCCGGCCGTTCGGCGTACCGGCGGGGATGCGGAGCGTGACCGGGCTGCCGCCGAGAGTGGGCACGGTGATCTGAGCGCCGAGCGCGAGCTCGTCGAAGGAGACCGGGGCAACCAGGGTGAGGTGGTTCCCTTTCCGGCCGAAGACCGGGTGGGACGCGACCCGGACGGTCACGAACAGGTCGCCGGCCGGGCCGCCGGACTCGCCGGCAGCACCCTTGCCCTTGAGCCGGATCCGCTGGCCGTCCTTGACCCCAGCCGGGATGCGGGCCTGGATGGTGCGGCTCGAGCGACCCCGGCCGGAGCCGTGACAGGTCGGACAGCTCGCGGAGTAGACGACCTGGCGGCCGTGGCACTCCGGGCAGGTCTCGTTCATCGCGAACCCGCCACCCATGCTGTTCACCACCATCCCGGCGCCGCCGCAGGTGGGGCAGACGTGCGGCTTGGTCCCCGGCTTGCCGCCGGTCCCACGGCAGGTCTCGCACGCGGATTCGGCGGAGAGCCGCAGTGAGATGGTGGTGCCGTCGAGGGCATCGGTGAACGAGATCGCGGCCTCGGTCTCGAGGTCGGAGCCCCGGGACGGTCGACGCTGGCCTCCCCGCGGGGCACCGCCGGCACCGCCGAAGAACCCACCGAGCAGGTCGGAGAGATCGAAGCCCGCGCCTCCAGGCGCACCTCCGAAGTTGCCGCCGCCGAATCCGCCACCCGGGGCGAACCCGCCGGCGTAGAGCGAGCGCATCTCGTCGTACTCGCGCCGCTTCTTGGGGTCGCCGACGACGTCGTACGCCTCGGCGACCTTCTTGAAGCGCTCCTCGGCGACCGCGTCGCCGGGGTTGGAGTCGGGGTGGTTCTCGCGGGCGAGCTTCCGGTAGGCCTTCTTGATCGCAGCCGCGTCGGCCTCCTTGTCGACGCCAAGGACCTGGTAGAAGTCCTTGTTCGCCCAGTCAGCGTTGTTCATGCACCCCTCCTCTCGGTCCCTCGTCGGTTGCCTCGAAACGGCTAGTCGGCCACCGGATCCACGACCAGCACCTGCGCCGCCCGGACGACGCGGTCCCCGATCTTGTAGCCCGCCTTCGCGATGTGCTGGCAGGTCACCACGGTCACCTGCGGGTCGGTCCCCACGTGCGAGAGTGCCTCGTGCAGCAGCGGGTCGAACGCGTCGCCCGGGTCGCCGAACCGGGTGAGGCCAAGGCCCTCCACGATCCGGCTCAGCTGCTCGGCGACGCCCTTGAAACCGCCCTCGAGCTCTCCGGCCTCGCGGGCCCGGTCGATGTTGTCGAGGACGTCGAGCATCGGGGTGAGCACGGCGAAGACCGCGTTCTCGCGGACCAGGTCGCGGTCCCGGTCGACCCGGCGCTTGTAGTTGAGGAACTCGGCCTGCAGTCGCTGCAGGTCGGCGGTCCGTTCGGCGAGGACCTCGGCGACGCCCTCGACCGCGACCACATCCTGCGGCTCCAGCGGCCCACCCTCCTCGAGGAGGTTATCGATGCCGCTGATGTCGTCAGGGACGACGGTATGGGCAGCGTCAGGGACGACGGTCTGGGCAGCGTCAGGGACGACGGCGCCCAGGTCGCCCGAGCCCGACCCCGGAGTCTCCTCCGGAGTCGGGTCGGACGGCTGGTCGGTCACTTCGCCTCGTCCTCGTCGGCCTCGTCAACGATCTCGGCGTCGACGACGTCGTCGTCAGCTCCGGCCTCGGCGCCCTCGGGAGCCTCGGCGCCCTCGGCCTCGGAGGCGGCGTACAGGGCGGCGCCCATCTTCTGGCTGGACTCACCGAGCTTGGTGATCGCGGCGGTGAGGGTGTCGGCCTCGGCATTCTCGTCCTCGAGCAGCGCCTTCAGCGCGGCGACGTCTGCGTTGACCTCGGTCTTCACGTCCTCGGGCAGCTTCTCGTCGTTCTCGGAGACGAACTTCTCGGTGCTGTAGACGAGGCTGTCGGCCTGGTTGCGGACCTCTACGGCCTCGCGACGCTTGGCGTCCTCCTCGGCGTACTGCTCGGCATCGCGAACCATTCGCTCGATGTCGTCCTTCGACAGCGCGCTGCCGCCGGAGATCGTCATCGACTGCTCCTTGCCGGTGCCCTGGTCCTTGGCCGCGACGTGCACGATGCCGTTGGCGTCGATGTCGAAGATGACCTCGATCTTCGGGATCCCCCGCGGCGCCGGCGGCAGGCCGGTCAGCTCGAAGTTGCCGAGCGCCTGGTTCTGCGCCCACATCTGACGCTCGCCCTGGGCGACCTTGATCTCGACCGACGGCTGGTTGTCGTCCGCGGTGGTGAAGATCTCCGAGCGCTTGGTCGGGATAGTGGTGTTCCGCTCGATCAGGGTGGTCATGACGCCACCCTTGGTCTCGATACCGAGCGAAAGCGGGGTGACGTCGAGCAGCAGCACGTCCTTGACCTCGCCCTTGAGCACGCCGGCCTGGAGCGCGGCGCCGACCGCGACGACCTCGTCCGGGTTGACGCCCTTGTTGGGCTCCTTGCCGCCGAGTAGCGCCTTGACGGCGTCGGTGACGGCCGGCATCCGGGTGGAGCCACCGACGAGTACGACGTGATCGATGCTGGCGACCGCGACGCCGCCGTCCTTGAGGACCTGCTGGAACGGCTTCTTGGTCCGCTCGAGGAGGTCGTGCGTCAGCTTCTGGAACTCGGCCCGGGTGAGCTTGTCCTCGAAGTGCAGCGGGCCGGACTCACCGTGGGTGATGTACGGCAGGTGGATCGTCGTCTCAGCCGAGCTGGACAGCTCGATCTTCGCCTTCTCCGCGGCCTCCTGGAGGCGCTGCAGGGCGATCTTGTCCTGGCTCAGGTCGACGCCGTTGTTGTCCTTGAACTTCTTGGTCATCCACTCGACGACCTTCTGGTCCCAGTCGTCACCACCGAGG
>JBKJIN010000029.1:0-13398 GCA_046598425.1 Marmoricola sp. | reverse complement strand
AGCTGGCGTAGGCGTATTCCCATTCGATTTCGGGTTGGAGGGTTTGGCTTGCTCGGGCGTGTTTGGCTTTGTGGTGGCGTCGGCAGAGGGGGTCGAGGTTCTCTGGGTTGGTGTCGCCTTCGGGCCAGGGGTCTCGGTGGTCGAGTTCGCACTCGACGGAGGGTCGGTCGCAGCCGGGGTGGGCGCAGGTCGGTCTGGTGGCGACGACGTGTCGCCAGATGGTGTCGGTGGGTGAGTAGGACTTTGTTGACAACGCGACGGGGTCGCCGGCGGGGTCGGTGAGTAGTCGGTACCAGGTGGCGCCTTCGGAGGTGGCGATGGTGCGGGCGAGGTCGGCGGGGATCGTGGTGCCGCCGCTGAGTTGGCCGGGGTCATCGGTCAGTCCGGCGAGGGTTTCGAGGGGGACGGTGACGTTGATGATCGGGCGGGCGTAGGCCGGGACGGGGACGTCTGCGGCGCGGCCGATGATGAGGTCGAGGGCGAGGTCGGCCATGAGCTGCTCGATGGTGCGTTCGTCTCCGGTGTTTCTCAAGGCTTTGGCACTGAGGTGGAGTCGGTGTCGGGCGAGTTTGACTTGGTCGATGCTGTTGGTGATCGAGAGGACGCCGATGCCGTCGTCGGTTGCGGTGGCATACACGGTGCGGTCGGCGTAGTTCTTCGCGTATTCCTCATCGGCGGGGACGAGTTTGCGGATCTCGTAGTTGAGGCGGTTGCGGAGTTGGGTGATGGTGCAGGTCACCATCTCGGTGCTGACTTCTGCGGTGACTTCGTAGCGGCGGAGGTGTTTGCGCAGGAACGCGGTGATCCGGACCCCGACCGTGGCGAGGTGTTCGGGGTTGGTGATCCGGTGTCGGATCAGGTCGGCCACGGTTGCGGCTCGGAACCGGTCCAACGCCCCGGTCCGGCAGAACTCCCAGACGCCGGGGAGGTGCTCGGTGAGGAACAGGGCGATGTTGAGTTGGGTGCGGGCGTGTTGATCTGACTGGGCCCAGGTCTCGGAGGTGTCCAGGGCGGTCCACTCCCGGGGGGTCATCGGCCCCCACCCGGCTGTTACGGGCTCAGCTCGGGACGCGTGCCGGACGGTGTTGCGGCGGTGCAGTTCGACCAGTCTGGCCCACCGCCGGGCGTTGAGCCGGTTCTCCTCGACTAGGTCCACCACCCCACCAAGGAGGAGGTCGCGGTCGCTGAACACGGTGGTGTTGAAGTCGTCGTTCGCTAGGTTCATGCGGTCCTGCTTTCCCGAGTTAGCGGCCCGATCCGCTAACCCCAGACAACCACGGTCCACCGACAGTTCTGCGGGCCCGGAAACCCTTGCAGGGATGGGGAAACCCGAGTCAACACGACGGTGTTCACAACCCGTCAGAGCGGCCATTGTGCGACGGGTCTTTCGTACACGGATTGTGAGACGCCCGTCACCTGATCGTGCAGCAGACCCAAATGCGCTCCGCAGAGGCGGAACTTGCAGACACGGTGGCTCACCTCGGTCTGGGCGTCGCTCGCCTCGAAGTCGAGGGCTAGGACCAATCCTCGGCGTCACGCACGGCTTCAGTCCCCGGAAAGCAGCCCGAAGAACGAGTCTGGCCAAAGCCAAGGCCCGAAATGGCCAAACCCGGGAAGCGCCAACACTGCACAATCGGGGAGTTGGTCAGCGAGGCGCTCCAAGTTGGCGTAGGGCTCTAGGTCGTCCATGGTTCCGTGGATTGCGCGCACCGGGCAGCGCACCTCGGACAGCTCGAACTCTAGCGGCC
This sequence comes from Marmoricola sp., assembly GCA_046598425.1. Lineage (GTDB taxonomy): Bacteria > Actinomycetota > Actinomycetes > Propionibacteriales > Nocardioidaceae > Marmoricola. The sequence goes on along the minus strand of JBKJIN010000029.1, from coordinate 11,650 downwards.
TCACTGTGCGCAGCCCGTCTTCCATCATGCCGACGTGTCCAGCCGATAGTCCGAAAACCAGCTCGTCAGCTACGGCATCCATCCACGGCGTCTCGACCAGCCTCTGCTCGCGCTTCTCCCAGCCGTTCGCCAGACCGCGGATAAAACCCACTGGGTCAGCGACCATGGCGGCTGCCGCGGCCGCGTACTCGGCCTCTAACTCGGGCGTCCGCCCTCCGACGAGCATTGCCACATCAGCCTGCTCGGCAGTACTCAGGCCGGCAACGATCTCAGGGTCGTCGTACGGCAGCACATGGCCGCTTATAAGAATGACCTTGCTGATGCGATCGGGCGCGAGGGCGGCCAAGGCAAGCGCGTAAACACCACCCATCGAAACCGCCATGACTGGGAACTCCTCGACACCCAGGTGGTCGGCGACGGTCAGAAGATCGCGAGCGACCGCGCGTCGATCGAGACCGGCCGGACTCGTCTCGCCGTACCCCGCGCGGTCGATCGCGAGGATGCGTACACCGAAGCGAGACAACGTCTCCTCGGTTAGTGCGAACTGTTCGCGCCGCGATCCGGGTTGGCCGTGAAACCAGCCCACCACCCGCCCGCCCGTCGGGCCTCGCCGCATCCAGCCGATCCTGCGACCATCAGCCGTCTCCACGACGCCCTCGTCCACGGCGAAACTCATGGCTGAATTGTGGAGAACCGAACAGCGGTGGTCAAGCAATCGCCGCTTTGCGGACGCGTCTGCTTGCTCACTCTGTGAGCATCCTGACGTCGACAGATCCAGGCAGCCGTGGCCCGTGGTGGTGTCTCAGAACCGTCTCAATGGATGCGGAACGGGCGTAGCCTCCGCAACATGAACTCACGGTCACTGAGGCACCTGGCGTCTGGCGGTATTGCCGTTTTGCTGGCTTCTTCGCTGGCAAGTCCGGTTCATGCACGGAGCGAGGCGCTGGCGGGTTACTACGTCACCATCAAGGCATTCCTTGTCGCGTCGTCCGATACGACGTTCACAGCAAACGGTGACCCCGAACCGCGACCGGTAGCGCGTATCCATCAGTCCACGTCCTCTCCGGGGCAGCAGATCGCCGCAACCGTGAGCATCTGCGCCAGCGGCTATGTGAACCTCGGGCGATTCCACTTGGAGGGGGTCCCGACGAACTCAGACTTTCGGGTCAAATACAGCCGCGCCAGTGATGGTGTGGATATCACCGCACCCGTCGTGGCCGGTACCTACCGCACCTCACGCTTCGACCTTGGGAAGTGCTTCCGCTACAGGATCGACTTGACTCAGACCCGTTCGGCGAAGGTCGGTGACCTACGCACCGTCAGCCTGTCCACCAACCCGGAGGGTCCGGGATGGGCAACGTTGAAGGCTGCTACGCATGTCACCGTCAAGCCGCCGTGCGACGTGATCATTAACGGTCAGCCCGGCTGCTGATCGTCCTGGGCTCCGTCGCTGGTTTCACAACCCTCAGGTTCCGTGCGTTTGTACGACGCCGCGGATTTGCAGCTTCAACCTTCCCGGTCGCCTGCTCGCCAACTAATCAGACGGTCCGTTACATCGCGCCGCCAGTCGATCGATTCCCCGCTCGCTTCAGCCGTCTCGACATACTCGGCCAGTGTCTGAAACAGAACCTCGGCGGTCAGGCCCTGCCATAGGTCAGGGTTGTCAAAAGCGTGATCGCGTAGGTCCCAGAAGTTGTCTGCCGTGCTGCGGTCGGGGTTCGCCATTGCGAGACTCTACGTCCACAGCAGCGCGAATCCCGTAGCCCCAGGGTGTTGCAGAACCCGTTTGAGAGACGCAGTCCCGACAGATAGGCGTGCCTGGCTGCGCCCAGCACGCTCACACCTCAGGTTGGGGCGGTGCTGCGACCGGCGGCTTCGGCTCCTTCGGCGGCGGCTCGGCGAGAACCTCCATCGAACCGGGGAGGATCCCGCGGCGCTCGGCGACTTTGCGGGCCGGAACGCCGAAGACGCAGGCGAAGTCGGCGACGTCGGAGAGGACCACCGAGTTGGCGCCCACCTGGGCGTAGTTGCCGATCGTCACCGGCCCGACCAGGACGGCGTTGGCGAGCACGATCGCGCCGTCGCCGACGACCGGGTAGTCGTCCTCGCCGGCCGGGGTGTCGGGCTGCTTGACCCCGGCGGTGACGCCGCCGCCGAAGGTGACGTTGGACCCCATCTGCAGGCCGTTGCCGATCACGGTGCCGCTGGGGTGCGGCAGGAAGAAGCCGGGGCCGATGTCCATGCCGGGCACGAAGTCCGCGCTGAACAGGTACATCCCGACGCTGCGCCAGAGGAACGCGCGCTTCAGCTTGCCCTTGCGGAAGCCGACCTGCTGGGCTCGGAGCACCACGCAGGCGAACAACCCGGGGTTGGAGATGCCGCGCAGGAAGACCCGCAGCCAGCCGCGCTCACCGGGGCGGTAACGGCCGAGGTCGGAGAAGACGAGCTCGGAGAAGGAGTACCCCGCGGAGGAGGTCACGGTCGCCATGGCGCACACCGTAGTCGACCGGCCCCCGCCGACAGGGTGGATCTCAGAGAGCCGCGACGACGTGGTCGATGCAGGCCGTCAGGGCCTCGATGTCGGCCGGGTCGATCGCCGGGTACATCGCGATCCGGAGCTGGTTGCGGCCCAGCTTCCGGTACGGCTCGGTGTCCACGATGCCGTTGGCGCGCAGCGTCTTCGCCACTGCGTCGGCGTCGATCGACTCGTCGAAGTCGATGGTGCCGATCACCAGCGAGCGGTGCGCCGGGTCCGCGACGTACGGCGTCGTGTACGACGTCTTCTCGGCCCAGCCGTAGAGCGCGTCCGAGGAGGCGGTGGTCCGGGCGACCATGCCGGCAAGGTTGCCGTTCGCGTTCATCCAGTCGAGCTGCTCGGCCATCAGGAACAGCGTCGCCAGTGAGGGGGTGTTGTAGGTCTGGTTGAGCCGGCTGTTGTCGATCGCGGTCTTCAGGTCGAAGAACGGCGGGATGTAGCGGTCGCTGGCCTGGATTCGCTCGGCGCGCTCGATCGCGGCGGGGGAGAAGATGCCGAACCAGAGGCCGCCGTCCGAGGCGAAGCACTTCTGTGGCGCGAAGTAGTAGACGTCGGTCTGGGTCAGGTCGACCGGCAGGCCGCCGGCGCCTGAGGTGGCGTCGATGAGCACCAGCGACCCCTCGTCGGCGCCCGCGGGGCGGACGATCGGGGCCATCACGGCAGTCGACGTCTCGTTGTGGGCCCAGCCGTAGACGTCCACGCCGGTCTCGGCGACGGCGTCCGGCCGCGAGCCCGGGTCCGAGGAGATGACCGTCGGGGCGTCCAGCCACGGCGCGGCCTTGACCGAGCCCGCGAACTTGCTCGAGAACTCACCGAAGGCGAGATGCTGCGACTTCTTCTCGATCAGACCGAAGGCGGCGATGTCCCAGAACGCGGTCGCGCCGCCGTTGCCGAGGACGACCTCGTAGCCCTCGGGGAGACCGAACAGCGTGGCGAGACCGTCGCGTACCCGACCAACGGTGTTCCTCACCGGGGCCTGGCGGTGGGAGGTGCCCATCAGCGACGCACCGGTCGCGGCGAGCGCGTCCAGGTGGGAGGTCTGGATCTTGGAGGGGCCGGCACCGAAACGTCCGTCGGCGGGCTTGAGGCTGTCGGGGATCTTGATCGCGTCGGTCACGTCGGGTCCTTGAGTTGAAGGGTGAGTCCTGACGACGCTGTCAGATGCGTCCCTATTCTGACAGCACCGCCTGAGAGAGACCTAACCGGAGGGAGGAGACGTTGAGCAACCTGGAAAGCCGCGGGTGGGTGGTCCGGCCGAGCCTGATCACCGAGCACGACGCCGCCCGCTTGGTCGAAGAGGTCCAGCTCGAGTACGTCGCCCGGTACGGCAGCCGCGACGAGACCCCGCTCCAGCCGGGGTACTTCGAGCCGCCGGCCGGCGCGTTCTTCGTCGGCTACCTGGATGGCGTCCCGGTCGCCACGGGCGCATGGCGGCGCCGTACCGACGTCGAGGCCCTCGGCAGCACCGCGACCGCCGAGATCAAAAGGATGTACGTCGCCCTGCCCGGTCGGGGCCTCGGCCTGGCCCGCGCGATGCTCGCCCACCTCGAGCAGACCGCCGCGGCCGTCGGCACCGACGTGATGATCCTGGAGACCGGGTTGGCCCAGCCCGAGGCGATCGCCCTCTACGAGTCCTCTGGATACACCCCGATCGCCGGGTTCGGGTTCTACAAGGACGCGGCGTTGTCCCGCTGCTTTGCCCGTCGCGTGGGATCCAGCGCCCGCTGAGGCGCTGGTAGGTCCGGCACCCCCTGGCAGACTGTCCGGGTGACCCCGGCGTTCCTCGATCTCAGCGGTCTCGACCCGCAGGTCGTGGTCGGGGTCGCGGCACTGCTCATCCTGGTGCAGACCGGGCTGGTCGTCGGGTTCGTGGTCCCGGCCGGCAAGGCCGCCGTGCTCACGGGCATCCTGGCCGGGGTCGGTGAGGTGCCGGTCGTGCTCTCCTGGGCGGTCCTGGTGTTGGCTGCGATCGTCGGCGCCGCGATCGGCTACGAGACGGGGCGCAGCCAGGGCGACCGCGTCCTGGCGCACCGCTGGCTGGTCCGGCACGAGGCCCGGATCGCGCGCGGCCGCGACCTGGTGCACCGCCGGGCCGCGTTCGCGATCGTCGGCGGGCGGGTGCTGGCGGTCTTCCGGGCGACTACCCCGGCGCTGGCAGGTGCTGTCGGCGTCCGCCGCCGCACGTTCCTGCTCTGGAACGTCGTCGGCGGGCTTCTCTGGGGGACGGTCTTCGTCGGTCTCGGGTACGTCGGCGCGACCTCGGCCGCCGAGGTCGTCGATCGCTATGGCAGCGGCCCGGTGATCGCGGTGACGCTGGCAGCGGTGCTGCTGGGGTCGGCCGGGTGGGTGCTGGCCCGCAGAATCGCTGCACGCAGCCTGCGGGCCTGAGTCAGCGGCTCAGGAGAGCGCCCACTCCTCGTGGTAACCGTCGACGTCGGAGGCCTTCCGGCTCGGCGGGCCGGTGTAGATCGCCGAAGGGCGGATCAGGCGACCGGTGCGCTTCTGCTCCAGGATGTGCGCCGACCAACCGGCGGTCCGGGCGCAGGTGAACATTGAGGTGAACATGTGCGGCGGGACCTGAGCGAAGTCCAGGACGATCGCGGCCCAGAACTCCACATTGGTCTCCAGGACGCGGTCCGGACGACGCTCCCGGAGCTCGGCCAGGGCCGCCTGCTCCAGAGCCTCGGCGACCTCGTACCGGGGGGCGTCGAGCTCGCGCGCCGTACGACGCAGCACCCGGGCGCGGGGGTCCTCGGCGCGGTAGACCCGGTGGCCGAAGCCCATCAGGCGCTCGCCGTCGTCGAGCAGTTTCTTCACGTAGGCCGAGGCGTCGCCGAGCTTCTCGACGTCCTCGATCATGCTCAGAACCCGGGCCGGGGCGCCGCCGTGCAGCGGGCCGCTCATCGCGCCGACCGCGCCGGAGAGGGCCGCGCAGGCGTCCGCACCGGTCGAGGTGATCACCCGAGCTGTGAAGGTCGAGGCGTTCATGCCGTGCTCGGCCGCCGAGGACCAGTAGGCGTCGATGGCCTTGACGTGCAGCGGGTCGGGCTCTCCCTGCCAGCGGATCATGAACCGCTCGGCGATGGTCGAGGCCTTGTCGACCTCACGCTGCGGGACCATCGGCTGGCCGACGCCACGGGCGGCCTGGGCGACGTAGGAGAGCACCATGACGGCCGCGCGGCCGACGTCCTCACGTACCTGCTCGTCGCTGATGTCGTAGGTCTGCTGGATGCCCCAGGCGGGAGCGAGCATCGCGATCGCCGACTGCACGTCGACCCGGATGTCGCCGGAGTGAACCGGGAGCGGGTAGGGCTCGGCCGGCGGAAGGCCAGGCTCGTAGGCGCCGTCGACGAGCAGGCCCCAGACCTTCTCGAACGGGATCCGCCCGACGATCTCCTCGATGTCGACGCCGCGGTAGCGGAGCGCCGAACCTTCCTTGTCCGGCTCAGCGATCTCGGTCTCGAAGGCGACGACGCCCTCAAGTCCGTGGTGTACCTCGGTCATCTGGCGACTCCTTCGTCCCGGTCGCCACTGCGACCTCGGTCGCATTCTGCCGTACCCGCCTGCGAGCCCTAACCTGGCTCCATGGATCCGGTCTCCGACTCCCTTGCAGAACTCCGCGCCGAGTACGAGTTGGGCGGTCTCGACGAGGCCGACCTGACCCCCGATCCGCTGACCCTGTTCGGGCACTGGTTCGCCGCTGCGCGGCACGCCGGGCTGGTCGAACCGAACGCGATGGTGCTCGGGACCAGCATCGGAGACGTGCCGTCGTCGCGGACCGTGCTGCTCAAGGGCGTCGACGCGGGTGGTTTCGTCTTCTTCACCAATTACGAGTCCCGCAAGGGGCGCGAACTCGAGGCAAATCCGGTCTGCTCGCTGCTGTTCGGCTGGTACGGGCTCCAGCGCCAGGTCCGGGTTGAGGGCACTGCGTTGCGGATCTCCCGTGCCGAGACGGACGCCTACTTCTCCGGCCGGCCCCGGGACTCGCAGATCGGGGCCTGGGCGTCGGCCCAGTCCGCCAAGGTCGGCTCGCGGGCCGAGTTGGACGCCCTGTACGCCGGCACCGAGGAACGTTTCGCGGGCCAGGAGATCCCGGCGCCGCCGCACTGGGGCGGTTACCGGGTCGACCCGGTCAGCGTGGAGTTCTGGCAGGGCCGGCGCGGCCGGATGCACGACCGGATCGTCTACCGCCGCGAAGGTGCTGACTGGCAGACCACCCGGCTGGCGCCCTAGCGCTGGGCGTCCTCGAGTAGCTCGGCCAGAAATCAGGGCCGTGCGTGACATCGCCCTCACCTACCCTGAACGGATGCTTATCCGGCTGATCCGCGAGTACCTGCGTCCCTACCGTCGCGATCTCCTGATCGTGGTCGGGCTCCAACTCGTCGGCACGATGGTGATGCTGTACCTGCCGGTGCTCAACGCCGACATCATCGACAAGGGCGTGATCTTCGGCGACACCGGCTACATCGTCGAGCGCGGTGGGCTGATGCTCGCGGTCTCACTGCTCCAGGTGGTCTGCTCGGTCGTCGCCGTCTGGTTCTCCGCCCGTACGGCGATGGCGTTCGGCCGCGATCTGCGCGCCGGGATCTTCCACCAGGTCGGCAGCTTCTCGGCGCGGGAGGTCCACCAGTTCGGGGCGCCGTCCCTGATCACCCGGGAGACCAACGACGTCCAGCAGGTGCAGATGCTGGTGCTGATGGGCGGGACCCTGATGGTCTCGGCGCCGATCATGATGGTCGGCGGCATCGTGATGGCCGTCCACGTCAACGCCGGGCTGTCCTGGTTGGTGCTCCTGGTGGTTCCAGTGCTCGGTACCGCGACCGGCTTCATCGTCACCCGGATGATCCCGAGCTTCGCCATCATGCAGGTCCGTATCGACGAGGTGAACCGGTTGCTGCGCGAGCAGATCACCGGGGTCCGGGTGGTCCGGGCGTTCGTCCGGGAACGCCACGAGGCAGCCCGGTTCGCGGAGGCCAACGAGGACCTGACCCAGGTCTCGATCCGGGCCGGCCGTTGGCTGGCCGGGATGTTCCCGACGGTGATGCTGGTGGCCAACGTCGCCACCGTCGGGGTGCTCTGGTTCGGCGGCCACCGGGTCGAGTCCGGGGCGATGGACGTCGGCGACCTGACGGCCTACATCTCCTATCTGATGCAGATCGTGATGTCGGTGATGATGGCGACCTTCATGCTGATGATGGTGCCGCGCTCGACCGTGTGCGCCGACCGGATCACGGAGGTGCTCGACACCTCCTCCTCCGTGGTGCCGTCCGCCACCCCGGTGACGTCGGTCTCCGAACGCGGCACCCTGCGGTTCGAGGACGTCGAGTTCAGCTACCCCGGCGCCGGGGCGCCGGTGATCCGCGGGGTGTCGTTCGAGGCTGCGCCAGGGCAGACGGTGGCGATCATCGGCTCCACCGGCGCCGGCAAGTCGACGATGGTCAACCTGGTGCCCCGGCTCTTCGACGCCACCGGTGGCCGGGTGGTCGTGGACGGTGTCGACGTCCGCGACCTCGAGCCGGAGCTGCTCTGGTCGCGCCTCGGGCTCGTCCCGCAGCGCGGGTTCCTGTTCACCGGCTCGGTCGCCGACAACCTCCGCTACGGCAAGCCGGACGCGACCGAGGAGGAGATGTGGGCGGCGCTCGAGATCGCCCAGGCGCGCGGCTTCGTCGAGGAGATGCCCGGGCGCCTGGACGCCCCGATCGCCCAGGGTGGGACCAACGTGAGCGGTGGTCAACGGCAACGGCTCGCGATCGCGCGGGCGGTGATCCGGCAGCCGGAGATCTATCTGTTCGACGACGCCTTCTCGGCGCTCGACCTCGCCACCGACGCCCGGCTGCGGGCGGCCTTGAAGCCGGTCACCGCGGACGCGACGGTGGTGATCGTCGCCCAACGCGTCTCGACGATCCGTGAGGCCGACCTGATCCTTGTGGTCGAGGACGGCGAGGTCGTCGGTCGCGGGACGCACCACGAACTGCTGGAGTCGAACCAGACCTACCAGGAGATCGTGGCCTCCCAGCTGAGCGCGGAGGAGGCGGCATGAGCACGATGAAGGAGACCGAGCGCGTGGTCGCTGGTCCCGGTCCCGGGCGAAACCCGTTCGGCGGCGGGATGATCGGCCAGAAGGCCTCCACCTTCAAGCCGTCGGCCGAGCGGCTGCTGGCCAGGATGCGCCCACAACGGGTCAAGCTCGGTGCTGTCCTGGCGCTCACTGTGATCAGCGTCGGGCTCAGTGCCATCGGCCCGCGGATCCTCGGGAAGGCCACCGACCTGATCTTCGCCGGGCTTATCGGCGGCAGGCTCCCCGACGGTGTCAGTAAGGCTGAGGCCGTCCAGGACTTGCGCGATCAGGGCGACGACAAGGTGGCCAGTCTGGTCTCCTCCCTCGACCTCGTGCCGGGTCAAAGCGTCGACTTCGACGCGGTCGCCGAGGTGCTCTTCCTGGTGCTGGCGGTCTACGTCCTCGGTTCGTTGCTGGCCTGGTTCGCCGGCTACCTACTCAACGACGTCGTCCAGTCGACGGTGCTGCGGATGCGCGCTGACGTTGAGGACAAGGTCAACCGGCTCCCCCTGAGCTACTTCGACAAGCAGCCCCGCGGCGAGCTGCTCTCCCGGGTCACCAACGACATCGACAACGTCAGCCAATCCCTCCAGCAGACCCTGAGCCAACTCTTGACGTCGGTGCTCACGGTGCTGGCCGTGCTGTCGATGATGGTGTGGATCTCGCCGCTGCTCTCGCTGATCGCGATCGTCTCGGTGCCGGTCTCCATGCTGATCACCGGCAAGGTGATGAAGCGCTCGCAGGGGATGTTCGTCCAGCAGTGGCGGCGGACCGGCCGGTTGAACGCGCACATCGAGGAGACCTTCTCGGGAGCCACCCTGGTCAAGGTCTACGGCCGCCAGGCCGAGGCGGAGCGGGTCTTCGAGACCGAGAACGACGAACTGTACCGGGCCTCGTTCTCGGCGCAGTTCGTGAGCGGTCTGATCATGCCGATCATGATGTTCGTCGGGAACCTCAACTACGTCCTGGTCGCGGTTCTCGGCGGTCTGCGCGTCGCCAGCGGCTCGCTCTCGCTCGGGGAGGTGCAGGCGTTCATCCAGTACACCCGCCAGTTCACCCAGCCGCTCTCGCAGGTGGCGTCGATGACCAATCTGATGCAGTCGGGGGTGGCCTCGGCCGAGCGGGTTTTCGAGCTCCTGGACGCCCCGGAGGAGGCGGTCGACGGCGACGCTGCGGCCGCGCCCTCGGCGCAGCGTCGCGGCGAGGTCCGCTTCGAGGACGTCTCGTTCTCCTACGACCCCGACCGGCCGCTGATCCGGGGGCTCTCCCTGGTGGCCGACCCCGGGCACACGGTGGCGATCGTCGGACCGACCGGCGCCGGCAAGACCACCCTGGTCAACTTGGTGATGCGGTTCTACGAGGTCCAGGGCGGCCGGATCACCCTGGACGGCGTCGACATCGCGGCGATGCCCCGCGCCGACCTGCGCTCGCAGACCGGCATGGTCCTCCAGGACAGCTGGCTCTTCGAGGGGACCATCCGGGACAACATCGCCTACGGCAACCCGGAGGCCACCGAGGAGCAGATCCTCGAGGCTGCCCGGGCGACGTTCGTGGACCGGTTCGTGCACTCCTTGCCCGACGGCTACGACACGGTCATCGACGAGGAGGGGTCCAACCTCTCAGCCGGTGAACGCCAGCTGGTCACGATCGCGCGCGCGTTCGTGTCCGACCCGGCACTGCTGATCCTCGACGAGGCGACCAGCTCGGTCGACACCCGTACCGAGTTGCTGCTGCAGAAGGCGATGGCGGCGCTGCGGACCGACCGGACCTCGTTCGTGATCGCGCACCGGCTCTCCACGATCCGCGACGCCGACCTGATCCTGGTGATGGAGGGCGGTGCGATCGTAGAGCAGGGAACCCACGACCAGCTGCTCGACGCGGAGGGTGCCTACGCGCGGTTGTACAACGCGCAGTTCGCGGCTGCGGGCTAAGGGCTAGAGCGGTGTCCACCCGAGGAACGGGCCGATCACGAACGGCACCAGGACCAGGCCGACGACGGCCGGGGCGACCCCGCTGCCTGGGAGAGCGATGCCGCGCCGGGACGCGCCCCAGGCCAGTCCGAGGGCGATCGCCTGGCTCCCGAGCCCGGCGACCAGCCACCGTCCCCGGTCGAGGTCGACCGGCTCGGCGAGTGTCGCAAGGACCACCAGCCACAGCGCGGCCGGCACCAGGGCGACCCCGGCCCGGGTCAGGTCGGCCCAGCGGGCGCCGCGGGGAGTGACCCGTACGGCGGAGGCAGCCGGTTCGTCGAAAAGGAACCCGGGTGCCGCCGCGCAGCCGGCGAGGCCGGCGATCAGCAGCACGCCGTCGGACTGCGTCCACTGCTGGGCAGCGACCGCTCCCGCGGTGGCGACGGCCAGGCACGCCAGGACCGGGGGCCAGGGGACCCCGCGCCTGGCGTACCAGAGGCGCATCAGCCCTTCTCGACCTTCCACGGGATCGGGTCGGAGACCCGGTTCTCGCTGGTTCCGGTGAACATCGACAGGCTCAAGGCCACCAGGCCGGCGACGACGACACCGGCGAACACGCGCTTGAGCTGCCCGGTCCGGGCGGACCGGTCGTGCCAGATGGCGGCGAGCGCGGCGGCCGCGCAGAGCGCCAGGACGTACACCAGGTAGAACGGTGCGTTGCCGCCGTAAAGCGTGGCCGTGCCGTCGCCCTCGGTGCCGCTCTGCCACGACACCCAGGGGAGCCACAGTCGCAGAATCGGTGAGCCGAAATCCTCCTCGGCGGGCGCCTGGCCGAGCATGGTGACCACTACCAGGGCAATCACCACGACGGCAGGAGCGCCGGGGAAATGCAGCCAACGTCCGATCATGACGCCGAGCAGGGCTCCGCCGAGGCACGCGACCGCCGTGTTGCCGAGCACCATCGACCAGACCTGGAGGTCGTCCATCGTGCCGAACCACCATTCCTGCGGTGCGGGTTCCTTGATCATCGCGATCCCGACCAGGGCGAACGCGAACAGCAGACCGATGGCGGCCGGTAGCAGGCACGCGACGGCGAGGGCCTGGGTACGGCGGGCTTCGGACCCGGGAGCTGCCGACATCGCCTCA
>JBKJIN010000012.1:0-18297 GCA_046598425.1 Marmoricola sp. | reverse complement strand
TTGACGCTCGGTGGGCTCGGTTGAGCAACCCTTCGTCGGGCATGGGCGACCACCGCGCTGAAATCTCAGGGTCCGACCGGAGGCGCAGGTGTGCCGCCCAGCCCCACCCCGAACCCGATCAGCACGATGAGCCCAACAACGACCGCCACGACCAGCGCAGCGAGCCCCCATCGCGTCCCCGAGAGCCGCCAACCAAGCGCCCCGTCGACGGACAGACGCCCCGGTCCGGTGAACCCCAGGCCGACAGCCGCGACCATGAACATCAGCGCGAACTCGAAGCCACCCACGCCGTCGTTGGTGCCGAACAGGCCCCCGTCCCACTGGTAGCCGACGACCGCCTGGAGCATGATCCCCGCAGCGCCGGCGGCTCCCAGCGGCAGGACCGCACCGAGCAACAGTGACAGGCCGCAGGCGACCTCAGTCAGCGTGAGCACCCAACTCAGCAATGACGTCGACGAGTAACCGAAGAACGTCAGGAACTGCTCCTGCGAGGCCATGTCGTGGGGATAGCCGCCACCCTCGAACCAGCCAAGCTTCTGCAGACCGTGTCCGAAGAAGATGACGCCGATGCCGACTCGGATGATGAGCAGGCCGATGTCAACACCGGTGACCGACGAAAAAACGCTTTCCCTGACCTGGGGCTCTGACGGTGGGCCCACAGTCTCGCTCATGGTTCTCCTCCGCTCTACCCGCCCCAGTTCGGAACATACACGGTCGGGCACGGCTGTGACGAAGTTCGCGGCAACGATTGTCCGGTACGCCACCGACGACTGCCTCGGCGAGGACACCGCCATTCCGACGCCGTGCGCTACCAGGCACAGTCCGAGAACCAGAAGGGCCGCCCGCAGGCAGCCTTCTTGGTGGACCTGAGTGGACAACTATCAAACCCCTCTCAAGAGGCCTCGGCGATGCATGCCATCAAGAACGGCCAGATCAGGGCACTAGTGGGTTGCGAAGCGACCTCGGGTTAGCGCCCGCAAAAGGTCCGCCTACCGAGACAACTCCAGTTCGCCTTACTCGAGCGCCGCAGATCGACAGCTCCCTGAGTCAGTCACACTGGATCGGTGGTTGTCCTCCGGCAGACAAGCGTCCGCGTACCGCACGAAGCGGCTGCGGCTCTGACGGCACACGCCAAGGAGCTTGGAATATCCCGCGACGCCGCCCTCCGCTCAGCACTGATGGCTCACCTCGAGGCCCAACAAGGACTCGACGACGAGGACCGTCTCACCCACCTCACAACGGCCCTGCGACATCCACCGCTGCCTCCCGGGCGGGGCACCCCGGACCCTCGAGCCCACCTGCGGTTCCGAATAGACCCAGAGCTTCGCGTCGCCGCCGAGGCACTCGGGTACTTCCTACCCGGCCAGTCCCGGCGCCACGGCCACCACGACTACGCCGCGCGCCCCCTCACCGACACCGTCCTAGTCGCCATCCACCAAGCACACCCGTTCGTGGTCGCGGATCTCGAAAACCTTCCCCAGGTCCTCAGCCGCCGCGTCGCACTCGGCCTATGGCGCCTTGCAGTAGCAGCGACCCTCACCGAAGCCGAGACCCAAGCGCTCTGGGCTTCTGACGAGCCTCTACTCGCTGTCATCCTCGAGGAAGAAGAGGTCGCGTGGCACCACCCGTGGCGGTTCGCCGTCGCCCACCACATTCTCGCCACGCTCCTCGCCGAAGACGACGCCGATGAGTGGATGGGCATGCTCGAATCTCAAACCGGCCAGTACCAGACGCTCCTCGGCCACCTCCAGCAACGTCACCCCGATGCCGCGTGGCTTCAAGCCGATCTCCACCTCCTCGACACCCACCACCAAAGCGTCCAAGGACGGGGTGGGACCGCCGTATGGCGCGCACAACGCTCCGTCGCCATGACTCGGATCGCCGAGTGGCTGACGAACCCAGAAGGCATGCCCGAACTCGAACTGGGCGCACCCGAATGGAAGCTTCACTGGCCCGAAGAGTGGACCAAGGCGTGCTTCAAGCATGGGGACGCCGTCCCGCCACACCTCGACGACTACGCGGCCGACGGGAGAGTCATGCTCATCACAGAAGGCTCGAAGAAGGCCTACTGGCCCCTCACCCCCACTGGAGGACCCGTCCCCCAATTCGCTGGCTGCCTAGCCGCCGGGCTTCGGCTCGAACCAGCTCGCCTCGCCGAAGTTGTGCTGCTCGACGAGCACCTACCACCGGCGGGAATTCCCGTCGGGCTGGCCCAACAACTCGGCTTCATCACCGAACCCGAGCGCAACACCCTGATCGCAACTGCGAACGCAAACAACGCGACCATGATCGCCACGGTCCTCTCCCGCGCAGCCAAGAGGCTCGACACCGACGAGCTTGCCGAACTCAACGCCGCCACCAGCAACCCTCGCAAGTTCGTACGGATCGCGAACCGCCACCACCTCCGCGCCTGGTACTACAACCCCTGGTGGCGCTGGGACGTCACCTCGGTCATCGAAGGCATCCGCCAAGAGCACTCACCAGACCGCATCGAAGCCCTCACCACGGCCTACATCGACCTCACCGCGTACATCCTCGAGATGGACATGAGCAACGCGTGGCAACGCGCGTTCTGGCTGGGGTACGCCCACCCCGATTAGCGAAGTGTGACATTGACCTTACGGCGACCCCTGATATCCGCCCTGAACCTGGTGTCCAACGTCGAGTAGAGGAAGGAGAACAAGAACATGGACATCGGGAACAACAACCAGCCGGCTCCGGCCGACTGCCCGCAGCGCGCACGCGCTAAGGACGCCGCAATCTGGTTCGGGCACGTAGCGGTCGCCCAGATCATCGGCTACTTCGTGCGCCACTGGCTGCCGTGACCTGCCTGCCCCACGGCCGCACCAGTCCGCACTTCGCGCGATCCGGACCGCGGCCGTGGGCAGCAGCACCCAGGTTGGGCCCTCATTGGTAGCGGTCGAGCGGCACGCCGGCGCGCCGCATGACCATCGGTGAGACGCACGGTGACCGTGCGCTGGTCGCTCGCGTTCGAGCGCCCGGGGCTTGGGGCAACCTATCTGCGACCGGCGGCGTCAGCGTCCTCTGCTCCGCTACCCCGTAGTGGGCTCGGTGTCCGGGGCGGTAGCGATGTCGGGCCAGCGCTCATCCTGACCTTGGGCCTCCAGGAATGCCTCAAACATGACGGGCCGTGCGCGCTCGTGGGCACGATCGGTACCCGCAGCGGCAGCGCGCTGCTCGAGTGTCTGACCGTTATCAGTCAGGTCGATGTCAACGGGAAGGCCACCGGTGAGCGCTATGCCAGTGACGAGGGTCGGGATCGCGATGTCCGAGATGTACTTCGCGATGCCGTCCAGTTCAGGTCCGAATGCCACCCATGTGCCGTCCGGGCGGGCAACGACGAGCGCAGGCGAGATCTCGATAGGCGTGTAGACGCCGATCTTGACCTGGTCAAGCACGGTTCCGACAGTTATCGGTCGCATGCCCCCAGCGAGACTCGCTCGCCAATCGTCTGGTCGTTGAACGAGCGTACGAGCGGCGCCGACGCGGATGGCTCGATGCTTGTCGAAGTTCGAGTACTCCCGCAGCAGGACCAGGGGGTTCTCGTTGACGGCCTCGATCCCCATGGTCGCCGCGAGTAACGGCGACAGTGACGGCACTGTCGAGGCGTCCTGGAAAGGTTGGAGGCCAGCCATTCTGGTGCCCAGAGTGCCGGCCGAGGTGAAGGATGTGAGGCCCTGCTTCTCGAGGCGTCGGACCTTTTCCTCATAGGCCGTCGGGTCTTCGTAGATGAGCATCGCGACGGCGCGCTCTTGTGCGTCGGTGAGCGGGTTTCCGTGTTCGCGTTCTGCTAGGTGGAACACGGTGTTGTCCAGGGCTGCCGGAGGTGGCCGATGGCTTCGCTGAAGAGCATCGCGGCGATGGGCGGAACCTGGCGGATGTCGGCTACCTCGACGTCGTACAGGCCAGAGGTGCGTTCGACCTGGCGCAACTTTACCGCTCCCTCGCCGTCGCCTCGGGACCATGACAGAAGGACGAGGGACAGCTCATAGGTAAGTTGATCGGCTCGCGCCAGCCGCAAGGCGACGGGGTGAAGCTCCGGTGGTAGCCAATCCATGCGGCTCATGGGGTGGCGCCCGCACTCGGCGGAACGGCCGGCTTCTTCGTAGGCGTTGGAGTCGTCGACACGGCCCGAGTTGGCGCCGTCGACGGAGACGCCAGGGTCCCTGTGGTGCTCGGTGTTGTCAGTGACGACGTTCCCGGGGTATGCGTCGCGTTGTCGGTCGGATCCTTGTCGGGCGCGTCGTCGCCGGTGGTGTTGTTGACGGTCAGGATCATGGCAATCACGGCTGAAATGACCAAGCGAAGCATCGACCTGGACACCGCAGCGCGGGCGTCGATGAGCCGATCGGCCTTCTTGCGACGCGTCCAGTTCGAGACTTCGCGCCCGTGCGCCTCGTCACGCAGGGCAGCGCGTGGGTTCGTCGTCACATCACTGAGCTTCGAGACCGTGGTGATGCCCATACGCTGGTCAGCATCGACCGCGCGGGTCAGTCCAACGATGAGCCAGCCTGCGGACCACAATCCGAAACCGGCACTCGTTGCGACGAGCCAAGCCTGCAGCGTGGTCGGATCTGACCCGAGGCGAGTGAGCTCAAAAACCACGAGCGCTGCGTTCGCAGTCAGCAGCGCCACCAGGACCGTGGCCAAACGTGAGGCCTTGAGCTCGATGTTCCTGGCGGTGTCGTCGCTGTCCTTACGGTACGCACGCGCGACCGAGTACATGTTGGGGACGTCGGCGTCCTTGACATCATTGGTCCAGGCCAGCCTCTCTGCGTCCTCGGGAGGCGGGACAACGCCATCGCTGCCCTGAGCGAGCTCGCCGGGAACGAGATCCCAGATAAATTGCTTGTAGCTGCTCGGCCAGCGGCTCCCGTCCTCCTCGAAGACGTCGGTAGGCGCCCGCAAGATGATGAGCACCAAGCGGCCGAACCAGACCTTCACCGCAGTCCAGCGTGCCTTGACCTTCTTAAACCAGGCGATTAACGCGTGGCCACCCTGGCCGGGGGCACCCCCATCCCCGGACGAGACGGGTGGGCCGCCAGCCTCCGAGTCCGGATCTGCGCTCCCGTCAGCGGGCAGCGGGGTCGGCTCCTCGGTCATGGGACCTCCAGGTTGAGAAGATGCGCAACCAGGGCCGGACCGACGACGTTGGCTGCGCCCGGGAGGAACAGCCACTGCCCGACCGGATTGGCCTCAAGGAACACGTGCTCGCGTGGTGTCTCCACCCAGTCCTGTGCCGAGTACGTCAGCCCGAGCCGCCGCGTGATGTCCACGGCGAGACCTGCGACGCCTGGGTCGGTTACGAGCTCAAACTGCTCTCCGCCCGGATCCGGACGTCTCCAATCGAACGGCTCGCTAGCCATCTTCGCCCTGCGCCACACGAACGCCTCGTCACGTACGACGACGACCCGCAGGTCGGCGATACCAGGGATATGGTCCTGCAGCACCGTCGGCGCGTGCTCGAGCAACCCGGCCAGCTCCTCGTCCAGGTCATCGGCGTACGGCGCGATACCGACTCCGGACGAGATGGACTTCGCCACCTGCCGGCCGGCAGCGAGCCGAGCCAGCGCCACCTGCGGCACGTTCGTCGCGACTGTCGACGGCACCACGGCACCAGCCCGACGAGCCTGAGCCAGCTGCAAGAACGTGTGCTCGGCGGTGTCGACCACGCCTGGGTGGTCAATCCAACGCAACTCGAGCGACAAAAGACCACCAACGACCTGCGCGCGGACCTCCTCAGCACGCAGCCGGTTCTCCGCATTGCCCGTCTCGAGCGCCGGTACGTACCCGCTGCGTCGCCACCAAACTGTCGTCCCATCCTTGGCGACGACGTCGCCGTCCAACAAGACTCTGCGTCCGGGCTCGATCACGAGGGCACCGGTCACAGCGGCGCCCATGTCGATGAACCGGACCTTGGCCCGGTCCCCGATCTGGTGAGCAACCAACTGCGCGTGCGCATCCTCAGTAGGCGCAACTAGGAGAACGTCCCTCAACTGGCCCGCTGTACATCCGCAGCAGCCTTCTGTCGCGCCGCCAGCGCACCGAGCACCGTCTTTCGGCGGACGTCGGTCGGGTCGTCCAGGGAACTGTCGAAGACCGCGGCAGCAGACACGTCGTAGTCCAAAGTGCCGCGCCCATCCTTCGACTCCGTAGTCACGCCGACGCCAATGCTCACGCGGCTCTCGAAGTCACTCGACTCACCACGGTCCGCCGTTTTCTCGGTCCCGTCTAGGAAGTACGTCGCGTCGAAGTCACCCTCACCGCGAGAGAACGTGCCAGTCCCCGCCGACGTCTCTCCCCGCTCTCTCGTCTCGGCAACGGCAACGGCAAAGTCCTCGCCACGAACCGCGGTCACCCGCTCATTCTCCTCCCCACCGCCGCCACCACCAGCGGAAGCACCGTGGGCGACGGTCTCGCCACGACCCCGAGTAATGAACTCTTCGTCCTCCGGAGCCGGCACCGTCCACACGCCGGTCGGCACGGCCGAAACGTTCTCGCCACGGGACTTGCTGACTTCTTCCGGCTCAGGCTCCGGCGAAGGGGTCGACGTGACCACGACACGACCGAACATCTGCAAGGCGTCCTCACCACGGGACTCGGTCAAGATCACGGGCTCTGATTCAGGGGCCGGCGTGGACAGCTCAAGGCCATCGACAGGAGCAACGTTGCGCATGGCTAAAGTCTCCCAGCACCGGCCGACACAACGCCCTACCGGTCAGCGTGTCGTCCGTTCCCGCAGGGATAGAAGTCTGCCCGTTCCACGAGAGTGCGGCCGCCCCGTGCGTGTGGGCATGTGCGAGCCCGTCACGCTCGCCCCGGCGACCGGGGTTTGATAGTTGTCCACTTAGGTCGAACAAACCCGTCTTAATCAAACTTGGTGGAGCTGAGGGGACTCGAACCCCTGACCCTCTGCATGCCATGCAGATGCGCTACCAGCTGCGCCACAGCCCCATCGCCGTTCGTTTCCTTCCGGCAACTCGACGAATATTAGCCAACCGGACCCTCGGATGCGAAATCGGGTCCGTGGATGGCCGGGTGGGCGGTCTCGTTGTACGACGACAGCCGGATCCCGCGCCCGGCCGCGTCCTCCTCCAGGACCACCCAGCCGCAGTTGTCCAGGCCGCGCAACGACGTTCCGACCACGTCCGGCCAGCCCAGGAACGCCACCAAGGAGACTTTCAGGCAGGCGCCGTGGGAGATCACCACGGTGGTCTCGCCCGCAGGCGTGGACTGCCAGATCTCCGACAGCGCCGGCACCATCCGCGCGGTCACCTGATCGGGGGTCTCCGCGCCCGGGACGAGGCCAGTGATGTGCCCGCCACTCCACGCGGCGTACTCGTCGGGGAAGCGCCGGGCGAACTCGGGCACGGTCAGCCCCGCCCGCTCCCCCACGTCGAACTCCCGCAGCCGGGCGTCGTACACGACGTCCAGGCCGGTGACCACAGCCACCTCGGCGACCGTCTCTCGAGACCGGGCCAGGTCGCTGCTGAACAGCCGGGTAGGCCGCATCAGCGCCAAGTACGGCGCCATCGCAGCCGCCTGCTGACGACCGACGTCGTCGAGGCCCACATCGGTGTGCCCCTGGGCCCGACCTTCGAGGTTCCAGGCGGTGCGACCGTGCCGCGCCAGGACGAGCCTGGTCACCGCAAGGTCACCCGGACCGTCACTGCGCCCGATTGCCGGTCGGCCCGACGGCGTCGGAGACGTCGATGACCGGGCAGTCGCGCCAGAGCCGCTCCAGGGCGTAGTACTCCCGCTCGTCGGCGTGCTGGACGTGCACCACGATGTCGGCGTAGTCGAGCAGCGCCCACCGACCGTCCTGGACGCCCTCACGACGGACCGGCTTGGCGCCGAGCTCGCGCAGGCGGTCCTCGATCTCGTCCACCACCGCCTTGACCTGCCGGTCGTTGGCCGCTGACGCGACCAGGAACGCATCGGTGATGACGAGCTGCTCGGAGACGTCGAAGGCGACGATCTCGGTCGCCTGCTTGTCCGAGGCAGCAGCAGCTGCGGCCTGGATCAGCTCGACGGCGCGGGGGGTGGCGGTCATCTGTGGGTCCTTCAGGTGTGGTGTCGGTAGAGGTCGTGCTTCGCGATGTACTGGACGACCCCGTCAGGCACCAGGTACCAGACGGGCTGACCGGCAGCAGTACGTGCGCGGCAGTCGGTGGAGGAGATCGAAAGGGCCGGGATCTCCAGGATGGTGAGCCGGTCGGCCGGGATGCCGGCGACCGAGGCCGGGTTCATCTCGTAACCCGGGCGGGTGCAGCCGACGAAATGGGCGAGCTCGAAGAGGTCCGAGGCGTCGCGCCAGGTGAAGATCTCGGCGAGCGCGTCGGCGCCGGTGATGAAGTAGAGGTCGGAGTCCGGTAGCGACGCCGAGAGGTCCCGCAGCGTGTCGATCGTGTACGTCGGCCCGTCGCGGTCGATGTCGACGCGGGAGACCGAGAACCGCGGATTCGACGCGGTCGCGATCACGGTCATCAGGTAGCGGTGCTCGGCCGAGGTGACCTCGCGGTCGGACTTCTGCCACGGGCGTCCCGTCGGCACGAAGACGACCTCGTCGAGGTCGAACCATGCCTGAGCCTCGCTGGCAGCGACGAGGTGGCCGTGGTGGATCGGGTCGAAGGTCCCGCCCATCACGCCGACGCGCCGCGTCTTGCCGGTCAGGAGTGCTCGCGTCCCTTGCCGAAGGCGAGCAGAGCGCCGAGCATGGCGAGCAGGAGCAGCAGGATGCCGCCGCCGATGTAGTACGGCCACAGGAAGTGGCCCCCCTCGGCGACGGTGGTGCCGCCGCCCGCGTTAAGCAGCGCGAACAAGATCGTCATGGGCCGAATCCTAGCGGTCCCGACTACCGGTCGGGGCCACCGGTCCGCCGTGCGGCGAGCAGAGCCGAGACCATCGCGTCCAGCTTGCGCAGGTCAACGGTGATGTCGGCCACCACGAACTCCCCCCGGGTGATCCCGGCCGCCGGGCCCGCGCCGCTGAGGTACTGGTACTCGAGCCCCTCGACGCCGCAGGTCATCTTCCAGTAGTCGGCCACCATGGACTGCGCCGGGAAGAGCTCCAGCAGCGAGGCTCCGGGGCTGAAGAACGGAATGTTGGCCAACGCCGCTCCGTGCGGCGCGACGACGACGTCGGCCTCCGCGAAGGTCCGGATCTGCTCGGCCACCGAAAGGTCGCCGGGATCGACGACCTGGAAGCCCAGTGGCTCCAGCACCGCGAGCACCTCGGCCTCGTTGAGCACGCACCGGTTGTGCCGCCCGGCCCGCCTGGCCAGGTAGAGGTAGCGACCGGGAACTCGCTCGACGCCGATCGGGACCAGACGCTTGCGGAGCAACTGGGAGACCCACGGCGGGTTGCGCTCGACCAGCGAGGCCACCCCCGGAACGACCAGGGTCTGCGCCCGCACGTGCGGCACTTCGTCGCTGTTGATGATCTCGTCCTCGCCGATCCCCCAGAGCTCGAGGAGCTCCTTCTGGAACCGGGTCGTGTGCGGCACGTACCAGCGGTCGGGACGTTCCACCCCGGCCTGCTCCAGCACCGCGATCCGCGGCAGCACGTCGTGCAGGAAGTGGTAGTAGTTTGCATCGCCCCGCGTGGTGAGCACCCCGAGCCGACCCGGTACGTCGACCGGCGGCGGCGCGAACGGGTGCAGGAACATCGGGTGCTGTCGCGGCTTGGTGGTGCCGAAGTACCAGCACTGCTCCCACAGCCAACGGTTCGCGTTGGTGATGACCACCGAGTGCGGTTGCAGCACCCGGCCGCCGTCGAGCTCGAGGACCCCGACCCGCGGAACGGTCTCGGTGAGCGCCTCCTCGAAGCACCAGTACCGGTCCGGGTCGCCTGCCGGGCGGGCACGGTGGAGGACCTCCTCCGGGCGGGCGAGGGTGAACCGGCCGCCGTCGTTCGCAGCGTCCTCCATGGTCTCCGCAACCCCGGTCGGCAACCAGCCGCCGCGGAGTCGGCTCATCCGCACAGTTGCCGGAGAGACCGCCCGGGTGCCGACGGTGTAGGCGCGCTTCAGCGGCCCGAAGTACGGGCGCAGACCCTCGGAGAGACGGACCACCTCAGGGCCCCGCCGTCAACGGTTGACGAAGCCCACGGGGCCTCGCGCGAGCCAGGCCAGACCCAGGTCGGCCCGCTCCGGGCGGTGTCCGACCAAGTGCAGGCCGACGCCCGCGAACCAGGCGCGGAGCTCGGACCAGGACTCCCCCGGAATGTCGTGGTACTCCAGGACGACGCGCTCGACGCTCGCCCAGCTCTCCGGGGAGGACCGGTAGGCCAGCTGGTACTCGCCGCCCTCGCAGTCGAGCTTGACGAAGGTCACCGGGCCGGGGGCCTGGGCGATCGCGTCGTCGAAACTGAGCGTGGGGACCTTCACCCCATCGCCGGCCGCGTGCGGGTCGTCGACCGAGTGGCTCTCGACGAGGCCGCTGTGCACACTGGCGCCGCCGTGGTCGTCGAAGAGCGCGAAGCCGGTCTCGCCCGAGAGCGCGGCCTCGACCACCGAGATCCGGGCCCCCAGACCGTTCTGATCGATGTTGCGCTGCAGGTAGGCGACCGTGCCGGCCGACGGCTCGAAGCAGGTGATCGTCGCGGTCGGGAAAACCTCGGCTAGGTGGCACGCGAAGGTGCCGACGTGGGCGCCGATGTCGAAGGCGTGGATCTGCTGGCCCTGAAAGGCCTCCAGGAACCACTCCAGCTCGTAGCCCTCCTCGGCGTACTGCTCGTACGCCGGCAGCCGCGCGCCGGGGACGTTCGGGGAGGTGATCTTCTGGCCCGAACGGGTCTCGAAGGTCAGCTCCTGGGGACCGGAGCCGAGCTTCTCGGTGATCAGGCCGGTCAGCAGCGAGGGCCAGTTGCGGAACGCCTTGCGGGTCTGACCCACCCGACGCAGCTCGTAGGCGAGCTTGTTGGCACGACTCCGCGGACCTTTGCCCTCGTGGTCGCGCAGCGGCGCCCGGGAGAGCCAGGCCGTGCCTGCGATCGGGGCCCGCTCGTCGCGCAGGACGTGCAGCCCGACGCTGGCGAACCAGGCGCGGAGTTCCTCCCACGACTCACCCGGCATCGTGTGGTACTCCAGCACCAGGCGCTGGACGTTGGCCCAGGACTCCTTGGATGACTTGTAGACGAGGTCGTACTCGCCGCCCTCGCAGTCCATTTTGATGAGCTCGACCGGGCCGCGGGCAGCCGCGACGACCTCGTCGAAGGCCACCGTCTCGACCCGGACGCCGGAGCCGTCGATCCGCTCCTCGAACGCGATGTGGTTGTGGCCCGAGCCCGCGCCCTGGAGGTCGAAGATCGCGAAGCCGGTCTCGCCGGCGAGCGCCTTCTGGTGGGTGTGGATCCGCTCGGTGTTGCCGTTGACCTCGACGTTGCGGCGCAGGTACTGGTAGGTGTCCGGAGACGGCTCGAAACAGTCCGCGGTGGCGCCCGGGTGGATGCTCGCCAGGTGCGTCGAGAACGTACCGACGTGAGCACCGATGTCGAGGATGTGGATCGGCCGGTCGATCAGGTCACCCAGGAACCAGCGCAGGTCGTAGCAGTCCTCGGCGAAGACCTCGTAGACGGGGACGCGTGCGCCAGGAGCGTTCGGGATGCAGATCGTCTGGCCGCTGCGAGCGTGGAAGGTCAGCTCCTCGGGTCCCTCGGAGACCTTCTCGCGGGCGATGCCGGCGAGCAGGCCTGGCCAGTTGGTGAAGGCCTTGGGCGTCTGCACGAGACGTGCGAGTTCGTAGCGCAGGACCCAGGCCCGGGAGTTGTCCGATTCAACGATCACGCGGCGTACCCTACCCGGCTATCTGCGGCGGATCCGAGGAGTCCGGAACTTGGCTCCTCCCTGGGTGCGACCTGCGCCCGGATCAGCACTCAGATCAGGTGCGGGAAGAGGTTCTTGACCCATTCCGCACCCTCCAGCACCAGCCAGAAGCGCAGGATCCGGCCGACCAGGGTGGTGCCTATGAAGAGCGGCAGGTTCATCCGCAACGACCCGGCGAGCACGGCGATGATCGCCAGCGGCGGGAACCCGGAGAACGCCGACACGAACGTGATGGTGCCGGCCAGCACCGGACGTCCGACGATGCGCTGGTGCCATTTCTGGTACGACGCCTGCCACTTCTCGGTCTCCATCTTCCGCTTCAGCCAGGAGACCTTCATGGAGTGGATTCCCGCGTAGAACCAGAAGATCTTGCCGATCGTCTGGCCGGTGCCGGCGACGACGGCGAACTCGAAGGCGCGCTCCTCGACGCTCGGGAGCGCGGCCAGGTAGATCTCGACGTTGAGGACAGGGATCAGCGCGGACGCGACCGAGAACAGGAACGTTCCCAGGAGCAGTTTCACGCGCCGAGGTCTCGCGCGGAACCGTCGGCCTGACCGGTCCCCGTCGGGATCGGCAGCCCGATCTTCGCCAGCCGGACCAGCATCACCGTCTTGAACACCAGCAGACCGCCGGCGATGATCCCGCCGACCCAGGCCAGCTGGGTCACGAGCAGGAAGACCGCGAAGAGCGCGGAGTTGACCGCCTTCGCCGGGTGCGACCAGTTCAGCCGGTAAATCGTCGGGTCGATGACGTAGAAGTAGTTGGGGCTGCGCACCTTCCAGGCCAGGAAGGCGATCGAGAGGAAACAGTCGATCACCATGAACTCGGCGAGGTAGAGCAGCACCGGGATGGTGAACTCCGGGTGCAACCAAGCCAGCCCGAAGTAGAAGGCGGCCGAGCAGAACCGGTCGCTCATGATGTCCAGGACCGCGCCGATCCGGGTCTCGTGGTGCATCCGCCGGGCGACCTGGCCGTCGAGCATGTCCCCGATCCAGTAGACGACCAGAGCGACCGTGAGCAGCTTGAGCGCAGGACTCCAGAACTCGCCGTCGTCCGGGACGCCCTCGTGCAGCGCGAACCCGACCAGGACGACGCAGGCGATCGTGCGGATGAAGGTGATGATGGTCGCCGGCGTCAGGAAACGCTCGGTGGTCTCGTCGGCCCAGACGTCCAGGGTCGCCGGGTCGACGCCCGCCACGGACTTCATCGGACGTGCCCGTCGCCGGTGACGACGTACTTGCTGGAGGTCATCTCCGGCAGGCCGAGCGGACCGCGGGCGTGCAGCTTCTGGGTCGAGATGCCGATCTCGGCGCCGAACCCGAACTCGCCGCCATCGGTGAACCGGGTGGACGCGTTCACCATCACCGCAGCCGAATCGACCTCAGCGGTGAAGCGTCGCGCCGCTGCTTGCGAGCCGGTCACGATCGCCTCGGTGTGACCGGACGAGTGCGCCCGGATGTGGGCGATCGCCGCGTCCAGGTCCGGGACGACGGCCGCTGAGATGTCCAGGGAAAGGTACTCGGTGTCCCAGTCGTCCGGCGTCGCTGGGACGACACCGTCGAAGCCGGCGAACACCGCATCGCCGTGGATCGTCACACCGGCCTCCTGGAGCGCGCTGACCACCCGGGGCAGGAACGCGGCCGCCACCTTCTCGTGGACCAGCAGCGACTCGGCGGAGTTGCAGACCGAGGTGCGGTGGGTCTTGGAGTTCAGCACGATGTTCAGGGCCATCTCCAGGTCGGCGGCCTCGTCGACGTACACGTGGCAGTTGCCGACCCCGGTCTCGATGACCGGCACCGTCGACTCCTCGACCACCGAGCGGATCAGCCCCGCTCCCCCACGCGGGATCAGGACGTCGACCAGGCCGCGGGCCCGCATCAGCTCCTTGACTGCGTCGTGCCCCTCACCTGGGGCGAGTTGGACGCAGTCGTCGGGCAACCCGGAGGAGGCCAGGGCAACGCGAAGCAGACCGACGATAGCGGTGTTCGAGGCGAGCGCGCTGGAGGACCCGCGCAGCAGCACCGCATTGCCGCTCTTGAGGCAAATGCCGGCGGCGTCGGTGGTGACGTTCGGGCGGGCCTCGTAGATCACGCCGACCACGCCGAAGGGAACCGAGACCTGACGCAGTTCGAGGCCGTTGGCCAGGGTGGAACCGCGGAGGACCTCGCCGACCGGGTCAGCGAGCCCGGCGACCTCGCGCAGCCCCTGCGCCATCCCGGCGACACGGCTCTCGTCGAGCCGGAGCCGGTCGATCATGTGGGCTGGCGTGCCGGCCCGCTCGGCTGCGGAGACGTCCTGGGCGTTCGCCGCGAGGATCGCCTCGCTGTTCTCGAGCACGCTCTGCGCCATCGCCTCGAGCGCGGCATCCTTGGCGGCCCGGGTGGCCAGCGCGAGAACGGTGGACGCCTCGCGGGCGCGCGCAGCGACCTGGGCGATCGTTTCGGACATGTCGTCCAGGGTAGTCGTTGGTCAGAGCTGGAAGGGCATCGAGGTCACCGACGCGACCCCGCCCGGGCGTGCGACCAAGCGGTTCTCCCGGACCGACTTCTCGACCACCTCGAGGCCGACGATCTGCCAGCTCGGCAGCCCGGCCGATTCCCGGTGCTCGGCCCAGAGCCGGAGGGCGAGCGAGGCGACGTCGAGCATCGCCGCCCCCTCGTCCCAGTACTGGAGCTCAGCGCTGGTGCCGGTGAACTCGAGCGTGTCGATGAAGGGGCGCTCCTCCCGGAGCCGGGACAGGGCGGCTCGGACCAGCATCGGCTCCACGGGATCTCCCGCCAGCGTCAGCGTGACGTGCCACAACCGACCGTTCTGCCCCTGGTCCATACGCCCTCCCTTCACCACCGGGTCCGACGCCAGTGTGCTGGACCTAATCGATCCTCCGAGGGCAAACCGGAGAAACTGGTCCTCGGGACTGGACCACTGCCGGTCCGGGTCAGCGGCGGACGAGCAGGGTGAGGTCGTCGCGGTGCACGACTTCGCGCTCGTAGGAGGCGCCGAGCTCTCGGGCGAGCTCGTGCGTGGAGCGCCCCATCAGTGCGGGCAGCTCCGAAGCGTCGTAGTTGACCAGTCCGCGTGCGATCACCCGGCCGTCGGGGGCGACCAGGTCGACAGGATCCCCGTCTACGAAGCTGCCGGTGACCGCGGTGATCCCGGCCGGCAGCAGCGATGCGCGGCGCTCGGTCAGCGCCCGTACGGCGCCGTCGTCCAGGACGATCGTGCCTTTGCCCTCGGTGGCGTGGGCGAGCCAGAGCAGCCGAGTGGGACGCCGCGGACCGGTCGCGTGGAACAGCGTGCCGACCGGTTCTCCCGCCAGCGCCTCGCGGACGTGCTGGGCCCCGGTCAGGACGACGGGAACCCCGGCCCCGGTCGCGATCCGCGCGGCCTCGAGTTTGGTCTGCATGCCGCCGGTGCCGATGCCGGCGGCTCCAGCCTTCCCGACAACCACCTCGGTCAGGTCCGCCTCCCCATTGACCTCGGCGATCAACCTGGTCCCGGGAGCGGTCGGCGGGCCGTCGTACAGTCCGTCGACGTCGGAGAGCAGCACCAGTAGGTTGGCGTGCACCAGGTGGGCGACCAACGCGGCGAGCCGGTCGTTGTCCCCGAACCTGATCTCGCTGGTCGCCACCGTGTCGTTCTCGTTGACGATCGGGACGACGCCCATCTCGAGCAGGGTGACGAAGGTCCGTTGGGCGTTGCGGTAGTGCCCGCGGCGGGTGACGTCGTCCAACGTCAGCAGCACCTGCCCGGTGACCTGGTTGTGCCGGGCGAACTCCTCGGTGTACCGGTGCACCAGGATCCCCTGCCCGACCGAGGCGGCCGCCTGCTGGCGGGCGAGGTCACGCGGACGGCGCTTCAGCGCGAGCGGCGCCAGGCCGGCGGCGATCGCCCCCGAGGAGACCAGGACGATCTCGGTGCCGGCAGCGTGAGCCTGCGCCAGGGTGTCGACCAGCGTCCGGATCCGAACGGGATCGATGCCACCCTGGGCGGTGGTCAGCGAGGAAGAGCCGATCTTGACCACCACGCGACGCGCATCGGTGACCGCCTGCCGGGTCATTCCTCGTCTCCCCCGTGCTGCGGGCCGTCGTAGGCCTCGTCGAAGGCGTCGTTGGTGAAGACGACCTCGACCGCGCCGCCCTCGTCCTCAAGGTCGTCGGTGTAGTCGGAACCCAGGGAGTCCGGGCGCTGCGCGTCGAGGCGCCGGGCCACGTCTGCACGGGTCTCGTTCTCCGCGCGCTCGTCGAGCAGTTCGTGGATCGCGCGACGTCGGCCCGCGGCGGGACGGTCCTCGCGGAGGCGCTGGTCCTCGCCGCGGCGGCCGAGCATCTCCGCTCCACCGGCGTCGAGGCCGGGCTTGAAGTCGAAGACCACCGCGTTGTCCGGGTGCCCGATCAGCACCGAGTCCCCCTCGCGGGCGCCCAGGTCGAGGAGCTTGGCCTCGACACCGAGCCGGTTGAGCCGGTCGGCCAGGAAGCCGACGGCCTCCTCGTTGCTGAAGTCGGTCTGCCGGATCCAGCGCTCGGGCTTCACCCCGCGCACCCGCCAGCCCGCGCCACCGTCCGGCACGGCTTCCGCGGTGATCGTGAACTCCTCGCCGGAACCCTTCGGGATCGGCCGGATGACGATCCGTTCCGCCTGGACCACGACGCGCTCACGCCGTGCCTTCGCCACGACCTCGGCCATCGCGAAGGTGAGCTCTTTGAGCCCCTGGTGGGCCAGCGCGCTGATCTGGAAGACCGGCCACCCGCGGGCGGCGATCTCCTCGGTCACGATGTCGGCCATGTCCTGACCGTCGGGCACGTCCGTCTTGTTGAGCGCGACCAGCCGCGGCCGGTCCTCCAGCCCGCCGTACTTGGCGAGCTCGCGCTCCATGATCTCGAGGTCCTCGACCGGGTTGCGGCCGGGCTCCATCGTCGCCAGGTCGATCACGTGCAGCAGCGCGGCACAACGCTCGATGTGCCGCAGGAAGTCGTGGCCGAGACCGCGCCCCTCGCTGGCGCCCTCGATCAGGCCGGGCACATCGGCGACGGTGAAGACGGTGTCGCCTGCCTTCACGACGCCGAGGTTCGGGACGAGCGTGGTGAACGGGTAGTCGGCGATCTTGGGGCGGGCCCGGCTGATCGCCGCGATCAGGCTGGACTTGCCGGCGCTCGGGAAGCCGACCAGACCGATGTCGGCCACGACCTTGAGCTCCAGGCCGATCGTGCGTTCCTCGCCGGGCTCACCGAGTAGCGCGAAGCCGGGCGCCTTCCGCTTGGCCGAAGCCAGCGCCGCGTTGCCCAGCCCACCGCGACCGCCTGCGGCGATCACCATCTCGGTACCGGCGCCGACCAGGTCTGCGAGGACCTCGCCGTTCTCGGTGATCACCGTGCCGTCGGGCACGGGCAGGACCAGGTCCGCTCCGTGACCGCCGTTCTTGTGGTCTCCGGCGCCGTGGCCGCCGTGCTCGCCCTGGCGCTTCGCCTTGTGGTGGTAGTCGATCAACGTGGTGACGTCGGGGTCCACCCGCAGGATGACTGAGCCGCCGGGCCCTCCGTTGCCACCGTCCGGGCCGCCGAGCGGCTTGAACTTCTCGCGGTGCACCGAGGCGACGCCGTTACCGCCGCGCCCCCCGCTGACGTACAGCGTGACTTGGTCCACGAACGTCGGGACTGCCATCGGTGCTCCTTTCCTAGTCAGATCACGGTCATCAAGCTTGTCGAGATGGAATTACGAAGGGCGCCCCTGGCAGATTCAGGGACGCCCAACGATGACTTCGTTGCTCAGGGGCAGGGAGTCAGTGTTCTGGGTCCGGTCAGGCAGACGGGACGATGTTGACAACACGGCGACCACGGCGGGTGCCGAACTCGACGTTGCCCGCGGCCAGCGCGAACAGGGTGTCATCGCCACCGCGGCCGACATTGGCGCCCGGGTGGAAGTGGGTGCCGCGCTGACGGACGATGATCTCGCCGGCGTTGACCAACTGGCCGCCGAAGCGCTTCACGCCAAGGCGCTGGGAGTTGGAGTCGCGACCGTTCTTGGTGGACGCTGCGCCCTTTTTGTGTGCCATGAGTTCAGTCCTTGGATTTTTGAGCCGAAAGCTCGAACGTTTGGGGGGCCTCAGGCCTTGATGTCGGTGACCTTGACCTGGGTGTACTTCTGACGGTGACCCTGGCGCTTCTTGTAGCCGGTCTTGTTCTTGTACTTCTGGATGACGATCTTCGGACCCTTGGTGGCGCCGAGGACCTCGACGGTCACGGCGGCCTTGTCCAGGCCGGTAGCGGTGACCTTCTCGCCGTCGACGAGCATGACGACCGGCAGCGTGAGGGTGTCGCCCACGCCAACAACCTGGGGGTCGGTCTTGTCGATCTCGATGACATCGCCAACAGCAACCTTCTGCTGCTTGCTGCCACTACGCACGATCGCGTACACGGCGGACTCACTCTCTTCGTCGGTTCACATCTCGGGGCCGG
>JBKJIN010000062.1:0-17357 GCA_046598425.1 Marmoricola sp. | reverse complement strand
CGCCGGAGGGCCAGCGGCCGGTCGACGTGCGCTGGCGGGACG
The DNA here is from genome assembly GCA_046598425.1 of Marmoricola sp. Taxonomy (GTDB): domain Bacteria; phylum Actinomycetota; class Actinomycetes; order Propionibacteriales; family Nocardioidaceae; genus Marmoricola. The sequence goes on along the minus strand of JBKJIN010000062.1, from coordinate 17,315 downwards.
GGGCACCCGAGGGCAAGCTCGACCTGCTGATGACGATCGACTTCCGGCAGACGAGCACGACGATCTTCTCCGACGTGGTCCTGCCCGCCGCCACCTGGTATGAGAAGCACGACCTCAACACCACCGACATGCACCCCTTCGTGCACTCGTTCAACCCGGCGATCGCGCCGCCGTGGCAGACCAGGACGGACTGGGATGCCTTCCGCACCCTGGCCCAGAAGTTCAGCGAGCTTGCGGGCCCGCGGCTCGGCGTACGGCGCGACATCGTGGCCGCCCCGCTGACCCACGACACCCCGGACGCGATGGCCAACCCGCACGGGGTCGTCCGGGACTGGAAGCACGGTGAGTGCGAGCCGATCCCCGGGGTCACCATGCCCAAGCTGATCCAGGTCGAGCGCGACTACGGCGCGGTGGCGGCCAAGTTCGACGCGATCGGTCCGCTCCTGGACACCCTCGGCACCACCACCAAGGGCATCACCTACGACGTCACCGACTCCCTGGCCTACCTGCGCGCGAAGAACGGCGCCATCCGGGGCGGCGCCGCCGACGGTCGACCCTCGCTGGTCCGGGACGTGCACGTCTGCGAGGCCATCCTGGCGCTGTCGGGCACGACCAACGGGCACCTTGCGGTGCAGGGCTTCAAGACCCTCGAGCGCCGGACGGGGACGAAGCTGCACGACCTGGCGGCCGAGCACGAGGGCAAGCAGATCACATTCGCCGACACCCAGGCGGCGCCGCAGCCCGTGATCACCTCCCCGGAGTGGTCCGGGTCGGAGACCGGGGGACGGCGCTACAGCCCCTTCACCATCAACGTCGAACGCCTCAAGCCATGGCACACCTTGTCGGGTCGGCAGAGCTTCTACCTCGACCACGACTGGATGAGCGAGCTCGGCGAGAGCCTGCCGGTCTACCGGCCGCCGCTGAACATGGCCGCACTCTTCGGGGAGCCGCAGATCGGGGAGGTCGGTGAGCTCGGCCTGACCGTGCGCTACCTGACTCCGCACAACAAGTGGTCGATCCACTCCGAGTACCAGGACAACCTGTTCATGCTCTCGCTCTCGCGCGGTGGACAGAACATCTGGATGAGCGAGATCGACGCGGCCAAGGTTGGCGTCGCCGACAACGACTGGATCGAGGCGGTCAACCGCAACGGCGTCGTGGTCGCCCGAGCCGTCGTCTCGCACCGGATGCCGGAGGGGACCGTCTACATGCACCACGCCCAGGACCGGCTGATCGACGTACCGCTCTCAGAGACCTCCGGCAACCGGGGCGGCATCCACAACTCGCTGACCAGGTTGTTGCTCAAACCGAGCCACCTGATCGGCGGCTACGCCCAGCTGTGCTTCGCGTTCAACTACCTCGGGCCGACCGGGAACCAGCGCGACGAGGTCACCATCATCCGCAAGCGCTCGCAGGAGGTGACCTACTGATGAAGGTCATGGCGCAGATGGCGATGGTGATGAACCTCGACAAGTGCATCGGCTGTCACACCTGCTCGGTCACCTGCAAGCAGGCGTGGACCAACCGCTCGGGGACCGAGTACGTCTGGTTCAACAACGTCGAGACCCGGCCGGGTCAGGGTTACCCGCGCCGCTACGAGGACCAGGAGAAGTGGCAGGGAGGCTGGGCCCTGTCCCGGCGAGGTCGGCTCACCCTGAGGTCCGGCGGCCGATTCCGCAAGCTCCTCACGATCTTCTCCAACCCCAAACTGCCCTCGCTCGACGACTACTACGAGCCGTGGACCTACGACTACGCGACCCTCACCGATGCTCCGGCCCAGGAGCACACCCCGGTCGCCAGGCCGAAGTCGCTGATCACCGGCCAGAACATGAAGATCGGTTGGTCGGCCAACTGGGACGACAACCTCGGGGGCTCTGAGGCCACCTACGACCTGGACCCGGTGCTGGCGAAGATCTCCGGCGAGGTGAAGCGATCGTTCGAGGACACCTTCATGTTCTACCTGCCGCGGATCTGCGAGCACTGCCTGAACCCGTCCTGTGCGGCGTCGTGCCCGAGCGGCGCGATCTACAAGCGCTCCGAGGACGGGATCGTCCTGGTCGACCAGGACCGCTGCCGCGGGTGGCGGATGTGCGTTTCGGGCTGCCCGTACAAGAAGATCTACTTCAACCACCGCACCGGTAAGGCGGAGAAGTGCACGTTTTGCTTCCCGCGGATCGAGGTCGGCCTTCCGACAGTCTGCTCGGAGACCTGTGTCGGCCGGCTGCGGTACCTCGGACTGGTCCTGTACGACGCCGACCGGGTCCTGGAGGCCGCTTCCACCCCCGACGACCAGGACCTGTACGAGGCGCAGCGCTCGGTCCTGCTGGACCCGAACGACCCGGAGGTGGTCCGCGAGGCCGAGCGCGCCGGCATCCCGAGGGACTGGATCCTCGCTGCCCAGCGTTCGCCGATCCACGCGCTGATCAACGTCTTCAAGGTCGCCCTGCCGCTGCACCCGGAGTACCGCACGATGCCGATGGTCTGGTACATCCCGCCGCTCTCGCCGGTGGTCGACGTCGTCCGGGACACCGGCGAGGATGCCGAGGCGGCCGGCAACCTGTTCGCGGCGATCGACGCGTTGCGGATCCCGGTGGAGTACCTCGCCGAGCTCTTCACTGCCGGCGATCCCGAGCCGGTCACCCTCGTGCTGAAGAAGCTCGCGGCGATGCGCTCCTACATGCGCGACCTGAACCTGGGCCGTGACGCTGACCCGAGCATCCCCGAAGCCGTCGGGATGACCGAGGAGCAGATGTACGACATGTACCGGCTGCTCGCGCTCGCCAAGTACGACGAGCGGTACGTCATCCCGCCCGCGCACGCCGAGCAGGCGCACGCCCTGGAGGAGACCGCCACCGAGTGCTCCCTGGACTACGAGGGTGGTCCGGGCATGGGTGGGTCCGGCCCGTTCGGGGAGGGCTCCGGTGCTCCGACCCCGATCGCGGTGGAGAACTTCACCATGCTGCGTACCCGTCAGCAGTCCGACACGATCGCGTCGCCGGGCGACAAGGCCGCGCGGGTGAACCTGCTCAACTGGGACGGTCGAGGGGCACCCGAAGGACTTTTCCCGCCGCAGGACGTGCAGCCGGGGGAGGACAGCCGATGAGCCCGTACGACGCCGCGGTCTGGCAGTGTGCCTCGGTTCTGCTCGACTACCCAGACGAGCGGACCCGGGCCGCGATGGACGCGGTCGGCCGGGCCGCCCGGGCCGTCCCCGGGCCTGCGGGCGAGTCGCTGCAACGGCTGGTCGGGCACCTGGTCGAGAAGCCGCTGGATGAGCTCCAGGAGCGCTACGTGGAGACCTTCGACACCCGTCGCAAGCACAGCCTGTTCCTGACCTACTTCGCGCACGGGGACACCCGCAAGCGCGGACTGGCGCTGCTCCGGTTCAAGCAGGTCTACCTCGCGGCAGGTCAGCACCTCGTCGACGACGAGCTCCCCGACCACCTCTGCGTCGTCCTGGAGTTCGCCGCCACCGTCGACCCCGACGCCGGGCGCCAGCTCCTGCTCGACTACCGGGCCGGTCTAGAGGTCCTCCGGCTCGCCCTGCGCGAGGCCGACAGTCCCTGGGCCGACGCCCTCGAGGCCGTCTGCGGCACCCTGCCCGCGCTCCGCGGGGACGAACGAGTCGCGGTGCAGCGTCTCGCCGCCGAGGGGCCGCCGGCCGAGGAGGTCGGGCTGTCGCCGTACGGGCCTACGTTCGACGCCCGGCTGGCCGAGCGGGCTGGCACCGCCGATCTTCCGATGCCGGCGATGCGGGGGGAGTCCCGATGAGCCTGCTGCTCTGGGTGATCCTGCCCTACGTGTGCCTGACCGTCTTCGTCGTCGGGCACTACTGGCGCTACCGCTACGACAAGTTCGGCTGGACTACGCGTTCCTCCCAGCTCTACGAGAACAGGCTGCTCAGGCTGGGGTCGCCGCTCTTCCACTTCGGCATGCTCGGGGTGGTGGGCGGCCACGTCATCGGTCTGGCGATCCCCGAGGCCTGGACCGCGTCGGCCGGCATCGACGAAGACACCTACCACTTCCTCGCGGTCACCCTGGGGATGGCGTCCGGGGCCGCGACCGCCGTGGGCCTGGCCATCCTGATCTACCGGCGCCGCACCGTCGGGCGGGTCTTCATCGCCACCACCCGGATGGACAAGCTCATGTACGTCGTCCTGGGCGGCGTCATCGCCCTCGGTATCTGGAACACGCTGGCGAGCAGCGTCTTCGAGGTCGGGGGGCAGGAGTACAACTACCGCGAAGGCATCTCGGTGTGGTTCCGCGAGTTCTGGAGCTTCCGACCGGATCCCGATCTGATGGACGCGGCACCACTCGGGTTCCAACTCCACGCACTCGGCGCCTGCCTGCTGTTCGCGCTCTGGCCGTTCACCCGCCTGGTCCACGTCTTCAGCGCCCCGCTCGGCTACCTGACCCGGCCCTACATCGTCTACCGGAGCCGGGACGACCAGGAAGGCAGTCACCGCCCGCGTCCGGGCTGGGAGAAGGTCGGGTAGGGGTCACGACCAGTGCGACAGCACGGCCGCGAGCGCCAGGAAGGCGATCCCCAGCCACGACTGCCACAGGCCGACGGGAGCCCACCACGGGACCTCTGCCTCGACGGCCCGGACGAACCGTTTCGGCCTGTACCCACGCTTCACCCCAGCAAGACACCGGGACGTCGAGTCCGTGACGCCGGCGGCTTGTGACCTGCGCTACTCGAGGTGTGCCTGCAAGATGCATGCTGACCGTGGCCCTTCGGCTCTACGTTGCGCTGGCGACACTCGACAAACGCATGGCAGCGACGGCCGGCGAGCTGGGTGCCGAAGCGGTCGTTACCGACTAGGGTCCGATCACGTGACCTGCCTTTTCTGCGACGTCGCAGCCGGTACCGCGTCGGCCGACATCGTGCACGCTGACGACGACTTCGTCGCGTTCCTCGACGTCCGCCCGCTCTTCAAGGGCCACACCCTCGTCGTACCGCGGGAGCACGTCGTGACGCTGCCGGAGTTACCGGCGGGACTCAGGGACGGGTTCCTCGCGCGGGTCCAGGAACTTGCGACCGCGATGGTCGACGTCCTCGGGGCGCAAGGCTCGTTCGTGGCGATGAACAACACCGTCTCGCAGTCGGTCCCGCACCTGCACTGCCACGTTGTGCCGCGGACGAAGGGTGACGGGCTGAAGGGCTTCTTCTGGCCGCGCACCACGTACGTCGACGCGGCGGAGTCCGCTGCCTACGCCGGCCGACTCAGAGGCGCGTTGACCTGAGGGTCGTCGGCGTCCTCGTGGGTGCCGCGCTCGATCAGCGTCGGGATGCCCTTGACGTGGTTCCCGGTGCCGAGGGCGGCGATCCAGACCGCAGCGGTGCCGAGGACCGCGCCGCCGACGGCGTCGAGCGAGAAGTGCCAGCCGAAGTAGATAGTGCTGAGCACGGTGAGGACCAGGAAGACCCAGGAGGTAACCCGGATCCAGCGGGCGAAGCCGACCAGCGTGGCGAAGACGCAGATCGTCACCATCATCCCCACGTGCAGCGACGGGAACGCCGCGATCGTCTGCACCGCACTGGTCGCGTTCGGGTCGGCGAGGACCTCGACCCGGTCGTCCCACAGGCCCCGGACCAGGTCAGCGGTGTAGGTGTGCTTGAGGTCGGCGAACTCCTCGGGGTTCGAGTACGCCGGGCCCAGCGTCGGGAGCACGAAGTAGGTCGCGATGCCCAGCAGCCAGTCCACGGCGATCGCGGTGACGAACCAGGACCCCGCGGCCGGTCTCCGGGTCCAGATCAGGCTGATCGCCAGGCTGACCGGGATCAGCACGATCCAGGCGATGTAGACGAAGGAGAAGAACGACGCCGCCACCCCGGTGCCGAACAGGTTGTGCAGGACGTCGGCCGGGTCGTGGCCCAGCCAGAGGACCTTGTCGATCTTGGCCAGCTCGGTGTCGAAGTCGAGGTCCTCGCCGCGGACGAACGGCACGTAGCTCTTCAGGTTCCGGAAGGCGGCGTAGCAGATGTACCAGGTGCCCAAGCCGCTGACGGCGAAGACCACGTGGGAGCGCGTCCAGCGCTCCTGGATCACTCCGGTGAAAGCCTGGCCCAGGGTCGACCAGTCGGTGTGGGCCCGCGCGATGGCTCGGGGCAGGACGTCGATTAGCCAGGCCGCCAGCAGGATCAGCGGGAGCCGGAGGTAGGTGGCCATGCCCGCGCCGTCGGGGTCGCGGATCGGCAGGTCCTCGACCTGGGCGACCGCGACGGTTGCCACGGCCAACAGAAGCGCGCACCATCCCGCGAACTTGAAATCGGCCTTTCCCACGGACGCAGCCTAAACGAGACCTGCGGGTCGCGGATGCAGACGCGTCGATGGCGGTCACGGGCGCTCCGGAGCCAGGTTCTAGAGTGAGGCTGCTGCGCCGGGCGGAACTCCAGACGGGCGCGGGCACATCTCCGTTTTCCTACCCCGATCAGGAGCAGTCATGGGTCGATACGACGGTCGCGTCGCCATCATCACCGGAGCAGCGCGCGGCATCGGCGCAGGTACCGCGAGGCGGTTCGCCGAGGAGGGCGCTGCGGTCGCCATCTTCGACATCAACGAGGAGCAGGCCGCGGAGACCGCGGCCGGCCTCGGCGGTGCGGCGAAGGCGATCGGCGTCGGCGTGAACGTGACCGACGGCGCCTCGGTCGAGGCCGGGGTGGCCCGGGTGATCGACGAGCTCGGCGGCTTGCACGTCATCATCAACAACGCCGGTATCACCCGCGACAACCTGCTCTTCAAGCTCACCGAGGAGGACTGGGACGCGGTCATGAACGTTCACCTCAAGGGCGCGTTCTTGATGTGCAAGGCGGCGCAGAAGACCTTCGTCGACCAGAAGTACGGAAAGATCCTCAACCTCTCCAGCATCTCGGCCAACGGCAACCGTGGCCAGGCGAACTACTCCGCAGCCAAGGCCGGCGTCCAGGGCTTTACCCGGACCCTGGCGCTGGAGCTTGGCCCGTTCGGCGTCAACGTCAACGCGATCGCCCCCGGCTTCATCGCCACCGAGATGACCGACGACACCGCGCGGCGGCTCAAGATGGACGTCGACGAGTTCCGCAAGCTCAACGCCGAGGCGAACCCGGTCCGCCGGGTCGGGTTCCCCGAGGACATCGCCGCCGCGGCGGCCTTCCTGTGCAGCGACGAGGCGTCGTACATCACCGGGCAGACGCTGTACGTCGACGGAGGCGCGAAGATCTAGCACAGCGTCGACGGAGGCGCGAAGATCTGAGGCGCTGCGCCAGATTTTCAGCAACACCCGAGGGGGCCTGTCGTGATCGGTGGGCCCCCTTTGTCATGCTGAGCGGCATGAGTGCTCGTACTTCCCCTTCGTCCGCTTTCCGCCGCACCTCACTGATCGCGCTGGCCGGGGCGCTGGTCGCGAGCCTGGTGCTGGCGGGTTGCGGGTCAAAGGACGAGGGCGCCGGCCCGGGGGAGTCCCTAGGGACGCAGCAGACCGAGGACGGCACGAGCATCCCGTCGGTCTGGCCGCTCACCGGCCTCGAGGCCCCGGACTCGTTCGCGTCGAAGCCCGTCGTCGCGGTCAAGATCGACAACACCTACGCCAGCCGACCCCAGGTCGGGCTCTCCGCGGCCGACATGGTCGTCGAGGAGCTCGTCGAAGGCGGGATCACCCGGTTGGCAGCGCTCTTCCACTCCACCATCCCGAGCACCGTCGGTCCGGTCCGGTCGATGCGTGCCTCCGACATGGGGGTGGTGAAGCCCGTGCAGGCGACGCTGGTTGCCAGCGGGGGTGCCCGGGTCACCTTGATCCGTCTCCGCCAGGGCGGCGTTCCGTACTACACCGAGGGCGGTCCGGGGTACTACCGCGAGGGCTCCCGGAGGGCGCCGTACAACCTGTTCGTCCGGTTGCCCGACCTGGTCGCCAAACTGAAGGCGCCGACCACGTCGCTACCGGCCTACCTGCCGTGGGGTGTCGAGTCGGACTTCGCGGGGGTCTCGCCGGCGAAGAACATCTCGGTGCGGTTCAGCTCGGCCACGACGACGCAGTTCCTGTACAGCAAAAAAGCCGACAAGTACGTGAACACGAACACGAACGCGAGCGCGGGCGACCAGTTCAAGGCCGACAGCGTCCTGGTCCTGCGGGTGCGCGAGGTCGATGCGGGCTACCGGGACCCGGCGGGCAACCCGGTGCCGGAGAGCCTCTTCTTCGGGAAGGGCACGATGATGCTCTTCCACGGCGGCCAGGTCCTGCGTGGCTCCTGGGTGAAGCCGGATCGCGAGTCGCCGGTGACCCTGAAGACGGCCGCCGGGGAGATCAAGATCCCGGCGGGCAAGGTCTGGATCGAGCTGCTGCCGAACACCGAGAACGCTTCGGTCACCTTCCGCTGACGAGGTCCTCGGGGTCGGGGAACCCGATCCCGCTCTCCGCGACCGAGCGCAGGCCCGCCAGGATGAAGCCGAACGCGGTCTCCACCTGGGCGACCGCGGCCTTGGGGTCGGTCGCGGTGCTCACCGTCTCGCCGGCCGCGGACATTGCGCCGACGAAGATCCGGCTGAAGGTGTCGAGCAACTCGTCGGACAGTTCGTAGGTCGACGTCTCGAACACCGAGCGGACCATGTCCTGGACGATGCCGAAGCTGGAGCGGTCCTGCTGCTCGCGGGACCGTTCGTGTCCCAGGACCGCGGGCCCTTCCTGGATGACGACCCGCTGGTAGCCGGGGTCCTGGACGATCTCGAGGAAGGAGCGCAGGCCGATCAGCGCCTTCTCCCACGGATCCCGGGAGCCCTTGAGAGCCTTGAGGATCCTGCTGGCTGCGTCGCTCTCGAGCTTCTCGAAGACCGCCTCGAAGACCGCCTGCTTGCCGCTGAAGTGGTGGTAGAGCGCGCCCTTGGTGACCCGGGCGCTGCCGACGATGGCGTCGAGGCTGGTGGCGGCGTACCCCTGCTGGGTGAAGAGCTTGGCCGCCTGGTCCACGAGCGCCCGCTTCGTCGACGCGGAGTACTGGGCCCGTCGGGAGACGCCGCTGACCTTGGCGACCTTGGGCACCTTCGGCAGGGTCGAGCGGAGCTTCTCGGCGGGTGAGCGCGTGGACATCCCGACAGTCTAGGACCGACCGTCGGTATGTGTGGGTGACGTCACGGTCCGAATTGGGGGTTTCAAATTGCCCACCAATGGTTGGTTACGTACTCTCGGTACGTACCAACGGTATGTGAATGAAAGGATGTGGACCATGACCTGGAACGCTTTCCATCACCGCGGGGAAATCCTCCAAACCGTTATCGACACCGCAAACGTCCGTCGTGACGGGGCCCTGCCGATGGACCTTCCTGGGGTCCGCGAGACTTTTCGCGACGAGCTGGACCTGATCAGCGCCCTCGCGCTGAAGTGGCACGCCCGTCTCTCCGGGAACATCGAGCGCGCCCTGATGGCGCAGCCGATGGACCTCGAGGGTGCGATCGTGACCGCCTGGCGCACGTCCAGCGACGAGGCACCTGGGATCCGGCTGATCCTGGACCGTTACACCGAGTCGCCCAGCGACCCGGAGATGGCGGTTGCGCTCAACCGCGCCCAGGAGAAGGAGTGGGTCAAGCTCGCTTCTGCCGCCGGACTCGCCAACGACGAGAGCGCCTCGGCTGCTCGCGCCGGCCAGCGGGTCACCACCAAGGCGCGCGCCGACCTCCCGGTCGCCGCGCCGGCCACGACTGTCGATGCAGGGTCTCCCTCCCTCGTCGATCGGATCCGTGCGGTTCTCGCCGCCTGATCCGAACTCCCACGACGATCCCCGGGTCCCCTCCCTCCCGTTGAGGCCCGGGGATTCGTCATTCCCGGACGCGAAGTCGTGCAGCCGTAGGTGCCCGGTGGGACCATAGGGGCATGGAGCCCAGGATCCAGCCCAGCATGGAGCCCAGGATCCAGCCCAGCATGGAGCCCCGTCCGGGCAGTCTGCTGATCGCAGCACCGACGATGAACGACCCGAACTTCGCGCGCACGATCGTGCTGCTCCTCGACGCCGGCCACGACGGTGCGCTCGGGGTGGTGCTGAATCGGCCCACCGATCTTGATGTCGCCGATGTGCTGGCGCCCTGGGCCGAGGTGGTCTCCGGGCCGGACGTGCTCTTCCAGGGCGGGCCGGTCGATACCGACAGCGCGCTCGCGGTCGCGCACGTGGCGGCCGATGACGAGGAACCGGTCGGCTGGCGGCGGGCCTTCGCCAACACCGGGCTGGTGGACCTGGACGCGCCGGTCGAGATCATCGCCTCCGCGGTCTCGCGGCTGCGGATCTTCGCCGGGTACTCCGGCTGGGAGGCCGGGCAGCTGGAGGGGGAGATCGAAGAGGGCGCCTGGTACGTCGTACCGGCCGAGGAGTACGACGCGTTCGACGACGACCCCGCCAGGCTCTGGGCAGCGGTGCTGCGGCGCCAGGGCGGACATCTGGCGATGCTGGCCACGATGCCGACCGAGCCGACGATGAACTGAGACCGGGGCACGGATCACGCTAGGATTCCCCGATGAGCACTGCGAGTTCTTCCGGGCGGCCTGCCGGATTCGGGACGGACGTCCTGGAGTCCGAGAGCATCGTCACCGAGCGCCTCAGCCATGAGGATGGCGACCACGAGCGCTTCTCGCACTACGTGCCGAAGGACAAGCTGATGGAGGCCATGGTCAACGGCACTCCGGTGGTCGCTCTGTGCGGCAAGGTCTGGGTGCCGAGCCGCGACCCGCAGAAGTTCCCGGTCTGCCCGGACTGCAAGGAGATCTGGGAGAGCATGCAGGATGGCGACTCGGGTCCCGAGCTTTGACGGGTCCGGACACCGACGCCCCTGCCCCCCTCGACAAGCTCTCACCGGCTTACCCCGCACCCCGTGCGGCCTGGGGCACGGCCACGAGCCTGCGCGCCTGGCAGAGCGAGGCGATCAACCAGTACTTCGCCACCGACCCGCGCGACTTCCTCGCGGTGGCGACCCCGGGTGCAGGCAAGACCACCTTCGCGCTGACGATCGCGGCCGAGCTGCTCTCGCGCCGGGTGGTCGACCGGATCACTATCGTGGCGCCGACCGAGCACCTCAAGACCCAGTGGGCGCAGGCGGCGGCGAAGGTCGGCATCCCGATCGACCCGGCGTACTCGGGCGGCAAGGGCAAGACCAGCAAGGACTTCGTCGGCATCGCGGTCACCTACGCCGGCGTCGCGACCAACCCGCTGGCGATGCGGATCCGGACCGAGCGCTCCAAGACCCTGGTGATCCTCGACGAGATCCACCACGCCGGCGACGCGCTCTCCTGGGGCGACGCGATCCGGGAGGCCTTCGAGCCCGCGCGGCGCCGTCTCGCGCTGACCGGTACGCCGTTCCGCTCCGACATCAACCCGATCCCGTTCGTCACCTACGCCCCGGGACCGGACGGCGTACCGCGGTCGGCGGCCGACTTCACCTACGGCTACGGGCACGCGCTCCGCGACCACGTGGTGCGCCCCGTCCTGTTCTGGGCGTACGGCGGCGACCTGCAGTGGCGCACCCGCGCCGGGGACGAGGTCTCGGCGCGCCTGGGTGAACCGAGCACCAAGGACATGGCCGCGCACGCGCTCCGGACCGCGCTCGACCCCGGCGGTGCGTGGATCGGCTCGGTCCTTGCAGCAGCCGACCAACGACTCACCGAGGTGCGCCGAGGAGTCCCCGACGCGGCCGGTCTGGTGATCGCCAGCGACCAGGACTCCGCGCGTGCCTACGCCGCCGTCCTGGCGGGCATCGCCGGTCAGAAGCCGGTTGTGGTGCTCTCGGATGAGAAGACCTCCTCGAAACGGATCGAGAAGTTCGCCACCGGTGACCAACGCTGGATGGTCGCGGTCCGAATGGTCTCCGAGGGCGTCGACATCCCGCGCCTCGCGGTCGGCGTCTACGCCACCACCATCTCCACACCGCTCTTCTTCGCCCAGGCGGTCGGCCGGTTCGTCCGGGCCCGGACCCGCGGCGAGACCGCCTCGGTCTTCCTGCCCTCCAGCCTGCCGCTGCTCGGGTTCGCCTCCGAACTCGAGGTCGAGCGGGACCACGTCCTCGGGCGCAAGGTCAGCGACGAGGGCGACATCTTCGCCGCCGAGGACGCACTGATGGCGCAGGCCAACGCCGGCGAGGGTGCCTCCGACGACCTGCAGGGGTCCTTCGAGGCGCTCGGCTCGCAGGCGACCTTCGCGCACGTGCTCTTCGACGGCGCCGAGTTCGGCCACGCAGGGGAGGTGCACGTCGGCTCGGACGAGGAGATGGACTTCCTCGGCATCCCCGGCCTACTCGAGCCCGACCAGGTGCGCAGCCTGCTGCAGAACCGGCAGAAGCAGCGTCGCGACATCAACGAGACCCGGCGCGCGCTGCGTGCCGTCGAGGACGAGCCCGATGTCGCTGCGCACGAGCGGCTCGGGATCTTGCGGCGCGAGCTCAACGGGCTCGTCTCGGCCTGGAACCACCGCACCGGGACGCCGCACGGCGTGACCCACGCTGCGCTGCGCAAGGACTGCGGCGGTCCGGCCGCGGCCGCTGCGACGGCGGTCCAGTTGCAGGAGCGGATCGACAAGTTGCGCGAGTGGGCGGCGAAGAAGAGCTCCTAGATCTGTCGATCAGGTCGGGCAGATCCGCTCGGCCAGGGGCGCCCCGTCGCAGCAGTTCGCCTTCATGTGGCAGTGCGGGCAGAGCCAGCGCGTGGAGATCGGGTCGAACGGCTTCCCGCAGTAGTCACAGGGCATGCGCCCATCCTAGAACGGGGGAGCGCCCAGACCGGTGATCCGGAACCGGCCCCAGGGGTCGAGGTCGGCGATCTTCCCGGCAGCGATCCCGTACGGCGTCCGCAGGGCGAGCGTGGTCCCCGATCGGTGGGTCGCGGTCAGGGCCTCGTCGGCAGCGATCCGGCCGTACCAGTGGAACCGGCCGTCGTTCGGGTCGACGTGGCCGCGCAGCTGCACGCTGACCTCGAGGGCGGCGGTGTCGTCCGCGGCGAGGGTCGCGGGGCCGGCGTACGCCTCGCCGGGCTCGTGCGCGGGGGCACTCACAACGCGTCCTTGCGGCGGCTCTTCGTTGCGGGCTTCAGCAGGTGGATCTCCCCGGCACCGTCGATCGTGACGCCGTTGTCGGCGGCGAACCCGCTGAAGGCGTGCCAGACGAACGAGGCCAGGTACGACGCCGTCGCCTGCTGGCTCATGATGTCGCGGCGCAGCCACCACTCGCCGACCGAGAGGCCCATCCCGATCAGGCCGTGGGCCCACGGCTCGGCACCACCCGCGTCGACGCCGAGTCGGCGCAAGGTGTCGCCCATCATCTTGGCGAAGGTGGTGGCGATCTGGTCCTTGCCGTCGGCCAGCGGATCGTCGGCGCTGCGGTGCTCGACGAGGAGCAGGAAGACCTGCGGGTGCTCCCCGACGACCTCGAGGTAGGCCGCGCAGCCGGCGTACACGCGGTCCCGCAGCGAGCCCTGGGCGGTCAGAGCGGGCACCAGGCGGTCGAGGACCTGCTCGGCCGACCACTGACCGACGGCGCGGTAGAGGTCGTCCTTGTCGGTGAAGTACCGGTAGAGCACGGGCTTGCTGACGCCCGCGGAGGCGGCGATCTGGGCGATGGACGCACCGGAGCCGTGCTCGTCGATCGCTGCGACCGCCGCGGCGACCAGTTCGGTCCGGCGCGACTCGCGGTGGTCGTCCCAGCGGGTGCTGCGTCCGTCGCCCTCGGTGTCCTGCGGGTCCTTGACTCGGGTTGCCATGTCCGTCACTCTAGCAATATCTGTTACTGGAAGTAACACCAATCGGAAGGAAAGCGATGACGGCGACCCAGGACGTCGGACCGGTCGAGCGGCTACTGAAGTCCTCGGCCCGCCAGTCCTACGACCCCGACGTGGACATCGACTGGGAGGCCCCGGCGGTCCCCGGCCTGTGGTGGATGCTGCCCGAGCGGATGTCGCTCTACGGCACCCCGTTGTGGGACCGGCTCACCGAGGAGCAGCGGATCACGCTCTCCCAGCACGAAATCGCCTCCATCGCCAGCGTCGGCCTCTGGTTCGAGCTGGTGCTGATGCAGCTGCTGCTCAAGGACGCCTACCGCAACGACCCGACCCACGCGCGCACGCACTACGTGCTCACCGAGGTCGCCGACGAGTGCCGGCACTCGACGATGTTCGGCCGGGCGATCGGCACCTTCGGCGTCCCGGCGTACGGGCCGCGAGCCTCAGCAGTCAAGCTCGGTCGCGCCGTCCCGGCAGTGCTGCGCGGTGCCGGGGCGTACGCCGCGACCCTGATCGGCGAGGAGCCGGTCGACCGCTGGCAGCGGGAGATGATGACCGACGAGCGGATCCAGCCGCTGGTGCGGATGGTCTCCCGGATCCACGTGGTCGAGGAGGCCCGGCACGTAACCTTCGCCCGCGACGAGCTGGAGAAGTCCCTGGCCGGGATCAGCAAGCGGGAGCTGAGATGGCACCAGTTCGTCGCTGCCCAAGCGGCGTACGTGACGATGCGCTCGCTGGTGCACCCGGATGTCTACAAGTCCGTCGGCATCGACCCGAAGGTCGGACGTCACGCCGCGCTCTCGAACCCGAACTACCGCGACACCGTCGCCTGGATGGGCGAAAAGATGGTGCCCTACCTGACCGAGCAGGGGATGATCCCCGCCTCCGGCCGCAACCGGCGCACCTGGCAGGCGTCGTTCCTGCTGCGCAAGGACTGAGGCGCGCTACAGCACCTTGGAGAGGAACTGCTGGGTCCGCACGTGCTGCGGGTTGGCCAGCACTTCGCGCGGGTCGCCCTGCTCGAGGATCACGCCCTCGTCCATGAAGACCAGCTTGTCGCCGACCTCGCGGGCGAAGCCCATCTCGTGGGTGACGACCATCATCGTCATGCCCTCGTCCGCGAGCCGGCGCATCACGTCGAGGACGTCGCCGACGAGCTCGGGGTCCAGCGAGGACGTCGGCTCGTCGAAGAGCATCATGTCGGGGTCCATCGAGAGCGCCCGGGCGATGGCCACCCGCTGCTGCTGACCGCCCGAGAGGTGCGCCGGGAAGGCGTCCGCCTTCTCCGCGAGGCCGACCTTCTCCAGGTTGGCCCGAGCGATCTTCTCGGACTCGTCCTTGCTCCGCTTCTTGACCCGTCGCTGGGCGATGGTCAGGTTGTCCAGGACAGTCATGTGCGGGAAGAGGTTGAAGGACTGGAAGACCATCCCGATCCGGCTCCGGACCTGGTCCAGGTCCACCTCAGGGTCAGTGATGTCGATTCCCTCGACGACGACCGTGCCCGAGGTCGGTTCCTCGAGGCGGTTCACGCACCGCAACAGCGTGGACTTCCCGGAGCCGGACGGGCCGATCACGCAGACGACCTCACCCTCGGCGACGGTCACGTCGATACCCTTGAGGACCTCGGTGTCGCCAAAGCTCTTGTGCAGGTCGCGCACCTCGATCGCGGCGGTCATGGTGTCACCGTGCCTTCTGGGTTCGTCGTTCGAGGTACGCCACCAACTGTGTCAGCGGCAGGGTGATGACCAGGTAGAGCACGGCCGCTGCGGTCAGCGGGGTCGCGTTGCCGTTGATGCTGAGTGCGTCGGAGGAGAAGTTGGTCAGCTCCTTCTGGCCGATCGCGACGCCCGCCACCTGGATCAGCGAGGTGTCTTTGAGCAGCAGGACGAATTCGTTGGTCAGGGGTGGGATCACGATCCGGAGCGCCTGGGGGAGGACCACCGAGAAGAGCGTCCAGGTCGGGCTCATGCCCAGGGAACGGGCCGCCTCGATCTGGCCCTTCGGCACCGCCTGGATGCCCGCGCGCAGCGTCTCGGCCATGTAGGCCGCCGAGACGACGATCAGCGCGATGAGCGCGGCACCGCGCGGACCGCCGGGTGGGATCCACGCGAAGGCGATCGGGACGGCGAAGGCGAACAGGATGATCACGATCAGGACCGGGAGTCCGCGGAAGAATTCGATGTAAGCGGTCGCCAGCCACCGGTACGGCGCGACCGGCGAGAGCTTGGCCACGGCCAGGCCGAAAGCGAGTACCAGCCCGCCGGCGAACGCGATCGCGGTGTAGACGATCGTGTTCCGGGCGCCCTCGAGGAGGACCCCGGGCCAGATCGCGTCGAGGACTTCGGTATCGAAGAAGTTGGACCGGATCGTGCCCCAGTCCGCGGCGTAGATCAGCGAGGCGACGGCCCCGAGCAGCAGCGCGTAGAGCGCGCCGTGCCGGAGCCGCCGCTGGGTGCTGCGTCGCACCGGGGTCAGCTCACCCCGAAGTACTTGTCGAAGATCGTCTGGTACTCACCGCTGTCGCGCAGCGACGTCAGCTCCGCGTTGATCGCGTCGACCAGGGCGGTGTTGTCCTTGCGGGCGGCGAAGCCGTAGTCCTCCGCGGTGTCGTAGGTCTCGACGACCTTGAACCGACCGGGCTCCTTCGGGTCGCGCTGATGCTCGATGTTGACCGGCAGGTCCTGCAGGATCGCGTCGATCTGGCCGGCCTTCAGCGCCAGGTACAGCTTGCCGTCGTCGGTGTACTGGATCCGGTCGGCCTCCGGGGCGTTCTCCTTGGTGTAGGTCTCACCCGTGGTCGTCTTCTGGACGCCCACCTTCTTGCCGGCCAGGTCGGCGATGGACTCGATCTCCGAGTCGGCCGGGACCAGCAGCGACTGCTGCGAGGTGTAGTACCCATCGGTGAAGAGCAGGTTCTCCTTGCGCTCGTCGGTGATCGTCATTGCGCTGGCACCCAGATCGCATTGCTTGCCGTTGAGGAGCAGGCCGCTCTGCAGCGCCTCGAAGTCGGAGTCGCGGACCGCGAGCTTGAGGTCGAGGCCCTTCGCGATCGCGGCGACCAGTTCGACGTCGAAGCCGGTGAAGCCGCTCTCGGACTTCTCGTCGAAGTCCTCGAAGGGTGCGTAGGGCACGTCGGAGCAGACAGTCAGCGTGCCGGCCTTCACGACATCGAGCGGGGAGCCGTTCTTCGGGTCGTCGTCGGTGCTGCTTCCGCAGGCGGTCAGGGCGAGGCCGAGGGCGGCTGAGAACGCCAGGGCCTTGAACACGTGTCGGGTCGTCATGGACTGCACCCTAAAGCCGCAGAACTCCCGCGGCCCCGCTCGCCGCAGAGTCGGAACCGAGTCGTTACGCGGGCCAGATCCGGCCCGGCGCGACCGGGTCGTCGGGGACTCGGAGAGTCCGCGCCCCGAACGCCTGAGCCAAAGCCGGGCACGCAGCGAGGTTTCCGCGGCGGCCCCGGAGTACGCTTCGACACTGGAGTGTTCAGGGGAAGCCGGTCAGAACCCAGCGCTGACCCGCAGCCGTAGGTCGCCCAGCGAGAGTTGGTCGACGAGCCGGAATACCTGCGCACGACGTACGGCTCCCACACTGAT
>JBKJIN010000033.1:0-30186 GCA_046598425.1 Marmoricola sp. | reverse complement strand
TGTGGCCAAACTCTGGGACCACCCGCTTCCCCCCGTATGGCGCCAATAACGTTCCGGATCGACTCGGCCTATCGAACGGGCCGCGTTGCAAATGGAAGGCCCCGGGAGCGGACCCCCCTACGGGCCATCCAGGAGCCCGGCCAGCACCACTGACAGGTCCGGAACTCGGTGGAGGCGACTTCCCAGACCAGCACGTCGTCGATCTGCGCGTAACCGTGCACCAGGACGTTGCCCCTCAGGCTGCATACAGCTCTCGACTGGTGCTGGCGACCGACTTGGCGAAGTACGGGTTCTCCAGCGCCGCCGTCGAGACGAGGTCAACCGGGCGCCCGAAGAGTGCCTCAAGATCTTCCTTGAGGCCGAAGTAGGCATCGAAGCGGCTCACCGGTGCGTCATCGAACTCGACCAGGAAGTCGATGTCGCTGGTCGCCTCGTCGAAATGATCCGTACCGGCAGAGCCGAACAGCAGGAGGCGACGCACGGCGTACTTTAGACACAGGGCCTCGATCGCGTGGCGATCGATCACCAACGGTCCAGTCATGGCTGCCTCATCACGCATCGTCGAGCCTTCGCTAACAGTCTCCCACCGATGAGCCGCGAAGGAAGCGACCAACTGTCCACAGCTCGTCGGCAATCGGCTTCGCCGAGGTCAACGGGTCATACGCTGTGGCGCATGGCCACGCCAACTCGACGCGCCAACGGCGAAGGATCTCGACCTGTGCAGCGTAAGGACGGTCGTTGGCAGATTCTGATCCGCCACACCGACACGAACGGCGTCCGCAAGCGCGTGACGGTCACCGGAAAGACCGCCAAGGAGACCCGCCAGAAGGCCGAGGAGGTCCGAGCCAGGCTGAAGAAGGAGCTTCCGGCCCGTGACACCCGCCAACTGGTCGACCAGTACGCCGAGACCTGGATCAAGACCACCCTGGCGAACTCGGACCGCAAGATGAGCACGAAGACGATGTACGCCGCGGTCGCCCGCCACCACATCATCGGCAGCCAGCTCGGCGCGACGCCCATGCACCGGGTGCGGCCGAGCGCGGTCGACGGGTGGCTGGCCGGGCTCCGCGGCAAGGGGCTCAGCGACTCCACCCGACGCAACGCCTACACGATCCTGCGCGCTGTCTTCGACGCCGCGGTCAAGGACCGCGAGCTCGCCGACAACCCCGTGGCCGCGGTCCCGCGTCCCCGGGTTGAGGTGAAGGAGGCTGAGTACCTCACCCCTGACCAGGTGAAGACGCTGCTCGAAGCGGCCAGCGGCACCCGCTACGCCCTGCTCTTCGAGTTCCTGGTCAACACTGGCCTCCGCCGCGGTGAGGCGCTCGCGCTCAAGTGGCGCAGTCACGTCAAGGAGGACGACGGCTGGCTCAAGATCCGCGGCACCCTGACGCGCGAGGACGGCGAGCTCGTGATCACAAGCACCAAGACCGCGAAGTCCCGCCGCGAGGTGCCGATTACCGACCGCACGGCCGCCATCCTCCAGGAGCTGCGTGCGCGTCAGGTAGCCGAGCGCGAGCGAGCCGGCTCGCAGTGGAACGAGACCGGCTACGTCTTCACCACCACGTTCGGTGAGCCCTGCGACCCTCGCAACGCGCTCCGGGCGCTCAAGGCGGCCGCCGAGCAGGCCAGCCTGCCTACCATCGGCCTTCACACCCTCCGCCACTCCGCCGCCAGCACCATGCTCGCCAACGGCGTCCCGCTCAAGGTGGTCTCGGAGATCTTGGGCCACTCATCGATCAGCATCACCGGCGACATCTACGGCCACGTCTCCCCCGACATCAGCGTGGCCGCGATGCAAGTGCTGAGCGATGCCCTTCGGTGAGAGCGGCGGAATCTCCGAGTCCGCCAAGCCGGGCAAGGCGCCAAACGCGATTCGCGGCCATGTTGGGCTTCGCGAAACTCGCTGACCTCCGGCGCCGCGGGACCGCGAGGTGGACAATCGCTGGAAATTCGCTTTTCAGCCCATACGTAGCTGGGGACGGTCGGCTCAGCCGATGCGATAGCGCAGATCAGCCACCATCTGCAGTTCGTCGCCCTGGTTCACTTTCTGCCACAAGTTCGTCGAACCCCGGTACCGACGGGGCGATGGCCATTACTGTCTTGCAGACGGGCCCGGGTCCGCATGGGCAGCTCTGAGAGGCTGATACTGGGCGCGACAGGCACGACCGAGGCCGGGAGGAGAAACAGATGCTGGCGAGCAGGTTCGACTCCATCCTGTGGGATCTCGCTTCGGCCGGTGACATTCCCACGCTCATCGAGGTTGCTTCGCTCGCCTCCGGGAAACCGCAGGAGCACATTGTCGCCGAAACGTTGATTGTCGGGGACGCGAACCCCCTCGACGTGATCCGCCCGAACCGCAACACCCCGATCGAGGTTCTCAGCGTCGGCGCGGTGGGTGTGATGAAAGTCGAGGACGAGGGCGGAGCCTTCACGATCAGCGCGTGGCCAACTGCCTACGACGGCGTCTTCCACTTGGTTGGCGGGCTTCCTGCGACAGATCCCCGCTGGGGCAAGGTCGATCGCTGGATCAGCAAGGCCGCTCCAAAGGCGGTCCGGTGCTTCCTCGACCATGCCGATTTTCTCGATATCGGGACCGCCCTGGCCGAGCACGCCGACGTCGAAGTGCAGCGCCTCACGGGCAGGATGCGTGCCGACCGGTCTGGGTACGGCCGAAGCTTCCCCGCCCTCGCTGGGGACGACTTGCGACCTGATCCGGCCGAGATTGTCAGACAGGCCGAGGGGCACGGTGCTGCTGTCCGCACGATGCACCTGCACGTCGGAGTCGTTGCTAACGTCGTCATCCGACGTCAGGCGGGCGCGACTTTCGTTCGAGGTGACTTCGGGGTCTTCGAGCACCGAATCCTGAACCGTTTGGCGGTCGCGGCGCACCGGCGACGAGAATTGATGTCGAACCGGCAGCGCGTCGTCGACGAGGCGCCCAAGCGGCCCATCGAGGTCCGGCTGTCCACGCCGATGCTGACCGACGCAACGGCGACAGGTCACGTCCTCGACGAGCTCGCCATTGCGAGTAACCGGTTGTCGTATGCAGTGCTCCACCGAAACCCGTACTTGCACGTGTCTGTGATGGACGAGGACGACGGGTCTAACTACGACCTGTTCGTGACGCGGCCGGACGCGATCGAAATTCACCCCGGGTTTCGAGCCACGCTCGGGTCGCTGACCCGTCTCGCGCAGGTTCTCGGCGACCGGTTCGAGGCGGTCAGCCTGGGCGAGGAGCCCGACGTCCGGCCGGAGTCATTTTACGACCTCGTGGACAGCCTCGCGGGCGGAAATCGAGGCTGAGGCAGGTGAGTCGGTCACGGGGGATCGGCGAGGCCGACCGACTCCTTGCCGAGTACATGCTCTACGACGAGCATGTCGACGTCGTGTCCGCCTTTGAGTACCTGTTCACCGGACCGGTAGACATGGCCGCGACGGTCCGTCACTTCGAACGGTTCCCGAAGATCACCGTCGACGGTCAGCTAAATACCCCGGACTTCACCGTCTTGTTCGCCGACAACACCGCGCTGGTGGGTGAGATCTCCAATCTCGCGCTCCACGAGGGGAGCGTCGACAAGGCCTGCAAGCAACTGGGCCGGTACGCGGTCCTGCCCCACGTTCCCGACGAGACCGGCCGCCCGGTGCCGGTCGCCGCCGTCGATGTGGTCCAGTACGTTCCGATGCGGATCGGCCCCGACGCGGTGCGTCGCGTCATCGCCGAGCGGATGAGCAATCCTGAGCACGACTACAACCCGCCGAAAGCACCGTGCATCGTCCAGTACGCCCGCGACTCCGAACGCTACATGTTCCAGCAGATCTCCAACCCGATGAACGGGAGCATCGACGGCAACGGCCGCGAGCCGCACCTGGGCGCCCGGATCGGATCCCTAAACGTCCCGGCTGCCCTGTTCGCGGCGACGAAGGCCAACCGGAAGTTCATCAACGATCCGGTGCCGGCGCTATACATGGCCGTCCATCTGTATACGCACACCTGGCCCACGCAGTACGGCGGTCGCAAGGAGGAAATCACGGTCACCCCGACCGACACCGCCGAGATCCTGCGGCAGGAATTCCAGGTCGGGTCGAAGGACGACATTCGCCGCGCACTCGACCTGCTGGTGGCCGCCGGTCTCGCGGCGGACAACAAGGGCGGCACATGGGTCGTCTCGCCCAAGCCGCCACGCACCCGTGGCGGTGACCGCGACCTCGCCCAAGTCTTGGCGCGGATGGCCGCCGAGAAGCCGTCGCCGATAGTGAGATCAGTCCGCGCGAAGCGCGCCCCCCGCAGCGAGCAGGACCCCCTGTTCTAGGGCCGGTCGGCTCATTTCTCCGGGTCTGAGGGCATGCCCGTCGTGCAGGCACCCGGGCCCGGTGGCCGACCTGCTAGATCTTCTCGGCGAAGTACGCGGAAACCTTAGGTCCGATGAAGCTGCGGTCGTCCAGCATCCGCAGGGTCGTGTAGTTCTCTTTGTCCGCGTCTAACCACCTCCGGACTGTCGCCTTGCGCTCACCTGCGCCTAGGGCAGACAACGCGAGGACCCGTCGCGCGTGTGGCGTCCCGGCACGCTTCATCGCATCCCGACACGCGTCCCGACCTTCAGTCGGGTCCCACGCACAGAGCCGCTGGGCGGCGACCGATAGCAGTGCAATTGTCGTGTTTGAGTCACGCACCGCGTCCGCGAAGTACTCACGCACGGCCTGGCGGGGGGGCCTGGAGCTGGGGAGCATTCGAGCAAACTGCGAGACGGTCCAATCGTGAGTTGCCCAACTACTCGCGGTGTAGTCCAAGAGCCAATCCTGGAGCTCGCCCCGTTTGAAATTCTCCTGCATCAGCCGCGCCCAGGTGTCAGCAACGTGAGGCATCCGGGCCGCCAATTCCATGATGTCGTCGGAGCGGTACGGGTGACCGTGGTCACGCATCCGCTTGGCGACGAAACGAACGGTTGTACGACTGGCACGCTCACGCTCATCCAGCAGCCTGTCGACGAGCTCCTCCAACGGCGTGAAGTCACCACTGGACACGATCGCGTCATCAACTGCGCTGTGCTCGATCTGCAGCGCGACCTCTGCGAGGTCGGCGCCTTCGAGTACCTCGGTCTTTGAGTAGTTCAGGTTCATTCCGTTGTCTTGGGCGACCGACTGAAGGTCCATCTGCGCGCGTCGTGCGGCCGCCGGATCGTCCCCGAACAGCCACATGTCGTCCATCCAGCGGGCCCAGGACTGTGAGTCCAGATTGATGCCCCCGATCCGAATCTTCACAGTGTGAGAGTGGTGAATCAGTACGTCATCCACGGGTTTCAGGTACATGTTCGCGATCGCAGCGGACGCGAACGAACGTTGCGGGAGACCTGACCGGCCTGGCTTCTCGTCGAACCCTGCGAGGAAGCTGCACACCCGGTCGGCGATGTCGCCCTTCGGAGTGCAGTCCTGGATCGCACCTTGAACCGAGTCGATCGGCAGGCTCGCGAAGAACGACACGAGGTCAGTTCGCAGGCCGACCGAGTACCAGTTCGCCAGGAACGATAAGTGGCCCCGGTAGCTGTCCCACTGCTGGCCGTTGCGCGCGTATATGGCCTTCTTCGGGTTCTTCGCCGGCAACCTCCACCCATAGGCGAATTTCGAGAGGTCACCGATCAGTTCCAGACTCATTCGGTCGACAAGAGCCTGGTACATCAGCCGGTCGGTGATATCGAGAAGGACAGCCGGCCGCGTCCCCCAGTTCTCCTTCGGCACGTCGATTTGTGCGTACTCCAACGCCCCCGACCCCATGCAATTTTGGAGGAGGAGATCAGGTTCCTTCGTCACGAGGTAGTCGAGCTCGGGCCAACCCCACGGGTCCAGATGCCAGTCGCTCGGCCCCATCTCGGCACGGACATTCCTGGCCGCGCGCTTGAGGTCGAGGGCACTAGCCCAAGCGGTTCGTCTCATGACCGCCATTCTGCCTGGCCAGCCAGCCCGCACCTATCGCGTTTCTGTGACCGCGAGGCCGGACGGGGGCGTCATTCTGGCCGGTCGGACTCCTCGCCGGACTGACAGGTCTTCCTTCAAGTCGAGGCCCCGAGCGTCACTGAGCTCAGGCCACCCGATTTGGAACGGGCGTTCGCCCCTCACGCCCTCGCTCGCGAGACCTCGGCGCGTCGATTCCAGTCAAAGGTGTGCGAAATAGGTGTGCAATCTTGGCCTGACAAGGCGAGAGGCCGTCTCCCTGAACGGAAAACGGCCTCTGACCTGCTGTTTCTTCGGTCGGGCTGACAGGATTTGAACCTGCGACCCCTTGACCCCCAGTCAAGTGCTCTACCAAGCTGAGCCACAGCCCGTTCACCTCTACGCTCCCGATGAGCGGGACCACCAAGGCCTGGGAACCTTATCGCAGCACGACGATCACGACCGAATCGGGTCAAGGAATCAACGGCCTCGTGTCGACCGCCGTAAAAGCGGCCGCTGGGATCTTCTTCAGGTCTGCGATCAGCGCCTCGGACCAGCGTGCGTGCTGTTCCCCCTGGAAGTACCAGGGCGAGCCGTTGTCGGCGAGGACCAGGCCGTACTTCTTCATAGCCAGCACGACCACACGAGCCTGCGTGCCGAGCTTGGAGGCGTCGTAGTTCCACTTCAGCCTGAACCGGGCTCCCATCGGCGGGTAGGCCAGGCTCGTGGTCGATCCTGCCTGGTGCCGCGCCGGCCAAAGGTAGTGCTTGCTGGTGACGTCGGTGGTGAAGCGGATCGCGTGGTCCACCCGACCGGCCAGCACCTCGTTGTAGCGCAGCAGACCCGGCAGGATCGGCAGCCCGGCGGCATCCGCCGACGTCCAGCCCTTGGGACGCAGCGCGTTGCTCGTCAGCGACCAGGTCGCCCCGGACCCCGCCCGCCAGGTGCCGTTGACCACCCGCGTGTTCCAGGTCTCGTACAACCGGCACACGGACTTGTCGACCACGATCGCGTGCTTGTCCCCCGGCGAGTTCCGACCGCCCTCGATCCTGGTGTCAGCCCCGAACGGGTAGGGCACCTGGTCGCTCTCGTCGGCGTAGTCAAAGGCCACCTGCACCGTGACATGGGTCCCGTCCACGACGGTGATCGGGATGCCGTAGTCCGGACCGTCGCCGTACGAAGGCCCGAAGTCCGGGTGCAGCTTGCGGGTCGGGGACATGTGCGTGACCCACTTCGCGCTGTACGGGTGCACCGGCAGTTTGGACACGTCCGCGTGCCACCAGTTGCTCGCCGGGAACGCCGTGCAGGTGGTGCCGGCGACCGGCGTCAGCGCGGCCGCCGACGCCGCAGGGGTGGCAAGGCGGACCAGCCCGGCGACGCTGAGGGACGCCGTCAGGACGACAGCGACGGTGACGACCCGCTTCACCCGTCCATGGTGCCCCGAACCGACCGTTTTGTCCTGGTTTCAGCGGGACCGCTTGCGCTTCTCCCGGGGACGTACCTGGATGTTGATCGGCGTCCCGGCGAAGCCGAACTCCTCTCGGAGCCGGCGCTCGATGTAGCGCTCGTAGCCCGCATCGAGCTTGCCGGAGGTGAACAGCGCGAACGTCGGGGGGGCCGTCTGCGCCTGCGTACCGAAGAGGATCCGGGGCTGCTTGCCGCCCCGGACCGGGTGTGGGTGCTCAGCGACCAGGCGACCGAGGAACGCATTCAGAGCGCCGGTGGAGATCCGGGTCTCCCAGCCAGCCAGGGCAGCGTCCAACGCCGGGATCAGCCGGTCGATGTGCCAGCCGGTGCGCGCGGTGATGTTGATTCGCGGCGCCCACTGGACCTGGACGAGTTCGCGCTCGTACTCACGCTCCAGGTAGTAGCGGCGCTCGTCGTCGACCAGGTCCCACTTGTTGAAGCAGATCACCAGGGCGCGGCCCGAGTCCCGGACGGTCTGGATGATCCGCATGTCCTGCTCGGAGATCGACTGGCTCCCGTCGATGACCAGGACGGCGACCTCGGCGCGCTCCATCGCTGTCGCGGTGCGCAGCGACGCGTAGTACTCGTGACCGGAGGCGGTCTTGACCCGCTTGCGGATGCCGGCAGTGTCGATGAACTTCCAGACCCGGCCGCCCAGCTCGACGAGCTCGTCGACCGGGTCGACGGTGGTCCCGGAAGCGTCGTCGACGACGACCCGCTCCTCCCCCGCCAGCTTGTTCAGCAGCGAGGACTTGCCGACGTTCGGCCGACCGATGATCGCGATCCGGCGCGGCCCTCCCATCGGCTCACCGATGTGCTCCTCCGGGGTCTCCGGCAGTGCGGCCAAGATGGCGTCCAGCATGTCGCCGGAGCCACGCCCGTGCAGCGCCGAGACCGGGTAGGGCTCCCCCAGGCCGAGGTTCCAGAGCCCGAACGCCTCGGCCTCGGTGCGCTGGTCGTCAACCTTGTTGGCGGCCAGGATGACGGGACGGCCGCTCTTGCGCAGCACCTTCACCACGGCCTCATCGGCGTCAGTGATGCCCACCGTCGCGTCCACGACGAACAGCACCGCGTCCGCGAGTCCGACCGCCACCTCCGCCTGGGCCGAGATCCGCTCGGCGAGGCCCTCGGCGTCCGGGTTCCAACCGCCGGTGTCGACGACCGTGAACGCCCGGCCATTCCAGTTGGCGTCGTAGGAGACCCGGTCCCGGGTCACGCCCGGCTTGTCCTCGACAACCGCCTCGCGCCGGCCGATGATCCGGTTCACCAACGTCGACTTGCCGACGTTGGGGCGGCCGACGACCGCCAGGATCGGAGTACGGACGTCCTGCTCGGCGCCCTGGACGGACCCTCCGAGGTCACTCGCTGCGTGTTCTTCAGTCATGTTCAGCCTTGCTGCTCTCGGACGCCGGCCCCTCGGCGGGGCTAGTTCCGTCCGTTTCCGGGAGTGGTCCCGGTAGTTCAATGCCCGTGGCCTGCGCCGCCTCGGCGACGGTCGCGACCAGGGCGAGTCTGATGCGCTCACTGAGCGCGCCCACCTCTGCGGAACGCCGGGGCCAGGCCTGCTGTTCCACGACGATCGGTGACCCGTACGACATCACGAAACGGCTGCCGGACGGGGGGAACGAGTTCGTCGATCCGCCCGGGAGGCGGGTGCCGAGGAACGCCAGCGGTACGACGGTCGCGCCGGTCGCCAGCGCCAGGTACGCCGCGCCGCCCTTCGCGGTCTCGACGAGGCCGCCACCGCGGGTGCTCTCCGGAAAGAGACCGGCGACGCCGCCGTCCCGGAGGACCCGGAGCGCGGTCTTGACCGCCAATGGGTCGGCAGCGTCCCGGTCGACCGGGATCTGACCGGCACCAGTGAGAAAGGCCCCGAGCGCTCCGCCGTACATCTCCCGCTTCGTGAGCGCATGCACCGGGCGCGGCCCGAGGATCGCCATCAGCGGGCCGTCCAGGAAGCCGATGTGGTTGGCGGCGACCACCACCGGACCGGCGACCGGATGGTTGTCCGCTCCGCGCACCTCCACGTCCCAGCGTCGGCGGATCACGGCCGCGAACGCCGGCCGCAGTCCGTGCAGCATCGCCCGGGCCGGGTGCTTGACACCGGCCGTCCGCGGCAGGGTGTGGGGGGTCTCGAAGGGTCCGGCCGTCATGAGGACGTCCTAGCGGTGACAGCACGACCGACAATCGCGACGACCTGGTCGATCACCTCGTCGAGCCCGTAGGGCGTGGTGTCGAGGTGCAGCGCGCCCTCCGGGACGACCAGGGGCGCGGCAGCGCGGGAGGAGTCGATGGCGTCGCGACGGAGCAGGTCGGCCTCGGTGGCATCGACCGAGCCGCTGCCGTTCTCCGCCGTACGACGGGCCGCCCGCGCCGCGGGATCGGCTGTCAGGTAGAGCTTGACGTCCGCCTCCGGCCAGACCACGGAGCCGATGTCGCGGCCCTCGACCACGATGCCGCCAGCCGCGATCGCGTCAGCGATGGTGGCGCGCTGGAGGACGAGGAGCCGGGTCCGGACCTCGGGCACGGTCGCGACCGGGCTCACCGCCGCGGTGACCTCGGCGGAACGGATCGCCTCGGCGACGTCGTCGCCGTCGAGGGTGATGCTGGGCGCCAGCGGGTCTGTCCCCGACTCCAGCACCGGCTTTCCGGCTGCAGCCGCGACCGCGGCGGCGTCATGCACGTCGACCTCGTGCCGGAGCATCCAGAGCGTCATCGCCCGGAACTGGGCACCGGTGTCCAGGTAGCGCAGGCCGAGGCGCTCGGCAACGCCGCGCGCAGTGCTCGACTTGCCGGAGCCTGAGGGCCCGTCCATCGCAACGACAACGGTGCTGCTCACTACGGTGCCCACGAAACTGCTCCTGACCCACGGTTGGTGCCCATCGTTCACGCTCGTCCACCATGTTCCGGGGTCAGAACTTGTCCCCGCACGGCATCGCGCCTGGGCGAGTCTACCGGTGAGCGGTCCAGTTCCTCGCCTCGAGCGCGCCGCGCAGGCGCTCGGCGGCGCCGGACTCGACCTGCAGCTCGACGAGACCGGCCGGTCGACCGGGGTCGTGGTCGATCCGCAGGTCCTCGATGTTGACGCCGATCTCGCCCACGTCGGCGAACAACCGAGCCAGCTCGCCCGGATGGTCCGGAACCAGGACGAAGACCGGACCGGTCTCCAGCGGGGCACCGCCGTGCTTGCCGGGGATGATCTGGGTCCCGACGTTGCCACGCGTCAGGATCTCGACCAGGTCCTCCGGGGACGGTCCGTCAACCGCCGCGATCATCTCGTCGAGCTGACCGCGCAGCGTCCTCAGCAGCTCGCCCACCACGCCGCCGTTGGCGCGGATGATCTGGCCGTACAGTTCCGGGTCCCCGGCGGCCACCCGGGTGACGTCGCGCACGCCCTGTCCGGAGAGCGAGAGGTGCTCCGGAGCGGCGTCGGTAAGCTGCCCGGCGGCCATGACGGCCAGCAGGTGCGGGAGGTGGGAGGTCCGGGCCACGGCCAGGTCGTGCTCGACCGGGGAGAGCCGCACCGCGACCGCGCCGCACAGCTTCGCCAGCTCCTCGACGAGAGAAACCGCGCCGGGCGAGGAGTGCACGTGCGGGGTCACCGCCCAGGGTCGGCCGTCGAACAGCGCGGCGCTGGCTGCGAGCGGGCCGGAGCGTTCGTTCCCGGCCATCGGGTGGCTGCCGACGTACCGAGCGAGAACCTCGTCAGTCACCTGGTCGGAGACCTGTTCGAGCGGCTGGGCTTTGACGCTGCCGACGTCGGTGACCACGGCTCCGGTCTGAAGCGCGGTCACGACGACATCCGCGATGTGGATCGGCGGGACCGCTACGACGACCAGCTGCGCGACGCCGTCGGCGGGAGCAGGCTCCCCGGCACCGAGACTGACGGCCGTGCGGACGTGCTCGGGATTGGCGTCGCTGAGCCAGACCTGGAGACCCTCGCGCTGGGCGGCCAGTCCGATGGAGGTGCCCAGCAGGCCCGTGCCGATCACGTGGACCGGACCGATGAGCGCGCGCTCAGCCATCGGCGGACACCTCGGCGCCCTCGTCGGGCAGCGAACGGACCTTGGTCAGGTCCGAGCGGAGGGCTGCCGCCCCGTGCAGGTAGACGTGCGTCAGCTCGCTGCGGGCGCGGTCGGTCTCGACGTGCGCCATCATTCGGACCACCCGCGGCATCGAGCCGTCGATCTCGAGTTCACGCGCGCACAGCAGCGGGATCTCACCGAACCCCAGCCGGCGGGCGGCGTACGCCGGGAATTCGGCGACGAGGTCGGAGGTCGCGGTGAAGATGACCGAGATGAAGTCGTCGACGTCCAGTTCGTTGGCTGTCATCACCTCGGTGACCATCTCGGCGACGCGTTCGAGCATCTCCTCGCGGGTGTCGGAGGTCAGCTGAGTGGCTCCGCGCACGGCCCGAACGGACACGTGTTCCTCCTGCGACGCTGTAGGGAAAGAGTGGCTCCGAGCCTACCCGTGCGGAGCGGAGCGACGATCACAGCCCGGCAGTGTCGAGAAGCGATCCGACCTCGTCGGCGGTCAGCTCGCGCAGGGTCCCCTGGCGCAGGGTGCCGATCTTGACCGGCCCGATCGCGGTCCGCGAGAGCCGCTTCACTGGGTGGCCGATGTGGTCCAGCAGTCGTCGGACGATCCGGTTGCGGCCCTCGTGGATCACCAGCTCCACGATCCCGCGGTCCGCGGTCGAGGAGATCACCCGAGCCCGACGCACCTCGACCGGCCCGTCCTCCAGGGTCACCCCGGCCAGAAGGGTCTTGACGGTGTTCTTGTCGACGGCACCGGCGACCTCAGCGACGTAGGTCTTCTCCATCTCGTACGACGGGTGCGCCAGCCGCTGAGCGAAGTCGCCGTCGTTGGTGAGCATGATCAGCCCGTCGGTGTCGGTGTCGAGCCGGCCGACATGGAAAAGCCGCTCGGGCCGGTCGGCCACGTAGTCGGTCAGCGTCGGGCGTCCTTCCGGGTCAGACATCGTGGACACCACGCCCCGGGGTTTGTTGAGCACGAGGTAGACGTTCAGGCTACGCGGCGGCAGCCGTTGCCCGGAAACCCGGATCACCGCGGTGGTCGGGTCTACCTTCGTGCCGAGCCGGGTGACAATCTCGCCGTCGACCTCGACCTCGCCGGCGAGCATCAGCTCCTCGCACTTGCGGCGGCTCGCGACCCCGGAGGTGGCCAGCAGCTTCTGGAGGCGGATCAGGCCGTCGCCGTCGAGGTTGGACAGGTCCGGGACGGAGGCCGGGAGGTCAGTCACCGGCGTCAGGCCCCGGAGCGTCCTGGACGACAGCTGCGGTGCCCGGCCCCGCCGTCGCAGCAGCGAACTCCTCGTCGAGGTCGAACTCGTCCATGTCGGGCACGAACGGCGCCAACTCGGGGAGCTCGTCGAGGGAGGTGATCCCGATCCGCTCCAGGAAGTAGGTCGAGGTGCGATACAGGTTGGCTCCGGTCTCCTGGTCGGTTCCAGCCTCCTCGACCAGTCCCCGGGTGAGCAGGGTGCGCATCACCCCGTCGACGTTGACGCCGCGGATCGCCGAGACCCGGCTGCGGCTGACCGGCTGCTTGTAGGCGACCACGGCCAGAGTCTCCAGAGCCGCCTGGGTGAGCCGCGCCTGCTGTCCCTCAAGGACGAAGCGCTCGACGACCGGGGCGAACTCCTCGCGGGTGTAGTACCGCCAGCCACCCGCCACGTTGCGCAGCTCGAACCCGCGGTTGGCTTCGTCGTACTCGCCGGCAAGGGCGCCGAGCGCGTCCAGCACCTCGGAGACCGGGTAGCCGACCGCGGTGGCGAGGCTGACCTCGTCGAGCGGCTGGTCGGCGACCATCAGCACCGCCTCGAGAGCCGGTCGGAGATCGGCGAGCGGGATCGAGAGGGTCTCCCCCTCGGACTCGCGCTGCTCTTCCGCAGCGGCGTCAGTGGCCTCGAGTTCGTCCACCTCGACCACCTCCACCGGGGCTTCGGCCTCGTCGATCTGGGTCTCGCTCATTGGTCGTCACTTCCTGCGGTGTCGTTCACGGTGTCGGTGGGCTGCTCGTCCAGGGGCAGCGGGGCGCCGTCGAACTCGTCGTTGATCTCGATCTCCTCGTCCTCGCCACCGGTCCAGCGCACGGAGAGCTCGCCGAGCGGGGTCATCTGGTCGAACGCGAGCACGCCCTCCCGGAAGAGCTCCAGGAGCGCGAGGAACCGAGCGACCCGGGTCATCGTGTCCGGGGCGTCCGCGGCGAGCTTTCGGAACGTCAGCGTCCCGTGGACCCGCAACCGCTCGACCACCAGGTGCGCCTGCTCGCGGACGCTGACCATCGGGGCGTGGATGTGCGCCAGCGACACGCCCTCGGGCTCGGGCTTGGGCTCCAGGGCCCGTCGTGCCAGCCCGGCGAACTCTTCCAGGCCCAACCCGATCAGCACGTCGGGGAGCAGTGTGGCGAACCGCTCGTCGAGCCCGACCGCACGCGGGAACCGGAGCGACTCCGCCTCGATCCGGTGTTCGAGAACTCCAGCCACCTGCTTGAAAGCCCGGTACTGCAGCAGCCGGGCGAACAGCAGGTCGCGGGCCTCCAGGAGCGCCAGGTCCTCCTCGTCCTCGACGTCGCCCGATGGGAGCAGCCGAGCAGCCTTCAAGTCGAGCAAGGTCGAGGCGACGAGCAGGAACGACGTCGTCTGCTCCAAGTCCCAGACCTCGGAGGCGGCCTTGATGTGGGCAATGAACTCCTCGGTGACCTTCGACAGCGCCACCTCGGTGACGTCCATCTTGTGCTTGCTGATCAGGCTCAGCAGCAGGTCGAAGGGGCCCTCGAAGTTGGCCAGACGGACGGCGAAGCCGACGTCGAGCCCGTCGTTGCCGATCTCGTCCGACGCATCGACCGCGACGGCGCTCATGCGCTCACCCGAGCAACCGACGGACGAGCTCGCTGTCGTCGCCGTTCTTCTCGAGGTCGGCGAGCACGATGGCGAGCGCCTCACGCACCAGCCGTCCGCGGTCGACCGCGAGACCGTGGTGCCGACGCAGGTCCAGCCGGGCGTGCTCGATGTCGACGAGCTCGTCGGCGGTCACGTAGACGGTCACCTTCTCGTCGTGACGGACCCGCCCGCTGGGCTGCCGGGCTCCGTCCTTAGCCGTCGGCGCGGCCTTCGCGGTGGTCCTCACCGCCTGCTGATCCGGGACCACCGCGACCGGCGCGGACTGCTCGACGTCGGTGTCCTCGGCGGTCGGGCGGAACAGGTCGTCGGCCGTCGGCATGCTCACACGTCGTGCTGCCAACGAGCTAGCACCTCCTTGGCCAACTGCCGGTAGGAGTCGGCGCCGGCGGACGCAGACGCGTACGCCGTGATCGGCTCACCGGCGACGGTCGCGTCGGAGAACTTGACCGTCCGACGGATCACCGTGTGGAAGACCGTGTCACCCCACGCCTCGACGAGGCGCTCCATGACCTCGCGGCTGTGCAGGGTCCGGCCGTCGAACATGGTGCCGAGGATGCCCTCGACCTCCAGGCGCGGGTTGAGCCGCTCCTTGACCTTGTCGATCGTGGTCTTGAGCAGGGCCACGCCGCGCAGTGCGAAGTACTCGCACTCCAGCGGCACGATCACCCCGTCGGAGGCGGTCAGGGCGTTGACCGTGAGCAGGCCGAGCGAGGGCTGGCAGTCGATGAGGATGATGTCGTACTTGTCCAGCGCAGGACCGAGCACCCGCTGGAGGGTCTGCTCCCGGGCGACCTCGTGGACGAGCTGGACCTCGGCGGCCGAGAGATCGATGTTCGAGGGCAGCAGGTCGAGGCCGGGCACCCGGGTCGGGACGATGACATCCTCGATGTCCACGTCCCGCTGCATCAGCAGGTTGTAAATGCTCAGCTCCATCTGGTGAGGATTGAGCCCGAGTCCCACCGACAGCGATCCCTGCGGGTCGAAGTCGACGAGCAGGACCTTGCGGCCGTACTCGGCCAGCGACGCACCCAGGTTGATCGTCGTGGTGGTCTTGCCCACCCCACCCTTCTGGTTGCACATCGAGATGATCCGGGCCTTGGTGCGGACACCGACCGGGCCAGGCTCGGGGAACACGGGCAGCGGTCGTCCGGTCGCCCCGATCACTACCTCCGTGCCCAGCGGGGCACCCTCGATGACGTCCACAGCACTCTCCAGGTTCTCGACAGCAGCAGATTCCAGTGTGGACTCCGCCGCCGACGAATCCCGGAAGGTGGCGTGCAGGAGCACCGTGGCGTCGCCTACCTGGGCCGGCACCGGGTTGCGGACCAGTGGCGGGACCTCGGATGCGCTGGTCTCTCCGTATCCGTCGGTACCGCTCATGGTCCGATTCCCCTTGTCTGGTGGCTCTGACGGCGTCCGCGACATTTATCGACATGACGCCAAGTCGTGCAGTGGGCGCGACTCTAGGCCCGCCGGAGCACGCGTCACAAGGCGGATGC
This sequence comes from Marmoricola sp., assembly GCA_046598425.1. Lineage (GTDB taxonomy): Bacteria > Actinomycetota > Actinomycetes > Propionibacteriales > Nocardioidaceae > Marmoricola. The sequence continues at coordinate 14,367 of JBKJIN010000033.1, read as the reverse complement.
GAAGACTGGACGACCCGCAGGGAAATCTGGGGATTCCGTGTGTACGGCGCCCCGCTCAAGTGCACAGCCGCAGCCTCGCCTGTGCATAACTCTGTGCGTTCAGGACGCCCGGTCTCGGGTCAGCCCAGGGCCCGCGGATGGGCCGCGGCGTACACCTCGCGCAGGCTGTCGACCGTCACCAGCGTGTAGACCTGCGTGGTCGTGACCGAGGCGTGCCCGAGCAGCTCCTGGACGACCCGGACGTCTGCTCCGCCCTCCAGCAGATGGGTCGCGTAGGAGTGCCGCATCGTGTGCGGCGAGACCTCCGCATTCACCCCGGCGCGCTCGGCCGAGCGGACGATGACCGTCCACGCGCTCTGCCGCGACAACCGACCACCCCGGGCGTTGAGGAACATCGCCGCCCCATCCTTGGTCACCTGTCCCTTCCCCGTCGAGATCAGGTCGGGGCGGGCTCGGGTCAAGTAGGCGCCTATCGCCTCGCGGGCATATCGACCCACCGGCACGATCCGCTCCTTGCCGCCCTTGCCGCGCAGCAGCACCGTCCCACCCCGTTCGCCGTCGCCCAGATCGAGGTCGTCGACGTCGAGGCCGACCGCCTCCGAGATCCGCGCCCCGGTGCCGTAGAGCAGCTCCAGCAGTGCCCGGTCCCGCAACGCCAACGCGGTGCCGGGTGCGCCGGCGGCGTCCAAAATCGCCTCCACGTCCGCGAGCGGCAGCGCCTTCGGCAGCCGCTTCGCCGGCGTCGGCGGTCGGACGCCCACCGACGGGTCGATCTGCGCCAGACCGTCCTTGACGGCGAACTTGTGGAACCCACGGACGGCGACGACCGTCCGACCTGCCGACGCGGCGCTCAGCGGCGGGTGCTCGGAGTCACCCTCCCGCAACGCCGTCAGGAACCCGAGCACGGTCTGCTCGGTAATGTCGTCAAGCCGAGAGACCCCGACGCCGTCCAGGTAGCCCAGGTAGCGCCGCAGATCACGCCGGTACGACGTCAGGGTGTTCAAAGCGAGGCCGCGCTCCACCCCGAGGTGGTCCAGGTACGTCCGGATCGCCCGGACCAGCACACTCGGCCCCACGCTCCCCTGCTCCGGCGCTGTTCTGGCGCTCGACTCCGTCAGGACGAGGCTCCTTCATCCGCACCCAGGATCCCCGCCAGCGGGACCGACTCCAGGCCGTGGGCCTCGGCCACCGGCCCGTAGGTGAGCGCGCCAGCATGGGTATTCAACCCCAGCGCGAGCGAGTGATCGCTGCGGCAGGCACGTTCCCAGCCCTTGTCCGCGAGCGCTACGGCGTACGGGAGGGTCGCGTTGGTCAGGGCGTAGGTCGAGGTGTTCGGCACGGCCCCTGGCATGTTCGCCACGCAGTAGAAGATCGAGTTGTGCACCTGGTACGTCGGATCCGCGTGGGTGGTGGCGTGGGTGTCCTCGAAACAGCCGCCCTGGTCCACCGCGATGTCGACCAGCACCGAGCCCGGCTTCATCCGGGAGACGAGCTCGTTCGAGACCAGCTTCGGGGCGGCCGCACCGGGGATCAGGACGGCCCCGATCACCATGTCGGCCTCGGTGACCTGCTGTTCGATCGCGAGCTTGGAGGAGGCCAGGCCGTGCACCCGGTTGTTGTAGCGCCAGAACGACATCCGGAGCTTGTCCAGGTCGGTGTCGAGCAGGGTCACATCGGCCCCCATACCGAGCGCGATGTTCGCGGCGTTCTGGCCCGAGACGCCCGCGCCGATGATCACGACCTTGGCGTTCGCGACGCCGCCGACACCGCCGAGTAGGACCCCGCGGCCGCCCTGGGCCTTCAGTAGCGCGTGCGCCCCCACCTGGGGTGCCAGGCACCCGGCGACCTCGGACATCGGGTACAGCAGCGGCAGCCCCCCTGAGGGAAGCTGGACGGTCTCGTAGGCGATCGCGGTGACCTTGCGGCGCATGAGCTCCTGGGTCAGCGGCAGGTCCGCGGCCAGGTGGAGGTAGGTGAAGAGGACCAGGCCCTCCCGCATCCGGTGGTACTCCTCGGCTACCGGTTCCTTGACCTTCAGCACGATCTCCGCGTTCGCCCAAACGTCGTCCGCGTCGGCGAGCAGCGTCGCGCCGGCGCCGGCGTACTCCGCGTCGGCGATCGACGAGCCCAGCCCGGCGCCCGTCTGTACGAAAACCTCGTGCCCGTGGGCGACGAGCTCGTGGACGCCGACCGGGGTGATCGCCACCCGGTACTCGTGGTTCTTGACTTCCTTCGGTACGCCGACCCTCACCGCGGTCCTCCCAGACACTTGCCGGCACGCCGTTGTGCCGGTGCTCCGATCCTATGCCTGAGCGGGGCCCGTGGACTGGCACCCGGCGTCGGAGAGCACCCGCAGGGTGTTGCGGCAGGTCAGGGCAGCCAGGTCGTTCCTCGACCATCCGCGACTCGCCAGCGCCTCCAGCAGACGCGGGTACCCGGAGACGTCGTCGAGGCCTTCGGGGAGCCACTCCACCCCGTCGTAATCACCGCCGAGGCCGACGTGCTCGATCCCCGCGACCTCGCGGACGTGCTCCAGGTGCGCGACGACATCGACCACGGTCGAACGCGGCGGCGGCACCTTCTGCGCCCAGGCCTCCGCGAACGGCTGGTACGCGGTGAGATCGCGCGCGTCAATGCCGACCGCCCAGGCCGCGTCCTGCGCAGCGAGGTCCCAGGCGTGCACGGCCGGGGTGACGAACCAGGGCACGAAGGTGACCATGCAGACCCCGCCGTTCCCGGCCAGACTCGTCAGCACGTCGTCCGGCACGTTGCGCGGGTGCGGGCAGACCGCCCGCGCCGAGGAGTGCGAGAAGATCACCGGAGCCGTCGAGATCGCCAGGGTCTGGCGCATCACGTCCGCGCTGACGTGGCTGAGGTCGACCAGCATCCCGATCCGGTTCATCTCGGCCACCACCTGACGACCGAAATCCGAGAGCCCACCGAGCACGGGCCGGTCGGTGGCCGAGTCCGCCCAGGCGATGTTGTCGTTGTGGGTCAGGGTCAGGTAGCGGACCCCGAGCGACTGCATCGAGCGCAGCACCGCGAGCGAGCCCCCGATCTGGTGACCGCCCTCGGCGCCGAGGAGCGAGGCGATCCGCCCGGAGGCCCACGCCGCCTCGACATCGGCGGCACCAGTGGCCAAAGCCAACCGGTCACCGTACCGGCTGATCAGCGCGTGCGCCGCGTCGATCTGCTCGAAGGTGGCGGTGAGGATCTCCTCCGGGGACAACCTGCCCGGGACGTAGACCGACCAGAACTGGGCGCCGACGCCGCCGGCGCGCAGTCGCTGCAGGTCGGTGTGAACCCCGGTCGTCGACAGGTCGTCACCGATGTCGAACTGGTCCCAGTCGTAGCCGTGATGCTTCCGGGCGTGCCAGAGCAGGTCATTGTGTCCGTCGATCACCGGGTTCCGGGCGAGTACCGAGGCCACCAGCGCCTCGGGGCTCTCGCGAGCGTGCCGCTCGACCGGCGTCACAGGCGTCCCCGGCTCCTGAGCACCTCGTATGCGAGCACGGCCGTGGCCAGCGGGGCGTCCGCTGCGCTGCCGTCAAGCACTGCCTCGAGGACGCGCTCATAGGCGATCCGTTCCAAAGTCATCTCGGCTTCCTCGTGGTGCGGGTCGAAGTCCCGCGGGACCTCGCGCAGGTCCCGGGCCAGAAAGAGTGCGTGCGTCTCGGACGTGATCCCGGGCGAGGCCCACGTAGTCATCAGGTGGGTCCAGCTGGCGGCCTCGAGGCTGGCCTCCTCGCGGAGCTCGCGCTGCGCGGCGACCAGCGGGTCCTCCCCGGCGACGTCGAGCTTGCCGGCGGGAAGCTCGACCAACCGCATCTGCGCCGGATGCCGGTACTGGCGCAGGATCACGACCTCATCGGCGTCGTCGATCGCCAGGATGACGACCGCGCCCGGGTCCTCGACCACCAACCTCCGGAAACCGTCCTCGGGGTGCCCGGGCCGGTGCACGGTGTCCTGGCGAACGCCGACCACCCAGTCGTCGCGGTGGATCTCGGTGCTGGCCGAGACCGGCCAGCTCTGCGGTTCGTCCTGCAACGGTGCCAGGTGGGGCCGGTCAGTCATCGTCGGAGCGACGCCGCAGCCCGGACTCGTCGATCGGGATCCGCAGCTCGCGCTGCCGGGTAATCGCGGCGCCGATCAGTCCCGCGAACAACGGGTGTGGCCGCGTCGGCCGGGAGCGGAGCTCGGGGTGCGCCTGGGTGGAGACGTAGTACGGGTGCACGTCCTTGCGCAGCTCGACGTACTCGACCAGGTTGTTGTCCGGGGATGTGCCAGAGAAGACCAGGCCGGCCTGCTCGAGCTTGTCCCGGTAGGCGTTGTTGACCTCGTAGCGGTGCCGGTGCCGCTCCTCGACCTGGGCGGCGCCGTACGTCGCGCGTACGACCGAGCCCTCCGCCAAGTTGGCCGGGTAGAGGCCCAGGCGCATGGTGCCGCCGAGGTCACCGGCACCTTCGACGAACGCGTGCTGCTCGGCCATGGTGGCGACCACCGGCTCGGCGCAGTCCGGGTCAAACTCGGTGGAGGCGGCCTCGAGCAGACCCGCCTCGCTGCGGGCGTACTCGATCACCATGCACTGGAGCCCGAGGCAGATCCCCAGGGTCGGGATCTTGTTGGTGCGGGCGTAGGTGAGCGCGCCGAGCTTCCCCTCGATCCCGCGGATGCCGAAGCCACCGGGCACCAGGACCGCGTCGACGTCGGCGAGCGCCTTGGCGGCCCCGTCGTGGGTCTCGCAGAGGTCGGAGGCGATCCACGAGACGTTGACCTTCGCCTTGTGCGCGAACCCGCCGGCGCGGAGCGCCTCGACGACCGAGAGGTAGGCGTCGGGCAGGTCGATGTACTTGCCGACCAGGCCGACCGTAACTTCCTCGTCGGGGTGGTGCACCCGCTCGAGCAGGTCGTCCCAGAGCGTCCAGTCGACGTCGCGGAACGGCAAGTTCAGGCGCCGTACGACGTAGGCGTCCAGACCCTCCTTGTGCAGCACCTTCGGAATGTCGTAGATCGACTGGGCGTCGGCAGCGGTGACCACGGCCTCCTGGTCGACGTCGCACATCAGCGAGATCTTCTTCTTGATGCCGTCCGGGAGCTGCCGGTCGGCGCGGCAGACGATCGCGTCGGGCTGGATACCGATGGACCGCAGCGCGGCAACCGAGTGCTGGGTGGGCTTGGTCTTGAGCTCCTGCGACGGGCCGATCCACGGGACCAGGGAGACGTGCAAGAAGAAGACGTTGTCGCGGCCGAGGTCGTGACGGACCTGGCGGGCCGCCTCGAGGAACGGTAGCGACTCGATGTCTCCGACGGTGCCACCGATCTCGGTGATGACCACGTCGACCTCCGGGCCGCCCATCGCTCGGATCCGGTCCTTGATCTCGTTGGTGATGTGCGGGATCACCTGGACCGTGTCACCGAGGTAGTCGCCGCGGCGCTCCTTCGCGATCACCGTCGAGTAGACCTGGCCGGTGGTGACGTTGGCGATCTGATTCAGGTCGGTGTCCAGGAAGCGCTCGTAGTGACCCACATCCAGGTCGGTCTCGGCGCCGTCGTTGGTGACGAACACCTCGCCGTGCTGGAACGGGTTCATCGTGCCCGGGTCGACGTTGAGGTAGGGATCGAGCTTCTGCATGGTGACCCGCATCCCGCGCGACTTCAGCAAGTTGCCGAGGCTGGAGGCGGTGAGCCCCTTGCCCAACGAAGAGGCGACGCCGCCGGTGACGAAAACGTGCTTGGTCGGCTGGCTCGGTGCCAAGGTGACTCCCGTGGTCGGTTCGCAAGAGGTGCGGCTGTGCAGGAAACTCCTACATCTCCACGGGGTTCAACCCTACCAAGGATTTCGCCCGACACGGCACGACGCTCCCGGTTGCCTAGTCGATTGGCGGGACGGCGCCGTCCTCAGCGAATGCCCCGCCGTAGGAACCGACGGTGCCGCGGATACGGGCCGCCAGCGCCAGGACCGCCGAGATCCGGGCGCCGGCGAGCTCAACCGAATCGACGGTGGAGAGGAGTCCGGCTGGCGTTCCCGACCCGCGGAGCAGGTCCAGGACCCCGTTCGCCTCGGCTGACCCGGTCGGGCCGGCGACGACCACGCGGGCCCTTCCGGCGTAGGAGCGGACCAGGGCAGCGAGAACGTCGGTCCTGCCGCTCTCGTCGTGGTCGGGGCCGGCGACGACCAGGGTGAGCGCGGCCCTTCGGGTGACCGCGGCTGGAGAGGCGACCAGGTCGGCAGTATGGAAGCCCGAGACGATCCCGAGGCCGGTCTCGTCGTACGGCGCCTCCCGGCTCCTGACTGTCGGCGGGATCCCGATCGCGCGGGCGAGCAGCACACCGAAGCGCTCGTAGCCGCTGGCCCCGTCGGGCATGGTGAGGTCTTCCTGGTCCGCCATCTGGCTGGTCAGTGCACCGACCAGCTGCCGCTGCTCCGGATCGGCGAGAGGGTCCGAGAGCGCCACGTCAGCGGTGATCCGGCCGCCGGCGGCGGCGATCAGGGTGCGGAATGCGGTCACGGTCTTCGGGGCTGCTCCCGGAAGCGCCACCAGCGCGACGGTGCGGCGGTTGAGGGCTCCCCCGACGAGGCGCTCGGTGGTGCCCTCCTCGTAGGCCGTACTGAACCCCGCCGCTCGGTTGAGCTCGGCGACCCGACGCTCAAGGTCAGCGACCTGGTCCTGCTGAGCCGCCAGGGCACGGGCCCGTCGGTCGTGGTCCTCCTGGAGCGGTCCGGCCCCGATCGCGATCCCGAGTGCCAGCACGAGCGCAGCCATCGCTGCGCGGAGGACGAGGACCTTCATCAGCCGATCCCGAGGTTGTCGAGGGCATCGCCCCACCACTCGTTGCCGATCGGCGTCAGCGCGACCGCGACCGCGACCACCGCGAGGGCCGCCACCAGGACGATGGTCAGCTGCCAGGGGCGCACCCGGCCGGTGTAGACCTGCGGCAGCGCCTCGGCCTCGACCAGGACCGAACCGACCTGGAGCCGGGTGACGACCACGCTCGCCTGGTCGCTGCGCTCCCGGTCGATGAAGTCGGCCAGGGTGGCCGGGCTTCCGACCGGGACCAGGAGTCGGGCACCGGCTCGGTGCGCCATCAAGAGGGCCAGATCGGTGCCCGCGACGCTGCTCTGGACCTGGTGCACCGGCAGGTTCAGCTTCTCCAACTGCCGTCGGGCGGCGTCACCGCTGCCGGTGAGGACCACCTCGCGGCACTTCCCGAGGACCTTCTTCCCGACCTCCGCAACGCCGCTCAGCACCGCCACATCAGGGCGTAGCCGGCGTCGGACCAGCAGCTCCGCACCGGCGTCGACACCGATCAGGACCGGCTTCTGCTGACGGATGAACCTGCGCAACCGCTTGAGGTCGGCGACCTGCGCCCCCGGGCCGACCACGAGCACCGGGCGGCCGGAGACCCGGGCGCGCATTTCGGGAAGTCCGGTGCCGTGCAGCACGACGGCTTCCTCGCGCCGCAGGAACTCGCTCGTGGTGTGCGCGAAGCTGTCGAGCTGCGCGGCGAGACCGGCCCGCGCCTGGTCCATCCGGGCTTCGATCTCGGCCGAGGAGACCGCGCGGACGTCGAGCGCAACCACCGCGCCGTCGTACAGGGTGGCACCGTCGAGCCTCAGGACCGCCCCGTCGCGCAGTGCCAGGACCCGGTCACGCTCGGCCTCGAGCAGGACCACGCCGCGCTCGGCGAGCACCCGCGGTCCGAGGTTGGCGAAGCGACCGGAGATGAACTCCGCCGCGTTCACTACGGCGAACGGGCTTCTCTCCGCCAGCGCCCGGGCGGTGGCGGCGTCCAGGTCCCGGTGGTCGATCACCACCAGATCGCCCTCCTGCACCCGTCCGAGCAGGGTCCGCAGGTCTCGGAGGACGCGCACGGTTACCACCTGGCCGGGCGGGGAAGGCGCCGGTCCAGGCCGCTTCGGGCTCAGGCGTGGAGTGGGACTCATAGCCGCTTCATGCTTGCACGGCGGACGCCGGACATGTCGGACCTGCGGTGTTGTCGGCCTGTCAGGTCTCGGCGCGCAACGCGCGGGTCTGCTGGGCGACGGCCAGGAGTTCCTGGGCATGGGCCATCGCGGTCTCGGAGGCCTCCAGACCCGCGAGCATCCGGGACAGTTCGCGGACCCGACCCTCGTCGTCCAGCACGTCGAGCCCCGAGGTGGTCACCCGGCCGTCACTGCTCTTGGCGACCACGATGTGCCGGTCGGCGAAGGCGGCGACCTGCGGGAGGTGCGTGACCACGAGGACCTGGGCGGTCGCGGCGAGCGCTGCCAGCCGCCTGCCGATCTCGACCGCGGCCTTGCCGCCGACACCTGCGTCGACCTCGTCGAAGACGAACGTCGGCACCGGGCTGGTGCCGGCGAGGACGACCTCGATGGCCAGCATCACCCGGGAGAGCTCCCCGCCAGAGGCGCCCTTGTTCAGCGGTCTGGGCTCCGAACCGGTGTTGGCCGCCAGCAGGATCTCGACCTGGTCGACGCCTGCGGAGGTGAACTTCCAGATCCCCCCGTCGAAGGCGAGCCCGTCCGGGTCCTCGGTGCGTCCGATCCGGGTCTCCACCCGGGCGTGCGGCATCGCGAGCGCGGTCAGCTCCTCGCTGACCGCGGTGGCCAGTGCATCGCCAGCAGTACGCCGGGCGCTCGAGATCCTTCCGGCCAGGTCGGCAAGCACGCTGCGCCACCGGGTCCGCTCAGCACGGAGCTCCTCGACGCGGCCCTCGGAGCCGTCCAGGGCCAGCAGGCGTTCCGAGGAAGCGGCGGCCCAGGCGAGCACCTCGTCGATCGTCTCGCCGTACTTCCGGGTAAGCCCGGTCAACGCTGCCCGGCGGTCCGAGACGACGGCGAGACGGGCGGGGTCGGTGTCGAGCCCGGACGCGTACGACGCCACGTCGGCGGCGACGTCGGCGAGCAGGTAGCTGACCTCGGCCACCCGGTCGGCGAGCCGACCGGCCTCGTCGTCGTACTCGCGCACGGACTCGAGCGCTCGGCGTGCGGCACCGGTGGTGCCGAGTGCATCGGGCTTCTCCTCGTCCGAGGAGAGCGCGTCCCTCGCGAGCTCGGCGGCGGTACGAAGGGTGTCGGCGAATCCGAGCCTCGACTCCTCGTGCGCCAGGGCCACATCCTCGCCCGGCGCGGGCTGCACGGCGTCGATCTCAGCCAGCCCCAACCGGAGCACGTCGGCCTCCCGGGCGCGCTCGCGCGCGGCTCCGAGGACCTCCGCGAGCTCGGACTCGACAGCCTTGAGGGCGCGGTAGCCGTCGGCGTACTCAGCCTTGAGCCCGGAGACCTTCTTGCCGGCGAACCCGTCGACGGCGCCGCGTTGGGCGTCGGCCTGCAGCAGGCGGTGCTGGTCGGACTGCCCGTGAACGGCGACCAAGTGGTCGGCCACACCTTGGAGCGTCGAGACCGGGACCGAGGCACCCCCGAGGAACGCCCGGGACCGCCCTTCGCTGGAGAGCTGACGGGCCAGCACTAGGGTGCCGTCCTCGACCTCCCCGCCGACCTCGTCGGCGAGCAGCGCGACGGCGCCGCCGTCGGCGACGGCGACGATGCCCTCGACCCGGGCCGACTTCGCCCCGGTGCGCACCGCACCGGCGTCGGCACGAGCACCCAGGAGGAGCCCGAGCGCGGTGACCAGCATCGTTTTGCCGGCACCTGTCTCGCCGGTGACGACGTTGAGCCCGGGACCGAGCTCGAGCACTGACTCGTCGATCACCCCGAGGGAGGCGATCCGGATCTCCTCAATCATGCGGTGCCGTCCCCGATGCCGGGCTTGCGTCGACGCTCGGAGGACCCGCGCCAGCCCTCGACCGGCAGGCCGAACTTGGCGACCAACCGATCGGTGAACGGGGCTTCGTGGAGGCGCACCAGTCGGACCGGCTTGGCTCCGCGGCGTACCTCGATCCGGGCTCCCGGAGGCAGTTCGACGGTACGACGCCCGTCGCACCACAGCACGCCCGCCCCCTGGGTCTGGGCGAGGACCTCGACCGCGAGCACGGAGTCAGGAGCGACCACCATCGGACGTGCGAACAGCGCGTGGGCGCTGATTGGGACGATCAGCAGCGCTTCGACGCCGGGCCAGACGACAGGACCGCCTGCGGAGAAGTTGTACGCCGTCGAACCGGTCGGGGTCGCGCAGACGACGCCGTCACAACCCCAGCGGCTGAGCGGACGACCGTCGATCTCGACGACGACCTCGAGCATCCGCTGTCGCGCGGCCTTCTCGACGCTGGCCTCGTTGAGCGCCCAGGTCGAGGTGACCAGGGTCTTGCCCTGGTAGACGTCGACGTCGACGGTCAGCCGGTCTTCGGCGGTATAGCGGCGCTCAACGATCGCCTCGATCGTCGACTCGATGTCCTCGCTCTCCGCCTCGGCGAGGAAACCGACGTGACCGAGGTTGACGCCGAGCAGCGGGGTCCCCGACTGGTGGGTGATCTCGGCAGCCCTCAGGATGGTGCCGTCACCGCCGATGACGACCGCGAGCTCGCAGCCGAGCACAGCCCCGTCCTCAGCGACGAGCTCGACGCCTTCGGCCGGCTCGATACCGAGCTGGGCCGCCTCGTCGGCGAGGACCCGGACGACAAGGCCGTGGCTGAGCAGTGCCGCGACGACCTTGCGTGCCACGACGACCGCCTCCTCCCGCCCGGTGTGGGCGAGCAGGAAGATCCGCCGGGGCTGGTCTGGGCTCACCGTCACAGCCTCTCACCAGGCTCGTCCCGGGCGGCGTAGCGGCTCACCTCTGTGGAGATCTCGGTTTCCCCGATCGTGGGGGTCCCTGCGCGGAGCCACAGGAAGAATTCGACGTTCCCGGACGGCCCCGGTAACGGGCTGACGGCGACGCCGACGGCTCCCCACCCGCGGGCGGCGGCGTGCTCGGCAACCTGGAGCACGGCGTCCCGGCGGTGCGCCGGGTCCCGGACGACTCCGCCCTTGCCGAGGCGTTCCTTGCCGACCTCGAACTGCGGCTTGACCATCAAAGCCAGGTCGCCGACCGGACGGGTCACCGAGATCAACGCGTCCAAGACCAGCCGCAGCGAGATGAACGAGAGGTCGCCGACGACGACGTCGACCTCACCCCCGATGAGCTCGGGAGTGAGGTCGCGGATGTTAGTCCGGTCGTGCACGGTCACCCGGTCGTCGGACTGCAGGGACCAGGCCAGCTGCCCGTACCCGACGTCCACGGCGACCACCTCCGCGGCCCCGGCACGGAGCAGCACGTCGGTGAAGCCTCCGGTGGAGGCTCCGGCGTCCAGGCAACGACGGCCCGCGACCGAGAGCCCCGCTGGAGCGAAGGCGGCAAGCGCGCCAGCGAGCTTGTGACCGCCACGGCTGACGTAGTCGGGCTTGTCCGGGTCGACTCGCACCACGAGGTCCGCGTCGGTGGTGACCGCGGTCGCCGGTTTGGTCGCCTTCTGGCCCTGGACCGTGACCCGGCCGGCCGCGATCAGCTCAGCCGCGTGGTCGCGCGAGCGGGCCATGCCGCGGCGGACAAGCTCAGCGTCGAGTCGAAGTCGGCGAGGGGGCACGCCAGTGCCTCAGCCCTGGTCGTCGCCGGCGCCGGAGAGGGTCCGACGCAGCTCCTCGTGGGCCTGCTCGAAGACGGCGACGTGCTCGTCGACAGGGGCGTCGTCCAACGTGCTCAGCGAGCGCAGCACCTCGTCGACTGCAGGATGTCCGGTCTCGACCGGCACCAGTGTGCGGGCAGCGATCTCCGCCTCGGTGTCGGCGAGGACGTCCTCGTCGCGGGAGCCGTGGTCCCCGGCGACGGCTCCGTCAGGGTCGTCGACCACAAAATCGTCGTGCTGGACCTCGTCCGAGGGCAGATCGGTCATGGCGCAACGCTACCGGGAAGGATCCCCGCGGTTGCGGCTGGCCGACCGGAAACGTCGAGATGCACCCAGAGAGCAGCGGCCACCGCCTGCCACCAGTCGTGGAGGTCACCGTCGCCGGACACCGTCAGGCGTCCGTCGAGCACCTGCGCGGTCCAGCCGCCCACAGGCGACGAGGGCTCCAGACCCGCGATCGCAGCCATCGGCCGCACCAGGCACCCGGCGTGCGCGCCGACGTACGTCGGGCGCCGGTCCGCCGGGAGTTCTGCCAACAGTGCCAGGGATGTGACGCCGCTCATGACCAGCAGGCTGTCCCAACCGACCGCGTGCGCGCCGTCGATGTCGGTATCGATCCGGTCGCCCACGACGAGCGGCCGTTCGCCGCCGACCCGCTCGAGGGTCTCCTCGAACAACGGCGGGAGCGGTTTCCCGGCGACCACCGGTTCCCGCTCGGCGAACGATCCGACCAGGTTGACCAAGGTGCCGTTACCGGGACCGGGCCCACGCTCGGTCGGCATCGAGAGGTCCATGTTGCTCGCGACCCACGGGACGCCTTCGCGCACCAGGACCGCACCGTCGATGACTTGCCGCCAGGGCATGTCCGGCCCGTAACCCTGCACCACGGCCACCGGGGCGTCGTCGAGGCTGGTGGCCGGCACGAGACCACGCTCGGTGAGCGCCCCGTGGAGTCCTGGGCCGCCGATCACGTAGACGGTCGCACCTGCCGGCACCAGGCTAGCCACGACCCGAGCAGCCGCCTGCGCACTGGTGACGACGTCGTGGTCGGACGCGTCCAGCCCGAGACTGCGGAGGTGCTCCCCTACCGCGTGCGGCGGCCGGGCGGCATTGTTCGTGACGAACGCCAGGTGCATCCCCGCAGCCTGCGCTGCAGAGATCCCAGCGATCGCGCCATCGACAGCGGACCGGCCGACGTATACGACGCCGTCGAGGTCGAGGACCGCGACGTCGTAGGACTCGCACAGGGGACCTGCCCCAACGTCGCCCACGGTCAGGACTTCGGGAGGCTTCGTTCGATCTCCAGGGCGCGGAGACCCGCGTCGGTGATCTCGTCGACGTCGACGGCCTCGGTGCGGTGGAACCACTCCAACGCGTCCTCGGGTCGCTTGGCGGCGAGCAGCGTCTCCGCGTAGGCGTACCTCATCCGGGCGACCCAGGGGGCGCGCGACTTCGAGTTCAGGTTGCCGTTCTCCAGGGTTCGAAGGGCGGCATCGAACTCGCCGCGGTCGCGACGAGCCCCGGCCTCGACGATCAGCACCTCAGCGAGCAACGGCGGAGCGAACTTGTCACGCGGGGTGTTCTTGAGCAGCGTCAGCGCCCGATCGGGCCGCCCCAGCGCGCGCTCGCAGTCGGCCATGATCGCCACGTAATCGTGCGCGCCGTTCATCCGCTTGGCCGACCGCAGTTCGGCCAGCGCCTCGGCGTACTCACCTGCGGCATACGCAGCCTCGCCGACGGCCTCCCGTACGACGGCCAACCTGCCAGCACGCCCACGGGCCGCCAGGGTGTGCTGATAGGCGATCTTCGGATCCGACTCGAGCAGTTCCCCGGCAGCGACGAGGTGGCGGGCGACACGGAGCATCAGCTTCTCGGGCAGCGACTTCAGCTGATCGGCGACCGAGCGGTCCAGTTCCTTGCCGGTGATCCACTCAGCGATCTCCGGACCGTCGTACTTGGCCTGATCCGCCGTGCGCTCGGCCTCCGAGCGCGGCGGACGGCGGTCGTCGTCTCGCCGGTCGCGGCTGTAAGGACGCCCTTCGCTGGACCGCTTGGGGCCACTTCGGGTGTCGTCGCGCTTGGGGTAGGGCTTCTTGTCGCCGTCGCGCTTGGCGTACGGCTTGTCGCTCGACGCCGAACGACCAGTACCACCGGCGCCTCGCGTCGGCCCGCCCGACGGGCGTCCCCCGGCGCGACCGCCCTCGTTACGTCCTCCGCTGCTAGCGGGACGAGAGCTTCTGGGCTGGCGATCTTCGGCCACGACGGTTCCTCCTGGGTGGTACGACACTCTTGAATTAGGGATTGACCTGAAACGTTTGTAGCAGAGTTTCAGCAGGCAAAGAGCCCGCAAAAGGCGTAAGGGCCGCCCCCGGAGGGGCGACCCTTACTAAAGTATGTCCGGCGACGTCCTACTCTCCCACAACCTCTCGATTGCAGTACCATCGGCGCTGAACGGCTTAACTTCCAGGTTCGGAATGGAGCTGGGTGTTTCCCGTTCGCTATGGCCGCCGAAACTCTATTGAGTTATGAATCAGCCTAGAAGCCTCGTGACCGTCGGCATAAATACCGAAGATCAGAAGCTGTATCTAGGTTCCCGACCGTAACTCGGGAACCACACAGTGGACGCGCAACATCTTTGAGGGACAAGCCCTCGGCCTATTAGTACCGGTCGGCTAGGCATTACTGCTGTACACCTCCGGCCTATCAACCCAGTCGTCTACTGGGGGCCTTACCCGGTTAACCCGGTGGGAAACCTCATCTTGAAACGTGCTTCCCGCTTAGATGCTTTCAGCGGTTATCACTTCC
>JBKJIN010000010.1:0-2532 GCA_046598425.1 Marmoricola sp. | reverse complement strand
ACCGCCCCCGGCCTGCACGAGGCGTTCTGGCTCTGGCCCGACGACCGGGTCGCCTCCACCGTGCTCTGGCCGTACGCCGGTGAGATCGACATCAGCGAGACCTACTCGTCCTACCCGGGCCTCTCGATCCCGTTCCTGCACTACAGTGCCGACGCGCTCGGGAACCTGGTCGGGGTCAACACCGCTTGGAACTGCGCCGCCTCGCGCGGGGTCTGGAACACCTATGCCCTGGAGTGGACGGCGACGAAGGTGCAGATCTTCGTCAACGGCAAGGTCTGTCTGACCAACACCTCAGGCGACCCGGCCTTCATGAAGCCGTACATCATGGCGCTCACCCAGGGCATGGGTGCCGCCGGCAACGTCTACGACGGCCGGGCGCCGCTGGGCACGATGAGCGTCGACTACGTCCGGGTCTGGAAGTAGCCGACCCTAGAACGGCTCGACCAGCAGGCAGACGCCCTTGCCCGCGACCCGGGTGAGCACGATGGTCGCCTCGTTGTCGCCGGAGAGCGCGAGCCGCTTGCGCAGCTCCTCCGGTATGACGGCCACGCCGCGCTTCTTGATCGTCAGCCGTCCGATGCCCCGCTCGCGCAGCGCCGCCCGGAGCTGCTTCTCGCGCTGCGGCAGCTCGTCGAGCACCCGGTAGGAGCGGGCGAACGGCGTCCGGAACGCCTCGTCGCCGGTGACGTAGGCGATGTGCTCGTCGATCAGCCCGCCGCCGATGCCGGCAGCCACTGCGGTGACCAGGCCGGCCCGGATCACCGCGCCGTCAGGCTCGTAGAGGTACCCGCCGACCTGGCGGACCTCGGCCGGGCCGTCGTCCTCGTCGGTCAGGGTGGCCAGACCGCCGTCACCGATCACGGTGGCACGCCGCCGGGTCGTCGCCAGTGCCCCTGACCACAGCGCGGCCTCCTTGACCTCGCCGTGGTCGCTGACCCACTCGCCCTCGACGCCCTCGGGGATCAGGTCGTGCGGGATCCCCGGGGCGACCTTGACGCAGGAGGTGCGGGTCAGCAGGTCCCGCACGAACGGCCAGGGCGGGGTCCAGTCGTCGACCGCGAAGGCGCGGCCGCGGGCGGACCGCCGGGCCGGGTCCGCGAAGACGACCCCGAAACCGGTGTGGTCGACCTCGGTCGCGTCGGCGACGGTTACCGCGCCGCCGAGGTCGAGGGCGTCCAGGTTGGCGCGGGCCACCTCGACCCGGAGCGGGTCCAGGTCGACGCCGGCGACGGTGATCCCGGCCTCGGCGATCGCGAGCAGGTCGCCGCCGATGCCGCAGCCGAGGTCGATCACCGCCCGCGTCTGCGCCGCGACCAGCCGGGCGGCGCGGTGTCGGGCGACCGGGCGCCGGGTGGCCTGCTCGAGCCCGTCGGGGGTGAAGTACATCCGGGCGGCGTCCTCGCCGAACTTGGCCACCGCGCGTCGGCGCAGGTCGACCTGGGTGAGAGCGGCCGCGACGTGCTCGGCCGCGGCCTCCTTGCGCAGCAGGGCGCTCGCCTGCAGCGGGTCGGTGGGCGCCTGGATGGCTCGCGCCAGCAGCTGCTGCCCGGCGGGGGTGAGCAGCCAGCGGAAGGCGTCGAGATCCATCCGCACATCATGGCGGACGCACGGCGGGCGCCCGCCGTTGGCACTCCCAGGGGGCGAGTGCTAAGTTCTGTTCTGGCACTCTCCCTGGGAGTGTGCCAGCGTCTTGAACCGGACGTGCGACCCCCGCGACGGCGTACGGCCAAGGACAGACGCAGAACTTTGTCACTGCGTGAATCATCCCAACGCCGAATCATTCCAACGAAGTGTGAAAGTGGAGGTCGACATCGTGTCGGTCAACATCAAGCCCCTCGAGGACCGGATCCTCGTGCAGCCGCTCGAAGCCGAGCAGACCACCGCCTCTGGCCTGGTCATCCCCGATACCGCCAAGGAGAAGCCGCAGGAAGGTCTGGTCGTCGCGACCGGTCCCGGTCGCTTCAACGAGGACGGCGACGAGCGCGTCCCGATGGACGTCGCTGTCGGCGACAAGGTCATCTACAGCAAGTACGGCGGTACCGAGGTCAAGTACGCGGGCGAGGAGTACCTCATCCTCTCCGCGCGTGACGTCCTCGCGATCGTTTCCTGAATCAGTGCGAGTCGAGTGCTCAGGTGGCTGCTACGGCGACCACGTGGGCACTCGACCCGTTTCCCCGTGCAATTTTTCCAGTGCAGTCCGTAGCACGTGCAGTCCCCTAGCTAGGAGCAGCAATGCCCAAGATTCTTGAGTTCGACGAGCACGCCCGCCGCGCGCTCGAGCGGGGTGTCGACGCCCTCGCCAACGCCGTCAAGGTGACCCTCGGCCCGAAGGGCCGATACGTGGTCCTGGACAAGAAGTGGGGAGCCCCCACGATCACCAACGACGGCGTCACCGTCGCTCGCGAGATCGAGCTGGACGACCCGTTCGAGAACCTCGGCGCACAGCTGTGCAAGGAGGTCGCCACCAAGACCAACGACGTCGCCGGTGACGGTACGACGACCGCGACCGTGCTCGCCCAGGCGATGGTCCAC
>JBKJIN010000051.1:0-15830 GCA_046598425.1 Marmoricola sp. | reverse complement strand
GGACTCGATCACCATCCGCACCGCGCGCTCACGCAGCTCGGTCGGGTACTTCGAAGGACGTGCCATGAGAGTGATCCTTCCAACGAATCAACTCTCCGGAAATCCCGGGGCGGTTCATTGAGCCGGTTCTCCTCGACTAGGTCCACCACCCCACCGAGGAGGAGGTCGCGGTCGCTGAACACGGTGGTGTTGAAGTCGTCGTTCGCTAGGTTCATGCGGTCCTGCTTTCCCGAGGTAGCGGCCCGATCCGCTAACCCCAGACAACCACGGTCCACCGACAGTTCTGCGGGCCCGGAAACCCTTGCGGGGATGGGGAAACCCGGGTCAGTACGACGGTGTTCACGACCCGTCAGAGCGGCCATTGTGCGACGGGTCTGTGCCGGTGAGCGCGAACCTACGGGTTGTGCGACAGACCTGACCGATTCCGTGCGTTTGTGAGACGCCCGTGACACCCGATCGTGCAGCAGCCCCGCAGCGCTTCCGACCTCACCCGCTCCACGGCAGCGCGGCTTTGAGTTCTTCATACGTTGGAACCATGCCGCGAACTTCCATGAAGCTAACGGACTTCAACTCGGTCAGAGCCAGCACCGGGCTGTAGTCCTTGCTGTCCACGATGAGTGTGTGGATCAACAACTCTTGAAGGTTCGGGAGGCTTCGGAGGAACTCGATCGACGGGATGTGACCTTTGGTGCTGCCCATCCACTTGCCACCGAGTTCAAGACTCGTTAAGCGTGAGAGGCTCCCGAGTGGCTCGGTGTCGTCCAGTACGTCGAACCCTTCGACCGCAAGAGATTCCAAGGACGTCAAGTGGCGAAGTGGGGAGACGTCGGTAACTTTGCCCGCGCCTCGCAGGGTCAGGTAACGAAGATTATTGGCGTTCGCAATCGCGCCAAGATCGTTGTAGTCACCCCACTTGACCTCAAGTGCATCGAGTTGGGTCTGGCCGGCCAGCGAGTCGAATAGCCGTTTCGGCGTTCGGGACATGAAACGTAGGTTCCGGATCGACGACGGGCCAGAAGAGAAGAACTCGCACCAGTCTGCAACGACCTTCCGGGCCTGACTAGTGGAAAAGGATGAGCCGAGTTGGGTTGCACTGATCATTACGGTCTCTTCGCCGCCGTACTCGCTGACCGTAGTGATGGGGCGTTTGCTGGCTGGCCAATCGGTCCGCTTCCAAACGCCTTCCCCGGCCTCTCGTTCAGAATGCGCCCGAGAACGTCTCCTTGGAAATCGCATGGCGTCAGCGTCTCACCACAGCTCCCGCTAGCCGCCAGGACACTGGCCGCTCGGAGGTCGTACTTCCTTTGGACGCGGCATCAGGAACCATTCCTCAGTCCTCCTACGGCGCCCCCGTGCCAGTTGTCTCACAATCGTCCGGATTCGAACACGTCGTGACGTGGTCCGACATCGATCGCCCGCCCGCCTACTTCCGCGGCAACGAGCGGGCGCACCCCAGCCCCGCTCGACCCAGACCTGCAGATCCGCGTCGTACGCGATAGCTACTGCAGCACCGCGGCGTCGGAGTTCAGAGCCAGGTAGTCGGCGATCCGGTCGCGACGCAGCGCATCCCAGAGCAGGCTGTCCTTGGCAGGATCCAGCTGGATGGCGTCGGCGCCGTTGACCTTGATGTGCGGCTGGTCGGCGACCGGCACGGTCAGGAAGGTCGTGTTCGTCGTACGCAGCTTCCGCATCGACCAGAGGGTGCCGAGCATCTCGGGGTAGGAGTAGCCCTTCTCCAGCGTCAGGTTGCTCGCCGTCGCCTTGAGGAAGGTGTTCACCGTGAATGGGTTGGCGATCTTGCCGCCGTCGACCGCGCCGCGCATCAGCGCGCGCAACAGGCTCTGCTGACGCTCGACCCGGTCCAGGTCCTTGCCCGGCAGGCACGGTGCGAGGGCGGTGTAGAGGAGCGCCTGGCTGCCGTCGAGCCGGCGCAGCCCGGGCGTCACGCCGCAGCCCTCCCGCGGTACGTCGACGATCACGCCGTCGAGCTCATCGGTGATCAGCCGGAGCGCGTTCATGTCCATCACCGCGACCCGGTCCAGGGCGACCCCGGTGTAGGACTCGATCGTCCGGGCGTACAGAGCCGTGCCGCCGGTCGCGTACGCCTGCGCCAGCTTGCCCTCACCGTTCCCGGGGATCGGCAGGATCGCGTCGGCAGGGATCGAGATCACGAACATCGAGCGGTTGTCGCGGGTCAGATGCAGCAGCATCACCAGGTCGCTGGTGGCGATGTCGTGCTCCCAGGTCGTGCCCGGGATCGCCCGCGCGTCGGGTTCGCTGGGGTTGCCGCCGACCAGCAGCATCGTCGTACCCGGGGTGTTCAGGCCAGCTTGACCAGAGGCGGCCGGCATCCGCTCGAGGCCGCCGAAGGTCCACTGGAACCAGACCACGACGAGCACGAGGAATAGGGCGAAGCCGACGCCCGCGACCTTCGTAACCCGACGGGTACGACGCTTCCGGCGCACCTTCTTCTTGTGCTCCTCGCGGCGCAGGCGACGGCGCTCGCGGCGCTCCTCGGTCTCCTGGGGCCGGTCGACCCAGGCGAGGTCGTCGTCCTTGGTCAGCTTCGGCTCCGGCGCCGGGAACCTGTCGACGAACGAGGCCTGGTCCTGCTCGTCGGGCGCGTCCGTCACGGCTGAGGGTCCTCGCTGCTGGGTGGAGATGCTCGCGAAAGAGTACGTCGATGCCGGGAGGCGATCGCGAATTCACGCCCGGTCGGCGAGATCGTGTTTGCTGGGGGTATGAGCACCGATGACCTGCGCCGACGCGTTCAGGACGTCCTTCCCGGCGTCCGCAGCAACCTCGAGGACCTGGTCCGGATCGAGTCGGTCAGCGCCGACCCGGCGCGGCACGGCGAGGTGCAACGCAGCGCCGAGGCCGTCGCTGCGCTCTTCGCCGCCGAAGGTTTCGAGACCCGGATCGTCACCGCCAACGGCGGTCTGCCGGCGGTGATCGCCCGCAAGCCTGCTCCTGACGGCGCGCCGACGGTGCTGCTCTACGCTCACCACGACGTCCAGCCCGAGAACGACCCGGCCGAGTGGGACTCCCCGCCGTACATCCCGACCGAACGCGACGGGCGCCTCTATGCCCGTGGTGCCGCCGACGACAAGGCCGGGATCGCGGCGCACCTCGCTGCCGTCCGCGCCCTGGGCGACGACCTCGCCGTCGGCGTGACGCTGTTCGTCGAGGGGGAGGAGGAGATCGGCTCCGAGACCCTCGCCGCGCTGCTTGCCCAGGAGAAGGATGTGCTCGCCTCGGACGTCATCGTGATCGCCGACAGCACCAACTGGGACATCGGCGTCCCCGCGCTGACCACCAGCCTGCGCGGCCTGGTGCGCGCCGACATCGAGGTCCGCACCCTGACCCACGCGGTCCACTCGGGCATGTGGGGCGGGCTGGTCCCCGACGCGCTGATCACCCTGGCGCGGCTGATCGCGACCCTGCACGACGACGCGGGCAACGTGGCGATCGCTGGCCTGCACTCCGGACCGGCCGACGACGTGGAGTACCCCGAGGAGCGCCTGCGCGCCGAGTCCGGCGCCTTGCCGGGCGTAACGTGGATCGGCTCGGGACCGGTCGTCGAGCGGCTTTGGACCAAGCCGGCGCTCAGCATCACCGGCCTGGACGCCCCCCAGGTCTTCGGGGCCAGCAACACCCTGGTGCCCTCCGCCCGGGCCAAGATCTCGCTGCGGATCGCCCCCGGAGACACCACCGCCAACGCCGTCGAGCGGCTCCGCGAGCACCTCGAGGCGCGGGTGCCGTGGGGTGCGGAGTTCACGATGACCGTTGTGGACACCGGCGAGGCGACCGCGATCGACGCCGACGGACCGGCGTACGACGTGGCCCGGGAGGCCTTCACCACCGCCTGGGACGGGGTCCCGCCGGTGGACATGGGCGTCGGCGGATCGATCCCGTTCATCGCCGAGTTCCTCGAGACCTTCCCGGCAGCCAGCGTGCTGGTGACCGGCGTCGAGGACCCCGACACCCGGGCTCACGGAGCCAACGAGGGACTGCACCTGGCCGAGTTCGAGCGGGTCTGTCTCGCGGAGACGCTGCTGCTGGCGAACCTGGCCTCGCTGACCCGGTAAGATTCGGCCCGTGGCCCGCGGGGATGGACTTCTGACGCACGAGATCGATCCGAACGACCGTGGACCCCAGGACGCCTGCGGCGTCTTCGGGGTCTGGGCCCCCGGTGAGGACGTCGCCAAGCTCTCGTACTACGGGATCTACGCGCTCCAGCACCGCGGCCAGGAGTCGGCCGGCATCGCGGTCAGCAACGGCCGCCAGATCCTGGTCTACAAGGACATGGGCCTGGTCTCGCAGGTCTTCGACGAGTCAACGCTCTCCTCGCTCAAGGGCCACCTCGCGATCGGCCACGCCCGGTACTCGACCACCGGCGCGAGCACCTGGCACAACGCCCAGCCGACCTTCCGCCCGACAGTGCACGGCTCGATCGCGCTCGGCCACAACGGCAACCTGACCAACACCAGCGAGCTGGCCCAGATGGTCGCCGACCTGCCCAGCGACTCCGGCGAGCTTGACATCCACGCGCGCAACCTGGAGATGAGCACCAACGACACCTCGCTGGTGACTGCGCTGCTGGCCTACCACCCCGACCAGTCGTTGGAGGACCGCGCCGCCGAGCTGCTGCCATTGGTCCGTGGAGCCTTCTCGTTCGTCTGGATGGACGAGGGCACCCTGTACGCCGCCCGCGACCCCCAAGGTGTACGACCGCTGGTGCCCGGCCGCCTCGAGCGCGGCTGGGTGGTCGCCTCGGAGACCGCGGCGCTCGACATCGTCGGGGCGTCGTACATCCGGGAGATCGAGCCCGGCGAGTTGATCGCCGTCGACGAGGACGGACTGCGCAGCCGTCGGTTCGCCGACGCCGCACCGAAGGGCTGCCTCTTCGAGTTCGTTTACCTCGCTCGGCCGGACACCCGGATCTCCAACCAGCGGGTGCACAGCGTCCGGGTCGAGATCGGCCGTCGGCTCGCCCGGGACTTCCCGGCCGATGCCGACCTGGTCATCCCGGTCCCGGAGTCCGGCACCCCGGCCGCGATCGGGTACGCCGAGGAGAGCGGGATCCCCTACGGCGTGGGTCTAGTGAAGAACTCGTACGTCGGCCGCACCTTCATCCAGCCGAGCCAGACGATCCGCCAGCTCGGCATCCGGCTCAAGCTGAACCCGTTGCGCGACGTGATCGAGGGCAAGCGCCTGGTGGTGGTGGACGACTCGATCGTTCGCGGCAACACCCAGCGCGCCCTGGTCCGGATGCTCCGTGAGGCCGGTGCCCGCGAGGTGCACGTGCGGATCTCGAGCCCGCCGGTGAAGTGGCCGTGCTTCTACGGCATCGATTTCGCCACCCGTGCGGAGCTGATCGCGAATGGCCTGTCGCCCGAGGAGATCTGCGCCTCGATCGGGGCGGACTCCCTGGCCTACATCTCGCTGGACCAGCTGGTCGAGGCGACCTCGGTCCCCGCCGACAACCTCTGCCGCGCCTGCTTCGACGGCGTCTACCCGGTGGCGCTGCCCGAGCCGGAGTTCCTCGGCAAGCACCTCTTGGAGGCGACGGCCGTCGTCCCAGACCGTCCGCTCGACGTCGACGGGTTGGCGGCGTCGCTGGCCGGCGGCGGCGCCACCGATGCGCTCGAGCGCCCCTGACCTGAAGGACGAGATGTCTACGTACGAAGCCGCCGGAGTCTCGATCGAGGCCGGCGACCAGGCCGTCGAGCTGATGAAGGTCTGGATCGAGAAGGCCCGACGCCCCGAGATGATGGGTGGCATCGGTGGTTTCGCCGGGCTCTTCGACGCGAGCGCCCTGAAGTCCTACGACCGGCCGATCCTGGCGACCTCGACCGACGGCGTCGGCACCAAGGTCGCGATCGCCCAGGCGATGGACGTGCACGACACCATCGGGTACGACCTGGTTGGCATGGTCGTCGACGACCTGGTCGTCTGCGGCGCCGAGCCGCTCTTCATGACCGACTACATCGCCACCGGCAAGGTCGTACCGGAGCGGATCGCGGCGATCGTCAAGGGCATCGCCGAGGCCTGCGTGGAAGCGGGCTGCGCCCTCTCCGGCGGCGAGACCGCTGAGCACCCCGGGCTGCTCGGGCCCGACGAGTACGACATCGCCGGAGCGGCTACCGGCGTGGTGGACGCGGCGAACCTGCTCGGCGCGAAGCTGGTCCGTCCTGGCGACGTCGTGATCGCGATGGCCTCCAGCGGGCTGCACTCCAACGGCTACTCGCTGGTGCGCCATGTTCTGCTCAACACTGCAAAGCGCTCGCTCGACGAGCACGTCGACGACCTCGGGAGGACCCTCGGCGAGGAACTGCTCGTCCCGACCCGGATCTACGCCAAGGCCTGCCTGGACCTGGCCCGTCGCACGCAGACGCACGCGATGTCGCACATCACTGGCGGCGGACTGGCCGCGAACCTCGAGCGGGTGCTGCCCGCCGAGGTCACGGTGACGATGGACCGGAGCACCTGGGAACTCCCGCCCGTCTTCCGACTCGTGCAGGAGACCGGGAGGGTCGAGCGCGCCGACCTGGAGAAGACCCTGAACTGCGGGGTCGGGATGGTCTCGCTCACCGCGGCGGACGACGCGGATGCTGCGATCGCCGTCCTGGCCGAGCACGACATCCACGCTTGGGTCGCCGGTTCGGTCACCGCTGCCGCAGGCTCCGAGGACGGCGGCGTCGTCCGACTGGTCGGCGACTACATCTGATCCGGGCCTGATCCAGCTGCCCACCTGGCGATCCCATGTGCGGGAATGCTGCTCGGGCAGGTACGGTTGACCCCACGAGACGATGATTCCGACCGGCTGCCATCGAGCGACCGGCCAAGTGTGCGAGGGGGTCGACCCAATGGGACGCGGCCGAGCTAAGGCGAAGCAGACCAAAGTTGCCCGTGATCTGAAATATCAGACTCACAACACCGACTTCGGCGCGCTGGCGAACGAGTTGCACGGGGGCAGCGGTTCCTTGAGCGCACCAGCCCCCTCGACTCCCGACACCGACGAGTACGACGACTGGGCGGACTACACGCCGTCGTCGTCGCGGGACTGACCCCTACGATCTCAGGCCGTCCTGGTTACGGGTGGTCTGCCCGATTTGTGACGCGGTCTAGACCGCCAAGACAATGTCCGATTGGTCGGCTTTACACGGCTTCTCGACAGTGCCATGCTCATCAGGTCGTCAGTAGTAGAACCACCCAAACGAGGGGCCCACGATGCAGCACAACACCGAAGCCGAGACCCTGTTGACGCCTGCAGAGGTTGCGGCCATGTTCCGCGTCGACCCGAAGACCGTCACCCGCTGGGCGAAAGCCGGCAAGCTGAGCGCCATCCGGACGCTCGGTGGCCACCGCCGCTACCGCGAGGCCGAGGTCAAGGAACTCCTGGGCGGTGTGATCCCGACCCAGCGCGGTGCCGCCGACTGACACCCGCACACGCTCGTCGTTCGACAGGCTCAGCCCTCGCGGGTTGGGCCTGTCGGCATTTTCCAGCAGGAACCGTCAGGCCCGGAAGTCCCCGTGCCGCCCGGCGCCGCCGGCGAACCGCTCCGCGCCGTGCACACCCTCGGCCAGCAAGGACGGAACGCCGAGCGCGAACTCCGCGCTGATCGCTTCGGCCTCGCTCAGCGACCACTGCCCCCGGGCGCTGGCCCGGTCGCTGCGCATGCAGGCCTGCGGGAACGCTGCGATCTCCGCAGCGAGGTCGAGGGCGGCGGCCAACGCCGTACCGGGCGAGACGACCCGGTTGACCAGGCCCATCGCCAGCGCCTCTTCGGCCCGGACGCCACGGCCGGTCAGGATCAGGTCCATCGCCCGCGACTCGCCGATCAGCCGGGGCAGTCGCAACGTGCCGCCGTCGATCAGCGGGACGCCCCAGCGCCGGCAGTAGACGCCGAGCACGGCGTCGGACGCGGCCACCCGGAGGTCGCACCAGATCGCGAGCTCGAGGCCGCCGGCGACGGCCGGGCCCTCGATCGCGGCGATCACCGGCTTGGAGAGGTCCATCCGGCTCGGGCCCATCGGCCCGTCGCCGTCGGGCTCCAGCCGGGGCGCGCGCTCCGGTTCTGCCACCGATTTGAGATCGGCGCCCGCGCAGAAGACGCCGCCGGCCCCGGTGAGCACCGCGACGGAGAGTGCGTCATCGGCGTCGAAGGACCGGAACGCGTCGGCGAGGGCTTCGGCGGTGGGGCGGTCGACGGCGTTGCGGGCCCCGGGTCTGTCGATCGTGACGGTCGCGATCCCGTCGGCGGTGTCGTAGTGGACGCTCATGCGCCCATTGAACTACCTCAGGCAGCCGCGCGGTTGAGGCGTCCCCAGAGCCGATGGGTGAGGCTGTGGGTTGCCGGGGCCGGGGGGTGGTGGAGGGCGTCGACCAACTTGAAGGCGGCGCGGCGTCCGAGGGCGATGTGATCGGCTGTACGGGAGAAGTCGGTCATGCCGGTGCCGAGGTCCGGGGCCGAGAGGTGGTGCACCGTGATCCCGGGTCCCAGGTCGGCCAGCGGGCGGACCCGCATCGCGATGCCGAGGCTGGCGACGACGATCTCGATCGGGGTCCGGCCGTGTGGCAGGCGGGCGGGAACGGTCGCGTCGAGCACGAACACCCGGGTGGGGGCGAGGTGCGCGGCTCCGGCGACCGGGATCAAGTCCGCGACGCCACCGTCGACGTGGGTGCTGGTCACCCCGGCGTGGTCGGTCAACTCGACCGGGGCGAATACCCCCGGTACGGCGGCCGAGGCAAGCAGCAGCGGGGCGATGTCGCCGGCGTCGTGGTACCTCGCGCCATTGCTGGCCAGCGGGGTGGTGGTCACCCGGACCGGGACCGGAAGGTCCTCGAGCCGGCTGACCGGGACCCAGGAGTCGATCAGCGAGGCGAGGGCGTCGGAGGAGAATAGGTAGGGGTGCCGCTGGGCCAGGTGCGCCAACCGGGTCCAGTTGCCGCCGGGGAAGATGTCCCGGGTGGTCAGTCGGAGCCAGCGCTCGGCGAGGTCGTGGACCCGGTCCGCATCAGGGTGCCAGCCCATGAAGGCCGCATTGAGGGCTCCGACCGAGGTTCCGACCAGGCCCGCCGGAACGATGCCGGCTTCGATGAGCGTCTGCATCATCCCGACCTGGACGGCACCGCGGGCGGCACCACCGGAGAGGACGAAGACGTCGCGGGTTGGTTGCTGGTTGTTCATGGCACCTCCCTGTGCCTACAGATCCGTGCTGAGCGGATCCTTCCTGAGTGGGAAGAATCGGCGAGCTTATGTCCGATTTGAGAGATTTAGTCGTATTTCCGAAACATTGGTGCACACTGGTCGATGGGACTTGTAGCGGATCGCCGTACCGGCTCCGCTGAACGAGGGAGAGGCCCGAGATGGACACGATCGCCAACGACGTCGACGTCACCACGTGGGACGGTGACGAGGCGCTGACCTACCACGACGAGGTGTGGTCCGCGTGGCTGCACGGCTCCGTCGCTGCAGTGCACAACGCGGGCCGCCTGATGCTGCTGGTGCCGGTCGCCATCCTCACGCCGGCCGCGATCGCACTCGCGCTACGGCTCTACTCCGTGGGCTCTGTCACCGTCCTGGACTGAGGTTCGTAGGCTCCTCATATGGGCAGCCTCCGCGACCGCGACTTCTACGGGTACATCCCGGGCTTCGCCGTGGTCGTCGTACTCGCCGGGGTGCTCGCATTCGCCCCCTCCCTCCTGCCGCGCCCCCTGCTGGAGGCCGTCGGCCTCAGTCCGAGCCGTGAGGTGCCCGTCCAAGAGGTCGGCGCCGGCGGTTCCTACGCGTTCAGCGCGCACCAGGACGGCGACCCCGACGCCCCCGTCGGCTACGACCCGTGCGAACCGGTGAAGGTCAAGCTCAACCCGCAGTACGCCCCGCCCGGCTACCAGGACCTGGTCGCCGAGGCGCTGGACCGGGTCGGCGCCGCCGCCGGCCTCCGCCTCGTGCTCGACGGCACCACTGACGAGCGCCCGCAGTGGGAGACCGCCTACGTGCCGGTGTTCCTGGGAGCGCCGCGCACCCGTGCGGGTCTGATCGCCTGGGCCAGCCCGGAGGAGGTGCCCGAGCTCGCCGGACGGGTCGCCGGTGTCGGTGGCAGCGTCGCCGTCGAGGACCAGTCCGGACGGACCCGCTTCGTGACCGGCGGGGTCACCCTCGACCGGGCCCTGTTCGCCGAGCTGATGAAGTCGCCGGAGGGTCGGACACAGGCTCGGGCGATCCTGCTCCACGAGCTCGGCCACCTCGTCGGGCTCGACCACGTCGATGACAAGGACGAGCTGATGAACGCCGAGAATCTCGGGCTGCTGGACTTCGGCCCCGGCGACCTGGCCGGGTTGGCCCGGGTCGGCGCTGGCAGCTGCGCCTGATCCCTACGAGGCGAACTCGTAGTCCTCCAGCGGGAAGTGCCCGGCGCGCCACATCGTCTCGATCGTGGTGCTCGGGCGGAACGGGGTGTCCCCGTGCTCGTCGAAGTAGTAGCTGTTCGCGACCTGGCAGGACTCCTCGGCGAAAACCTGGCGCGGACGCTTGGCGAGCACTTCGGCGAAGTACCGGTCGTTGGCCTCCTGCTTGACCTCGATCGCGGTGGCGCCGCGCTTCTCGGCTTCGGTGAGGAGCCGGACGATGTGCGCCATCTGGGTCTCGATCAGGTTGAAGTACGACGAGCCGTTGTAGCCGTATGGCCCGAGAATGGCGAACATGTTCGGCCAGCCCGGGACGCTGACCCCTTCGTAGGCCTGCGCCCGGTTCTTCGCCCACCACTCGCCCAGGTCCTCGCCTCGGCTCAGCGCCGGAAAGCCGGGCATGTTGTCGCGCTCAAAGACCTTGAAGCCGGTGGCCAGCACCAGGACGTCGAGCGGGTGCTCTGCTCTGGCCGCAGTGCGGATGCCGGTCGGGGTGATCTCCGCGATGGGCTCGGTCTCGAGCAGCACGTTCTCCCGGTTGAAGGTGGCCAGGTAGCTGTTGTGGAAGCTGGGACGCTTGCAGCCGACCGCGTACTTAGGGGTCAGCTTCTCCCGGACCACCGGGTCGTGCACCTGGTCCTTCAGCGCCTTGCGGGCGAGCATCTCGCCGGCCTTCGCAGTCGGCACCAGGCTGTGGAAGTGCGCGGCCAGCGGGAAGGTCGCCTCGACGTAGATCTGGCTCACCAGCCGGGTGGCTGCCTTGGCGCCGGGGATCCGTCCCAGAGCGGTGCGGACGACAGGGGGCAGGGCGCTGTCCGGCTTCGGCAGGCACCAGATCGGCGTCCGCTGGAAGACGGTGAGGTGCGCGACGTCCTCGGCGATCGACGGGACCAGCTGGACCGCGGAGGCCCCGGTGCCGATCACGCCGACGCGCTTGCTGCGTAGGTCCAGGTCGTGGTCCCAGCGGGCGGTGTGCACGATCTCCCCGGCGAAGGAGCCCAGGCCGGGGATCTCCGGGGCTTTGGGCTTGGTGAGCACCCCGGTGGCGTTGACGACGTACCGGGTGGTGAGGGTCTCCCCGGTCGAGGTCTGTACGGTCCAGGTCGCGGTGGCGTCGTCGTACGAGGTCGCGGTGACCGCGCAGCTGAGCCGGATCCGGTCCCGCAGGCCGTACTTCTCGACGCAGTGCTCGGCGTACCCCTTGAGCTCGGTGCCGGGTGCGTAGACCCGCGACCAGCGGCTGCTCTTCTCGAACGAGAACTGGTAGCTGAACGACGGGATGTCGACCGCGACGCCTGGGTAGGTGTTCCAGTGCCAGGCGCCGCCGACGCCGTCGCCCTCCTCCAGGACCAGGTAGTCGGAGATGCCAGCCTTGTCGAGCATGATCGCGGCGCCGATGCCGGAGAAGCCTCCGCCGATCACGATTACCTGCTTCTGAGGTGGCACTGCCTGAGGTGGCGCTGTCTGGGGTGCCACGGCCTGGGGTGCCACGGCCTGGGGACTCATGGGGGGACTATGCCATTGGCCAATGGCACGGTCAATGGGCCTGGACGCAGGCTGCCGGGAGGTCGAACCACCGCAGGTGCTCGAAGTCGGCCGAGACCTGGTCGGCGAGGTGTCCCTCCGGTGCCGGTACGACGGCCGCCAGCAGTTGGGCGCCTTCCGCGAGGTGCTCGGCGAGCGCAGACTCGGGGGCGGTGGTCGCGCGCCGGGGATAGTCCATCCGGCCGTCGGCTCCGTAGCTGATCTGGGTCAACCGCAACGGGGGTTCGACGAGGCCGTTGCGGTGCACCCAGATCCCGGTGGCAGGGTCGAAGCGGTACTCGCCGAGCATCCGCCAGCCCTCGCGCGCGACCAGGGCGACCGCGTCGACGATGTAGCTGAACACCGGCTCGGAGATGAAGTAGTTGAAGTTGATCCGCACCCACCCGGGCTTGATCCCCTCGCACCCGCGAGTGATCTCCCGTTCGAACTCGTGGGAGCGCTCGAGGTCGATCCCGAGCAACCGGTGACCGTACGGCCCGGCGCACGAGCACCCGCCCCGCGACTGGATCCCGAAGAGGTCGTTGAGGAGTGCGACCACGAAGTTGTGGTGCAAGTACCGCCCGCTCGGGGTGCGGATCACGAAGGAGATGATCGAGAGTCGCTCGGCGTCGAGGTTGCCGAGGATCTCGATCGCCGGCTCCGTCGACCAGCGGTCAAGCGCCCGTCGTACGTTGCTCTCCTCGTGCTCGCGGATCACCTCGATCCCGACCGCCTCCTTGAGCTGGAAAACCAGGCCGGCCCGGATCGACTCGACGATCGCCGGGGTCCCGCCCTCCTCCCGTTGCGCGGGATCGGTCAGGTAGACGTGCTCGTCCGGGTTGACGTAGGCGACCGTGCCGCCGCCGGGGACGTCCGGGACCCGGTTGGTCAGCAGTTCGTTGCGGACCACCAGCACCCCGGGCGTGCTCGGTCCGCCGATGAACTTGTGCGGACTGAGGAAGACGGCGTCCTTGTAGCAGTGCGGGTCCTCGACGTCGGGGCCGTACATCTCGATCTCCACGTACGGCGCGGCCGCGGCGAAGTCCCAGAACGAGAGGGCGCCGTGCCGGTGCAGCAAGGAGGAGATCGCCGCGGTGTCGCTGAGGATCCCGGTGACGTTACTGGCGGCCGAGAAGCTGCCGATCTTCAACGCCCGGGAGGCGTGCCGTTCGAGCTCGGACTCTAGGACCGCGAGGTCGATGTGCCCGTCCGCGTCCGCCGGGATCGCGACGACGTCGGCGATCGCCTCGCGCCAGGGCAGCTCGTTGGAGTGGTGCTCGTAGGGGCCGAGGAAGACCACCGGGCGCTCGTCCTCGGTAATCGACGCGCCGAAGCGGTACCGGTCCTCGAGCACCGAGGGGATCCGGAGGCCGAGGATGCCGATCAGCTTGTCGATCGCGCCGGTGCAGCCGGAGCCGGCAAAGATCACGCTGGTGTGAGCGTCTCCGCCGACCGCCGCGTGGATGATCGCCCGAGCGTCGGAGCGCAGCCGGGTGGTCTGGAGGCCGGTGCCGCTCGACTCGGTGTGGGTGTTGGCGTAGCTCGGTAGCACTTCGTCGCGGATGAAGTCCTCGAGGAAGCCCAGGGCGCGCCCGGACGCGGTGTAGTCGGCGTAGGTGACCCGGCGTGGTCCGAACGGGCCGATCATGACGTGGTCGTCGCCGATCACGCTCTCCCGGATCAACCGCAGCAGGGGGGTCTCGTCGGGGCCGGCGTCGCTGGTGCTCACGCAACGAGCATAGGTTCAGGCGGTCCCGACGACGGTCTCGGCGAACTCGGTGACGTCCTCGATCGCCATGCCTCCGGGTCACTGCCCGCTCAGCGTGCCTGCCCGCTCAGCGTCCCAGCCACATCGGCTCGCGCTTCTCGGCGAAGGCGAGAGGGCCCTCCGACGCGTCGGCGCTGGCGAAGACCCCGCCGATCTCGCGGTCGTTCTCGGCCCACAGGCGGGCCTCGCCCTCCGGCTCGCCGTCGAGGATCCGGTACGCGAGGCGCTTGCTCGCCTGGACCGCGAGCGGGGCGTTCTGGGCGATCTGGGCGGCCAGGGCGAGTGCACCATCCAGGGCGGTGCCGTCCGGGACGACCCGGTTGACCAGGCCCCACCGCGCACCCTCGGCGGCCGACATCGGCTCACCGGTCATCAGCATCTCCAGCGCGATCTTCTACGGGATCACCTCGGTGATCCGGAAGACCCCGCCGCCGCCGGCGATCAGACCGCGCTTGACCTCGGGGAGGCCGAAGCTGGCCGACTCGACGGCAACGATCAGGTCGCAGGCCAGCGCCAGTTCGGTGCCGCCGCCGAGGGCCTTGCCGTTGACCGCGCCGATCACCGGCTTGCTGGTGAAGTGCCGGACGAAGCCCGCGAACGAGTACTTCGCCATCTCCGGCGGGATCCGCAGCGTTCCGGTGGCCAGCGCCTTGAGGTCGAGCCCGGCGGAGAAGGCCTGGTCGCCCGCGCCGGTGAGCACGATGCAGCGCACGTCCGGGTCGTCCTGGGCGTCCTCAAGGGCCTTGCCGATCAGGTACCAGACGTCGCCGTCGACGGCGTTGCGGGCCTCGGGTCGGTTGATCGTCAGGATCAGGACGTGGTCCCGGTTCTCGACCAGGACCTTGGAGAGGTTGACCTCAGGTGCGGTGGTCATGCGGTGGCTCCGTTCGTGGTGTCGGCGACTAGCTGGTCGCGCAGGTGGCGCTTGAAGAGTCCCGGTCCGGGGCTAGATTCGGTAATGCTGTTCTCCATTTTCGTCAGTAGATATACAAGCGCGCGTCGTGTCAAGAAAGAAGCGACCCGAACGGTCGTCTCGGCCAGTCGATCCAGTCGTTGGTGGTCGAGTCCCGGGCTCGGATGACCTAGCGGATTCTCGTTTAGCGAGATGATCGGTACCATTCATCTCGGCACTCATTCTCCGAGCGACGACCCAGGAGGCAGCAGATGGCTCAGGCCAAGGACGAGACCGCGACCGACCCCGCCGTTGACGGTCAGACGTCCTGGCGGGACCGTGCGCTGGAGCGTTCCCTGCGCACCGCGAAGGCGAAGGCCGTTTCCCGCAGCGATCGCTTCATCGCGACCGCGATGGAGATCCTCCAGGAGACCGGCCGCACCGACTTCACCGTCCAGGAACTGGTGGACCGGTCGCGCACTTCGCTGCGCTCGTTCTACCAGTACTTCTCCGGCAAGGACGAGCTCCTCCTGGCGCTGCTCGAGGAGTCGATCACCCAGTCCGTGGCGGCCTGGCGTGAGCGGATCGATGGCCAGGACGCGATCACCGCGCTCAAGACGGTCGTGACCAGCATCTACGCCGGCGACGGAGCCGGAGCCGGCAGCCTGAACCGCGGCATGGCGCCGTACCACGTCGGGCTCTCGGCCTCGCACGCAACGGACTACCAGCGGGCGACCGCGCCGATGGCCCGGGTCATCCGCGAGCTGATCGACCGTGGTGTCGCGGAGGGGTCCATCCGGAGCGACCTCGCGACCGAGAAACTGACCACCGCGTTCATCCAGGCTGTGATCGGCTCGACGCTCTTCACGGCGCTCTCGAAGTCGAGCGGTGACCGGAGGCTCGATGCGGAGACGATGTGGGAGTTCCTGCACCTCGGCCTGGTCGGGACCGATCGCTGATCTCGAGGCCCGCGCTACGAGGCCTCCATGGGCTCCCGATGGGACGGAACCGCGTCGAGGTGAGCAGACAATCAGGCGTGGAACTACCCCGCAACAGCAAAGATCCGAACCCCGGCGAGGGGCTCGGATCTTTGCTCGTTTCTTGCGAAAACACACTGGTCGGGCTGACAGTGTTCTGGTTCAGGACATCGGAATGGCATGTCTCAAGACATCGGAATAGTTCGCTGGCCCGGTGTCGAAACGTCGCCTGGTCATCACCGCCGTCCTCGCCGG